>JAJZPR010000002.1 GCA_021847835.1 Pseudomonadota bacterium
GAACCCATCGGCTATATCCCGCCCGCCGAAGCTGAGGCAAACTACTACCGGCAACTCGCCGAAGAACGTGCCCGGGAAACCGAGCTAACTTAAACCAAACAGCCTCCATGAAACCCGGGGCGATTCATCGAGGAAAAAACATGGACGTAAGAACTGCTATCGAAACCCGGCGCGCGGTCAGGAAACTCGATCCGGCGCATGCGATGGGTGAGGACGAAATTCGCGAGCTGATGTCGCTGGCGATGCTGTCGCCCACCGCCTTCAACATTCAGCACTGGCGCTTTGTGCTGGTGCGCGACCAGGCCCTGCGCGAACAGATACGTGCGGCCTGCTGGATGCAGCCGCAGATTACTGACGCCTCGCTGCTGGTGGTGATCTGCGCCGATGTGAAGGCCTGGCAGAAATCGCCGGAACGGTACTGGCAGACGGCGCCGGCCGAGGTGCGTGAAGGGCTGCTGGAAGGCATCCGCCAGCACTACGCAGGGCGCGAGCGCTTTCAGGTAGAAGAGGCCATGCGCTCCTGCGGCATCGCCGCGCAGACGCTGATGCTGGCGGCGAAGGGCATGGGCTATGACAGCAGCCCCATGGACCTGGGCGACGTGGACGCCGTGGCCAAACTCATCAACCTGCCAGAAGACCACGTCATCGCCATGTATGTGGCGATCGGCAAGGGAACCGACGCACCCTGGCCGCGCGGCGGGCAGCTTGCATATGAGGAGGTGGTCAGGACGGACCGGTTCTGAGCGGCAACATGAATCAAAGGTTTAAGCTCGAATTTATTTTCGACCTTAGGGAAAACTCAGGCCTAACTCCCGCCCATGATCAGATTGAAAACCTGGCGCATCAGGTTCAGCTCGGACACGGGCATGCCGCGCATCTGGCTGATGGGCTTGAAGACGCCGCCGAGCGGTTCGATCGCCGCGTGCGGCGCATCGAGTCCGATGAAGCGGGCGAGGTGGATGCGGATGGGGCCGCTGTCGTCGGACAGCCAGGCCTGGAAGTCGTCGTCGATCTTCAACTGCGCTGGGTCGAGGGCGTATCTTGCCGCCAGCGCATCGAGCACCGCGGCGGAGGTGTGTTGTGCGCCGGCGTCGCTTGGTGTCGGCATGTCGCTCGCGGCTTCCGGCAGGGGCGCGGGTGCAAGCACGCTGTCGCCGTAGCGGGCGAAGAGCAGGGCGCAGCTGTAGCTGTCGAAGTGGCAGAGGATGACGCGGTTGCGGTCGAGGATGTTGGTGTTCATGGTGTTGTCCGTTATCCCAAAAGTTTTGCTGGGACTGGTTCAGATGGATCGCCACGGCCCTGCGGGCCTCGCGATGATGGTTGAGGTGTCATTGCGAGCGTAGCGCGGCAATCCAGGTTTCTTTGCTGATCATTCGAGTTCATCTGTTCACACCACGCGCTCGCCGTCGCGGTAGCCGGCATCCGCTTCGAATTCCAGGTAGTAGATTTTGAAATGGTCCTCGATGTGGTGTTCGTCCGGGATGGAGTCGGCCCGTTCCGGATAACGTTCCAGCAGCGCGGTGCGGTGCGTGCGCCAGGCATTCAGCAGGGCGAGACGGGCGCTGTCCCGGCTGCGCCCCGCGCCGCGGAACATGAAATGGTGGGTGTTCATTTCCGCTACCGCAAAGCTTTCCGGTGTGCCAGGTTCAGTCATCTTCCATCGACGGCTGCAGGATCACTTCGTCCGGCACGCCGTTGCCGTTCTGTTCAAAATCCAGTCCGCCGACCAGCGAGTAGCCGGCATCGCCTTCGATCAGCACCACGGCCTGCGCGGGCATTTGCTGCAAGGCGGCGATCAGTTGCGCCACGGTCATGACGGCCGGGCTATGGTGAGCCGGATGTCGACATCCCGGGCCAGCCAGCCCAGGGTAACTGCGCGGAAGGCCTTGTCGTCGGCGGTGTCCCAGATTACGCACAGCAGGGCCTCGTCCCTGGTCAGGGGCTCGTCCCTGTCCAGCTTTTCGCTGGCGGCGGCGCAGGCGAGGGGATCGGTGTTGTGGCTGGCGAACACTTCGCTGGCGGCCTTGATGCCGGCGGCGATTTCCTGCGGCGATGCCAGATGGACGTGATCGCCTTCGATTTTAAGGAGTGCTTCCATGCGGGACTCGGCTGCTGGTTTCATGCGCCGGCCTCGCCTGCAGTAGGGGCCGGCCTGTATGCGAATACTTCGGGCTGGTTCTTGCGGTACACGCGCAGCCACATTAGGGTGGCCGGCACCAGCGAGCGCACGGCGAACCACAGCGCTTCCTCTTCCGCGCTGTCGCCGCTGCCGATCCGGCGCGTCAGGGACTGCCAGCCTTTCCAGTCGATTTCTTCAAGCAGGACTTGCGTTGACGGCGGCAGGTTGGCTATGGAGTCGCTCATGATTTTCAGTTGGCGCGTGGTTTCCGCGCGGGTAAGGCACGAGAACAGGAACTCGTCCTTCTCCAGCCCCTCGGTCAGGGTCAGCACGGCGACACCCGCATTTTCGATGATGGACAGCAGTGAGACATTGAACATGAGAGATCTCCCGTAATTCGGTTTCTTCGTGCGGCATTTCCAAGACAGGCAGGCTTCCAACAACCCAAGCAGCCGGCATGCCAAAAAAGCGCATGAACATCTTCGCGGGCCTGGGGCAGCGCAAAAGGAAATTCATTTGTCGCAAACCCTACAAAGCCGACGAAGGTGAGGCGCATGCCAAAACCTCATTTGATTTTTTTCCGCTCGGAGGCGGAGTAGTTGCTGAAATGGCCTTCGCGCGCCGCCTGCCTGCGGGCGCTGGCGATGATGCCCGCAGTCTTGCCCGGAGCCTGGGGCATGGACACGAGTTTTTGCAGCTCCTGGCTGCCGCAATCGGGGCAGGCGGGAACGTCGCTACTGCGGACCAGCAGTTCGAAAGTCTTGTTGCAGCGGGGGCAATGAAAATCGTGAAGCGGCATGGGTGTCCTGTAGTGGTTGCGACAAAAAAATGGCTACAGAGGACATATGCAAAAACCAGGCCTCGCACCCTATGCATAAGGAATTTAGGAGGCCGTCATCCTATTGGCATGCCAATTGCATGTTTTGTCACGCTAGGGGAGTAAAAATCATCTTCAGGACCTGAAACAGGGTCGGCGAGGTCAGAGTTATGGGTGCGTTTCCGGGTCGCGAGGCAGGTATCGAACTTGCAACTATCTATGAAATCAGCAAGATACTGAGCTCTTCTCTCGACCTGAACAAGACGGCGCGGGAGGTGCTGGGCGTGCTGTCTTCGCATCTGAAGATGCAGCGCGGCATGGTCAGTTTGGTGCAGCCGTCGGGCGAGTTGCACGTCGTTGAGGCCACCGGCATGTCAGCCGAGGCGGCCAGCCGCGGTAAATTCCGCAAGGGCGAGGGCATTACCGGAAAGATTCTGCAAACCGGCATGCCCATCGTGGTGCCCGACGTGGCAAAGGAACCGCTGTTCTTGAATCGCACCGGCTCCCGCAGCATGGGCGAGGGACGCGTCGTTGCGTTTATCGGCGTGCCGATCAAGATTGGGCGTCAGACAGTCGGAGTCTTGAGCGTGGATAGGGAGGTGGACGGCAAGCCTGCCAGTTTCGAGCACGATGTGCGCTTCCTTTCCATGGTGGCAAACCTGATCGGGCAGACCACGCGTCTGCATGAGCACGTCGCCGCCGAGCGCGAGGAGCTGATGCAGCGCCAGCACCGACTGCAGAAGGAATTGCAGGGCAAGTACAGTCTGGACAACGTCATCGGCCGCAGCAAGCGCATGCAGGAGGTATTCGCCGAAGTCCACCAGGCCGCGCCCGGCAAATCGACGGTGCTGCTGCGCGGCGAGAGCGGGACCGGCAAGGAAGTCATCGCGCGCTCCATTCATTACCTGAGCCAGCGCAAGGATGCGCCCTTCATCAAGGTCAATTGCGCCGCGCTTTCGGAAACGCTGCTCGAATCAGAACTGTTCGGCCATGAGAAAGGCTCGTTCACCGGCGCCACCCAGGAACGCAAGGGTCGCTTCGAAATGGCCCATGGCGGCACGCTATTTTTGGACGAACTCGGCGAGATTTCCCAGGCTTTCCAGACCAAGCTGTTGCGCGTATTGCAGGAGCGCGAATTCGAGCGCGTGGGCGGCAACAAGTCGATCAAGGTCGATGTGCGCCTGATCGCCGCGACCAACCGCAACCTCGAGGAGGATGTGGCCAAGAAAATATTCCGCGCCGATCTCTACTACCGCATCAATGTCGTGAGCATTTTCCTGCCGCCGCTGCGCGAACGGCGCGAGGACATCCCGCTGCTGGTCGAATATTTCCTGGACAAGTTCAACAAGGAAAACGAGCGCAAGCTCGCCATTTCGCCGGAGGCCATGGAAATCCTGCTCAAGTGCAACTGGCCCGGCAACGTGCGTGAACTGGAAAACTGCGTGGAGCGCACCGCCACGATGACGCGCACGAATGTCATCCATGACGTGGATTTGCCTTGCCAGCAGAACAAGTGCTTCTCTCAGGTTTTGCAGCACTATGGGCAGGTCCAGCAGGCGATCCCGATCATCCAGAACGACATGATCGCCCATAGTTTGGAGGCCGCCGGCGGAGGTGAAGCTTCCGCTGCCGACGCTCACGGCGAACCGGGCAACATGAGCGAGCGCGAGCGTCTGGTCTGGGCCCTTGAACAATGCGGCTGGGTGCAGGCGAAGGCCGCGCGCCTGCTGAATCTGACGCCGCGCCAGATTGGCTACGCGCTGCAGAAGTACAACATCGAAGTCAAGCGGCTGTAGTCGGTTGTCAGTAATCAGTCGTCGGTAAGCGGTAGTCAGTTTTTTTTCTGCGCTGAGAACTGAAGACTGAAAACCGACAACTATCAACTGTAGTTTTCCCGACAATTTTTCCCACGCCAATCCCGCTTTGTCACAAGCGCGACAAAACGCAAATTCTGCCAAGTGCCTGTATCCGTGCGTGTTTCGGGAAATTTCCACCGTGGCACGCTAGTTGCTGAATGTCCCGTGTAGCAGTTCATTTCCTGGCGGCCGCGAGTCGGCAGCCGACGACAGAAGCGGACGGGAGCATTCATGGACAATCAGGCAGGTGTGGTGAGCGTGGGGGTGGACCAGATCAAACCCCTCGATGAAATCATGCAGCAGATGGCCGAGCACAAGGGCTGCGGCACATCGGGCGGCAGCGGCAAGGCGAGTTGCGGTTCGGGCGCGGGCAGTGGCGACCTGCCGCCGGAAATCTGGGAGAAGGTGAAGAACCATCCCTGCTACAGCGAAGAGGCGCATCACCACTACGCGCGCATGCATGTGGCGGTGGCGCCGGCCTGCAACATCCAGTGTAACTACTGCAACCGCAAATACGACTGCGCCAACGAATCGCGTCCCGGCGTAGTGAGCGAGAAGCTCACACCCGAGCAGGCGGCGAAGAAAGTGCTGGCTGTCGCCTCCACCATCCCGCAAATGACGGTGCTGGGCATCGCCGGCCCCGGCGATCCGCTCGCCAACCCCGAGAAGACCTTCAAGACTTTCGAGCTGGTGGCCAAGACCGCGCCGGACATCAAGCTGTGCGTGTCCACCAACGGTCTCGCGCTGCCCGAACATGTGGAGCGCCTGACCCAGTACAACATCGACCACGTCACCATCACCATCAACATGGTCGATCCGGAAGTGGGCCAGCACATCTACCCGTGGATATTCTGGAAGAACAAGCGCTGGAAGGGCATCGACGCGGCGCGCATTCTCAGCGAGCACCAGTTGCGCGGCCTGGAGATGCTGACCGAGCGCGGCATCCTGTGCAAGGTCAACTCGGTGATGATTCCCGGCATCAACGACCATCACCTGGTCGAGGTGAACAAGGCGGTGAAGTCGCGCGGCGCCTTCCTGCACAACATCATGCCGCTCATCTCCGCGCCGGAGCATGGCACCGTGTTCGGTCTCAACGGCCAGCGCGGGCCCACCGCGCAGGAACTCAAGGCCTTGCAGGACCAGTGCGAGGGCGAGATGAACATGATGCGCCATTGCCGCCAGTGCCGCGCCGACGCCGTCGGCTTGCTGGGCGAAGACCGCAGCGCCGAGTTCACGACTGAAAAGATCGAGGCAATGGAAGTGAACTATGACCTGGAAGGCCGCAAAGCCTACCAGGAGGCCGTGGAGAAGGAACGCCAGGCCAAGGTCGAAGCGCGCCAGGCCGAGATGGAAGACATGAGCGGCGAGTTCGCCGATCTGAAGATGCTGGTGGCCGTGGCGACCAAGGGCAGCGGCCGCATCAACGAGCACTTCGGCCATGCCAGCGAGTTCCAGATTTACGAACTCAGCACCTGCGGCGCCAAGTTCGTCGGCCATCGTCGCGTGGACTTGTACTGCCAGGGCGGCTATGGCGAGGAAGACACGCTCGCCACGGTGATCCGCGCCATCAACGACTGCCATGCGGTGTTCGTGGCCAAGATCGGCGGCTGTCCCAAGGCCGACCTGAAGAATGCCGGCATCGACGCCGTGGACCAGTATGCCCACGAGTATATCGAGCAATCGGTGCTGCGCTACTTCAAGGACTACCTGGACAAAGTAAAGAGCGGCGAGATCGTGCACCAGGTGCGCGGCGATGCCGACATTCGCCAGGGCGCCTTCATCGCAGCATGAAATTGCCGAATTAAATTTACCTGCAACAGCTAGGAGAGAAAGACCATGGCATTCAAGATCATCACTTCCCAATGCACCGCCTGCTCGGCGTGCGAACCGGAGTGTCCCAACAACGCCATCCGCGAGAAGGACGGCACTTTCATCATCAAGCCGGAGAAGTGCACCGAGTGCATCGGTTACTTCGACGACCCGCAGTGCGTCGCGGTGTGCCCGGTCGATGACACTTGCGTCATCGACAACAGCTACCCTCGCTATCAAGCCGCCTAGGAGAGCATGATGCAATTCACCATGACTCCTGCCGCCGAGAAGTTCGTGCGCCGCATGATCCGCTTCGGCGGTGTCGGCGACAACGCCGGTTTCCGCTTGATGGTGAGCGTCGGCGGCTGTTCGGGACTGGCTTCCGAATTCAGCGTGGAGGCGGCGCCGAAGGAGGGCGACGCAGTGGTCGAAGTCAACGGCGTCAAATTCTTCCTGCCGGCGGAAAGCCGCCTGCTTCTGGAAGGCGCCACCATGGACTTCGCCGATACCCCGACCAACAGTGGGCTGACCTTCGTCACGCCGAACTCGCCGTCCTGTGGCTGCAGCAGCTCCAGCAGCAGCGTGGCCAGCATCGACATCTCCAGCATCGGGCGCAAGCACTGAGGCGGAAAAGGTGGACAGGCCATGCAAGCAACGTGCACAACAAGTAGCGGGATGATGACAGCAAATCCAGTTGTACCGGAGGGCATGAATCCCGCATGGCTGGAGCAGGCCTGCTTCGGCAGCAACCTGCCTGAGCAGGTCGAGCAGCACCTGTACCTGGCCGGCCTCAACTACCAGAACGACCAGATCGCCGAGAGCCACCTGTTCCAGGCCCAGGCGCTGGCGCCGGGCCATGCAGCGGTGCTGATTGCGCTCTACCGCTTCTACTTCTACAAGGGCCGTCTCCTGGATGCGCTGGAAGTGGCGCAGCGCTGCCTGATCAAGGCCGCGCGCGACAACGGCCTGAACGAGGATTGGCGACGCGTGCAGCCGGGCGACGCGGCGTTCGGCAGCTACGATGCCGTGTTGCCGCGCTTCTACCTCTTCACCCTGAAAGCCTGCGGCTATCTGCAAATGCGTCTGGGCCGGCTGGAGGAAAGCCGGGTCGTGCTCAACAGGATGCTGGAACTCGACCCCACGGACAAGCTGAATGCGTCGGTGCTGCTCAAGGTGCTCTATCGCCACGGCAGGGAGGACGAGGATGAATGACATCGGCCCACCCACCGACTGGCAGGACTGCGAACTCGACTGTGCGAGATGTCCAAATAGTGAACTCAAGGCGCAAGAGCGATGCCAGCTTGGCTTGGCCTGCGTGCACGACCGCTACGCCAAGCGAATCGACCGCTTCTTCTTCTGGAATCAGGGCCTGGCCAAGGATTTCCTGGAACACCCGTATTTCGAGGTGCGCGCGGTCGCGGCCAAGCACGTGGACGTCTTCCACCTGCCGCGCCTGCTCGACGACCCCGACGAAACCGTGCGCGGTAGCGCCGCGATCAGGCTGCCGGCCAAGCAACTGCTCAAGCTGGTGTTCGACCCGCACCGTGAAGTCAGAATCCGGGTGGCGGCACGCCTCGACCCCCACGATCTCGGTGCCATGATCAGCGACCCGGATTACTACGTGCGTCAGGTGGTGGCGAAGCGCCTGCCGGACAGCCTGCTGACATTGATGATGCATGACGAGGAGCCTGACGTGCGCTGCGTTATCGCAAGTCGCATCTCCGAGGCCATGCTGCCGAACATGGCCAGGGACGAGGATGCCGGCGTGCGCCGGGAAGTGGCGCGGCGCATGAAGCCGTCGCAGTTGCAGATACTGCTGGACGATCCCGACTGGCGCGTGCGCTACGAAGTGGCGAGCCGCGCCGATCAGAATCATTTGCGGCACTTGGCCAACGATGAGGACGAACTCGTGCGCGATATCGTGCGCCAGCGTCTTGGACCGGCTACCGGCGACGTCAGTCAGTTGTTGGTGCAGAAGCCTGCACCCCAGGGGTTTTAACAGGAGCAGGAAATGGCAAAGATCAGCCGTGACAGCGACATCGTGGAAATCACCACCGACCCGATATTCGATTACGGGCAGAAGGTGAAATCCACCAAGACCGTGCGCAACGATGGCACCTATGCTGGCAAGGACATCGGCGAAATCCTGGTGAGGAAGGGCGATGTCGGTTACGTCACCAGCATCGGCACCTTTCTGCAGCAGTTCTACATCTACGCCGTCGATTTCGTCGACACCGGCCATCGCGTCGGCATGCGCGGCAAGGAGCTTGAGGCGGTCGAGGACACAGTTTTGCGCAATGAGGAGGCGACGGTATGAGCAGGGAGCAGTGCCTGCCGCCGCAGGCGGGAGGTGCGACCGTCCGCGAGTGCCATCAGGAGCCGACACCAAGGCACTTGACGAATAGAGAACGTATCGGAGACGACGCATGATCGAACCGAGAGAACCGAAATACCAGTGGGGCCAGCGCATTCTGGCGACGGCCGATCTGTTCAACGATGGCACCTACCCGGATCGCGACCCCGAAGCCTTGCTGGTTGCGACCGGCACGCCAGGAGAAATCGTCAATGTCGGCTATCACGAGGAACTTAACCTGCCTGTCTACCTGGTGGAATTCCAGGTGGGCGCAGTGGTGGGCTGTCTCGAAGAAGAAATTACCCCGGCATGAGGGGCGCGGTGTGGGCCTCATGCATCCCAACGATGTGGACCGCAAGCGCATCGAGAAAGCGCTGTCGTCACGGGCACGCTACCGCTACGTGAATCCGGAAGTACGTGCGATCGAGGGCGGCTACCGGATACAGAGCCCCTGCTGCTCGCGCAACATCGACAAGAAAGGCGGCGTGATCGATATCGCCCGCCTGGAATATGTAAATGAGTTTCACCGTTGGCGCCTGTATCGCAAGGACCACGCGCTGCACGAGTGGCAGCTTTATGGAGAGTTCAGCGCCCTGGGCGCGCTGTTGCAACTTTTGAATCGGGACCCGGACCGGATTTTCTGGCAATGAGGGAAATGGATAACACCATTTATCTGGACAACAACGCTACCACCATGCTCGCGCCCGAGTGCGTGGAGCCGGTGTTCGATTGCCTGTGCAGGCACTACGGCAACCCGTCCAGTAAACACGGCGCCGGCGCGGCTGCCAAGGGGCGGCTGGAGCAGGCGCGCGCCTCGGTGGCGCGCATGCTGAATGCGGCGCCGGCCGAGATCGTGTTTACCTCCGGCGGCACCGAGTCCAACCACCTCGCCATCGCAGGCGCCTTGGCGGCCAGTCCGGGCAAGTCGCACATCGTTGTCAGCGCGATCGAGCATCCTTCCACGCTGCGCCTGCTGTCGCATCTTGAGGCCGAGGGCGTGCGCGTCACGCGGCTGCCGGTGGGCAAGGAAGGGGAGCTGGATCTGGCCGCCTTGGAAAGCGCCGTCACCCCGGACACCGCGCTGGTGTCGCTGATGTGGGCCAACAACGAGACTGGCGTGCTGTTTCCCATCACAGAAGCCGCGCGCATCGCTAAATCCAAAGGCGCGCTGTTCCACAGCGACGCCGTGCAGGCGGCCGGCAAGGCCGTCATCGATCTGGCCCGGCTGCCGGCCGACCTGCTGTCGATCTCCGGGCACAAGTTCCATGCGCCCAAGGGCGTGGGCGTGCTGTTCGTGCGCAAGGGGCTGAAGCTGCCACCTATGCTGTTCGGCCACCAGGAACGCAACCGCCGCGGCGGCACCGAGAACGTGCCTGGCATCATCGGCATGGGCGTGGCCTGCGAGCTGGCGGCCAGCGAACTGGATGCCAAGGCCGCAGCCATGGCCGCGCTGCGCGACCGCTTCGAATCCGCCGTGCTCGCGCGCTTTCCCTTTGCGGTCATCAACGGCGGCACGATGCCGCGCGTGGCCAACACCAGCAGCGTGCGCTTCGGCGAACTGGAGGCCGAGGCCATCATCGACAAGCTCGATCGTGCCGGCATCCATGTTTCCTCCGGCGCGGCCTGCACCGCGGGCGGCAGTGCGCCTTCACATGTCCTTGCTGCCATGGGGCTGAGCGAGGCGCAGGCGCGCGCCACTATCCGCTTTTCCCTGAGCCGCCACACGACAGAAAGCGAAATCGAGCGCGTGATCGACGTGCTGGCTTCAGTTCTCAAACACATGACCGCCACCCCCGTGATCGACATGGCGGCGTGAACCGCTTTTCAACCAAGGAAACAGCATGAAAGTAATGATCAGAAAAGACGCCCAGGGAGCCCTCTCCGCCTATGTGGCAAAAAAAGACCTGGAGGAGCCCATCGTGTCCATGGAACAGGAAGGCATGTGGGGCGGCGTGGTGACGCTGGGCAACGGCTGGCGCCTGGAACTGCCGGAGATGGCGCCGGAAACGACCCTGCCCATCACCGTGGAAGCCCGCCGCCTGGGAGAGTAAGTATGATCAGCCAGGACGACCTTGCCCGCATCGACGGCCTGCTGGCAGCGCCGCCTGAAGGCAATCCGCTGGCGGATTTCCGCAAGCGTTTCCCGGGGCTGTCGCTCACTCGCTGCGACGCCCAGGACATGAGCGGCGAGGCGGCGTACCGCGAGTACGCGAAGTTCAAGCTCTACCTGGTGGACGGGCGTGATCACTGCTGGCGCATCACCGATGATCCGGCGGCTGCGACGGGGATTGTTGTGGCGGCGAGGTGAGAAATAGTTGTCAGTTATTAGTTGTCAGTAGTCAGTGATAACTAAAAACCGATGACTGATAACTGATATCTGACGACTGAGAACTGAATCATGACCGAAGGCTGGATACCACTCTCCGATCCCGACATCAGCCTGCTGGAATTGGAGGCAGTGACTGACATGCTGAAATCGCCGCGCCTGAGCCAGGGGCCGGCGGTGGCGGCCTTCGAGTCCGCCTTTGCCGCCTATACGGACCGCAAGCACGGCGTGGCGGCGGCGAGCGGCACCCTGGGTCTGCTGCTGGCCTTGAAAGCCATGGGCATCGGTCCCGGTGACGAAGTCATCGCCTCACCCTACAGCTGGCACCAGATCGCGCACGCCATCGCCCTGGTGGGCGCGAAGCCGGTGTTCGCCGACATCGACTACTGGTCCGGCACCCTGGCGCCAGATAAGGTCGAAGCAGTAATCGCGCCGAGCACCCGCGCCATCCTCGCCGGCAACACCAACGGCCATCCCGCGCCGTGGGCGGCACTGCGCGACCTCGCCACGCGCCACGGTCTCAAGCTCATCGAGGATTCCACCGAGGCCATCGGCTCCACTTACCAGGGCCGCAAGGTAGGCGGCTTCGGCGATGTGGCCATTTTCGACTTCTCCCAGCCCGGCGCGCTGACCTGCGGCGAGGGCGGCATGCTGGTGACCGACGACGCCGAACTCGCCAGCAAGCTGCGCTACCTGCGAAGCCGCAAGCTGGATGAGCGCTTTTCCATCGTCATCGGCGGAATGTTGCCCTACCAGGCCGGCATGAACGAAATCACTGCGGCGCTGGGCCTCACCCAGCTGGCGCGTATCGAGCAGATACTCGAACGGCGCAAGGTGACCGAGGAAATCTACTACGACTACGTGAAGTCCTTCGAGGGCATCAAGGACCCCTACATCGGGCCGGACGTGACCGAAGTGCACTGGTTCCTGTACCTGGTGCACCTGGGCACGCGCTTCACCAAGAGCAGCCGAGATGCCATCGTCAACGACCTGGCCGCCGAGAAGGTCGAGGCCGCGGCCTATTGCCAGCCGCAGCACCTGCAGGCGTTCTACAGCAATCTGGGCTACCGCAAGGGCGACTTCAAGATCACCGAGAAAGTGGCCGACCGCATCATCGCTCTGCCTTTCCACGCACACCTGAGCGAGAATCAGATCGGCTTCATCGTGAAAACCGCCAAGGACGCGTCGATCAACATCGGCGCGGGTTCGGCAATTTATTTATGACTTATTTTCGTTTAACCAAACACACAAGGAGCAGTGAAATGCCGGTACTGACCATCATGCCTTCGGGCAAAACCCTGCAATACAACGAAGGAATGAGTATCCTTGAGGTCCTGCTCGCCGCCGGTGAATCCATCGGAACCAAATGCGGTGGCAAGGCCGAATGCGGCTCCTGCCACATCTTCGTCCATGACGGGCGCAAGAGCCTGTCCAAGGTGCAGCGCAGTGAGAACGAAAAGCTCGACACCATCGTCGGCGTAGGTGCGAAGTCGCGCCTGGCATGCCAGGCAAAGCTTGGTGGCGAGGATGTCACCATAGAACTGCTGGGTTTTTCATCCGGCTTCTGAACTCACTGAAGGAGAAACGTCATGGATAAAGATCAAGTCATGATTCACGTACGCTTTGCGCCCAACGGTACGGTAACTGAAATCGGCGAGCGCCCCACTGCGCTGAGCGCGCAGGAGTGGTTCAACCTGCTTACCCGTTCCACCACCGACTGCTATGAGACCTTGTCCGGTGGACGCGCGCTGTTCCGCCTGCCGCGCGCTCAGGTGAACCAGTTGAAATCGGCAGCTTGAGGAGAAGCGATCATGGATACCGACGCTCTGTTGAACGAGATCACCACATATCTGGAAGAGGGCGGCATCGTTCCCTACCTGGGGCCGGGGGTGCTCGATCTGGTTCCGGGCGGCAGCCCGGTGCCAAAATCTCCAGAGGAACTGGTGCAGCGTCTGGTAGCGAAGTCGAGCGTGCCGTTCAAAATTCGCGGCAATCTTACCGCCGCCGCGCAGTACGTCGAGAACTTCAAGCACCGCAAGACACTGGTCGGCATCATGTCAGAGGCATTCGCACCCAGCGTGCCACCGACTGCGCTGCATCAGTATCTCGCAGGCATCGTGCGCAAGCCGCTGCTGATCGTCGATGCCTGGTACGACAACGCCATGGAAACCGCCCTGCAATCGCGCAACCTGTGGGGGCAGGTGCAGGGCGTGAGCCAGTCCGAACATTTCGGCACCTGGGCGCATTACTTCCGGCCCAATGGCATGCAGGCCGACCCATTCGAGGCCGACACCTGGGATACGCTTCTGTACAAGCCGATGGGCTCGATTTCCCCAGCAAAGAATTTCCTGGTTTCAGATACCGACTTCGTGGAAGTGCTGACCGAGATCGATATCCAGACTCCGATTCCGGAGATTGTGCAACAGCTGCGCACTGGCCAGCATTTCCTGTTCTTTGGCTGCCGCTTCCGAAACCAACTGGAGCGCACCTTTGCACGCCAGGTCATGAAGCGCTCCTCCGACAAGCACTGGGCCGTGCTGCCGGGCGAGCTCACCAAAAACGAAGCGCGCTTCCTGCAGGAGCAGAACATCACGCGCATCGACATGTCGCTGGAAGAATTTATCCAGCGACTGGCAGGTGAAGCAGAGAAGCCGGAAAGGCTGGTCGTTGCAGTCTGACCAAGCCCTGTCATTGCGATCGGCCCTGCCAACTTCGACGACATTCCCGAATTGTAGATGCTTTTGGGCGAACCCTTCGCCCTGGAACACGATTTCACGCCAAATGCGGAAAAGCAGGCGCGCGCCCTGCGACTGATTATGGATGACCCCAATTGTGGGAGGATATTCGTAGTGCGCAAAAACGGTGAAGCCATCGCCATGGCACGTCCTGGTGACAGTCGGCACCGCCGAGGGTGGGTTTGTAGGATTTCTAGAAGATGCCATCGTTGCCGAGCCGTATCGAAGATGCGGCTTCGGCCGTCAGTTGCTGGGCCACGTGTTGCAGTGGTGCCAGCAGCAGGGCCTGCTGCGCGTAACACTCTTGGCCGACCGCGACAACCACTCTGCACTCGCCTTTTACAAGCGTTCAGGCTTTAGTCGAGCAGATATGGCTGTGTTGCGGTGCTGGCTGGGGTGCAAAATCTTGCGTTTAAGACAAAAAACATCCCAAGAAAGAACTGCATGACAAGAACATCGATGGCTATGCGGGATTGAAGGTTCGGTCGAGTTCTTGCCCATTAAAATCCCGACACGTTAGGGACATCTGAGGGACACGGACAAATAAAAACGGCTTACCTCTCGGTAAGCCGTTCTTTTTATTGGCGTCCCCACGGGGATTCGAACCCCGGTTTGCGCCGTGAAAGGGCGATGTCCTAGGCCTCTAGACGATGGGGACAGTAATCGTCATTTTTTGCTGAGTTGCGTGAGGGTCACGCCAAGCAGCAGTAATACAAAACCAAATGGAACCAGGGTAAACCACTCTTCTCCGGTTCCGCGACTGATGGCCAGCGTGAAGCCGACTACCAGTCCTGCAACGCTGAAAGCCAAGCCCAGCAGAACACTGATGACGCCGAGTTTATGCATTGCAGCCTTTATTCGTGGTGGAGGTAAGCGGGATCGAACCGCTGACCTCTTGCATGCCATGCAAGCGCTCTCCCAGCTGAGCTATACCCCCAACGAAGTCGCGCATTATAGGGGTGGGCTGGATTCTTGTAAAGCATTGCGTGCATCAAAGTAACTGAGATTGCTGTCTCACTCTAGCACTCACCCTCACCCTAGCCCTCTCCCGTCAAGGGAGAGGGGGTTACACCAGGGTTGATCATTCGTCGGGGAACAGTTTGCCGGGGTTGAGGATGCTGGCGGGGTCGAACTGTTTTTTCACGGCGCGCATCAGGGCCAGGGTGTCGGGGTCGATTTCCATGCCGACGTAGGCGCGCTTTTCGGTGCCGATGCCGTGTTCGCCCGACAGGGTGCCGCCGTAGCTCAGCACGGTGCTGAAGAGTTCGTTCAGACAGGTGCGCGCCTGCGCCATTTCCTCGGCGTTGTCGGGGTGCACCATCAGGTTGACGTGCAGGTTGCCGTTGCCGGCGTGGCCGAAGCTGACGATGGGGAAGGGGTAGCGGTGGCCCAGGTTGTCGAGGAAGTCGATGAAGTCGGCGAGTTTCGACACCGGCACCACCACGTCTTCGTTGATCTTGAGCGGGGCGTATTGCTTGACGGCGAAGGACAGCGACTTTCTGGCCGCCCATAAAGCCTGGGCCTCTTCGCGCGTGACGCCTTCGCGCACTTCCAGCAGGCCCTCGCCCTTCAGGGCTTCTTTCAGCGCGGCGATCTGGTGCGGCACGTCGCGCACGGGGCCGTCGGCTTCCACCATCAGCAGGGCCTCGGTGCCGAAGGGCAGGTCGTCGGCAGCACCGGTGGGCCTGATGGCCTCGATGGAACGGCGGTCCATGATTTCCAGCGCGCAGGGCAGCACGGCCTGGCTCATCACGCGCTCCACGGCTTCGCAGGCGGCGCGGTTGCTGTTGAAGCACAGGCGCAGCGTGGCCACGGTTTCGGGCGCAGGCAGCAGCTTGAGCGTGGCTTCGGTGACGAGCGCGAGCGTGCCTTCCGAACCGACCAGCAAACGGGTGAAGTCGTAGCCGGTCACACCTTTGGATGTGCGGCAGCCGGTGACGACGGTCCTGCCGTCGCCGGTGACGGCCTTGAGGCCCAGCACGAAATCGCGCGTGACGCCGTACTTGATGGCGCGGGGGCCGGCGGCGTTCATGGCGAGGTTGCCGCCGATGCGGGAATAGGCGCCGCTGCCGGGGTCGGGGGCGTAAAAAAGCCCCCTGGTTCTGGCGAGCTGGTCGATGTCCGCGGTGACCACGCCGGGCTGTACGACCATGAGCCTGTTGGCGGGGTCGAATTCGAGCACGCGGTTCATGCACTCGAAGCTGACGACCAGGCCATTCTTTACCGGCAGCGCGCCGCCCACGTTGCCGGATCCGGCGCCACGCGGCACCACCGGCAGCTTGTGGGCGAAAGCGATTTTCATCAGCGCCACGACGTGCTCGTGGCCGGCGGGGAAGAGCACCGCGGCGGGGGTGACCTGCTTGGGGGTTTCGTCGCTGCTGTAGAGCGCCAGTGTCTCGGGATCGGCGAATACGCGATCCGGCCCCAACGCGTCGGTCAGTGCCCGGATGATGTCAGGGGGCAGCATGTTTAACTCTTGGATTCTTCCGGCAGCGCGGCGATGAGTTGCGCCACGGTCTCGGCATCGAAATCCATGCCGACGTCCCAGCCCGGATTGAGCGAAATGGGGAAGCCGCCGCCGATGCGGCGCAGCACCCAGGGAAATTCCGCCAGCAGCCCGCCCGTGAAGTCGGGGAACATCTCGGCGAAGGGCTTGGCGCGCTCGGGGCTGGTGAACAGCACCAGGATCTGCGTGCCTTCGTCGTCCTCGATCACCAGCGGCTGCGCCTTGGTGGAGGCCTGGAACCCGGCGATGGCGTGCTTTTCGTCCTTGACCGGCATGAACACCTGGTCGCCGGCCAGGAGGCGGGCGACGAAATCCTCCGCCGCGACGGTGCCGAGGGTGACGTCGGCCAGCAGTTTTTCCAGGTCGTTGTGGGGGACGAAAGCGTTGGGGTCCATGGCGGAGTGATGTAGGCCTGCAAACGTGCTTGAATAGAGCAGGGATTTTAACCCAAGGGGGTGAATATGGCTGAATTGCTGAACGCGCTGGGCAGGCGGTTTTCCTGCCGGCAATACACTGGCGAGCCGGTTGCCGACGCCGAGCTGAACCTCGTGCTGGAAGCCGGCCGCATCGCGCCCTCGGCCTTCGGCATGGAGCCGTGGCGCTTCATCGTGGTGCGGTCGCCTGCCGTGAAGGAGAAGGTGGCGGCGGCCTGTTTCGACCAGCCGGCCGCGGCGGGCGTGCCGCTGATGATCGCCATCGTGGCCCTGGCCGGCGTGCTGGAACCGGGTTCGGCCTATGTCGAAGCGCGCCTGACGGCCGAGGCCGGCGGCCAGCCGCCGCCCAGGGAGTTGCGCGAGGCCTACCGCGGCATGCATGCGCAGATCGACCCCAGGGGCTGGGCCATCGCCCAGTGCAGCTTCGCCGCCGCGCAGATGATGGTACAGGCGGCTTCCATGGGCCTGGCCACCTGCCCGATGGGGGGCTTCGACGAAGCGGCGTTGGCGCGGGCGCTCGGCCTGGCCGGGGGCGAGATACCGGCCCTGATGCTGGCCTTGGGGCATTGCGGAGAGGCGCGGGGCGAGCGGCGACGGCGGGGGATGGATGAGATTGTCACCGGGATCTGAATCGTCATTCCGCCCCGGCATGGACCGCCGGGAACAGACATTTCCCGGCAAGCCGGGATTCAGGGTGATCGATGAGGCGGCTTATTCCGTTATCACGTCCGCATTCCTGGGTGGCGTGAACTTGAACTCGCCGGCGTTTACCGCAGGATTCTTCACCATGCCGGAGAATTTCAGCAGCGTGGTCTGGCCAAAGCTGTCTTTGAGTTCCATCGCCGCCAGGGTGTTGCCGGCAAAGCCCATGCGCACGGTCTCGAAGGTGCTTTCCTTGCTCCTGGGGCGCGCTTCCAGCCATTCCAGCCCGTTGCTGCTGCCTGCGTCCTTCAGGGTGAAATGTTTTTCGATGTTGTTGCTGCCCGCCAGCAGCGCCGCCGGGCTCGATCCCAGTGCCTCGCCCAGTTTGCGCACCGTCACCTGTTCGAGGTCGGCGTCATAGATCCACAGTTTGCTGCCATCGCCCACGATCAGCTGCTCATAGGGTTTCTGGTACACCCAGCGGAATTTTCCCGGACGCGAGAAGGCCAGCGTGCCCTCGGATTTCTGGCGCAGCTTGCCGTTCTGGTCCAGCACGGTCTGGGTGAAGGCGGCCCTGGCGGTGCGGGTATCGCCAATGAAGTTTTTCAGCGCATCCACGCCGCCGGCATAAGCGGAGGAGGAGAGCAGCAGGAAAGAAAACAGGCAGGCAGGGATTCTCATGATGGGCGAAATATGGGTTCGTTAATGGCTTTGTCCGGCAACAGACCGTACAGTTCCGCCGGCAATCCTCTGGAAGTGCGGGCCGTCGCCCGCGCAACGGCAAAGCAATCCGCCTGGTTTCCTGCCTGCGGCCGAAACCCTCAGGGGGCCGCGATTCTCTCCAGACCTCCCAGATAAGGGCGCAGGGCCTCGGGAACGGTGACGCTGCCGTCGGCTTCCTGGCGGTTTTCCAGGATGGCGACGAGGGTGCGGCCCACGGCCAGGCCGGAGCCGTTCAGGGTGTGTACCAGTTCGGGCTTGCCCTTCTCGCTGCGGTAGCGCGCCTGCATGCGCCGCGCCTGGAAGGCCTCGAAGTTGGAGCAGGAGGAAATCTCGCGGTAGGTATTCTGCGCCGGCAGCCAGACTTCGAGGTCGTAGGTCTTGGCGCTGCCGAAGCCCATGTCGCCGGTGCACAGCAGCATCTTGCGGTACGGCAGTTCCAGCAGTTGCAGGATCTTTTCGGCATGCGCGGCGAGTTCCTCGTGCGCCGCATAGGAATCCTCCGGCTTCACGATCTGCACCAGTTCCACCTTGTCGAACTGGTGCTGGCGGATCATGCCTCGCGTGTCGCGGCCGTGGGAACCGGCCTCGGAGCGGAAGCACGGGGTGTGCGCGACGTACTTCAGCGGCAGGCTCTCCGCGGCGAGAATCTCGCCGCGCGCGAGGTTGGTCACCGGCACTTCGGCGGTGGGAATAAGGTAAAGCTTCTCGTCCGCATTCTTGAAGGTGGCGAAGAGGTCTTCCTCGAACTTGGGCAGATTGCCGGTGCCGTACATGGAATCGGCGTTCACCAGATAGGGGACATAGACCTCGGTGTAGCCGTGCTCGCACGTGTGCACGTCGAGCATGAACTGGGCGAGCGCGCGGTGCAGGCGCGCGACGCCGCCCTTCATCACGGAAAAGCGCGCGCCCGAGAGCTTGGCGCCGGCCTCGAAATCGAGGCCCAGCGCGGCGCCCACGTCCACGTGGTCCTTCACTTCGAAGTCGAACACGCGCGGCGTGCCCCAGCGCGAGACTTCGAGGTTTTCCTCGCTGTCCTTGCCGGCGGGAACGCTTTCGTGCGGCAGGTTGGGCACGCCGGCGAGCAGTTCCTGGAGGCGCGCCTGGATGTAGGCAAGCTTTTCTTCCGCCGCCTTCAGTTCGTCGCCCAGGCCCGCCACCTGCGCCATGATGGGCGCGACGTCCTCGCCCCTGGACTTGGCCATGCCGATGCTCTTGGACAGGCTGTTGCGGGTGGCCTGCAATTCCTGGGTGCGGGTCTGCACCGCCTTGCGGTCGGCCTCCAGGGCCTTGAATTCGGCCACGTCGAGATCGAAGCCACGGCGCTTGAGTTTGGCTGCCACGCCGTCGATGTCGGCGCGCAGGAGTTGTATGTCCAGCATTTATGAAACCTTAAAATCAGCCACAGAGAACACAGAGGTCACAGAGAAACCCTTTGTATGCCATTAACCAGTTTGCGTTCGCCAAAATTGATGATCAGTCCTCGCTTTAACCTGCTTGCTCGCAGATACGACAATGTCTGGGAAACAGCGTAGTCCGGCACATTCTTCAACGATTTGATTTCAACGACGACCTCCCCCGAAACAAGCAGATCAAGACGTTGCCCCCTGATCGTTTGTGTCTTGTAAACCATATCGACCGGAACCTGGCGTTCGAACGCTATTCTTCTCAATTCAAATTCATGACAGAGCGCTTCTTCGTATACTGCTTCCAGCAAACCCGGGCCAAGCAGTTTATGAACCTCAATGGCCGCCGCAATGATCGATTCGGTCAGTTTATCCAAGGTTTTTACTCTGTGGCCTCTGTGTTCTCTGTGGCTAGCTTTTCTTCTTTTCCGCCCTATCCAGCCCATGCAAATAATTCAGCCGTTCGGCGATCTTGCCTTCCAGTCCCCTCGGCGTGGGCTGGTACCAGTTGGGCTCGGGCATGTCTTCCGGCAAATAGGTCTCGCCCGCCGCGTAGGCATCGGGCTCGTCGTGCGCGTAGCGGTAGGCGCGGCCGTAGCCCAGTTCCTTCATCAGTTTGGTCGGTGCGTTGCGCAGATGGATCGGCACTTCGCGCGAGCCGTCTTCGTTCACAAACCGCCGGGCGTTATTGTAAGCCACATACACCGCGTTGCTCTTGGGCGCGCAGGCCAGGTACAGCACGGCCTGCGCAATGGCCAGCTCGCCTTCGGGGCTGCCCAGGCGCTCGTAGGTTTCGGCGGCGTCCAGTGCCAATCTCAGCGCCCTGGGGTCGGCGAGGCCGATGTCCTCCGTGGCCATGCGGATCACGCGCCGCGCGAGGTAAAGCGGATCGCAGCCGCCGTCGAGCATCCTGATCATCCAGTACAGCGAGGCGTCCGGGTTGGAGCCGCGCACGCTCTTGTGCAGCGCGGAAATCTGGTCGTAGAAGGCTTCGCCGCCCTTGTCGAAGCGGCGCGTGCCGCGCACGAGGACATTCGACGTGAGTTCCGGGGTGACGGCGGATTTTTCCGAGCGCGCGGCCTCGGCCAGCTGTTCGAGGTCGTTGAGGAAACGCCGCGCGTCGCCGTCGGCGTATTCGATCACCTTGTCCGCCACGCCGGGCTCGAATGCCACATCCGGCAGCGCCTCCCGTACCCGCATGAACAGGGCCTGCAGGTCCTCGGCGGTGAGCGGCTTCAGCACATAGACCTGGGCGCGCGAGAGCAGCGCGCCGACGACTTCGAAGGAAGGGTTTTCCGTGGTCGCGCCGATGAAGGTCACCAGCCCGGATTCGACATGCGGCAGCAGCGCATCCTGCTGCGCCTTGTTGAAGCGGTGGATTTCGTCCACGAACAGGATGGTGCGGCGGCCGACGCCTTTATTTGATGCAGCGCGGTTGATCTCGGCGCGCGCCACCGCCTCGCGGATGTCCTTGACGCCGGACAGCACGGCGGAGAGCGGAATGAAATCCGCCGCCATGGCGTCGGCCATCAGCCGTGCCAGCGTGGTCTTGCCCACCCCCGGCGGCCCCCACAGGATGAAGGAATGCAGCTTGCCCGAGTCGAAGGCCACCCTGAGCGGCTTGCCGGGGCCGATGAGGTGCGCCTGCCCGACGACCTCGTCCAGCCTCCGCGGCCGCAGGCGGTCGGCCAGCGGCTGGTAGATGGGGTCGGATTCGAACAGGTCTGCGGACACGCCAGGAAAGCTCTGCAAGGTCAACGAGCCACTCTACCATGGCTTGAATGCCGCAAATCCGCTGCGGCGCCGGAAAATCCGGCCGCAATGCGGCTCATGGATGGCTTTTTCCCTAGAAGTTCGCCTGCGCGCGCTTGCATTCGGCCACCGCCTTGCGGCCGGTCTGTTCATCGACCTCGTGCAGCTGGGAGCGCGCCATCCACACCCCCATCTTGACCTCCTGCCAGACGAAATAGGATTTCCCTGCCTTGGCATCGAGCTTGAGCACGGAATTGTTTTCCGCGATGGAACTCACTTCGTGCGGGCCGGGTGCGACCTCGAACAGGAAATAGGTTTGCGGCCCCGTTTGCCCGACGACCCTGCCGTCGAGCGCAACGGTCATCGGAATGGCGCCGCCGAACGACTCGTTGCGGTAAACATAGATGTTCGCCTTGTCTTCGCGCACGGCAAAGGACTTGGCCTTCGCGTCATCGTCCATCGAGGCCATCGGAACCGATGCGCAGCCCCCCATCAGCGATGCGATAAGCAGGAATGCGGAAAAAAGGAACGTGTCGCTCAATTTCATCGAGGTCTCCCATGAAGAAAGCCCGACAGATTCGTCAGGCGGTATTTGTGCGGCCTTGCCATCGTGGTGTGGCGTCTGGCTATTTCGGGGATTTTCTTGCCATTTCCGCCTTGACGCTTCTGAACGTCGGCCCCCATGCCGGATGGCCGGCTTCCGTCGGGTCCAGTTCGAACTTCGGGTCGAGCGCCAGCGCCCGGCGGAATTCCTCGCGGCACTGCATGTCGCGCCCGTGCGCGCAGTGCACGAAGGCAAGATATTTGTGCGCCACCACTTTGTCGGATTTGAGGATGAGCCCTTCATCGAGCGCACTTTGCAGATGCCTGAGCGCGCTCTTGTAATTGCCGTCCTCGTAGGCGCGGATTCCGGCGGACAGGTCCTGCTCGGCCTTGCGCGGCGCCAGCTTGTCCAGGCCGGTGTCACGCACGATCGAGGTCGAGCATGCCGACAGCAGCAGGGCGCCGCAAAACGCCAGCATGACGGCGCGGGATGTGATCAACAAGTCTTTGCTCATTTGAATTTGTGCTTGATCTTCAGCGTCTGGCCTGCCTCGACGTTCACTTTAACATGGCGGGGCGCGAAGCTCGCGTTGCGGATTTCGATGCTGTGGGTTCCGGCCTGGATTTCCAGTCTGGACAAGGGCGGCGACACGCCTGCCTTGCGGCCATCCACGAAAACTTCGCCCCAGGGGGTGATGGCGAAGGACAGGGTGGCCGTCGCCGCGGCGGCAGCCGGTTTAGGCTCGGCGCTTGCCGCCGCGGGGCGTGGCGCGGCTGCGTCTGCCAGACTGTCCTGCGCGGGCGGCGGAGGGGATTGCCCGTCCGCGGGTTTGTCTGCCGGGGTTTTGCCTGCCGCAGGCTTCGTGATGGGCTGCTGAACCGGCGCGGCCGCAATATCGGGTGCCTGTGGCTGGGGCGTCAGTTGCAGCACCGCGAACGCCGCCAGGGCCAGTGCCGGGATGGCCAGCAGGAAAACGGCACGCCGGGTATTCGTCGGAGGCTGCGCGGGCTTCATGCCCCCGGCGTTTCCGCGCGCGGCCCGCGACGGCAGAATTTCGGTTTCGACGTCGAGCGGATGCCTGCCGTCTGCGGAATTCCGCGGCGCCGGGGATGCCGCGCCTTTTTGCGCGGGCTTTGCCGCCTTGCCGTCTGCCTGCGCCGCCTCACCGGAAAAAGGGGCCTCCCAGTGCTCGAGCGCGCGGGCGAATTCACCCGCTGTCCGGTATCGGTCTTCCGGCCGCTTGGCCAGTGCCCTAGCGACGATGCGGTCAAGCTCGGGCGGTACGCGCGCATTGAGGGCGCTCGGTGGCGCCGGCGTCTCGTTCAGGATCCTGTACATGATGGCGCTGAGATTGTCGCCGTTGAAAGGCGCGACGCCGGTCAGCATTTCGTAGAGCACCACGCCGAGCGAAAAGATGTCGACCCTGCCGTCCGTGGCCTTGCCCGTCAGTTGTTCCGGCGCCATGTATTTCGGCGAGCCCAGCACCGTGCCGGCCTGGGTGCGCGAGCCGGTGGGGATGAGGGCGATGCCGAAATCCATGATCTTCACGTCGCGGCTGCGTGAAATCATGATGTTGGCGGGTTTGATGTCGCGGTGCACCACGCCGTTCTCGTGCGCGTAATCGAGCGCATTCGCTACCTTCGCCGCGATCGAGCAGATGTGCGCCAGGGGCAGCACCACGCCGGAATCGAGCACGTCGCGCAAGGATTCGCCTTCCAGGTATTCCATCGCGATGTAGGCGGCCTCGTCGGTCTCGCCGACGTCGTAGATGGTGACGATATTGGGATGGCTGAGGCGGCCCGCGGATTTGGCCTCGCGGTAGAAGCGCTCCTCGAATTCGGCGCGCTCTTCCCTGGACAGTTCGAGGTTGATGGTCTTGATGGCGACGACGCGCTCGATGACCGGATCGAGCGCCTTGTAGACCGTACCCATTGCGCCCTGTCCCATCACCGAGGTGACCTGATAGCGGCCGATTATTTTCTGGTTGGGCATATGCGACGAGGGTGGGAAGGGGCTTGCCTTTGGCTGTTTTATGATGTGAGAATGGGCGGGAAAATTATAACAAAGCACAAACACAACAAAGCCAAAAGGAAGGAAGAGTCGCATCGTGTCCGCCACGACTACCCCCGCATTGCTTGAAATCGCCGCCGAAACGGATGTCGGCCTGATCCGCAATCTCAACGAGGACAGCATCGCCACCGATGCCAGGCTGGGCCTGCTGGTGCTGGCCGACGGCATGGGCGGCTACAAGGCCGGCAATGTCGCGAGCGAACTTGCCACCCGTGCCGTCAGGGAGGTGATGGACGAAGGCCTGAAAAAGGACGCCGGCCGCGATGTCGGCACCCTCGCGCGCAAGGCCGTCAAGGCGGCCAATCGCATCGTTTTCCAGGAAAGCCAGAAGCTGCCGCGGCGCGGCGCCGGTACGGGGCAGGAACAGCTCATGGGCTCGACGGTCGCGCTGCTGATGTTGCGCGACGGCCGCGTGACGATCGCGCATGTCGGCGATTCCCGCATCTACCGCCTGAGGAACGGGCGGCTGGAACTGTTGACGCACGACCATTCCATCCTGCAGGAGCAGATCGATCTGGGCCTGGTCAGCGTCAGGGAGGCGGAAACCTCGCACAACCGCCATCTGGTGACGCGCGGGCTGGGACTGCATGCCGATGTGGAGGTGAGCCTGGGCGTGCACGAAGCCCGCATCGGCGATGTTTATCTGCTTTGTTCGGACGGCCTGAACGACATGGTGGACGACGCGGACATCGAACTGGTGCTCAACTCGCTGCAGGCCAATCTGCCGCTGGCCGCTAAGCAACTGGTGATGATTGCCAACGACAATGGCGGCGAAGACAATGTTTCGGTCATTCTCGCGAAGGTCGGGGAACAGCCATCGGCATCCGGGAAAATCAAGGCTTTCTTTTGCGGACTGTTCGGACGCTGACACGCTATGGCAAAACTGATTCTGACCGTTGACGGCGAGGTGGCCGGCAACTATTTCATCGACACGCCGCGATTCACCATCGGCAGTCTGGAGGACAACAGCCTGCCGCTCGCCCATCCGGGCGTCAGCAGGTCGCATGCGGTGATCACGACGGTCGGCAACGATGACATCCTGGAGGACCTCGGCAGCACCAACGGCACCCTGGTGAACGGCAACAGGATCACGCGTCACATCCTGCAGCACGACGACGTGATCGAGATCGGCAGCTGCCAGATCCGCTATCGCAGCCAGAAGGCCGTCAGCGGTCCCAGCCTCGACAGAACCATGGTGATACAGGGGCTCGCCCCCGAAGCGGCGGCGATGCCTGCGCCGCTTGCCGGCCTCGAACGGGCGGCGGCCAGGAAGCCCGGACAGGCGCGGGAAGGCGCCCGGCTTGGCCTGGTCAGGGTGACGAAAGGGCCGCAGGCCGGCAGGGAAATCGAACTGCCGCGGGTGCTGCGCACCTTCGGCGAGCCCGGGGTGCAGCTTGCCGTGATCAACCGCCGCCCGCACGGCTATTTCATCACTCACGTCGAAGGCAAAAAGCCGGCCTTGCTCAACGGCAAGCCCATCGGCGGCGAACCCCGGCCGCTGGCGCCCAATGACGTCATCAGCATGGGCGACGAAGAGCTGCTGTTCCTGCTGAAATAGGCGCAGCGGCGCGCGCAGGCCGCCCGCCAGGATCGCATTGCCCATGAAAACCCTGGCCAGCTACGACGAGCTTCCCTACGACCGCCTGCCGTTTCCAGAGACCGAACCGGATTTCCTGGCGGCGCTGGCGCGGCTGCACGGATTCGAGGCGGCCGATGCGCGCACTTCGCGCATCCTGGAACTGGGCTGCGCGCAGGGCGGCAACCTCATTCCCATGGCGGCGCGCCATCCGGACAGCGAATTCGTCGGCGTCGATCTTTCGCGCGTACAGGTGGAGGAGGGGCGGGCCTTCATCGCGCAGGCAGGCCTGGCCAATATCCGCCTGTTGCACGGCGATATTGCCGCGCTCCCTCACCCCGGCCCTCTTCCGCAAGCGGGCGAGGGGGACGCAGCGTCGCTGCGCGCCGCTCACGTCGACGACCTGGGCGAATTCGATTTCATCATCGCGCACGGGGTGTATTCCTGGGTGCCGGATGCCGTGCGCGCGGCGCTGCTGGCGGCCTGCCGCGAACGGCTCAGGCCGCAGGGCATCGCCTACGTCAGCTTCAACGTGGCAGCCGGCTGGCGCACCTACGGCCGGCTGCGCGAGTTGCTGATGCAACATGACGATTCCCGGCTCGGCCCCATGCAGCGCGTGGAACGGGCGCGCAGCGTGCTCGCGTCGGCATCGTTCGACGACGAGCGGCTGCGAAGGGAGGCGGACTATCTGAAGAACGCGTCCGCTTCCTATGTGTTCCACGAATACCTGTCCGACATCAACCAGCCATTCGCCTTCTTGCAGTTCGTCGGCGATGCGGCAGGCCACGGCCTGCGCTATCTGGGCGAAGCGGGGTCGCGCCGCGCGCGCGTGGCGCTGGAAGACGACTGGGGGTTGTCGGCCGAGTCGCGTTACGAGCGCTGGCTGGAGGCGGAGGCCGCCCTCGACGATGCGCTCGACACGCGCTTTCGGCGCGCGCTGCTGGTGCGCGATGATTCGAGCCTGCCGCAGCCGCAGCGTGCCGAACTGCTGAAGACGCTGGCCTTCAGCGCCGATCTGAGCTCGGAGGACGAGCTGGATTTTGCCGAGCCCTGCGAGCAGCATTTCATGACCAGTGCGGGCGAGCGGCTGCCTGCCAATCATCCATTGCTCAAGGCCTTTCTCGTGGCGCTGACCGGCGTTCATCCGCAGGTCAAGGCTTATGAAGACGCGGCTGCTGCCGCATTGCAGCTGGCGCGCGAATACGGCTATCGCGGCGAGGCGGGCGACGCGTTTCT
The DNA here is from genome assembly GCA_021847835.1 of Pseudomonadota bacterium. GTDB lineage: Bacteria > Pseudomonadota > Gammaproteobacteria > Burkholderiales > Thiobacillaceae > UBA6918. The sequence continues at coordinate 26,902 of JAJZPR010000002.1, forward strand.
CGAAGCGCTGCTGGATTTCGTGCAGATGCAGGGCGTGCGCCCGCATGGCTTCATACCGCCGCACACCGAAACCTCGGCGGAGTTACCGAGGGCCACCGCCCTCGCGCGCGCGCAGGCGGCCATGCCGGGCTGGCCGGTGACCAATGCTTTTCATCTGGCGCTGGATGTCGATGAGTGGGGCCGACGACTGCTGGTCTCGATGGACGGCAGCTTATCGATCGATGCGCTGGGGCGGGTGTTGCAAAGGGGGCTTGGCGAGGCAGGCATCCAGGCTGCGCCGGAACAGGCGGAAGCGCACGTGCAAGCCTGCGTGGCGTTTTTCCGGCGGCAGGGTTTGCTTGGTTGGTGAACTATCCGGGCTAGTTGGCTGCGCCGAATACCTTCTTCAGCAGCTCGCTGCCTGCCTTGAGCGGATTGGCGCGGATTTCGGCTTCCTTCTCGCCGATCAGGAGATAGAGCCGGTCGAGCGCCTGCCGGGTGACGTACTGCTCGACATTCGACTGCTTCCTGTCGATCAGGCTGTACTGCGCGGCCATGCCGGCGTAGCGGTTGTACTGCTGCGCGAGGCCGACCCTGTCGGTGTGGGTCTTGACGATGGGCTGGAAGCGCTCGGTGAGTCTGGCTTCGGTCTTGCGGCGGAAGAAGTCGGTGGCCGAGGTCTTGCCGCCGGTGAGGATGCCCCTGGCATCCTCCAGGGTCATGCCCTTCACTGCGTCGACCAGCAGCGTCCTGGCCTCGGGCACGGCGGCTTCGGCGGCGCGGTTCATGGCCAGCACCAGTTCGTCGGCCTGCCTGCCCATGCCCAGCAGGCGCATGGCGCTTTCGGCTTTCTTCAGCGGTTCGGGCAGCGGGATTCTCAGTTTTTCGTCGCCGAAGAAGCCGTCCTTTTGCCCAAGCCGGGCGACGGCGGCATCGGCCCCGCGCACGAGCGCCTCTTTCAGGCCGGCGTTGATCTCGGTATTGGAAAGCGCGTTCACGTCGCCAGCGGCTTGTTCGTCGCTGGCGGGCTTGCCGAACACGCCCTTGAGCAGCTCGTTCCAGTCGACGGCCTGGGCGGGCATGGCGAGCGCCAGGCTGGCGGTCAGGATCAGCCAGGGTTTCATTGCCGGCCTTTACAGGATCTCGGCTGCATGGTCGGCCAGGCGCGAGCGTTCGCCGCGCGCCAGCGTCACGTGCCCGCTGTGCGGCCAGCCCTTGAAGTGGTCCACCACGTAGGTCAGGCCGGAGCTGCCCTCGGTCAGGTAGGGCGTGTCGATCTGCGAGATGTTGCCCAGGCACACCACCTTGGTGCCGGGGCCGGCGCGCGTGATGAGGGTCTTCATCTGCTTGGGCGTCAGGTTCTGCGCCTCGTCGATGATGAGGAACTTGTTGATGAAGGTGCGGCCGCGCATGAAGTTGAGCGACTTGATCTTGATGCGGCTGCGGATCAGATCCTGCGTCGCGGCACGGCCCCAGTCGCCGGCCTCGTCGTCGGTCTTGTTGAGCACGTCGAGGTTGTCCTCCAGCGCACCCATCCACGGCGTCATCTTTTCCTCCTCGGTGCCGGGCAAAAAGCCGATGTCCTCGCCGACGGGAACGGTGACGCGGGTCATGATGATCTCGCTGTAGATCTTCTTCTCCAGCACCTGGGCCAGCCCCGCGGCGAGCGTCAGCAGGGTCTTGCCGGTACCGGCCTGGCCGAGCAGGGTGACGAAGTCGATTTCCGGATCCATCAGCACGTTGAGCGCGAAGTTCTGCTCGCGGTTGCGCGCGGTGATGCCCCAGACGTTGTTCTTGTGGTGGCCGTAATCCTTGATGGTTTCCAGTTCGACGGTCTTGCCCTTCACGCTCAGCACCTTGGCATAGAAGGGGCTGTCGGACTCCTGATAGACGAAGCCGTTGATCAGGAAGCCGTCCGTCATCGGGCCCTTGATGCGGTAATAGGTGTGGCCGTTGACCTGCCAGGATTCCATGCCCTTGCCGTGCTTGTCCCAGAAATCCGCAGGCAGTTCGGTGACGCCGGTGTAGAGCAGGTCGGTGTCTTCCAGCACCTTGTCGTTGAAGTAGTCCTCGGCGTGCAGGCCCAGGGCGCGCGCCTTGATGCGCATGTTGATGTCCTTCGACACCAGCACCACCTGGCGCTTGAGGTATTTCTGCGAGAGGTGCAGCACCACCCCCAGGATCTGGTTGTCCACCTTGCTCGCGGCAAGCGATACCGGCAGCGGGCCGTCGATGGCCTCGGTCTGCAAAAACAGCCGGCCGGTGGCGGCGTCGTGGCTCGCCGGCCCCAGCGGGATGCCCTCGTCCATGTCTTCCCAACTGCGCACCAGTTCGTCCAGGAAACGGCTGGCCTGGCGGGCGTTGCGCGAGACCTCGCTCATGCCCTTCTTGTGCTGGTCCAGCTCTTCCAGGGTGATGATGGGGATCAGGAGATCGTGTTCCTCGAAACGGAACAGGCTGGTGGGGTCGTGCATCAGCACGTTGGTGTCGAGGACGAACAACTTGGTTGCTGCGGTTTTCTTGGGCATGGACAGGCTGCTTATTTCAGGGTTTGAATGAATTCAAGAACTTCCGCGGCATGGCCCGGCGCCTTGACTGCGCGCCACTCCCTGGCCAGCTTGCCGTTTTTGTCGAAAACGAAGGTGCTGCGCTCCACCCCGCGCACCTGTTTGCCATACATGTTTTTCAGCTTCATGACGCCGAACAGTTCGCACAGCTTCTCGTCCGGGTCCGAAATCAGCTCGAAGGGCAGGCCGAGCTTGGCCTTGAAGTTCTGGTGCGACTTCAGGCCGTCGCGCGAGGCGCCGACGATGACGGCGCCGGCCTCGGCGAACTTCGCGGCGAGGTCGCGGAACTCCATGCCCTCCGTGGTGCAGCCGGGCGTGTTGTCCTTGGGGTAGAAGTAAAGTACTACTGTCTTGCCCTTCTGGGCCGAGAGCCTGAACGGGCCGCCCGTGGAGTCGGCCTCGAAATCCGGGATGTCTGGATGCTTCATGTCGTGTGTCAGCCAATACTGATGCCATTGTGGACTGACGGCGGGCGCCAGGCAACTATAAAATGCCATGCGCATCGCCTGGCCTTGGCTGCGTCCGTACAGAACGGCACGGCCGTCTCATTTTTGTGCCTGATTTTGATTCGGGTTCAAAAAACGTAATAAAAATGGAATAAATTGAGCCCCGCTCAAGTCTTTATATCCGGGTCGACTGGGTTTATAGTGGCTTGGGAGGTCCTGTCAGTCTGACTGAGATGACAATTTTCAAACGTAAGGAGACATAAGCATGAAATTTTCCGGTCTTTTGGGCGCTGCCGTGCTCGCCGTTGCCACCCTGTCCGGTTGCGCCACCCAGCAGCAGGCAGAGCAACCCACTTCCAAGGTGGTCTACCACATCAATGACGCCAGCGTCGCCCGCATGGCCATGAACAACGTGCGCAACCACAAGAACGCCGAACCCGGCGCCAAGATCGTGGTGGTCACCCATGGCAAGGGCATCGACTTCCTGCTGAACGACGCCAAGGACGAAAAGGGCGAGCCCTATACGGGCCAGATCGCCGGGCTCAAGGAGATGGGCGTCGATTTCCGTGTGTGCGCCAACACCCTCAAGGCTCGCAAGCTCGATAACAGCGCGGTGATTCTCGATGCCAGCGTGGTGCCTTCGGGCGTGGCCGAAATCGGCAAGCTGCAGGCGCAGGAGGGTTACGTTTACCTGAAGCCCTGATATCAGGCTTTGCCTCCGTTGAAGGCCGCGCAAGCGGCCTTTTTTTGTGCCAAAACACTTCAAGCCACAAGAGGGCACAGAGAACACAGAGAAAATCCCATGCTCAATGCGCCAGGTCTTGTCAGTAGGGAATGATTTTCTGCGCTCACAGAAGTCTTGGGGGGTCCCTCTGTGAACTCTGTGAACTCTGTGAACTCTGTGAACTCTGTGAACTCTGTGAACTCTGTGAACTCTGTGAACTCTGTGAACTCTGTGAACTCTGTGAACTCTGTGTTCTCTGTGTTCTCTGTGGTCGTCTTTGGGTTTATTCAGGGAATTGGCGCGAACGGCTTTTGAGCAGCACGATGGCGGCGCCGCTGCCGCCGTCCGCGGGGCGCGCCTGGCAGAACGCCAGCACGTCCTCGCGCTGCATCAGCCAGTGGCGCAATTTGAGCTTCAGAACGGGCTCGCGGTTTTTCGAACGCAGGCCCTTGCCGTGGATGATGCGCACGCAGCGGGTGTCGCGGCGGGCACAGGCGAGCAGGAATTCGGCCAGGGCGAGGCGCGCTTCATCGCTGCGCAGGCCATGCAGGTCGAGCTCGGCCTGGATCACCCAGGCGCCGCGCCTGAGCTTGCGCAATGCCGCGGCCGGCACGCCGGGGCGGGCGTAGAACAGCCCCTCGCCGCTTTCCATTGCATCCCGGCCACCCTCATCGAGTATTTCCCAGGGATCGGCCAGGGAGTCGATCAGCGCCTGCTTTTCGTCCTTGAGGCGCTGACGCGGGACAGGCTTGGTCCGCGGTCGTGGAATGGCCGCCCGGTTGGCGGGCGGCAACGCAACGACGTCTGCCACCTCCTGCCGGAAGAGGCTGGCATCTTCTGGCGGGGAGGCGGGGCCGGGCATCAGGCGATACCGAGGTTGTCCAGGTAACGCTCGGCATCGAGCGCGGCCATGCAGCCGGACGCGGCGCTGGTCACCGCCTGCTTGTAGATGTGGTCCTGCACGTCGCCCGCGGCGAACACGCCGGGCACGCTGGTGGCGGTGGCATTGCCGGCGCGGCCGCTCTTGGTCACGATGTAGCCGTGTTCCAGTTCGAGCTGGCCCTGGAACAGGTCGGTGTTGGGCTTGTGGCCGATGGCGATGAAGATGCCGGTGAGCGCGATGTCCTGGGTGACGCCGGTTTCGACGTGCTTGATGCGCATGCCGGTCACGCCGGAATCATTGCCCAGCACCTCGTCCAGCACATGGTCGGTCTGCAGGGTGATCTTGCCTTCCTTCACCTTTTCCATGAGGTGATCGACCATGATCTTCTCGGCCTTGAACTTGTCGCGGCGATGCACCAGGGTCACGTGGTTGGCGATGTTGGCGAGATACAGCGCCTCCTCCACGGCGGTGTTGCCGCCGCCGATCACCGCCACGTTCTGGTTGCGGTAGAAGAAGCCGTCGCAGGTCGCGCAGCCCGACACGCCCTTGCCCATGAAGGCTTGTTCCGAAGGCAGGCCCAGGTACATGGCCGAGGCGCCGGTGGCGATGATGAGCGCATCGCAGGTGTAGGTGCCGCTGTCGCCAATCAGGGTGATGGGCTTTTCGGTGAGCCTGGCGGTGTGGATGGTGTCGAAAATGATCTCGGTCTCGAAGCGCGCGGCATGCGCCTCGAAGCGCTGCATCAGCTCGGGGCCCTGCACGCCGTTGGCGTCGGCGGGCCAGTTGTCGACGTCGGTGGTGGTCGTGAGCTGGCCGCCCTGCTGCAGGCCGGTGATCAGCACCGGTTTCAGGTTGGCGCGGGCGGCATAGACGGCGGCGGTGTAGCCGGCGGGGCCGGAACCGAGAATCAGGAGTTTGGCGTGCTTGGTCGTCATGATTGGCGTTCTTTCAGTTTGGTTTTGCGATGGACAGGCTGGATTCTATCAAGTTGCCACGAAGTACAGGCAGGCCGGCTTTGAACAGCTGATAACTGAAAACTGATAACTGACAACTATATAATGGCGCATTCGCATTATTAAAAGAGCCATGTCACAGGCCAGACGCCACACTCGCCCTCGACCCGCCGAGCCGTTGCCGCCGCGCATGCTGAAACTGCTGCGCGAGGCCCGTGCCCTCGCCGTACTGGCGGCGGCGCTGTTCCTCGCGGTCATGCTGATGAGCCACAGCTCGAACGATGGCGGATTCTTTACCACCGGCATCGAGGGCGCGCGGCCGTCCAACCTTGCCGGCAGCCTGGGCGCCTGGGTGTCCGATCTGCTGCTGGGCCTCTTGGGGTATTCGGCCTGGTGGCTGGTGGCGCTCGCTGTCAGCTATGCCGTGTGGGTATTTCGCCATCTCGAAGAAGAGCCCCTGGCCAGCCGCCGCCATCTGTGGGTGGCGCTGGGCGGCTTTGCCCTCCTGATACTGGCAAGCAGCGCGCTCGAACACCTGCGCCTGTGGTCGCTTGCTGACCTTCCACACGGCGCCGGCGGCATTCTCGGGCAGGGTCTTGGCGGCCTGGCGATGTCGCTGACCGGCTTTACCGGCGGCACGCTGCTGTTGCTGACCGGCATGGGCATCGGTTTCAGCCTGTATACCGGCACATCCTGGCTGCGCATCGCCGAAACCGTCGGCGAGCGGCTGGAGCGCGCCTGGTGGTCTGCCATCATCTACATCCAGCGCAAACGCGACGAGCGCATCGGCCAGGCCGCGCTGCAAAAGCGCGAGGAAGTGGTGGCCGAGGAAAAGAAAAAACTCGAAATTGCCAAGCCTGTCCGCATCGAGCCCGTGGTCAAGGAAGTGCCCAAGTCGCCGCGCCTCGAGGCGGAAAAGCAGTCGCCGCTGTTCCGCGAGCTGCCCGATTCGCCGCTGCCGCCGCTGCACCTGCTGGACGAGGCAGCGCAGGCGGCCGTCGAGCCGGTCGGCAAGGAGGCGCTGGAATTCACCTCGCTCATGATCGAGCGCAAGCTCAAGGAATTCGGCGTGGAAGTAAAAGTGGTGACGGCCTCGCCCGGCCCGGTCATCACCCGCTACGAAATCGAGCCGGCGGTGGGCGTCAAGGGCAGCCAGATCGTCAATCTCTCCAAGGACCTCGCGCGCACGCTGTCGGTGGTGAGCATCCGCGTGGTCGAGGCCATTCCCGGCAAGCACACCATGGGCCTGGAAATCCCCAACCCCAACCGCCAGACCGTGCACTTGTCGGAAATCCTCGGCTCGAAGACCTACCATGACATGGCCAGCCATCTGACCGTGGCCCTGGGCAAGGACATCGCCGGCAATCCGGTGGTGGCCGATCTCGCCAGGATGCCGCATCTGCTGGTGGCGGGCACCACCGGTTCGGGCAAGTCGGTGGGCATCAATGCCATGATTTTGTCGCTGCTCTACAAGTCCGGACCCGATACCGTGCGCCTCATCATGGTCGATCCCAAGATGCTGGAACTGTCGGTCTACGAGGGCATTCCGCACCTGCTGGCGCCCGTGGTCACCGACATGCGTCAGGCCGCATCCGCGCTGCACTGGTGCGTGGGCGAGATGGACAGGCGCTACAAATTGATGTCTGCCATGGGGGTGCGCAATCTCGCTGGCTACAATCAGAAAATCCGCGATGCCAAAAAGGCCGGCAAGCCGCTCACGCATCCCTTCAGCCTCACCCCCGACAACCCCGAGCCGCTGGAGTCGATGCCGCACATCGTGGTGGTGATCGACGAGCTTGCCGACCTCATGATGGTGGTGGGCAAGAAGGTCGAGGAACTCATTGCGCGGCTCGCCCAGAAGGCGCGGGCCGCCGGCATCCATCTGATCCTCGCCACACAGCGCCCCTCGGTCGATGTCATCACCGGCCTCATCAAGGCCAATATTCCCACCCGCATCGCCTTCCAGGTGTCCTCCAAGATCGACTCGCGCACCATCCTCGACCAGCAGGGCGCCGAGGCGCTGCTGGGCCAGGGCGACATGCTCTACCTGCCGCCAGGCATCGGCCTGCCCAGCCGCGTGCACGGCGCTTTTGTCTCCGATGGCGAAGTGCACCGCGTGGTGGATTACCTCAAGGCCCTGGGCGAGCCGGAATACATCGAAGGCATTCTGGAAAGCCCGGAAGAAGCGGGCGGGGGCTTGGAAGGCGAGGGCGGGGCGGACGCAGAGTCCGATCCGCTCTACGACCAGGCCGTGGACATCGTGCTCAAGACCCGCCGCGCTTCGATTTCCGCCGTGCAGCGGCACCTGCGCATCGGCTACAACCGCGCGGCGCGCCTTATCGAGGCCATGGAAAAAGCCGGGCTGGTATCGGCGATGCAGCCCAACGGCAACCGCGAAGTGATCGCGCCCAAGCCGGAAAACTGAGGGTGCCTTGCCAAGGCCTCCATCGCAGCCGCGGCAAGCCTCGATGTCATTTGACCGCCAGGCTCGGCCGATCTGATTCGGGGGGCGTCAGATAGGGCTTGTGATCCTTTTCCAGGCGGGAAAGGATGTCGTAATAATTGCGCACGCTTTCGACGAAAATCACGGCTTCGCCGCCACGCGCGTAACCATGGCGGGTGACCTTCTCGTAGCCGCCACGCTGCAGAAGAGGGAGGGTCTGCTTCACGTCCGTCCAGCTGTCCGGGTTCAAGCCCTTGGCCTGGGCGATGCGCCGCGCGTCCTCCAGATGGCCAAGCCCCTGGTTGTAGGCCGCCAGCGCCAGCCAGGTGCGGTCCGGCTCGGGGATGCGCTCGGGCAGGGAGCCTTTCAGCAGCACCAGATATTTTGCCCCGCCGAGGATGCTTTGACGCGCGTCCAGGCGGTTGCCGATGCCCATGCGGTCGGCGGTTTCCCCCGTCAGCATCATCAGCCCGCGCACGCCCGTGGGCGAAGTGGCATACGGATCCCACTTGGACTCCTGGTAGCCGATGGCGCCGAGCAGCCGCCAGTCCAGCGAAGTCTGTTCCTGCGCCTCATGGAAAAACTTCCGGTAGCGCGGCAGGATGGACAGCCTGCGCGCAAGGATGCCCTCGGCATGGGCCGGCTCCAGGCGGCCGACGTGGCCGTAGTGGCGTTCGTAAATCCGCTGCAGGGTGCCGTCGCGGCGCGCCTCGATGAAAAAGCGGTTGAGCTTGGCAAGCAGGGATCTGCCGCCATGCAGGGGCAACGCCCAGACCACGGGCTCCTTTGGGGACAACTCGTAGGCGATGCCCAGGGCGGGGTACTGATTGCGCGCCAGATCGAAATCCTGCTCGTTCACCACGACTGCGTCGAATTCCCTCTCGTCCAGCTTGGCAAGCAGCCCTTCCGGAAAAATATCCGGCAGGGTCGTCCATTGCAGTTTCGGATATTTGCGGCGGGCGGACTCGAGCAGTGAGTTGTGCCCGGCCTCCTGGGCGATGGCGATGTTCAGCCTGGCGAGGTCGGCCAGATTCTTGATCCCGGGAGCCGGGCGACGGGTGACCACCACCACCCGGGTTTCGAACAGCATGGGCCCGGGCAGCAACTGCTGCTCGTCGACCGATGCGGCGATCAGGTTGGCGGCGACGAGATGGGTTTTCCGTTCGCGCAGGGTTTGAAACAGTTCGGAGTAGGCCTCCGTCTGTTGCCATTTCACTGTCCAGTTGTATTTGGCGGCGAATGCCTGCACCACGTCATGCGTGTAGCCTTGGGGGTTTCCTTCCGGATCGAGGTAGAACGTGGCAGGCCCGAAAGGCACCGTCACCACCATTTCCGTGCTGGCGTCGGGATCGGGCAACGGGCGGCTGCACCCTTGCAGGGTCACCAGGGCCAGCCAGCCCAGGCACAAGGCGCGAATCATGCCGGAAGTCTAGCATGCTGGCGCCGCCAAATTTGGGTTGGGCCAGCGGCAAACTCCATGTAAAATCCCGCCTTCGCCGTTTGCCGGCAACAGTTTGCCCGAGCGAAAACCTCTGCGGAGAGGTGGCAGAGCGGTTGAATGCACCGGATTCGAAATCCGGCATACGGGTTCTCCCGTATCGGGGGTTCGAATCCCCCCCTCTCCGCCAATTTCAAATTAGTTAAAGGCCCCGCGGGGCTTTTTTGGCTTGCCCGGGCGGGGCGTATCCCCTTTGCTTCGCGGGGCCGGCACTGCCCGGACGGACGGGCCTTCGCGCAGGGTAACGCGAAGGCGGGAAATTTCCGTTTTCCCCGAATTGACACAACTCCTCCTGCCGTGGCAAAAGTTCAAAAATGCCGGCAAACTTCAATTTTTCCCTGCATTGTTTGTGGCAGGCTTGAAAATTCTTTCCGGCTCATCAAATATGAGTATTGTTATGGGCTACATTCCAGGTAATGGCAGGCAAGCGCGAAACAGGCACGCTGCTTGAGCCGGCGAAAGCCAGGGTCAAGCCGCCGCCGCTTTATAAGGTTCTGTTGCTGAACGACGATTACACGCCCATGGATTTCGTGGTGAGGGTATTGCAGCGTTTTTTTGGCATGGACCGTGAACGGGCGACGCAAATCATGCTCAAAGTGCATACGGAAGGCATGGCTGTTTGCGGGGTTTATTCCAAGGATATCGCCAATACCAAAGTGGAGCAGGTAACCCGTTACGCCCGGGACAACCAGCACCCCTTGCAGTGTACGATGGAGAAAAGTTGAGGTAATCATGATTGCGCAGGAACTCGAAGTCAGCTTGCACATGGCCTTCATGGACGCGCGCCAGAAGCGGCACGAGTTCATCACGGTCGAGCACCTGCTGCTGGCGATGCTGGACAATCCCTCCGCCGCCGAGGTGCTGCGCGCCTGCGGCGCCAGCCTGGACGAACTGCGCAAGAAACTGACCGAATTCATCGACGAGCACGCGCCCAGGGTCGAAGGCGAGGGCGAGGTCGACACCCAGCCCACGCTCGGCTTCCAGCGCGTGATCCAGCGCGCCATCCTGCACGTGCAGTCTTCCGGCAAGAAGGAGGTCACCGGCGCCAACGTGCTGGTGGCGATCTTCGGCGAGAAGGATTCGCATGCAGCCTATTTCCTCGACCAGCAGGGCGTCTCCCGACTGGACGTGGTCAACTTCATTTCCCACGGCATCGCCAAGGTGCCCCAGGCTGGCTCGCCGCGCCAGGAGGAATCCGCCGAGACCGCACAGGAGGGCGCGGCTGGCTCGCCGCTGGAGTCCTACACGCTCAATCTCAATGCCCAGGCCCTGGCGGGCAAGATCGACCCGCTGATCGGGCGCGAAACCGAGTTGGAGCGGGTGATCCAGACCCTGTGCCGCCGCCGCAAGAACAACCCGCTGCTGGTGGGCGAGGCGGGCGTCGGCAAGACCGCCATCGCCGAAGGACTGGCGCGCCGCATTGTCGAGGGCACGGTGCCCGACATCCTGGCGCACAGCTCGGTGTACGCGCTCGACATGGGCGCGCTCCTGGCCGGCACCAAGTATCGCGGCGACTTCGAGCAGCGCCTGAAAGGCGTGCTCAAGCAGTTGGCCGACGATGCCGACGCCATCCTCTTCATCGACGAGATCCACACCCTGATCGGCGCGGGTGCGGCCTCCGGCGGCACACTGGACGCTTCCAACCTGCTGAAGCCTGCGCTGTCCTCGGGCCAGCTGCGTTGCATCGGCGCCACGACCTATACGGAATACCGCGGCATCTTCGAAAAGGACCACGCGCTGTCCCGCCGCTTCCAGAAGATCGACGTGCTGGAGCCCAGCGTGGACGACACCGTGGCCATCCTGCGCGGCCTGAAATCCCGTTTTGAAGACCACCATGGCGTGAAGTACACGGCATCAGCCCTGACCACGGCGGCACAGCTTTCCGACCGCTTCATCAGCGACCGCCATCTGCCGGACAAGGCCATCGACGTCATCGACGAAGCGGGCGCCGCACAGCGTATCCTGCCCAAGTCCAGGCAGAAGAAGGTGATTACCCCCAAAGAAATCGAGGACATCATCGCCAAGATCGCGCGCGTGCCGGCCAAGACGGTGTCCGCGGACGACCGCGAATCCTTGAAGCGCCTGGACCGCGATCTCAAGGCCGTGGTGTTCGGCCAGGATGCCGCCATCGACGCGCTCGCGGCCGCGATCAAGATGTCCAGGAGCGGCCTCGGCAACCCGCAGAAGCCGATCGGGTCGTTTCTGTTCTCCGGCCCCACCGGCGTGGGCAAGACCGAGGTCGCGCGCCAGCTCGCCTACACGCTCGGCATCGAACTGACCCGCTTCGACATGTCCGAATACATGGAACGCCACGCGGTCTCCCGCCTCATCGGCGCGCCGCCCGGATACGTCGGCTTCGACCAGGGCGGCCTGCTCACCGAAGCGGTCAACAAGCACCCGCACTGCGTGCTGCTGCTGGACGAGATCGAAAAGGCGCACCCGGACATCTATAATGTGCTGCTGCAGGTCATGGACCACGGCACGCTCACCGACACCAACGGCCGCAAGGTGGATTTCCGCAACGTCATCCTCATCATGACCACCAACGCCGGCGCCGAAAACCTGTCCAAGGCCTCGATCGGCTTCGCCCAGTCGAGCAAGGCAGGCGACGAGCTGATGGACATCAAGCGCATGTTCACGCCCGAGTTCCGCAACCGGCTGGATGCCATCATCCAGTTCGCACCGCTGACCCACGAAGTGGTGATGCGCGTGGTGGACAAGTTCCTGATGCAGCTGGAAGACCAGCTGCACGAGAAGAAGGTGGAAATCAGCTTCTCCGACGCGCTGAAGGAACATCTCGGCAGGGAAGGCTTCGACCCCAACATGGGTGCAAGGCCCATGGCGCGGCTCATCCAGGACACCATCCGCAAGGCGCTCGCCGACGAACTGCTGTTCGGGCGGCTGGCCAATGGCGGGCGCGTGCGCGTGGACGTGGGTGCCGAGGGCAAGGTCAGCCTGGAATTCCCCGAGCCGCTGCTGACGGCTTAAGCGGCGCACCTTTCAGCCCGGCCGAGGCCTCTGACGTCCCGGCCTCGCTGCCGATCGTCCCCTGCGCCCGCGCCCGGGCGTCTTGAGCCTTGCCACCCTCGTTTTTTCGAAATCCCCGGCGCCTTGCGCTTGCGTCGTCTTCTCCGGCCAGGCCAGCCACAGGCTTCTATAACTTTTTGCCTATAACTTTTGGCTGATTACGAAAATTCCCGACAAAGGCTAACTTTTGCGCGTGGGCTAGCCCACGCAAACATTGATTTCAATTTTCATGGAGTGAATTAAAAGATGAAGCTGATCATGAAACTGTTTGGCCTGATGTTTTTTCTGGTGGGCACAAGCTGGGCCGCGGTGAATGTCAATACCGCCACGCAATCCGAACTTGAGAGCGTAAAAGGCCTGGGGCCGGCGAAGGCAAAGGCGATTATCGAATACCGCGAAAAGAACGGCCCCTTCAAGTCGGTCGAAGACCTGGGCAAGGTCAAGGGCTTCGGCAAGGCCAGTATCGAGAAGCTGAAGAACGAATTGTCTGTCGGCGCGGCTTCGGAGCAGTCCGACGCCAAGAGCATGACCAAGGCAACGACGAAATAAGGGGATTGCCCGACTCATCGGCCCATGGCCAAAGAAAAAGGCTTGCATCGCTGCAAGCCTTTTTTGTTTGTGGCGCGCCCGAAGAGATTCGAACTCCTGACCCCCTGGTTCGTAGCCAGGTACTCTATCCAGCTGAGCTACGGGCGCGCTGCGAAGGCGAGATTATACACAAAATGAACGGGGAGGAAGTAGTGCCCGTTCGGTTTTTGCGGCTTTCCGGACGGCGGCGCCCAAAAATCAAAAAGCCCCGGCGGGGCTTTTTGATTTTGGCGCAGACGGAGGGATTGCTCAGGACTGACGTTGCCTCCGTCAGTCCTTCGACCCTTCGGCGTCTTTCGCGAGCAGTGCTCGCTCACCGAACCCAAGAGGCTTCTCACCCTCCATCTCGGCAAAACAAAAAAGCCCCAAGCAGGGGCTTTTTGATTTTGGCGGAGACGGAGGGATTCGAACCCTCGATGCAGGTTTAAGCCCGCATGCTCCCTTAGCAGGGGAGTACCTTCAACCTCTCGGCCACGTCTCCGGAAGAGGCGCAAGGATACCGGAAAACCGCTCCTTCCGCCACCCTGAACCCGAGTGTCAGGCGGCCTTGTCGAGGTTGAAGGCCTGGTGCAGCACGCGCACGGCAAGCTCCATGTACTTGTCTTCGACCACGACGGATATCTTGATCTCGGAAGTGGAGATCATCTGGATGTTGATGCCGTCATTGGCCAGCGCCTCGAACATCTTGCGCGCGATGCCGACGTGCGAGCGCATGCCGACGCCGACGATGGAGACCTTGGCGATCTTGTCGTCGCCGATGACTTCGCGCGCGCCGATGGCAGCCGCTGTCTTCTTGCAGATGTCCATGGCCTTGGAGAAATCATTGCGGTGCACGGTGAAGGTGAAGTCGGTGGTGTTCTCGTGTCCGACGTTTTGCACGATCATGTCGACGTCGACGTTGGCATCCGCCACCGGGCCCAGGATCTGGTAGGCGATGCCGGGCTTGTCGGGCACGCCCAGCACGGTGATCTTGGCTTCGTCACGGTTGAATGCGATGCCGGAGATGATGGCCTGTTCCATGTTTTCGTCTTCCTCGAAAGTAATCAGCGTGCCGTCGCCTTCTTCTTCGAAGCTGGACAGCACGCGCAGTTTCACCTTGTATTTTCCGGCGAATTCCACCGAGCGGATTTGCAGCACCTTGGAGCCGAGGCTGGCCATTTCCAGCATTTCCTCGAAGGTGATGGTCTTGAGCCGGCGCGCTTCGGGCACGATGCGCGGGTCGGTGGTGTAGACGCCGTCGACGTCCGTATAGATCTGGCACTCGTCGGCTTGCAGCGCGGCGGCCAGCGCCACGCCGGTGGTGTCGGAGCCGCCGCGGCCCAGGGTGGTGATGTTGCCGTCGCTGTCCATGCCCTGGAAGCCTGCCACCACGACGACGCAGCCATCATTCAGATCGGCGCGCATCCTGGCGTCGGGGATGCTCTCGATGCGGGCCTTGGTATAGGCATTGTCGGTGCGGATCGGCACCTGCCAGCCGGTGTAGCTCCTGGCCTTGATGCCCAGGTCCTTGAGCGCCATGGCAAGCAGGGCGATGGTGACCTGCTCGCCGGTCGAAATCATGACATCCAGCTCGCGCGGGTCGGGCTGGGCCTGCATTTCCCTGGCCAGGGCGATGAGCCGGTTGGTCTCGCCGGACATCGCGGACACCACCACGACCACCTGGTGTCCCTGGGCCCGGTACTTGGCCACTCTTTGCGCAACATTGCGGATGCGGTCGACGCTGCCGACCGAGGTGCCGCCGTACTTCTGAACGATCAACGCCATTTGGTGTTATGCGGACGATAAAAAATGGCAATTCTACTGCAAATGGGGCGTTTGCACGCTGTCGCCGGAGGCGCGTGCCCGGCCGGAAAACCGCTCGCGTCAGCCTTGCCTGTGCTCGAACAGGGCGATGGATTCGACGTGGGCGGTGTGCGGAAACATGTTGGCGATGCCGGCCGCCATGAGCCGGTAGCCCTTGACGTGGCACAGCACCTCGGCATCGCGCGCCAGCGTGGCCGGGTTGCAGGAGACATAGACGATGCGCCGGGGCGGATTGTCCGCGGGCAGGGATTTCACCAGTTCCATGGCGCCGTCGCGCGGCGGGTCGATCAGCAGCTTGTGGAAATGCCCCAGGCCGGCATATTTTTCCGGGGTCATTTCGAACAGGTTGTCGACCGCATATTCCACATTGGAGAGGCCGTTCAGGCGGGCATTTTCCTCGGCGCGGGCAACCAGGGTCTTGCTGCCTTCGATGCCGACGACCCTGGCGCCGGAGCGGGCGATGGGCAGGGTGAAGTTGCCCAGGCCGCAGAAGAAATCGGCGATGCGTTCGTGCGGCCGCGGGTCGAGCAGGGTGATGGCGCGGTGCACCAGCGCGCGGTTGATATGCGGGTTGACCTGGGTGAACTCGGTGGGCCGGAAGGGATGCACCACATTGAATTCCGGCAGGCGGTACTGCAGCAGCCCGCCGTTTTCAGGATGGAAGGGGGCGGCGGTGTCCGGCCCCTTGGGCTGCACCCAGATTTCGACGCCATGCCGGTCGGCAAAGGCGCGCACGATTTCCTTGTCCGCATCATTCCACGGGTTCAGCAGGCGGAACACCAGTACGGTGGAAGTTTCGCCGATGGCCAGCTCGATCTGCGGGATGCGGTCGGAATTCGACAGCTTGGGAATCAGCTCGCGCATCGGCATGAACAGTGAAGCGACGTGCGGGGGCAGCACTTCGCAGGTATGCATGTCGGCGATGAACCAGGATTTCTTTTCGTGAAAACCGACCAGCGCACCGCCTTTCTTGTCCACGCGCTTGACCGAAAAGCGCGCGCGGTGGCGGTAGCCCCACGAGGGGCCGTACAGCGCGGGCAGGATGATTTCGGGTTTCACCTTGCCGATGCGCTGGAGATTCTCTTCCAGGATGCGCTGCTTGGCCGCGACCTGCGCGCTCACTTCCAGATGCTGCAGCACGCAGCCGCCGCAGCGGCCGTAGTGCACGCACTTCGGCGTGGCGCGCTGGCTGCTGGACTTGAGGATGCGGGTGGCATTGGCACTGTCGTACTTGGGGTGCTTGCGGAAGACGGAAATCTCCGCGGTCTCTCCCGGCAGCGCGCCGTCGACGAAGGTGACCTTGCCTTCCACGCGACAGATGCCGTGGCCCTCGTGGTCGAGGGCGTCGATATGCGCTTCAGTCACGGCTATTCCTTCCAGGCAGCAAGAAACGCCTGCCAGTGCTCGCCCTCCATGGCCTGCAGGGCGGCACGCACCTTGGCCGTCTCGCCGTGGTAGGCCTCGGTCGTGAGCGCGCCGCGCATGTGTTCGAAGCGAAGGTAGAGCAGATGCGTGTTGACCACATCGGTTTCACAGTAGTCGCAGATCTCGCCGATCCTGCCGCCCTGGAAGGCATGCCAGACCTGGCTGCCGTCCATGCCCAGCTTGCCGGGGAAGCCGCACAGCTTGGCCAGTTCATCCAGCGGCGCGTTGGCGCGCGGCTGGTACAGGGCGAGCACGTCCATGAGGTCGAGATGGCGGGTATGGTAGCGGCTCAGGTAGTTGTTCCACTTGAAGTCCTTGTCCTCCTCGCCCCATTCCCAGTAGCGGCGCGCGGTGATGCCGTGCATGAGGCCGCGATAGTGCAGCACCGGCAGATCGAAGCCGCCGCCGTTCCAGGACACCAGCTGCGGCGTGTATTTCTCGATGCCGTCGTAGAAGCGCTGGACGATGTCGCGTTCGGGTTCGCCGTCGCGGCCCAGCGTCCACACGCGGAACTGGTCGCCCATGCGCAGCGCGCAGGAAATCGCCACGATGCGGTGCAGATAATGCGGCAGAAAATCGCTGCCGCCGGCCTGGCGCCGCTGCAGCAGGGCCAGTTCCGCGATTTCGCCGTCCGGCATGCCGGCGGGCAGGTCGTTGAGACGCGCGAAGCCGGCGCTGTCCGGGATGGTTTCGATGTCGAAGACGAGTACGGGGGTCACGCAGGAGCCTGCTGGCAAAAATGGTGATTTTACCGCCTTCAGATGAGATGCGAGCCGATATCCTCTGCCGATACCGCGGCTTCGACATGGGTGGCGGCCACGCTGTCGATGGAAATGCCCAGTTCTGCGGAGAGCCGGGACATGAGTTGGCTGTCCTGATGCTCGCAGGCATGGGCCAGGCGCAGCAGTTTGTTGATGGCAGTGTCCTGCCCGGCCAGGCTCTCGTATACCTGGCGCGGCAGCCCGATGCGGCGGTAGAGCTGGTTGACGGACAAGGAAAATGCCGCCGGGTAAGTGGAGAAAAGCCCGGTTTCGAATGCCTCGTCCGGTTCGGCGATATCCGCCACGGCGCCCGCCAGCTTGCCCATCAGCAGGGCGCGGCTCAAGGCCACCTGCGTGTAGAGCCGATTGTCCGCCGTCACCGGCGTGCCGGCGAGCGCCGTCAGGATGGCGACGCGCTGCGAGCGCCTGCCGCCCATCTTGATCATGGCATGGGCGGCGGAATCGGCTTCGGTGCTCAGGCCGCCGGCCATGGAGCGCGCAATCCTCATCATCTGGGTTTCCAGCGAGGGGTTCAGGCGGATGAACTGGATCAGGCTGGGCAGGCTCTGCCGCATGGCAACCGCGGCCAGTTCCAGGCGCAGGTCGTGATCGGGCTGCGCGTTCGGGTCGGGGCGCGGTCCGGTGAAGTATTCGCCCATGAACCAGCTGGTACCCGGCCAGCGGGGCAGCTCGAATTCGCGGGTGAGGTTGTGAACGACGAGTTGTCCACCCGGCAATGCCGGCGGTTTGGCGTGGGCGGGAATGCGCTGGAACTGCCACACTTCATGCACGAGGTCCGGCTCCGGCGCTTCCAGGCAGAATTTCATGCCGCCCGCAGAAGAAAGCCTGCCGACCTGCTCGACGATCTTCGCATCGGCATCGTTCAGCACCCACACGATGCCGGGGTGCGCGAGCTGCGCCAGCGCATCGGAGAACAGCACATCGCGGCTGATTTTCACGAACAGGGACTGGCCGCTGAGCAGGCCGTCCTGGCTGAGCGAATAGAGGCCGGTCAGCAGCATGTCCTCGTTCATGCGCTTCAATTCTTCCCGGCGTTCGTCTGCGACATCCTTGCCGCGCAGCACCAGCTCGCGCGCCACAACTTGCGCCTTCTGGTCGAATATGGGCTCGAAGGACAGGAAGCGGTTGCGCAAGTCCTCCTCGCGCACCGGGGTGGGCGCGTTTTCTCCGGCTACGTGAGTAACCACCCCGGACTCCAGGCCCCGGGTATCGACGCCGCCGCCTTTGCTGGATGAAGAAGCCATTTCTGCCGGTTTGGGAATGTCTCTGTCAGCGCTATCATGCCATTACCGGACAAATGTGGGAATCAAGCATGGTGCCTGACTGGCGGATATACCCGGACCGGACATCGCTGATCGAAGCCGCGCTCGCGATCATCCGGCAGTGCGAAGCCGGCAGCGGCGGCATGTTCTCCATCGTGCTGGCGGGCGGCCAGACCCCGCTCGAGCTCTATCGCAGGCTGGCAGGCGAGCCCATGCAATGGCACAAATGGTGCGTGTATTTTGGCGACGAACGCTGCCTGCCGCCGGATCATCCGGAGCGCAACAGCTACCAGGCCCGGCAGGCGTTGCTGGATCACGTCCCCATTTCCGAAGGGCGCATCCATGTCCCGCCCGCGGAACTCGGGCCGCTCGATGCCGCCGCGCACTATGCGGCGCAACTGAAAAACGCGGGCGACTTCGATCTTGTCCTGCTGGGCCTGGGCGAGGATGGCCATACCGCCAGCCTGTTCCCGGGACGCGACATCGGCGCGGAACCGGACGCGGCGGATGCACTGCCGGTACTCGATGCGCCCAAGCCGCCGCCCGAACGCATCAGCCTGTCCGCCCGGCGGCTGTCGCGCGCGCGAACGGTGCTGTTTCTGGTGACGGGTGCAGGCAAGCGCGAGGCGGTCACGGGCTGGCGGCAAGGCAGCGGCATGCCCGCCAGCCGGATCCAGGCGCAACAGGCGCTCATCGTGCTTGCGGATGAGGCAGCCTGTCCGCAACGGTCGACGAATCAAGGAGGGCGTACATGAAACGGAGCTGTTTGCTGGCCGGCATGATGGCGGCCGGTATTTTGTCCGCCGCATGGGCCGCGCCGGAAGAAAAACCCAGCACGCGCGCCGACCAGCGCGAAGTTGCCGTCACCATCTACAACGAGAACCTCGCGCTGGTGAAGGACGGGCGCAAGGTAAAGCTCGATCGCGGCGCCAACCGGCTTGCCTGGCGCGAGGTCTCCGCGCAGATGCGGCCGGAAACCGCGTTGCTGAGAAATGTTTCCAACCCCGCCGGCATCCGGCTGATCGAGCAGAATTTCGACTTCGACCTGCTGACGCCGCAGAAGCTGCTGGAAAAATATGTCGGGCGCGAAGTCACGGTCATCAGCGTCAATCCGGCCACGGGCGCGGAGAAGCGCGAAACCGCCACGGTGCTCGCCAGCAACGGCGGCGTGGTGCTGAGGTTTGCCGATCGCATCGAGACCGGCGTGCCGGGCCGGCTGGCGTTTTCCGGCGTGCCCGACAATCTGCGCGACACGCCGACCCTGGTCATCACGCTGGACGGCAAGGCCGGCGGCGAGCAGAACCTGGAGCTTTCCTACCTCACCGGCGGACTGTCGTGGAAAGCCGATTACGTGGCCGAACTGAACGAGAGGGACGACCGCCTCGACGTCAACGGCTGGGTCACGCTCACCAACCGCAGCGGCACCGCTTATCCCGACGCCAGGCTGCAACTGGTGGCGGGGGATGTCAATCTCGTGCAGGAAGAGCTGGTGCGGGGGCGACCGGTCCAGCTCATGGCCAAGGCGGCTCCCGCCGAAGCCGACATGCGCGAGGAAGCCCTGTTCGAATACCACCTCTACACCCTGGAGCGTCCTACCACCATCGCCGACAACCAGACCAAGCAGGTGGCGCTGATGAGCGCGGCGTCGGTGCCGGTGAAAAAGGAACTGCTGTTCGAGGGCCAGAATTACTACTACTCCGGGCAGTACGGCGAACTGGGCCGGAAGCTGAAGGCGGCGGTGTTCGTCGAATTCGCCAACAAGGGCGAGGGCCTCGGCATCCCTCTGCCCAGGGGCGTGGTGCGGGTGTACAAGAAGGACGGCAAGGGCAATGCGCAATTCATCGGCGAGGACCGCATCGACCACACCCCCAGGAACGAGACCGTGCGCCTGAAGCTGGGCGAGGCCTTCGATGTGACCGCCGACCGCAGGCAGACCGACTTTAGGAAACTGGGCGGCACCTCGCGCTACAACTACGTGTACGAGAGCGCTTACCGGATCGCCATCAAGAACGCCAAGAACGAAGCGGTGACGGTCAAGGTGGTCGAACCCATGCCCGGCGACTGGCAGGTGCTGTCCGAGTCCCACCCGCACGCCAAGGTCGCCGCCAACACCGCCGTGTGGAGCGTCGCCGTGCCTGCGCAAGGCAAGGCCGAGCTGAGCTATCGCGTACTGGTGAGGTACTGACAAATGCAGAGATTGAACAAATCGCGCGATGCCTGGAATACGCCTGGATTCAGGGAGGTCTTCAAGCGCGAAGCCGGACAGCTGGGCATGGCTGCGCTCCCGTTGCAGCAGGGCTTGTCCAGAAGCAGCCATGTCAGCGGCGACGGCTACGACGTGGTGGTGCTCAATGTCACGGAGGAGGCGCAGCGCATCCTGGTCAAGGCCGGCATCTTCTATCAGGGCATCGTCGCCGGATGCAGTTGCGCCGACGACCCCACGCCGGTGGACGAGCAGACCGAGTACTGCGTGCTTCGGTTCGACATCGACAAGCAGACCGCCGAGACGGCAATCACGCTGCTGGAAGACTGAGGCCTAAGCGGCGCTACTTCCACTTGAGCCGCAGGTAATGCGCGCACAAGCCATTGGTGGACGCATCGTGCGAGGCGACGGCCTGGTCTTCGCCGAGCTCCTTGATCAGCGCGCCGGACAGGCGCTTGCCGATTTCCACGCCCCACTGGTCGAAGGCGTTGATGCCCCACAGCGTGCTTTGCACGAAGGTCTTGTGCTCGTATAGCGCGATCAGGCGCCCAAGGGTGCGGGGGGTGAGCTTCTGGTAGAGCATGGTGTTGGAAGGCTTGTTGCCGGGGAAGGTCTTGTGCGGCAGCAAGAGCCGGATGGTTTCCTCGTCGGCGCCTTCGGCCTTCAGTTCCGCCAGCGCTTCTTCCTCGCTCTTGCCGAGCATGAGCGCCTCGGACTGGGCGAAACAGTTGGCGACCAGCATCTGGTGCAGGCCCTCGAAGGGATGGCTGGTGACGGCGGCGAGCATGAAGTCGGTGGGCACGAATCTCGTTCCCTGGTGCAGCAGCTGGAAGAAGGCGTGCTGGCCGTTCGAGCCCGGCTCGCCCCACACGATTTCTCCCGTCGGGTAGTTGACCTTTTCTCCCAGGCGCGTGGTGCTTTTGCCGTTGGATTCCATGCACAGCTGCTGCAGGTAGGCCGGCAGCCGTGAGAGGTGGATGTCGTAGGGGAAAACGGCGTGGCTGGGCGCGTCCCAGAAATGCTGGTACCAGATCGACAGGAGCGCCAGGGTGCCGGGGATGCTTGCGAGCGGGTCGGCGCGGAAGTGCGCGTCCATGTCGCGCGCGCCGGCGAGCATCTCCTCGAACTGGTCCATGCCCACGTAGAGCGCGATGGGCAGTCCGATCGCCGACCACATGGAATAGCGGCCGCCCACCCAGTCCCAGAACACGAACATGTTGGCGGGGTCGATGCCGAAGGCCCTGACCGCCTCCTCGTTGGTGGAAACGGCGACGAAGTGGCGGGAGACTGCAAGTTCCGAGCCCAGCCGCTCGACCAGCCAGCGTCGCGCGATCTTGGCATTGGCCAGGGTCTCCAGGGTGGTGAAGGACTTGGACGAGACGATGAACAGGGTGGTCTCGGCATTCAGGTCGTCCAGCGTGTCGCCGACGTGATTGGGATCCACGTTGGAGACAAAGTGCATGTTGATGCGCGCATTGCCGTAGGGCTTGAGCGCGCGGCAGGCCATCATGGGGCCGAGGTCGGAGCCGCCGATGCCGATGTTGACGATGTCGGTGATGATCTTGCCGGTGTGGCCGCGCCATTTGCCCTCGCGCACGGCGTAGGTGAAGCGGTGCATCTGGTTCAGCACCTGCACCACGCCCGGCATGACGTCGTGGCCGTCCACCAGGATGGGCTTCAAGGGGTCGTTGCGCAGCGCCACGTGCAGCACGGCGCGGTTTTCCGTGAAGTTGATCTTCTCGCCGTTGAACATGGCCTCGGTCCATGCCGCCACGTTGGCCTCGTTGCCGAGCTGGCGCAGCAGCGCGAGGGTTTCGTCGTTGATCAGGTTTTTCGAATAATCGAGCAGGAAGTCGTCGAGCTGGATGCTGTAGCGCTCGAAACGCCCCGGGTCGCTCTTGAACAGCGCGCGCATGCGCACGCCGTCCCAGGTCTGGCGGTGCGCCTGAAGTTTTTGCCAGGCAGGAAGTTCGGATAGCAGCATGTCAGTCGTCAGTGATCAGTTGCAAGGCGTCTGGTTCAGAGCTTGAGCAAAATGGCGGCCAGCGGCGGCAGGGTCAGCATGACGGAATGCGGCTGCCCCATCCACGGCTGCGGCTCGCTGGGCACGCCGCCGCCATTGCCGGCGTTGGAGCCGCCATAAAGTGCCGAATCGGTGTTGAGGATTTCCCGGTAGCGGCCGGCTGCGGGGACGCCAATGCGATACCCGTGGCGGGGCATGGGCGTGAAGTTCAGCACCGCTACGGTGCACTGCCCGTCGGGCGCGCGCCGCAGGAAGGAATACACGGAATGGTCGGCGTCATTGCAGTCCAGCCACTGGAAGCCCTCAGGTTCGAAATCCAGCGCATGGAGCGAGGGGTCTTCACGATAGAGCCGATTGATGTCGCGCACAAGGCGTTGCACTCCGGCATGCCAGTCGATGTCGAGCAATCCCCAGTCCAGTTCCCAGCCGACCTGCCATTCGCGGCCCTGGGCGAACTCGTTGCCCATGAAGTTGAGCTTCTTGCCGGGGCTGGCGAACTGCCAGGCCATCAACAGGCGCAGGTTGGCGAACTGCTGCCAGACATCGCCGGGCATTTTTGAAATGAGCGAGCCCTTGCCGTGCACCACCTCGTCGTGCGACAGCGGCAGGATGAAATTCTCCGTATAGGCATAGAGCTGGCCGAAGGTGAGCTGGTTGTGGTGCCAGCGCCGGTGCACCGGGTCCTCGTGCATGTAGCTCAGGGTGTCGTTCATCCAGCCCATGTTCCATTTGAGCGAAAAACCCAGCCCGCCCAGGTAGGCCGGGCGCGACACCATGGGCCAGGCCGTGGACTCCTCGGCGAAGGTGAGCGCGCCGGGGAATTCCTCGTGCACCATGACGTTGAGCTGGCGCAGGAAGTCGATGGCTTCCAGGTTCTCGCGCCCGCCATATTGATTGGGCAGCCACTCGCCCTCCTTGCGCGAGTAGTCCAGATACAGCATGGAGGCGACCGCGTCCACGCGCAGGCCATCGAGGTGAAACTCGTTGAGCCAGTAATGCGCGCTCGCCAGCAGGAAGTTTTTCACTTCGGCGCGGCCGTAGTTGAAGATGTGGGTGCCCCAGTCCTGGTGGTAGCCGCGGCGCGGGTCTTCATGCTCGTACAGCGCCGTGCCGTCGAAGCGCGCCAGCGCCCAGTCGTCCTGCGGGAAGTGCGCCGGCACCCAGTCGAGGATGATGCCGATGCCGGCCTGGTGGCAGGCGTCGACGAAGGCGCGAAAATCGTCCGGCGTGCCAAAGCGGCTGGTGGGCGCGAAGTAGCCGGTCGTCTGGTAGCCCCAGGATTCGTCCAGCGGGTGCTCGGACACCGGCATCAGTTCGACATGGGTGTAGCCCATGTCCAGTACGTAGGGGATGAGGCTGTCGGCCAACTCGCGATAGGTGTAGAAACGCCCGTCCGGATGGCGTTTCCAGGAGCCGGCATGGACTTCGTAGGCATTGATGGGGGCGTGCAGCCAGTCCCAGCTTTTTCTTTTTTCCAGCCAGGCGGCATCCTGCCAGGCATGGCCGGAAGCGGGGCAGACGCGCGGCGCGGTGTCGGGGCGGCGCTCGAACCAGCGCGCATAGGGGTCGGCCTTGACCAGCACCTGGCCGCTGGCGCGGTTGCGGATCTCGAACTTGTAGTGTGCGCCTGGCTGGACGCCGGGCAGGAACAGTTCCCACACCCCCGAACCGCCGCGCGAGCGCATGGGGTGCAGGCGGCCGTCCCAACGGTTGAAGTCGCCCACCACGGACACGCGCTCGGCATTGGGCGCCCAGGTCGCGAAGCGCACGCCCGCGACGCCGTTCACCGTGGCCGGGTGGGCGCCCAGCATGTCGTAGGCCTGGAGCAGGCGGCCTTCGTTGAACAGATACAGATCGTGTTCGGACAACAACGGGGGGAAGCAATAGGGGTCGTGTCGCTCATGGCTGGCATGAGCATTGCTGCTGCGTATGCGGTAGGGAAACTCGGGCGCTGCCCGGCCATGCCATTCGAACAGGCCGCGCGCATCGGTTTTTTCCATGGGCCCCAGGCCGATGATTTCCACGCTGTCGGCATGGGGGTCGAACACGCGCACGACATGGCCTTCGGGGCCGGGGTGCCAGCCGAGGAAGGCGAAGGGGTCGTGGCTACGGCCGGAGGCCAGATCGAGCAATCGGGAGTCGATGGAGGCGTTTAACATAGTTTTATCAATCCAAGCCTATCATAAGAGTATGTACACCCATTGTGAAAAGGAAAGGGGAGCCATGCAAAATTCGCCAAGCGGCGAACCGCGCTTCGTCAGCCTGTTGACCAAGAAGACCGTGGCGCTCATCCTGGCCGGCGGGCGTGGATCGAGGCTGATGCAGATGACTGACTGGCGGGCCAAGCCTGCGGTTCCCTTCGGCGGCAAATTCCGCATCATCGATTTTCCGCTGTCCAACTGCCTCAATTCCGGCATCCGTCGCGTCGGCGTGCTCACGCAGTACAAGGCGCACAGCCTCATCAAGCACATCCAGCGCGGCTGGGGCTTCCTGCGCGGCGAATTCAACGAGTTCATCGACCTGCTGCCGGCGCAGCAGCGCATCGAGACAGACTGGTACAAGGGCACGGCGGATGCGGTGTTCCAGAACATGGACATCATCCGCAAGTACGACCCCGAGTATGTGCTGATTCTGGCAGGCGACCACATTTACAAGATGGACTACGGCGAAATGCTGGCCGCCCACGTCAAGCATCAGGCCGACATGACGGTGGCCTGCCTGGAAGTGCCGCTGGAGCAGGCCAGGGCATTCGGCGTGATGGCGGTGGACGAGAATGCGCGAGTGATCGAGTTCATGGAAAAGCCCGACAACCCGCCGCCCATGCCGGGACGGCCGGATCGTGCGCTGGCCAGCATGGGCATATACGTGTTCAATGCCAGGTTCCTGTACGAGCAGCTCATTCGCGATGCGGACGATCCCCACTCCGAGCACGACTTCGGCAAGAACCTGATTCCCCACATGGTGCCGCGCTACCGCGTGATCGCACACCGATTCTCCGAAAGTTGCGTGGGCAGCGAAGGCATCGAGCCGTACTGGCGCGATGTGGGGACCGTGGACGCCTACTGGGAAGCCAATATCGACCTCGCCGGCGTGACGCCCGACCTCAATCTGTACGACAAGCACTGGCCGATCTGGACGCACCAGGAGCAGCTGCCGCCGGCAAAATTCGTGTTCGACAACGATGACCGCCGCGGCATGGCAACCGATTCCATGGTTTCGGGCGGCTGCGTCATTTCGGGTGCGACGGTGCGGCACTCCGTGCTTTTTTCCAATGTGAAGGTGAACAGCTATGCTCAGATCGAGGATGCGGTCGTGCTGCCGGATGTGGTGATCGGACGCCACGCCAGGCTGAGGAAAGCAGTGATCGACAAGGGCTGCCTCATTCCGGAAGGGCTGGAAGTCGGCTTCGACCGTGAGCTCGATGCCAAGTCGTTTTATGTTTCACCCGGCGGCGTGACACTGGTCACGCCCGAGATGCTGGGCCAGCACGTCCATTATGTGAGATGAGCGCATGACATGAATGAGGCCAAACTGCACTTGATTCTATGTTGGCACATGCACCAGCCGGACTACCGCGATGCCGGGAGCGGCGAATTCCGCCTGCCATGGACCTATCTGCACGCGCTCAAGGACTACTCGGACATGGCGGCGCACATCGAGGCCGAGCCGCGCGCGCGGGCCGTGTTCAATTTCGTGCCGGTGCTGCTCGACCAGTTGGAGGATTATGCCGAGCAGTTCGCCAGCGGCCAATACCGCGATCCTTTATTGCGGCTGCTGGCGCGCGAGGGCTACGATGATCTGACGCGGGCCGAGCGGGATTTCATTTTCGATTGCGGCTTTCGCTGCGGTCACGAGCAGATGGTCGCGCCCTATCCCTACTACAAGCGCCTGCACGAACTGTACGACCATGCCGAAAAGTTCGGCGGCAGGGGGCCGGATTATCTTTCCGCCCAGTACATGGCGGATCTGCTGACCTGGTACCACCTGGTCTGGATAGGCGAAACCATCTGCCGCAGCGATCCGCTGCCGGTGCGCCTGATGGCCAAGGGCGAGGGCTTCGATTTCAATGACCGCAAGGCGCTGCTGGATCTCATCGCACGCGTGGTCGGCGGCCTCATCCCGCGCTATCGCGCACTGGCGGAGGCCGGGCGCATCGAGATTTCCTCTACGCCGCACACCCACCCCATCGCGCCCTTGCTGATCGATTTCCAGTCGGCGCGCGAAGCCTGGCCCGAAGTGGTGCTGCCGCGCGCGCATCATTACCCCGGCGGCGCCGAGCGCGTAGGAGTCCACATCCGCGCAGCCATCGAATCGCATGTGCGGCGCTTCGGCCACGCGCCTGCCGGTTTCTGGCCGGCTGAGGGGGGCATTTCCGATGCCGTGGCACGGCAATTTGCCAAGGCGGGCGTGAAATGGACTGCGAGCGGCGGCACCGTGCTCGCCAACAGCCTCAAGCACGCGGGGATGAAGGCGGAATCCCCGGCCGACTACCTGTACCGGCCTTATCGCATCGACGGGCCGGACAACGAAACCGTGTGCTTCTTCCGCGACGACAGGCTCTCCGACCTGATCGGCTTCGAGTTCTCCAAGTGGCACGGCGCCGATGCGGTGGCGCATTTCGTCGGCGAACTGGAAAGAGTCCACAAGGAAAGCGGCGACAGGGAAGCCGTGGTTTCGGTGATACTCGATGGCGAGAATGCCTGGGAATACTATCCCTACAACGGCTATTACTTCCTGTCCGGGCTGTATGCGGCGCTGGCCGGGCATCCTTTCATACGCATGACCACCTTCAGCGAATACTTGGCGGGCGCGGTGCCGGAGCGTATCAGCAAGCTTCCCGGCCTCACTGCCGGCAGCTGGGTCTACGGCACGTTTTCCACCTGGATCGGCGACCCCGCCAAGAATGCCGCCTGGGATCTGCTGTGCGACGCCAAGCGCACGCTGGACACGATCGCCGCCGCCGGGACGCTGGATGCGCAGGCGCGCGAGGCGGCTTACCGCCAGCTCGCGGTGTGCGAAAGCTCCGACTGGTTCTGGTGGTTCGGCGACTACAACCCCGGACATGCCGTGGCCAGTTTCGACCGTCTCTACCGCGAAAATCTCAAGCGCCTGTACCGCCTGCTCGGCGTGGCGCCGCCGTCCCAGCTCGATCAGCCCATCTGCCGCGGCGAGGGCAAGGAGGCGGAGGCGGGCGGGACGATGCGGCGGTCGACGTGAGATCAGGATTCAGGATTCAGGGACCAGGGAAGCTCGTGCATCGCGCCCTTCAAAAATATGCGCGGCCGTAGGCCGCTCACCCCCTGACCCCTGACCCCCAGCCCCTAGCCCCTAGCCCCTTTTTCACGGACAATGCAGACTCTTATCCAGGAGTTCGCACATGAGTCAGCAGGTAGTCCAGTCCGGGCTGGTCGTCTACATCACCTATTCCATCCTCGACCAGGCCGGCAACGTCGTCGAGCAGCACGATCTGCCCGTGGGCTACGTCCAGGGCGGCAACAGCGGGCTGCTGCCCAGCATCGAGTCCGCTCTGGTCGGGAAAAGCGTCGGCGACCGGGTGGAAGTGATGCTGGCTCCGCAGGATGCCTTCGGCGAGCATGACCCGAGCCTTTCCTTCGCCGACGACATCGACAATGTGCCGCCGCAATTCCGCCGTGTCGGCGCGCAGGTGGAAATGGCCAACGAAGCCGGCGAGACCAGGACCTTTTACGTCACCAGGATCGAGGACGGCAAGCTGACAGTGGACGGCAACCATCCGCTGGCCGGCCAGAACGCGACTTGCGTGGTGAACATCATGGACATCCGGGAGGCCACGGCGGACGAACTGGCCAGCGGCATGGCGGCGGACTCGGCGCCGCCGCAACTGCATTAAAGGCACATCGGACACAGAAGCGGCAGAGACAACAGAGTCAAGGCGCAGATATGGAAAGGTTTCCGCTGCTTCCTCTGTTACCTCTGTGCAGGTGAGGTTGCGAATTAAAAAAGCCGGGTTGCCCCGGCTTTTTTGTTGCGCATGACCCGAAATTACTTGGGGCAGGCCTGGTCGCCGGGAATCTTGCCCGGCAGGCGCAGGAAGGCTTCGAACGGACCCATCACGCTCATGGCTTCCATCTTGGGGCCGGCGAACTTCAGGCGGCCGAACATCATGGCGCGCATGGGGCCGTATTCGCCTGCGCCCATTTCGTTCCAGCGCGAGGTTTCGGCGTGCATCAGATAATCCACATCGTAATCCAGCGTGGCGGTCTGCTGCTTGCCGCCATAGACGCACATGGCCTTGCCGCCCTTGGCAACGATCTTCATTTCGGTGATGTACTGATCGCCGCAGTCGGTGCGGTACATCTGGATAATCTTGTAGCCGCGGCCCTTGTCGTTCTTGATCCACTTGTCGGCAAGGCCGTCGGTCAGGGTGGCGTCCTTGTTCCAGGCATCGCAGGCCTGGGCGGTCCACTCGGCCGACATCATGGCGGGAGCGGCCTGGGCGCCGGCTGCTGCAACGGCCAGCAGGCTGGCGGCCAGCAGGGAAAGCTTGTTCATCGTAGTCTCCTTCGTATTGTGGTGAGCATCGGGAGGATGCAGGCAGCAAGTTAAGCGCCATCCGGCAAGTTGTCAATGCGGCAAGGGCCCTGCCAGTTGATGCGGGTGGTGCACCCGCATCAGGGCCGCGGGCTACAGCGAATCCTCGACCAGCCTGATGCGGGCGCGCAGTCTCTCCAGTTCGGCAGCGTCTTCCTTCATGCCGGCGCGGCTTTCCAGCAGTTTCAGGTAGACCAGCAGGGGTCTGCTCCAGCCTTGCTCGGAAGCGGTTTCCGCCGCCAGCTTCAGCGTGGCGTCATCGGCCTGCTTGCGCGCGACCGCGATGGAAACCGCAACCAGGCGGGATAAGGGCTCGCCGATTTTCTGGAGGATGTCGAAATTCCTTGCGGGGTCGCGGTTGGCGAGAAACGCGCGGTATTGCGCAGGCAGTTTGCCGCCGTCCAGTTCATCCCATTGTCCGGTGAGGAAGCGGTGGTAGGCCTCGTTTTCCGCGCTCGCGCCCAGCCTGGCGAGTTCGAGATAGCCGCTGCACGGCTCGAAAACCAGGCTGGCCTGGCGTGTGGCGCAGCGGATCAGGTGCAGCCTGGCGGTTTCGTCAAGTTTTGCGGCGCTGCCGGCGGCAGCCAGCGCCTGCTCGAAGTAGCGTTCGGCCAGCGTGTTCCGGCCCTTGAGCTCGGCTTTCTGGTAGCGCCCGATCAGGCTGATGCTGTCCAGTTTCCAGTCCGGCGTTTTCGGCCCGCCGCCGCAGGCGGAGAGCAGCAGGGCCAGGGAAGCGATCAACAAATTTCTCATGGCAGTTTCAAGTCCTTGTCCTGTCCGAACGGCCACATGCGGTTGATGTCGTTGAGAAGGTCGTTGGCCTTGCGTACCGAGTCGTCGACGTCGGCGCGCAGCTTGGCAAGATCCTGGGTGCCGTCCTTGACGCTGGCCGAGATGTCGACTGCGTTCTTTAGCAGTTCATCCACGCGTTTCAGGCTGCCCTGGGCTTCCACCAGCATGGCGCGCACCTGGGACAGCGCCGCTTTGCTCTGCTCGGATACGCCGTCCTCGGCAAATAGCCAGCGGTCGGTCTTGACCAGCATGGCATCGACCTTGGCCGAGACTTCGTTCAGCCGTGCGGTCAGGCTTTCGAGGTTTTTCAGGCTGTTGACGACCGGGCGCGCGTTCTCTTCACTGCCCAGCACGCCTTCAAGCACGCCGTACTTTCCGCTCATGCGGCCAGTGATGGTTTTCGTGTTGGCCAGCGTGCTGTTGAGTTCGCCGTCCCGCCGGGTGATGTGTTCGACGTTGGCCAGGATGTTCTTTGCGCGCTCGATGAGGGCGGGGATTTCCTGGGCGGGATCGGAAACCTGCAATAAAACGGTGGCCTGGTCCGGCAGCCTGGCCGAGCTCAGGTTGGGCGAGCTGACCTTGATTTTCGCGCCGCCGACCAGGGGTTTGTCCAGGCTGAAGATGCTGTCGGTTCTCAGCCATTTCGCGCCGCTCTGGGAGATTTCCGCCTTGATCACGATGCCGCCCGCCTCGTTCAGGTTGACGCTGGTGACCTGTCCGATGGGCATGCCCGAGAAGGTGAGCGGCATGCCGGGGACGATGCCATCGGCGCTGGCGGCGGCCAGCTGCAGTTGCATGCGCTGCTCGAAGAATCCGCGCGCGTGCAGCACGTAGACCAGGAATGCCAGCGCCAGGACGAGTACGGTGACGACGAAAAGTCCGACTTTGAGGTGCAGGTTCTTGAACATTGTTGTCAGTCGTAGAGCGGGCGGTTCCAGTCGAAGTCAAACACTTCCCATTTTGCCGGCGTTCCGTCGAAGCGCGCGGCCAGTTCGCGCAGGAATATGGGATAGGGAATATCGTACAGCATGGCGCCGGGACGTTCGATCAGCAGTCGCGGGCGCCTCAGGATGAGGGCGCGCGCCAGCTTGGCGACGAAGCGCTCGGAGGGGGGCATGTCGGGATCGCGCTTGTCGGCGATCGCAGCGAAGCCCAGCCGGTCGAGCAGGGTCTGCGCCTGCCGCGAGGCCTCGGCTGCGCTGAAATGTTTCTGGTAGAGGGGGATCAGCGCGATGTTCTCGCGCGCGGACAGATTGGCGCGCAAGGGAAGATCGGGCGAAACCAGCGCGGCCTGTTCGTCCGTAAAATTTTTTACCGCCTTCGCCAGCGACTGCGCATCGGCGAAGCTGGTCAGATGTATTTCAGCGCTAATGACAGCACCTCGATCAGGACCAGGGCCAGAAATACCCGCATCATACCGCGCAGCACGGACACCGGCACCATGAAAAGCTTTTTCGGCGTTTCCAGGCCGGCGGCCATGGGCAGCGTGGTGAGGGCGAGGCCGAAGAACGCGCACTTGACCGCCAGGCCCAGCAGCACGCCGATGCTGAACACGCCGGAAATCGTGGTCGAGAAGGCTGCGAATCCCGCCGTGCTCCATCCGTGAATGGCCGTGTAGGCCAGAATCAGCGTCAGCGTGCCGCCCAGCACGGTCAGGCCGAATACCGAGACGATGCCGCCCAGAATCCTGGGCAGGAATTCGAACTGCATGGGCTCCACCCGGCAATGCGACAGGGCGTCGAGTTCGTTGTTGACCTTCATCAGCGCAACTTCCGTGTTGATGGCCGAGCCCGAGCGCAGCGCGATCAGCAGCGCGGTCAGGAAGGGCAGCAGTTCCAGCGGCAGCACGCGGATGATCATTTCGGTGGCGGCATCGAACAGGCCCACGTCGCGCGCGGTGGACAGGGTGATGGTGATGATGACCCAGGAGATCGCCAGCACATAGATGAGATAGATGTGCAGGATCTGCACGGCGGTGAAGTAGATCTGCTTGATGACGGTGTCGAGCGTGGCGCGGTTCCAGGTGGCGGGCCGCGCCAGCGTGGACAGCACTTCGGACAGGAAGGCCAGCACGCCGTAGGACGTTCTCCACCAGCCTACTGCCTTGGCGCCGGTGCGTTCGACGAAATTTAACAGGAACTCCATGCGTTTTCGCGGGGTCTGTTGTTGGTCTCGGATTGTGTATTATGCCAATAGCGACAATAAAGTTTGCGAATTGCTTGAAAGTGAGGAGGTCACCATGAGGCGTTTGTGCGGAATTCTTGCGTTGTCCCTGGCCAGCAGCCTGGCGCTGGCGGCCCCGGGCGTGGCGCTCAAGGATGAAAACGTGCTGTCCAAACCCAGTGCCACCGCTGCCGCAGTCGGCAAGATGAGCAAGGGCATGGCCGTGGACATCGTGGCCAAGCAGGGCGGCTGGCTGCAGGTCAAGGCGGGCAGGACGCAAGGCTGGGTGCGTCTGCTTTCCGTGCGCGCCGGTTCCGGCGGGGCGGGCGGCAATGGCCTGGCCGGGGTTGCCGGTGTGGCCGGTGCGGCCACCCGGCAATCCGATTCCAGCCGGGTGGTGGCAGTGGCGGGCGTGCGCGGCCTCAATGAGGAAGATCTCAAGGGCGCCAAATTCAATGCCGCGGAAATGGCGAAGCTGGAAGGCTATGCCGTGAGCAAGGCCCAGGCACAGGCATTTGCCCAGAAATCAGGACTGAAGGCGCAAAAAGTGGCGGCCTTGCCCGAACCGCAAACGCAATCCGACTCGCAGTGGGGGAACAACTGATGAAACGGCAAATATTATTGCTGACGCTGGCATTGGGCGTGTATTCCTCGGCAAGCAGCGGGGCGTTCGATTTCGGCAAGGCGCTCGAGGCCATGGGCCAGGTTCCCCAGAAGCAGAAATCCGATGAGGCGCAGCCGCCCGCCGATTCCCCTTCCGTGCAGCAGCTTGGACTGAGCCTTTTCGGCAAGACCAGCACGGCGGACGAGATCCGCATCGGGCGCCAGGTTTCCGGCGACCTGCTCGGCGCGGCTCCGCTGGTCAAGGACGACGCATTGCAGCGCTACGTCAACAGCGTGGGCCGCTGGGTGGCCATGCAAAGCGGCCGCCCCGACCTGCCCTGGCATTTCGGCGTCATCGATTCCGAGGATATCAACGCTTTTGCGGCGCCGGGCGGTTTCATCTTCGTGACCAAGGGGCTTTACAAGCGCCTCAACAACGAAGCGGAACTGGCGGGCGTGCTGGGGCATGAGATCGCCCATGTCACCAAGAAGCATCACCTGAATTTGCTCAAGAAATCACAGTTGATCGGCGCGCTGGCGCAGACCGCGAAGAAGGAGGTCAAGAGTGGCGATGCAGCCGTGCAGAACCTGATCGGCAATGGCGCCGAAATGATGGCGCGCGGCCTCGACAAGGAGGCCGAGTTCGAGGCGGACCGCATCGGCGTGGTGTTCGCGGCGCGCGCGGGTTACGACGCCTGGGGGCTGCCGACGGTACTGCAGGACATGGCCACCATCCACACCAAGGATGACCGCTTGGCGCTGCTGTACAAGACCCACCCGACCGCGGCGGACCGCCTGACCCGCCTGGGCGAGGCGGTGGGCGACCGTTTCGACAGCCTGCCGGCCGGCAAGGAGTTTCCCGACCGCTTCCATCGCATCAAGTGAAACTGCGCGCCGCCAGCAAGCTTGCCATCCCCTGGCTGCTGGCCGCGGGATGGCTCGCCCTGCTGGTGCTGCATGAGACCTCTCTTCTGCGCCTGGGCTTTGTCGAGCGGCTGGATGCCGTCATTTACGATTTCAGCCTGAAACGCAGCGCGCCGCGCGGGCTGGACGACCGCATCACCATACTCGACATCGACGAAGCCAGCCTCAAGGAAGTCGGCCGCTGGCCCTGGAGCCGCGCCAGGATGGCCGCCCTGGTGGAGCGGCTGTACGACGACTACGGCATCGCCGCCATGGGGTTCGACGTCATCTTCGCCGAGCCCGACATCAGTTCCGGCATCGCCACGCTCGACCGGCTGGCGAAAAAGGAACTCGCGGCGGATGCGCAGTTCCGCGCCCGCTATGCGCGCCTGCGCCCCGCGCTGGATTACGACGGACGCTTCGCCGAAACCCTGCGCGACAAGCCTCTGGCGCTCGGCTATTACTTCATCACCCCGGGCCTGCCGGAAGGCGTTACCGGCGCGCTGCCGCCGGCCAACCTTCCCGCGGCGGCATTGGGGGAAAGCGCGAACAAGCTGGTCGAGGCCATCGGCTACGGCGGCAACCTCAAGCAGTTCCAGGACGCCGCCGGCATCGCCGGCTATTTCTCGGTATTGCCGGATGCGGACGGCACCATCCGCAAGCTTCATCTGCTGACCCGCTTCCAGGGCGGGCTGTATGAATCCTTCAGCGCCGCCACCCTGCGCGCCGCCATGGGCGGCGAGCCCCTGGCTGCCGGCGTGGAAGAAAGCAATGTGCTTGGCCGCAGGTATCGCCAGCCCTGGGTGGAAGTGGCCGGCATCCGCCTGAACCTCAATGCCGACGGCAGCGCCTGGGTGCCGTACCGCGCGGGCGCGCCTTTCCCCTACGTGTCCGCCAAGGACGTGCTGGCCGGCAAAACCGACAAGAGCATGCTGGAAAACCGCGTGGTGCTGGTCGGTTCCACCGCGCCGGGGCTCGCGGACTTGCGCGTCACGCCGTTCTCGAGCGCCTTTCCCGGCGTGGAAATCCACGCCCACATGATCGCCGGCATGCTCGACGGCGACGCGGCTTACACTCCGCCCTGGGCGCAGGACGCCGTGCTTGCCCTGACGCTCATCATGGGCCTGCTACTGGCCATCACCCTGCCGCTGATCGGCCCGGTCTATGGCCTGGGGCTCACCGTTCTGCTGCTGGGCGGGATGGCAGGGGGGCAATACGCCGCCTGGCAGCAGCATTGGGTCTTGCCGGCGGCCGGCCCGCTGGTCACGGTGCTGGGCCTGTACCTGCTGTCCACGGCCTACGGCTTCCTGACGGAAACCCGCAACAAGCGCCAGATCACCAAGCTGTTCGGCCAGTACGTGCCGCCCGAACTGGCCGACGAGATGAGCCGCGACCCTACGCACTACAGCATGGAAGGCCAGTCGCGCGAGATGAGCGTGCTGTTCTCGGACATCCGCGGCTTCACCGATTTTTCCGAGAAACTGCCACCTACCGAACTGGCCGAGGTGCTGAACAGCTACCTCAGCACCATGACTGCCATCGTGCAGCAGAACAAGGGCACCATCGACAAGTACATCGGCGATGCGGTGATGGCCTTCTGGAATGCGCCGCTCGACATGCCCAACCACGCCGAAGCCGCGGTGCAGACCGCGCTCGACATGCAGGCCGCGCTGCCCGCGCTCAACGAGCAGTTCGCCGCGCACGGCTGGCCGCAGGTGAAAATCGGCGTGGGCGTGAACAGCGGGCGCATGAGCGTGGGCAACATGGGATCGAGCTTCCGCATGTCCTACACGGTGATGGGCGACGCGGTGAACCTGGGGTCCAGGCTGGAAGGCATCACCAAGCAATACGGCGTCGGCATCCTGGTCACGCAGACCACGGTGGATGCGGACGCCAGGCACGTGTTCATGAAAATCGACGACGTGCGCGTGAAAGGCAAGCTACAGCCGGTGGCGATCTACGAGCCGCTCGGCCCGAAGGATGCCGTCGATCCGGCCGAGCTTGATCGGGCAAAGCGCTTCGAGCGGGCTTATGCGGCCTACCAGGCCCAGCGATGGGATGAGGCAGAAACCCTGTTGGAAGCATTGAATGCGGAATCGCCCCGGCCGCTGTACGATATCTACCTTGAGCGCATCGCGCATTTCCGCGAAGCGCCGCCACCGGAGGACTGGGATGGCGTATTCGTTTACACGACCAAATAACTGACATGAAACTCACCGTGCTCGGTTGCGGCGGCGGCATCGGCAGCGGCCGCCACACCACCTGCTTCCAGCTGGACGACGACGTGCTGATCGATGCCGGCACCGGCATTACCGCGCTCAGCTTGGAGCAGCTTGCGAAGATCGACCATGTTTTCCTCACCCACAGCCATCTCGATCATGTGCTGGGGCTGCCGCTGCTGGTGGATGCGGTGGGCGACCGGCGCGACAAGCCCGTCGTCGTGCATGCGCTGCCGGACACCCTGGAAATTCTCGCCCAGCACGTGTTCAACTGGAAACTGTGGCCCGATTTCCGCGAGATTCCCGATGCTTCCGCGCCGTGGCTCAAATTCGAGCGCATGCCGCTCGGCTCCGAAGTCAGGCTGGGCGGCCGGACAATCGGCAGCCTGCCCGCGCACCATGCCGTGCCGGCCTGCGGCTATCGGTTCTCGAACGGCAGGCAGAGCCTCGTGTTCACCGGCGACACCACGCGCAGCGAGGCGCTGATGCACGCCTTGAACGAAATGACCGGCCTTTCCGACCTCATCATCGAAACCTCGTTCGAAAACGGCCTGCGCGACATCGCCGTGGCCTCCATGCACCACTGGCCGGATTCGCTGGCACAGGAGCTGGGGCATTTGAAAATCCATCCGCGCATCTGGATCACCCATCTCAAGCCCGGCAACGAGGATGCCATCATGGACGAACTCAGGCGCTGCATCCCCGGGCGCGAAATTGCGCCGCTGACACAGGGGCAGGTGATCGAATGCTGAGCGGCCGCAGTGCGCCCGACGCCCTGCTGCTGATGACCGGCGGCTGCCCGCATTGCCCCGCCGCTTTGCAGGCGCTGACGGTGTTGTTGAAGGAAGGCGCGATCGGACGGCTCGAAGTCATCAATGTCGCGGTGCATATCGAGGAAGCCGAGTCGCGCGGTGTGCAGTCCGTGCCCTGGATCAGGATCGGCCCCTTCGAGGTGGAGGGCGCGGCCACGCCCGCCAAACTGCGCGAACTGGCGCGGGGAGTGAACGATGACGGCGTTTTCGATGCCTGGCTGCTGGAAACGCTCAAGGCCGGCAAGCGCCGGAAATTCGAGGAACTGGTGAAGCAGGATCCGCAGCGCATCCACGCGCTGGCGCGGCTGATGAAGAATCCTGAAGCCAGCATGGCCATCCGCCTTGGCATCGGTGCCGTGCTGGAAGAGCTTCAGGGTACCGGCTTTACCGAGCCGCTGATGACTGATCTGGCCGGGATGCTTGCTTCGGATGACCGCCTGCTGCGTGCCGATGCCTGCCATTTTCTGACCCTGATCGGCGGTGAAGCGATCCGCCCGCACATGCTGGCCTGTGTCGATGACGCCGACCCCGAGATTCGCGAAATGGCGCAAGAGTGGCTGGACGAAAATCCGGCCTAGCGCCTGTTGCAGCAGGTTCTTGCACCCGCGCCGGCTATTCGATCACCGTCACCTTGTGCATCACCACCGGCTCCAGCGGCACGTCCTGGTGCGGGCCGCGGTTGCCGCGCGGCACCGACACGATGGCGTCGGCGACTTCCATGCCGTCCACCACCTGGCCGAATACCGCATAGCCCCAGCCTTCCAGGCTCTTGCCGCGATGGTCGAGGAAATGGTTGTCCGCGACGTTGATGAAAAACTGCGAAGTCGCCGAATGCGGTTCGCCGGTGCGCGCCATGGCAAGGGTGCCGCGCAGGTTCCTGAGGCCGTTGTCGGCTTCGTTCGTGATCGGCGTGCCGCGCGCTTTCTCCGTCATGTCCGGCAGCATGCCGCCGCCCTGGATCATGAAGCCGGGAATCACGCGGTGGAAAATGCTGCCGTCGTAGAAGCCCGCTTTTACGTGCTTGAGGAAATTCTCCGTCGAAAGCGGCGCGTTGCCGGGGAACAGCTCCACCGTGATGTTGCCCTTGCTGGTTTCGATCAGCACCCTGGGGTTGGCCGGCTGGCCGGCTTGAGGCACGGTGGAAACCGTCTGCTTGCCGGGTTCCCTGGCATTGCAGCCGGTGGTGGCGAGCGAGGTGCCGAGCGTCAGGGCGAGCAGGAAGGCGGAGAAGCGTGTCATATTAAAAACCTGAATCAAAAATGGATGCGGGAATGTTAGCAGGTCGAGACCCGGGAACGAACCCGCTGCTTGCCGATCGTATATAGTGGGATTTGCATTTCGAATTGTGACGTTCAATTCGTAAGGAGAACGACATGAACTTGCGCTTAAACCTTATCCTGGCGGCCTGGCTGGCGCTGGCTTCCCTTGTCGTGCCGATGACAGTGCAGGCTGATGCGGGTCAGCCCATCGAGGCGGACTCCATCAAGTCTCAGGCCTTGCAGCCCTGCCCCCAGGGGGGCGACAAAAAGCTCGACCTGGCCCAGACCAGCCCGGCCGACTGCTGCAAGGGAAACAAGGGCGTGTGCGGCTGCCGCGCCGGCAAGATCATCTGCTGCGACCGCACCGCCAGTGAGCAGCCGGGCTGCACCTGCCACGGCGATGACGGCTTTCTGGAGTAAGCCCGCTACTTGCTAGTGGCGACCCACACGCCATCCCAGTCCGCAGGAGGCGGCGATTCCCTGAAGGCGGCAATCCGCCCCAGGAACACCTGGCTGGGCCGGTCGTCCGGCGCCAGCGCCAGCCCGGCGCGGAAGGCGGTCGCCGCATCATCCCAGTCCTGTTTGCGGTAGGCGGCAAGTCCGCGCTCGAAGAACTCGATCAGCTGTTTCTGCGCCTCGCTCAAATCCTGTGCATGGCCCATTAATTCAAACACGCGCGCCGGCTCGATCTTGCCGGCCACGCGCAGGCTGTCGATTTCGCGGAAAGCCAGGCCGCCCTGCGCCAGCCGCCGGGTCTCCTCGTTGACCAGGATGTGCGTGCCGTAGAA
Organism: Pseudomonadota bacterium; assembly: GCA_021847835.1. Taxonomy (GTDB): domain Bacteria; phylum Pseudomonadota; class Gammaproteobacteria; order Burkholderiales; family Thiobacillaceae; genus UBA6918. The sequence continues at coordinate 65,617 of JAJZPR010000002.1, forward strand.
CTTGTTGGCCTGTTCCAGGCGCGAGGCCAGGTTCACTGTGTCGCCGATCACCGTGTAGCCGCGCGCGGTTTCCGAGCCGATGTTGCCCACAGTCACTTGTCCGGTGGCGATGCCCATGCGGATGTCCACCTGGGGCAGACCGTGGCGCATGCCGAGGATATCCGGCAGCGCGGCGCGGAACTCGTCGAGCCGCGCCATCTGGTTCAGCGCCGCCGCGCAGCACAGCTCGGCATGGCTTTTCTCGTCGGTGAAGGGCGGGCCCCAGAACGCCATCACCGCATCGCCGATGTACTTGTCGATGATGCCCTGGCGCTCGCGGATGACTTCGGCCATGAAGGAGAAGTAGCGGTTGAGGAAGCGCACCGCCGTGTCCGGGGTGAGGCCTTCGCACATTTGGGTGAAGCCGGCGAGGTCGGAGAAGAACACGGTCATCACATGGCTTTCGCCGCCCTCGGCCGGCAGGCGCTTTTCCAATAGGCCGCGCACCACGCGCGGGTCCACATACTTGCCGAAGGTTTCGCGGATGTATTCCTTCTCGCGCAGGCCCACCACCATGTGGTTGAAGGAATCGGCCAGCGTGGCCATTTCGTCGCGGGTGTTGATGTGGATCTCCACGCCGAGATCGCCTTTCTCCACCGCCTGGGTGCCGCCCAGCAGGCGGCGCACCGAATCCACCAGCGAGCGGCTCACTGCCCAGGCGAAAATCAGGCCGAGCAGGGTGGCGATGGCGGTCACGACCCAGTTGAGCTGGGTGGCGCGCCGTTCCTCGACCTTGGCCTGCGCGGCGGTGTCGCGGGTGAGCGTGTTGAGGATGTCGAGGGTCTTGCCGATTTCGACATCGACGCCATCCTTCGCCTGCAAGAGGGTATCGTGCATGATTTTCTGCGAACGCACCGTGCCTTCCTCGGCCTCGATCTGGAACATGCGGAAGGCCATGTGGAAATTCTGGCGCGCGGCCTGGATTGCCGGCAACTGCTCGCCCAGCACCGCCAGGGTCACCTGGTCCAGCTCGATGTCCTTGGCTGTCTTGGCTTCATTCAGCATGCGCAGCGAGGAATCGACGATCTGGTCGGCATTGACGCCGCGGTTGTCGAAATTGGCGGATTCCTTGGCGAGGTAGTCCTTGTCCGGGCTGGCGGATTCCATGCCGGCCAGCAGCCGCTCCATGTGCACCATCTGCTGGCGGATGAGGATTTCCACGCTGGCGATCTGTTCCTGCAAGGGCAGATAGTAGTCCGACAGCGCGCGCACCTGGTTGTTGAGGTTGCGGAAATTCAGCACCGACACCCAGGTGACGACCACCATCAGCCCCAGCAGGGCGGCGATGATGCTGAAGATCTTGAGGCGGATGGGACGTTGCATGGATTTCAGTTTAGAGTCCTTTACAGGCAACATCCAGCATGCCCAGACAAAAAGGCGGCCCCTTTTCGCAAAGGAGCCGCCTCCGGAGTCGGGATGGGACGCGCTTAGGACACGCTGCCGAAGCTGGGGTCGCTGGCCATGAAGGGCGCCTTCAGGCCGGCGAGACGGCAGCCCTGGGCAATGGGTCCGCCCGGGAACAGCAGGTACAGGTGCTTGATGCCGCCCTGCGCATGGAAATGCTCGTCGAGCGCGTCGTGCAGCTCGCGCGGGTTGATCTTGGCTTCGTCTTCGTGGCGCGCATAGTAGCTTTGCAGGGCGCGCACCGCTTCCCAGTGCCCGTCGGTGAGCTTGATCTCTTCCGCGCGCGCGATGTCCTGCGCATGCTGGCGGTCCCAATCTTCCGGGGCGTGGGGAAACTCGGGGTCGACCGAACGGTCGCGGGTCAGCTTGTTGATGTCGGATGATACATGCAGCATGATGTCCTCCTATCAGGTTTGGCTGTCAGCAAGGGTTCCGTTACGACGCTGAATGCCGTCTTGAGTTCAGCGTAGACGATTCGCTCGCGGAAACAAGCATTACGCGGCAAGGGGCGGTTCCTGCATCAGCGCCACCTGTTCGCGCAGCTCCAGGATGCGGTCCTGCCAGTAGTGCGGGGTGTTGAACCAGGGAAAGGCCGCCGGGAAGGCGGGGTCGTCCCAGCGCCGCGCCAGCCAGGCCGAGTAATGCAAAAGCCGCAGCGTGCGCAGGGCCTCGACGAGGTGCAGCTCGCGGCGGTCGAATTCGCAAAAGTCCTCGTAGCCTGCCAGCACGTCGCCCAGTTGGCGGGTCATGGCGTCGCGCTCGCCCGACAACAGCATCCACAAGTCCTGCACCGCAGGCCCCGTGCGGCAGTCGTCGAAGTCCACGAAGTGGGGGCCGTCATCCGCCCACAGCACGTTGCCCATGTGGCAGTCGCCGTGCAGGCGCAGCCTGGCGATGCCGCCGGCGCGCGCGAAGCAGTGGCGCACGCCTTCCAGCGCCTGCGCCGAGACGCTTTCCCAGGCGCTCAAGAGTTCCGGCGGAATCCAGCCGTTTTCCAGCAGCCAGGCGCGCGGCGCGGTACCGAAAGTCTCGATGTCCAGCACCGGACGGTGGGCGAAGGGGCGCGTTGCCCCCACGGCATGGATGCGGCCCAGGAAGCGTCCCATCCATTCCAGGGTGCCGGTGTCGTCCAGCTCCGGCGGGCGTCCGCCCTGGCGCGGATAGACGGCGAAGCGGAAGCCGCCGAACTCGTGCAGCGTCCTGCTCGCCAGTTCCAGGGGAGCCACCACCGGGATTTCCTGCTCGGTCAGTTCCCGGGTAAAGGCGTGCTCCTCCAGGATCGCTTCGTTGCTCCAGCGTTCCGGGCGGTAAAACTTGGCGACCACCGGCGCGCCTTCCTCCCGGCCCACCTGGTAGACCCTGTTCTCGAAGCTGTTCAACGCCAGCATGCGGCCGTCGCAGCGCAGGCCCGTGCTTTCCAGGGCGTCGAGCACGAGGTCGGGGGTGAGGGCGGAAAAGGGATGGGTCATGGATAGAACGAATATACGGGAACAAGCGCCGTGTTGCCTTGCCAGAAGCGTAATAAACTTGTCGAAATTTTCGGAGGAGGTCCCGTGATGCTACTGCGCGCTGCCCTGCTGATGCTGTGCACTTGGCTGCCGATGGGCGCGGCGGCCGCCAACTCGCTTACGCTGGAGCAGCTTCTGGCGAGGGCCACGCCGCCGGCCGGCGTCGTGTTCGAAATCGTCGACCGCGATCCGCAGGCGCTCGAATTCGCCCTGCCGTGGGTCAGGCAGGCGGCGGAAAAGCTGGAGGAGCGCTTTCCCGGCCTGCCCATGGCACTCGTCAGCCATGGCCAGGAAATGTTCGCCCTGCAGGAGAAGGACAAGGCAAAGAACGCCGCGCTGCACGAACAGGTGCAGAGCCTGAAGCGCGACAAGGGCATTCCCGTGCACGTGTGCGAAACCTACGCCGGGTGGAAGGGCGTGGCGCCGGAAGCCTTCCCGGCCTACGTCGATGTCGCGCCCAGCGGGCCGTCGCAGATCAACAACTACCTCGCGCTCGACTACCAGCGTCTGGTGGTGCCCAGGGCCGCAGTGCTGCGCAGGACGGGGAAGTAAGAAAGTTCGCTGGTTGCGTGAACGTTGAATGAACCGGATCGGTGCGGCCCGGTTTCTTCTACTTTTTTATGCCTGCCGCTATCAGGAAATCGCGCACATGCCTGAGCTCGTCCTTGGTGCAGGTCGAGCTGTTGTGCGGGCGGTGGATGAAGCCTTCCACACCGTTCAGCATCACGCGGAAACTCGCGCCGTGGTGCGGCTCTACCGTGGCGCCCAGGTGCGTGAGCATGGATTCCACCTCGCGCCAGTGCACGTTGCCGCTCACCGGGCCGTGAAAAATGGAATGCAGCAGATTTTCATGCTTGTGGCTCATGTGGCGTTTTCAGTCCTCCGGCATGCTTTCAGCATAGAACGCACAGTTCCTGGGGCCAGCCGTCTTCGCGGTGCTACTTGTTGTTGCGTTTGCGCAGATAGGTCTCGAACTCCGCTGCCGGTAGCGGCGGAGAGAGCAGGTAGCCCTGCGCCTCCTCGCAGCCCTCGTCGAGCAGGAAGGCCAGTTGCTCGCGCGTTTCCACGCCCTCGGCCACGATGCCCAGGCGCAGGCTGCGCGCCAGCTGGATGATGGCGCGCACGATCGCGGCATCGTCGGGATCGGTGGTGATGTCGCGCACGAAGCTCCGGTCGATCTTCAGGCGGTCGACGACGAAGCGCTTGAGGTAGCTGAACGAGGAATAGCCGGTGCCGAAGTCGTCGATGGACAGGCGCACGCCCAGGGCTCTCAGGCGCCGCACCGTGTCCAGGTTGTTCCCGGCGTCCTCCAGCAGGATCGATTCGGTCAGTTCCAGTTCCAGCAGATGCGGCGGCAGGCCGCTGCGGTTGAGCGCGCCGGCCACCGACTCGATCAGGTTGGGGCGGCGGAACTGCATGGCCGACAGGTTGACCGAAATGGTGATGTCGGCGAAGCCCGCTTCGCGCCAGGCCTGCGCCTGCATGCAGGCTTCCACCATTACCCAGGAGCCGATGGGCACGATCAGGCCGCTTTCCTCGGCCACCGGAATGAAGCGGTCCGGCTCCACTTCGCCCAGCTCCGGGCTGTTCCAGCGCAGCAGCGCTTCGGCCCCGATGACCCTGCCGGTGCCGATGTCGATCTGCGGCTGGAAGTCCAGCAGAAACTCTTCCCGCACAAGCGCCTGATGCAGCCGGTTCTGTAGCAGCAGATGTTCGTGCGCCTGCTGGTTCATTGCCACGTCGAAGAAACGGTAGGTGTTGCGTCCCGCGTCCTTGGCGTCGTACATGGCGGTGTCGGACTTTTGCAGCAGGGTGTCGAAATCGTCGCCGTCATCGGGGTAGATCGCGATGCCGATGCTGCACGAAGTGTTCAGACAGCGGCCGCCGATTTCCACCGGCTCGGACAGTCCGGCGAGAATCTCGTCGGCGATGCCCTCTATCGTCCCCAGGTCCGGCATTTCGCCGAGCAGCACGATGAATTCGTCGCCGCCCTGGCGGCTGATGGTGTCGATGCCGCGGGTGCAGCGGGACAGGCGCTCGACCACGTTCAGCAGCAGCTGGTCGCCGGCGGCGTGGCCCAGCGTGTCGTTCACCATCTTGAAGTTGTCCAGGTCGAGAAACAGCATGGCGACATGCGTTTTCGACTCGTCTGCCAGGGCCCGTGCATGCTCGAAGCGGTCGCGCAGCAGGATGCGGTTGGGCAGGCCGGTGAGGGAGTCGTGGTGGGCAAGGAACTGGATGCGCTCTTCCGCCTGCTTGCGCTCGGTGATGTCGCGGTCCACGCCCTGGAAGCCGATCAGGCGGCCCGCCTCGTCGAACAGCGGCGATGCGTTCGATTCGATGATGCGGTAGCTGCCGTCCCGGTGCCGCCGGCGCAGCACCACATTCTGCCAGGCGTGCGCCGTCGCCACGGCTTTCTGGAAATTCTCCCGGTACAGCGTCAGATCGTCGGGGTGCACCAGTTCGCCGGCCTCCATGGCCAGGAATTCGTCCACCGCATAGCCCAGCATGGCGGCGCCGCGCTGGTTGCTGTAGGTGTGCCTGCCCTGCAGATCGACGGCCCAGATCCAGTCGGCGGACTGCTCGGCCATGGCGCGGTAGCGGGCTTCGCTCGCGCGCAGCGCCTCCTCGGCGCGCTTGCGTTCGCTGATGTCGATGAAGGTGACCACCGCGCCCACCAGCTCGCCGTTGCGGTACATCGGGTGCGACCAGTACTCCACCGGGAAGCTGCTGCCGTCCTTGCGCCAGTGCACCTCGCTGTCCACGTGCGTTGGTCTGCCTTGCAGGGTGGAATGACGAACGTGGCAATGTTCCTTGGGGTAGGGACGGCCGTCCGGGTAGGTGTGGTGGATGAGCGCATGCACGCTCTTGCCGAGCATCTCGTCCATTTCGTAGCCCAGCATCCTGAGGCAGGCGGGATTCACGAAGGTGCAAATGCCATTGGCGTCGACCCCGAAAATGGCTTCCGGCGATGAATCCAGCAGCAGCCGGAAGCGTTCCTCGCTCTCGCGCAGCGACGCCACCATCTGCTGATGGGACATGACCAGGTCGGCGTAATGTGAGTGGATGTCGGCGGGAGATGGAGCGATGCTGTGCACGGCGGGTGAGAGGAGCGATGGCGCAGATTGCCAAATCATAAGCCCAATATGCCGCCCTGCCTACCGGCAAAAAATGACAGCCGGGCTGGTATGAAAGTGGGATGGAAAGACCGCTTGCCCAGGCAGAAGCCCACGCCCGCTGGCGCCCGGCCCGGGCGCGGCAGGCCTGGGGCCCTTACTGCACCAGCCAGATTGCCAGCCATGCGATGCCCAGGCAGATGGTGCAGGCGAGGATGATTTTTACATGCTTGGGCATGGGGCAGGCGTGGGCTATTTGTTGCCCAGGTAATCCTTCTTGCCCAACTCCACCCCGTTGTGGCGCAGGATGTCGTAGGCGGTGGTAATGTGGAAGAAGAAATTCGGCAGCACGCGGTTCAGCAGGTATTCCTGCCCTTTATAAGTCACCGTGGTCTCGCCGCGCTTGATGCTGACTTCCTTTTCCTCGCTGCCGTCGATCTGCTCGGGCTTGAAGGAATTCACGAATTCGATGGTCTTCTGCACCCGCGCGATCAGTTCGGGGAAAGTCTGCTCGCTGTTGTCGAACTTGGGCGGCTCCGTCCCGGCCAGATAGGCGCTGCCGTTTTTTGCCGCGTCGGTCGCGATCTGGATCTGCCTGGAAAACGGAAACATGTCCGGATAAAACCGGTAATTGATCAGCGCTGCGGGGTCGATTTTTCTTTCCTCGCAGTGCGCCGCCGCCTTGTCGAGGATGGCGATCAGGTTGGTCAGCATGCGGGTGAACACCGGCACCGAAATCTGGTACATCGAAACAGCCATGAGATGCTCCTGGAAGGGGTTTGAGCGAAATTGAATACAATGACGAGATGTTCAGCCTAGCACAAGCCGCGGCCCTGTCCCGGGCACGAAAAAACAGCCTGGTGATTCTTGCCGTGCAGCGGTTTGTTGCCGCTTTCGTTGCGGCCTTGAGCCTTGCCGCGCTGGCGGACGAGCTGCCTCCGCTTTCCGACAGGGTCGCGGGCGGCGACGGCATGTACATGGTCTGGCCCGGCGATATCCTGATCGGCATCGGCGCCCGTTTCGGCGTGGATTACAAACTCCTGGCGCGCGACAACGCCCTCGCCGACGAGAACCGCATTTACGCCGGCAAGCCGCTGCGCATCCGCAACCCGCACATCGTGCCGGCGGGAATGGGAGACGGCATTCTCATCAACATTCCGCAGCGCATGCTGTTTCACTTCGGCCGGGGCGAGCTGCTCGCCGCCTACCCCGTGGGCTTGGGCAAGCCCGACTGGCCCACGCCGGAAGGGCAGTTCCGGATCGTCACGCGGGAAACCCACAAATCCTGGATAGTGCCCAAATCCATACAGGAGGAAATGCGCCGCGAATCCAAAATCGTGCAGCAGGAAGTGCCGCCCGGCCCCGACAACCCCCTGGGCGCGCACTGGCTGGGCCTGAATCTGTGGGGCTACGGCATCCACGGTACCATTGCCCCCTCGAGCGTATACCGCTTCCGCAGCCATGGCTGCATCCGCCTGCACCCGGACGACATCGCCGAGCTTTTCGACAAGGTGAAAATCGGCGCCCGCGGCCGCCTGATCTACCAGCCCGTATTGCTGGCAGTCGTCGAGGACGGCCGCATCCTGCTGGAAGTGCATGCCGACATCTACGGGAAGGGCGGCGACCCCGCGCAAACCGTGCGCGACATGGCGGCGGCCAATGGCTTGAGCCAGGCCATCGACTGGCCGTTGGCGGAGGCGGTGATTGCCGCGCAGGAAGGGCGGGCCGCCGAAGTCGGGCGGCTGCCTTGATCTGGTAAAATGAGGGCCATGAAGCATCCCGTCAGTCGCAGGAGTTTTCTCAAACTGGGCCTGCTCGCAGCCCTGCCGGCACCGGCCTGGGCCAATGCCGGGCTGGCCGCGGCCGAGCGCCGCCTGCGGTTTCACAACCTCCATACCGGCGAAAAGGCCGATCTGGCTTACTGGGCAGAAGGCGGCTACGTGCCCGAATCGCTGGCCGAAATCAACCGTGTCCTGCGCGACCATCGCACGGACGAAGCGGCTGTCATCGATCCCCGCCTGCTCGACCTGCTCCATCGCCTGAACGGCTCCATAGGCGCCGGCGGCGCTTTCGAAGTCATTTCCGGCTACCGTTCCCCGGCCAGCAACCAGGCTCTGGCGAATACCAGCACCGGCGTGGCCAGGCGCAGCCTGCACATGGAAGGCAAGGCCATCGACCTGCGCCTGCCCGGCATCGCCCTTGCCGATCTGCAGCGCGCCGCGCTCAAGCTGCAAGGCGGCGGCGTCGGCTACTACCCCGCGTCCAATTTCGTGCACCTGGACGTGGGCCGGGTGCGAGCCTGGGCAGGCTGAGCCCCGCAGTCCGGGCCGTCCGCGTCCGGGCCATCTGCGCCTGCCTTCCAAAAATCTGCCACCCATGCTCACGGCCAGCCCGGCCATTTGCTATACATAAACGAGTTGCTGCCTAACCCAGGCAGAAAACAACTGCCGGAACGAGCACATGGGCAGATTGCGCCCAGGTGCGGGAGATGGTTTTTCCTGTTGATAGCGTATGGAGAATGAAGCAATGGCCAGACAGTCACGCCCCGCAGAAAGCAAGCCTGAAGCCCCGAACATCACCTGGCACGGCTACCACACCCTGGAAGAGCGCGAAAACATGATCCGCGAAGCCGCCTACTACCGTTATCTTGAGCATGGCTGCTGCGACGGCCATGATCTCGACGACTGGCTGGAGGCAGAAACAGACCTGGAACACAGGGCACCTTCCCCGCCGGAAGTCACGCCACTCAGTGTGCAGCAAAGCAGCGTACACGGCGCCGCCTCGAACGACAAACTGAAGCGCGCCGTCAAACGCAAACCGCGCAAAGCCATCCCCCAGATCGAAAGCGTCGAGCCCTCGGAAGCGCCGTTAAGAGAATGATCCTGCGCTGAAAAACACTTTGCCCTCGCATATGGAAAGCGGACTCATGAGCGATCACCTTCCCCATACCCCCCACATTCCCCAGGTCGGCGCCCCCGATCCCGAACTCCAGACCTCGCCCATCTTCGACGAGTACGACGAAATCTCCCTCGACATGGAGCTTGAGACTGGCGCCTGCTACTTCAACAACGTGGTCTACCCGGTGGGCCAGTTTCTGCTTTCCGGCAGCGAAATGCTGCATTGCGAAGAGCGCGGTGTTTGGATGCGCCGGGGAGAAATGCGGCCGGAGTAGGGGCGTCACTGCGAGGCATGCAGTGACGTGGCAATCCATGGGGGCTGGTTTTCTGGATTGCCGCGCTGCGCGCGATGACGGCGGTGAGGCCTCCGATTACCGCTTGAGCGGACTTTCGGCGCAACGGATGATTTCTTCGTTGCTGCCCAACTCAAGGCAATGGCGCAGGTCGCCCGAGGGCAGATGCCGGTGCCGGTGTCCATGCGCCTTGCGCCTGGCTTGCGGCCTTGCCTGGGCAGCGGAGGATTCCACCTCCGCCGGGGCCGTGGCGCCCGGCATGCCGTCTGCCTGCACAAGGCCGGCGGCGCCCAGCAACATCAGGGTAAGGAACCAGGTTTTCATCGAGTTCTCCTCCTATGTCTTTTGTCGGACGCGGGGAACGTCTGCATCCATGATAGACGGCCGCTCGCTCATGTTCTAGCCTGTCCTAAAGCCTTTCGCAATCACCGGGCTCCTTCAACATGGCGGCCAGGGCCTCATCAGTTGTGCCAGTCGTTGCGCCTCGGTTCCCGGCTGATTGTCGCAGCAGAGCGCCCCCGTTCGCGGGCAATCTGCGCAGGTTTGAAGCCAAGAGAAAGCGGACTCTGAATCAGTGTCCGTTCTTCACTGCTCAGGTGCGTATACTTTCGTCCCATGCAACATGACTTCCTGAAAAATGTTGCACTTGGTTCTTGAGCGCGCCCTGCCAAACAGCCATGACCACTGCTTATATCAGCCATTCTGCCTGCCTGCTGCACGACATGGGCCGCGGCCATCCCGAATGCCCGGCGCGACTCAAGGCCATCGAAGAGCAGCTCGTTGCGGACGGCATTTTTCCGTTGCTGCAGCATCACGACGCGCCCCGGGCCACCCGCGGGCAGCTCGAAAGCGTGCACGGCGCGGCCTACGTCGACGCCATCGAGGCCGCTTCCCCGGCCGAGGGCCTGGTCATGCTCGACCCTGACACCTGGATGTGCCCGCACACCTGGGAAGCGGCCCTGCGCGCGGCCGGCGCCGTCGTGCTTGCCACCGACCTCGTCATGCAGGGCAGGGCCGAGAACGCCTTCTGCAACGTGCGTCCGCCCGGCCATCATGCCACCCGCAGCCAGGCAATGGGTTTCTGCCTGTTCAACAACGTTGCCGTCGGCGTCGCCCACGCGCTCGGACATCACGGTCTGGAGCGCGTGGCCATCGTCGACTTCGACGTGCACCACGGCAACGGCACCGAAGACATTTTCCGGGACGACCCGCGCGTGATGCTGTGCTCGAGCTTTCAGCATCCATTCTATCCCTACTCGGGGGCCGATACCGTCAGCGACCACATCATTCCCGCTCCGCTGCCGGCCTATACCGACGGCACCGGCTTTCGCGCCGCGGTCACGCAAAAATTCCTGCCGGCGCTGAACCGCTTCAAGCCGCAGATGATTTTTGCCTCTGCCGGCTTCGACGCCCACCGCGAAGACGGCATGGCCAGCCTCGGGCTGGTGGAGGACGATTACGCCTGGATTACGCGGGAGATCAGGAAGCTGGCCGACGTCCATGCCGGCCGCCGCGTGGTTTCGACCCTGGAGGGCGGCTACGATCTGCCCGCGCTGGGCCGCAGCGCGGCGGCGCATGTCAAGGCGTTGTGCGATGGCTGAGCATCCTGCCGGCCGGCATGGCGCGTTTCCCGTGCCGGATGGCAATGGGCTATTTGTGGAAATGCGTCTTGGCCTTGTCGAACGCCTCGCGCAGCGCCGCCCAGGCGCTGTCGGTGCCGGCTTTCAGGTCTTTCCAGGCATCTTCGCTGCTGGCCTGTACTTCCTTCAGCCTGGCGGTGGCTTCGTCGCGTTTCTTGCGCAGGTCGTCCATGCGCATTTCATATTCGATGGTCAGATCGTTCTTTGCGCCGCGGGCCTTTTCCTCCCATTTGCCGATGTCGGCATTCCACTCGTCCAGCTTCGTTTTGAACTGCTCGATGTATTCCTTGCGCGTGGTCATGTTGTTCTCCTGTGTGGGTAAACGATGCGGCGGCCCGCATCCCGCTTCAAGCTTATGAAAAAAATGCAGCTTTTGCTTCGATCCCGACAGCAGGCCGCGCGGCGCGCCTGGCGCTAGACCGGGCAGTCCAGCCCCCCGGCATTGCCGCGGGCCCAGAAGTCGGCACCCTTGCCGAGGAATTCGTCCCACGGCAGGTAGTGCGAGCCATCGCACGAGAAGGTGAGGCCGACCACGCCGTTGAAGATGTTGAGGGTGCCGCTCCGCAGATAGAACATCTCGTCCATGAAACGCAGGTCGCGCAGGCTGTCGAGGATGGGGCGGATCTTGTCCTTGGGCACCAGGGCATTGGCGGGGTAGGGCTGATGCGGGTAGATGAGGCAGGTGTCGGGGTGAGTGAGCGCGTCGATGTCCAGCAGGCGGTAGCGGTAGGGGTCGTCGAACAGCCAGATCACGGCGCGGCTGCTGGAAAAGTGCAGGATGGCGTGGAACACGCCGTGGTCGACCATGAGCTCTTCCAGTACGCTCAGCACGGTGTCGATGCTGTTGTCCATCATGCTGGCGGCACGGGTCTGGTGAAACACGGTGCCGCGGATGGCGGGGTCGCCCTTGATCTGGCGCCAGTAGGTGGGTTCTTCATAGAGCTTGCCGGTGAGCGGCAGATTGCGCAGGTCGAAGTCGGCGCCGATGAAGCCCAGCACCTGGCCGGATTCGTCGCGCACGATCTGGATCGCGGTGAGCGACGGGCGCCGCGCGCGCAGGCTGATGTAGGCCTGCGACAGCAGGAAGCCCTCGCTCGGCACGCGCTCGTTCATGTAGGGGCGGTCGGAACGGTCGCGGCCGAAGTCCTTTTCGATGATGCCGTCGCGGCTGATGTTGTCGCTGATCTGCACGCCGTTGGTATCCAGCGCATACAGGTACTTGCACATGGGCAGGCGGGACAGGGCGACGCCGAGGAGGTCGTTCAGGGTCTCGCGCTCGCCCCACGCGTGGCTGCAGGCCTTGGCAACCTGCTCCAGCGGCTCGCGCAGCAGCTCCTTCAGCGCCTCGCGCTGGCGGGCGATGCTTTCCTGCAGGGAGTTGAGGGGCGGCTGCATGCTCATGCCGCCAAGTATATCAACGGCGTGTGAAGGATTTGCTGTTTGTCGCGCGGCCATGGCGGGTCTGTCCTGGCCGGGTTGTTTTTGGCCGTGCTTTGTTGGCGCGCCGCGCGAAAACCGGGACGGCGCAACAGCCCTTCGTTCCGGCCCGTTTGCCGACCCGCTGCAAAATCAGTCGTGCCTGTCGAAGCGATGATCGCAGGAGCGGCACTTGCTGGCGGCTTCCTCGGTCCAGTAGACGTGGGTAACGGTCTTGCTGCCGTCGGGATTGTGCCGTTCGTAGGTGGAACTGCGGCCGTTGGCGGATTGACTGATGAGCCGGCCCCAGCTTCTGGGGTCGTCGCTGATGTCCACCACCGCCTTGTCGGGCCTGTTGCCGGGTTTGGCTGGAGCGCTCCCGGTGGCGACCGTGGTGATGGTGTCAGTGTGGGTGTAGATGATCTTCAACTGCTCGAAATCGTGGGCGTTGGGCCTGGTGCTTGATGTGCTGCCGGCGTTGGCGCCGGTGTTGGAGAAATAGTCCATGCAGGTGTCCAGCGATTCGCCGTTTTCGGATTGGTGGGCAAGGCCGAAGGTATGGGCGACTTCCTGGCACACGACGTGCAGTTTTTCGTTGGGGTTGTTGTATTTCGCCAGGTTGAAGTAGCTGTCGTTCATTTTGGCGCTGCCCTGGGTGATGTGGGTGCCATTGACGATGTTGATGGTGGCCAGGCCCAGCCAGCCGTTGTAGCCGTATTTGCCGTTGCATACCTGGCTGGTGCCGGTGACCATGGCGCAGCGCTTGTTTGATGTGCCGTCCACCACACTCGTCAGCACGGGGGTGTCGCCGTTGTTGTTCCAGTCGCTCGATGTCTGGTACAGGAAAGGTTTCCAGTCGCCGCCCATGTTGTCGCCCAGCTGGAGGGCGAACTGGGATGTCGTGCGCGCCCAGTGGTAGCCGCCCCAGGAGTGGTCGGCAAGGCTTGCCGGAGACAATGCGGCAAGCGACAGGCCGGCAAGCAATGCCGAAACGGCGGGGGGGAACATGATATTGGCCATTTGTCGTCTCCTGTCTTGCTGGTTTCATGCCTGTGCAGACACGCGCAGCGGCTGCCAGCCTTGTTTATAGTCCAAGGCCTGGGGAAAATCGATGGGCGCAGGAGGCGGGCCGCGGTCGCAGATGGCCCATTGCGGGCATATGGCCCTGGGCCGCGGCGCCGTGGCGGATGGTGTTTCGGCCAGTTGCGACAGATAAAAAAAATCCCGGCAAGCCGGGGTTTTTTCAGGATCGGGCCAGGCTCAGACGGGCTGGATGTTGGCGGCCTGCTTGCCCTTGGGGCCGGTGGTCACTTCGAAGCTGACGCGCTGGTTTTCCTTCAGGGATTTGAAGCCGCCGGTTTTGATTTCGGAGAAGTGGGCGAAGAGGTCTTCGCCGCCGCCGTCGGGGGTGATGAAGCCGTAGCCCTTGGTGTCATTGAACCATTTAACGATGCCAGTTTGCATTTAAGTTTTCCTTAAAAAAGATTGGATTTCGAGCCTGTTTGCAGGCTCGGTGGGCACATGCCCGAATCTATCGAAATCAAGGAAAAACTGATCAAACTGATGCCGCTTACAACTTGAATCCCACAGATTCCCGCCACATTACACGTGTTTGTGCAATTCTCCTAGCGTTATTTTCAGGCGGTTTCGCGGGCTTGGCAGGCGATCGCACGGACGGCATCGGCCAGTCATTCTTTCAGGATGGGCCGGTGCGGCTCGATGCCGGCTTTGCCAAGACAGGCAGGCCTTTGCCGGGTTATACTAACGGGCTAATTTTCAAGACTTTTTCCATTTTTTCGAACCCAACGGAGCAAAGCATGGCAATCGAACGCACCCTTTCCATCATCAAACCCGATGCCGTCGGCAAGAATGTCATCGGCAAGATCTATTCCCGCTTCGAGACCAACGGCCTCAAGATCGTGGCCGCCAAGATGAAGCACCTGTCGCGCCGCGAAGCCGAAGGCTTCTATGCCGTGCACCGTGAGCGCCCCTTCTTCAATGACCTGGTCGAATTCATGATTTCCGGCCCGGTGATGATCCAGGTGCTGGAGGGCGAAAGCGCCATCGCCAAGAACCGCGAACTGATGGGCGCCACCGATCCCAAGAAGGCCGAGCCGGGAACCATCCGCGCCGATTTCGCCCAGAGCGTGGACGCCAACGCCGTGCACGGCTCCGACGCGCCGGAAACCGCTGCCGTCGAAATCGCATACTTCTTTGCTGCCACCGAACTCTGCCCGCGTTAATTGCAAAACCTGCTCGATTTCAACCTCCCGCAACTCACCGACTGGCTGGTCAGCCAGGGTGAGAAGCCGTTTCGCGCCAAGCAGGTGTTCCACTGGATGCACCAGCGGGGGGAGGGTGATTTCGCGCAGATGACGGACCTGGCCAAGAGCCTGCGCGAAAAGCTCGTCAAGCATGCCGAGGTGCGCGCGCCGCAGGTCAAGGCTGACAAGACCTCGGCCGACGGCACGCGCAAGTGGCTGTTCGACGTGGGCGTGGGCAACGGCGTCGAGACGGTGTTCATCCCGGAAGGGACGCCGGGCTGTGGCGATGCGGACGCGGACGAGGACAGCCCGCGCTACCGGGGGACGCTGTGTATTTCCTCCCAGGTCGGCTGTGCGCTGGAATGCACCTTCTGCTCCACCGGTCGCCAGGGCTTCAACCGCAACCTGACGGTGGCCGAGATCATCGGCCAGCTTTGGCACGCGGTGCGCGAGCTGAAAAAGGCCGGCTGGGGCGCCCGCCCGGTGACCAACGTGGTGATGATGGGCATGGGCGAGCCGCTGGCGAACTTCGAGAACGTGGTCACGGCGCTCGACATCATGCTGGACGACCATGCCTACGGTTTGTCGCGCCGCCGCGTGACGGTGTCCACTTCCGGCATCGTGCCGGCCATGGACCGGCTGGCCGAGCGCTGCCCGGTGGCGCTGGCGGTTTCCCTGCACGCGCCCGACGACGCACTGCGCGACCGCATCGTGCCGATCAACAAAAAATATCCGTTGCAGGAACTGCTGGCCGCGTGCAGGCGCTATCTCGAACACGCGCCGCGCGATTTCATCACCTTCGAATACGTGATGCTGGCGGGCGTGAACGACACGCCCGCGCATGCCCGGCAGCTTGCCGAACTGGTGAAGGACACGCCCTGCAAGCTCAACCTGATACCCTTCAATCCGTTTCCGGATTCGGGCTACGGGAAAAGCCGGGCGGACGCGCAGCGCACCTTCCGCGAAATCCTGCAGCAGGCGGGTTATGTGGTGACCACGCGCAAGACGCGCGGCGACGACATCGACGCCGCCTGCGGCCAGTTGGCCGGGCAGGTGGCGGACAGGACCGGGCGCGTGTTGAAACGCATGGAGAGGAACGCGGCATGATGAAAAAAGGGGTGTGGTTGCTGGCGCTGACTGTTTTGGCCGGATGCGCGGGCATGGGCGGCGGCGCTTCGTCCGGCGACTCGATGAGCGGGCCGGTGGTGGAAACCGAAGCGCGCTCGCGCGCCAAGGTATTTACCGAACTGGGCTTCGCCTATTTCAACCGCAGCCAGATGAAGGTCGCGCTGGACGAGGCGCGCAAGGCGATTGCCATCGACAGTCGCTACGGCCCTGCCTATCACCTGCTGGGTTTGATCTACATGGAGCTCGAAGAGGACAGGCTGGCGGAGGAAAACTTCCGCAAGGCCATCGGCATCGACCGTGCGGATTCGGATGCGCACAACAGCTACGGCTGGTTCCTGTGCACGCGCGGCCGCCATGGCGAGGGCCTTGTCCAGTTCACCGAAGCAATGCGCAATCCCCTGTACGACAAGCCCGAGCTGGCGATGGCCAATTCCGGCCTGTGCAGCGAGAGAAAGGGCGATCTCAGGCAGGCCGAAGCCTACTACAACAAGGCGCTGAAGCTGGCGCCGAATGCGCCGCTGCCCACGATCAAGCTGGCCAACCTGCATTTCAGGAATGGCAATCTGAACGAAGCCCAGCGCCTGTTGACGCGCCATCAGCAGATTTCTCCGCCCACCGCCGAGGCCTTGTGGCTGGGCTTGAGGATCGAACGCAAGCTGGGTGACCGCGCCCAGGAGGCGGTTTACAACCAGCAGCTGCGGCGCCATTTCCCCGAAGCGCCGGAAACGCAATTGCTGCTGCGAGGACAATACGAATGAGCGAGGAAGGACTCGGGATCGGCGCGAGCCTCAAGGCTGCACGCGAGGAGATGGGCTGGAGCGCAAACGATGTGGGCGGTCGCCTGCGCCTGACGGCGCGCCAGATTCGTGCGATCGAGAACGAGGATTTCGCCGGACTGGGCCCGCCGGTGTTCGCGCGCGGCTTCGTGCGCAACTATGCCAGGCTGGTGGGACTGGAACCCGACGAACTGCTGGAGCAGATGACCCGCGTCAAGGTGTCGAGGGTGCAGGAAACGGAAAACCTGCCCTTTACCCCCGATCGGGAGTTCTGGAGATCGCCCTGGGCGCTGGGCGGGTTGGCGGCCCTGCTCCTGCTGATTGGCGTTCCGGCGGGCCTGTATTGGTGGCTGAGCGGCGACGTGGAAGCGACGACCGCAGGCGAGGTGGCTGTGTCTTCTCCGCCCGCGCCGATGTCACAGTCCGCTGTTCCCGCCGAATCCCAGCCTGCCCCGGCACAGGCCGCCGATCCGCCGCCGCAGACTTCTGCGCCTGCGGCGGCAGGCGGCCTGCATCTGCAGTTCGACGATATTTCCTGGGTGCAGGTGCGCGACAGCAGCGGCCGCATCGTGCATACCGGTCTGAATCCCGCAGGGTCGTCGCTGGACATCGACGGCGAGGCGCCGTTCTATCTGGTGGTGGGCAATGCCGCACACGTGCGCGTGACCTACAGGGGGCAGGCGGTCGATCTCAAACCCTTCACGTCCGTCAACGTTGCGCGTCTGACGCTGAATCCATGAGCGCTGAATTCATGACAACTGCCAAACCTGTTTCCCGGCATACGCGCCAGGTGCGCGTCGGCCCAGTGCCGGTGGGCGGCGGCGCCCCCATCGTGGTGCAGTCCATGACCAACACCGACACGGCGGACATCGCCGCCACGGTGCGGCAGGTGGCCGAACTGTATCAGGCCGGCTCGGAGATCGTGCGCGTCACGGTCAACACCCTGGAAGCCGCAAAAGCCGTCCCGGAAGTCCGCGCAAAACTCGATGACCTGGGCATGGCCGTGCCGCTCGTCGGCGATTTCCATTTCAACGGCCACAAGCTGCTGACCCAGGTGCCGGCCTGCGCCGAGGCGCTGGCCAAGCTCAGGATCAACCCCGGCAACGTGGGGCGCGGCGAAAAGCGCGACGAGCAGTTCGCCACGCTGATCGAGATTGCCTGCAAGTATGACAAGCCGGTACGCATCGGCGTGAACTGGGGCAGCCTCGACCAGGAACTGGCCGCGCGCATGATGGACGAGAACGCCGGGCTTGCGCAGCCTCTTGATGCCAGGGAGGTGATGTTCCAGGCCATGATCGCCTCCGCCCTGCAGTCGGCCAGGCGCGCCGAGGAGCTGGGCCTCGGCGGCGACAAGATCATTCTTTCCTGCAAGATGAGTGCGGTGCAGGATCTGATTGCGGTGTACCGCAAGCTTGCCGTCCAGTGCGACTATCCGCTGCACCTGGGCCTCACCGAAGCCGGCATGGGCAGCAAGGGTATCGTCGCTTCCACCGCCGCGCTGGCGGTGCTGTTGCAGGAGGGTATCGGCGACACCATCCGCGTGTCCCTCACGCCGGAGCCGGGCGAGCCGCGCACCAAGGAAGTCCAGGTGGCGCAGGAGATTCTGCAGACCATGGGCCTCAGGGCCTTCACCCCGCTGGTGACCGCCTGCCCCGGCTGCGGCCGCACCACGTCCACGGTGTTCCAGGAACTCGCGCTCAGCATCCAGACCTGGCTCAGAGGCCAGATGCCAGCCTGGCGCGGCGTGTATCCGGGCGTGGAGGAAATGAAGGTCGCGGTGATGGGTTGTGTCGTCAACGGACCGGGCGAATCCAAGCATGCCAACATCGGCATCTCGCTGCCCGGCACCGGCGAAGTGCCGGTGGCGCCGGTGTACGTGGATGGCAGGAAGACCGTGACCCTGAAGGGTGACAGAATCGCCGAGGATTTCCAGGCGATCGTGGAGGACTACGTCCAGCGGACGTACGGAAATAAGCAAACATGAGCAACAATCTGCAAAGCGTCCGCGGCATGAACGACATGCTGCCGCAGGATGCCGATACCTGGCGTTTTTTCGAGGACACGGTGCGCGCCTGGCTGCACAGCTACGGCTACCGCGAAATCCGCACGCCCATCCTCGAGCACACCGCGCTGTTCAAGCGCGCCATCGGCGAGGTGACCGACATCGTCGAGAAGGAGATGTACACCTTCGTCGATGAGCTGAACGGCGAATCGCTGACTTTGCGCCCGGAAGGCACCGCCTCGTGCGTGCGCGCGGTGGTGCAGAACAATCTCCTGTACGATGGCGGCAAGCGCCTGTGGTACATGGGGCCGATGTTCCGCCACGAGCGCCCGCAGAAAGGCCGCTACCGCCAGTTCCACCAGGTCGGCGTGGAAGCGCTGGGCTTTGCCGGGCCGGACACCGACGCCGAGCACATCCTGATGAGCGCGGACCTGTGGCAGCGCCTGGGCGTATCGCCGGTGCTGGAACTGAACACGCTGGGCGACAGCGAAGCGCGCCGCCGCCACCGCGAGCGCCTGATCAGGCATTTCGAGGCCAATCTGGACGTGCTGGACGAGGACGCCAGGCGCCGCCTGCACAGCAACCCGCTGCGCATCCTCGACACCAAGAACCCGGCCATGCAGGAACTGGTGGAGGCCGCGCCCAGGCTGATGGACGATCTCGACGAGGAATCGCTCGCGCATTTCGAAGCTGTGCAGAAGCTGCTGCACGATCTCGGCATCGGGTACCGCATCAACACACGGCTGGTGCGCGGGCTGGACTATTACAACCGCACCGTGTTCGAGTGGGTGACCGACAAGCTCGGCGCGCAGGGCACGGTGTGCGCGGGTGGCCGCTTCGACGGCCTCATCGAGCAGCTGGGCGGCAAGCCCGCGCCGGCCTGCGGCTTTGCCATGGGCATCGAGCGCCTGCTGGCGCTGCTGGAAATCGAAGGCGTGCAGCCCGGCAGCTATGCGCCGGACGTTTACCTGGTGCATGCGGGCGAAGCGGCGGCAGCCTGGGCCTGGCAGGTGGCGCGCAGGCTGCGCGAACAGGGCGTTTCTGTCGTCATGCATGCGGGCGGCGGCAGCTTCAAGTCGCAGATGAAAAAAGCCGACGCCAGCGGCGCGCGCCATGCGGTGGTGATCGGCGACAATGAGGCGGCGGACGGCAAGCTGGTGCTGAAGCCGCTGCGCGAGGCATCGGAGCAGGCGAGTTTGAGTATCGAGGAAGCCGCAGACATCCTGCGGAACAAATAAGGAAGAACGATGGCGGCATTTGATCTGGAAGAACAGGAACAGCTCGAAACCCTGAAAGCGTGGTGGAAGCGCTGGGGCAATTACCTGATCTATGGCGTATCCGCGCTGTTGATCGCCGTGGCCGGCTATCAGTACTGGAAGACCCATACGGCCAATCAGGCAATCGAGGCGTCCGCGCATTTCGACGGCATGAACCAGGCGCTGGGCGCCGGCGACATGAAAAAAGCCAGGGAGCAGGGCGCGCTGCTGATCGACAAGTTCGGCAAGACGCCTTATGCCACGCGCGCGGCCATGCTGCTGGCCAGCATCAATGTGCAGAACAGGGACGTCAAAAGCGCCAAGGCCCAGTTGGAGTGGGTGATCGCGAACAGCAAGGAAGCCGCGCTCAGGGATGTGTCGCGCCTGCGCCTGGCCGGCCTGCTGCTGGACGAGAAGGATTACGGCGGCGCGCTGAAACAGCTGAATGCCGCGCACACCGACGCCTTTGCCGCGCGCTTCGACGACCTCAGGGGAGACGTATATCTTGCCCAGGGCAAGACCGCCGAGGCGCGTGCGGCTTATTCCGCCGCCTACGCCAAGCTCCAGGAGGCCAATCCGCTGCGCGGCGTGGTGGAAATGAAACTCGACAGCCTCGGAGGCCCTGCCAAATGAACAGAAACCTGCTGCGTGCTTCGCTCGTCGTCATGATGGCTGCCGGCCTGCTCGGCGGCTGCGGCGCCATCGGCAAGACCACCGATACCGTGGGCGGCTGGTTCGGCTTCGGCAAGAAGCGGGTGGCGCAGCCGGCGCCGTTGACCGAATTCGCGCCAAAGCGCCAGTTGTCGCGCGCCTGGACCGCATCCGCGGGCGAGGCCGGGCGCGGCGTGTTCGCGCCGGCAGTGGACGGCGATACCGTGTTTGCGGCGGGCGAGGCCGGCCGCGTGGTGCGCATCAACCTGCAGAACGGCAATGAGGCCTGGCGTGTCGATACCGGCAAAAAACTTTCCGCCGGCGTGGGCGTGGGGGCGGGCCTGGTGCTGGTGGGCGGCCTCAAGGGCGAACTCATCGCGCTGGATGCGGCCAGCGGCGCCAAGCGCTGGGAAGTCGCCCTCACCAGCGTGGTGGTGGCACCGCCTGCGGTCGCAGGCGATCTGGTGCTGGTGCGCACCGGCAACGGCCAGGTACACGGCTTGAATGCCGCCGACGGCAGCCGCAAGTGGCTGTATTCGCGCCAGCTGCCCGCGCTGTCGCTGCATGGCACCTCCGCGCTGACGGTCAAAGATGGCCTGGCGTACGCCGGATTCCCGGGCGGCAAGATGGCGGCGATCCAGTTGGCCAACGGGCTGCAGGCCTGGGAAGTCTCGGTCAGCACACCGCGCGGCGCCACCGAACTCGAGCGCGTGAACGATGTGGTGGGCATGCCCGCGCTGGACGAGCAGCGGGTGTGCGCGGTGACCTATCAGGGGCGCGTGGCCTGCTTCGACCGCACCAGGGGCAACCTGATCTGGGCGCGCGAGACTTCGAGCGACTCCGGCCTCGCGATGGATGCGCAATACGTCTATGTCACCGACGACAAGGATGCCGTCACCGCCTACGACAAGGAAAGCGGGCGCGCGGCCTGGCGCCAGGACAAGCTTGCCAACCGCCAGTTGACTGCGCCGCTGGCGCTTGGCAAGTACGTGGCGGTGGCCGATCTGGAAGGTTATGTGCACCTGATTTCCGGCGAGGACGGCAGTTTCGTCGCGCGTGCCCAGGCCGATGGCCTGGTCCGCGCCACCCCCATCGACATCGGGCCGGGCTTCGCGGTGCAAAGCGCCAAGGGCGGCGTCACAGCCTTCAAACTTAATTAACCTTCACTTGCAACTTGTAGGTGCAAGCCCCAAGTTGCAAGTTACAAGACGCAAGCAATCCGAACCTTATGCTCCCCACCCTCGTGCTTGTCGGCCGCCCCAACGTCGGCAAGTCCACCCTTTTCAACCGGCTGACCAAGAGCCGCGACGCGCTGGTGCATGACCAGCCGGGGCTGACGCGCGACCGCCACTACGGGCGCGGCCTGGTGGGCGACAAGCCTTATGTAGTGGTGGACACCGGCGGCCTCGAGCCGGTGGCGAAGGACGGCATCCTGCACGAGATGGCCAGACAGACGCTGCAGGCCATCGATGAGGCCGACGCCGTCATTTTTCTCGTGGACGGGCGCCAGGGCCTGACCGCGCAGGACAAGGTCATCGCCGACAGGCTGCGCCGCGCGCGCTGCCCCGTGCATCTGGTGGTGAACAAGAGCGAAGGCATGAACCACGCCGTGGTCACGGCCGAATTCCATGAACTGGGCCTGGGTGAACCGCTGGCGATATCCGGCGCGCACGGCGAGGGCGTCAACGACCTGGTGGAGATCGCGCTGGCGCCGTTCCCGGCGAAAGCCGTTGCCGAGGAACACGCAGGCGGCCCGCGCATCGCCATCGTGGGCCGCCCCAACGCCGGCAAGTCCACCCTGGTCAATGCGCTCCTGGGCGAGGAGCGCGTGATCGCCTTCGACCAGCCGGGCACCACGCGCGATTCGATCTACATCGACTTCGAGCGCGAGGGCAAGGCCTACACCCTGATCGACACCGCCGGCGTGAGGAAGCGCGGCAAGGTGTTCGAGGCGGTGGAGAAGTTCTCCGTCATCAAGACCCTGCAGGCCATCGAGGACGCCAACGTCGTGGTGCTGGTGCTCGACGCGCAGGCGGAGATTTCCGAACAGGACGCGCACATTGCCGGCTACATCCTGGAGGCGGGGCGCGCGCTGGTGGTGGCGGTGAACAAGTGGGACGGGCTGGACGAATACACGCGCAGCGGCATCAAGCGCGATCTGGAAAGGAAGCTTGCCTTCCTGTCGTTCGCGCGCTTCCATTACATCTCGGCACTGAAGGGGCAGGGGCTTGCGCCGCTTCTGAAGGATGTGGACGCCGCTTACGCCGCGGCCATGGCCAAGCTGCCCACGCCCAAGCTCACCCGCGTGCTGCTGGCCGCCACCGCCCAGCATGCGCCGCCGAAGTCGGGCCTGTTCCGGCCCAAGCTCAAGTTCGCGCACCAGGGCGGCAGCAACCCGCCCATCATCGTCATCCACGGCAATGCCGTGGGCAACGTGCAGCGCGACTACCAGCGCTACCTGGAAAACACCTTCCGCGAAGCCTTCAAGCTGCAAGGGACGCCGCTCCGGATCGAATTCAAGGACGGCTCCAACCCCTTCGAGGGCCGCAAGGCCAAGCCGCTCACCGAGCGCGAACTCAACAAGGCGCGGCGCGAGAAGCGCTTCCGCCGCCGCAAGTACGGTTCGGACACCAAGGGCACGTCGAGCTAGCGGGCTTGATCCACAAAGACAGCCACAGAGAACACAGAGGACACGGAGAAAAACCAAAAACCGCGCTGGGGGTTTGCCCCTGTGTTCTCTGTGGCTCGGTTTGGCAGTTTTCGTAAATAAACCGGCCTAAGCCCCGCATAAAGAGATTCAAGTCCCCAATTCTCTTAAGGCCGTTATGCTCACGTTTCTTGATCGGAAGTGAAAAGCCATGAGCGAAAAGGAAACCCGCGAAATCCGCCTCAACCCCATCGTGCCGAGCGAGTCGGTGCTGGTCGCGACCGCGCGTTCCATGCGCCCCAAGAAGGCCGAGGACCTGGCGCCGCGCGACACGCGCAAGCACGTGGAGACCTGCCCGTTCTGCCGCGGCAACGAGGACAAGACCCCGCCGGAGATCTTCCGCGTCGAGGGCGAGGACGGCGACTGGGCGCTGCGCCTGGTGCCCAACCTCTATCCGGTGCTGGGCGATGACCGCGAGAACACCAACTTCACCTTCGGCCTGCAGCAGACCATCGACGGCTACGGACGCCACGAGGTATTCGTCGACCATCCGGACCACGGTGCCGCCATCCAGGAAATGAGCGAGGCGCACATCGAGAAGATGTTTCGCGCCTACCGCCGGCGCATGGGAGAACTGTACGAATCCGACCCGCGCCTCAAATACGTGCTGGTGTTCAAGAATTTCGGCCCTGCCGCGGGCGCCTCGATTCCGCACACCCACAGCCAGGTCATCGCCATGCCGGTGGTGCCCGAGAACGTCGAGGCCGAAGTGCGCAACAGCGCGGAGTATTACCGCAAGCACCACCGCTGCATCTTCTGTGCCCTGGTGGACGAGGCGCTGACCTTCGAGGCCACCATCTACGATCGTGCCTCCGGCGAGATCCGCCGCAAGGTCGACGTCGGCCAGTACGTGATCGAGCGCGGCCGGCATTTCATCGCCGTGAAACCCTTCGCCAGCCGCTTCGAGTGGGAAGTGCACATCCTGCCGCTCGCGCATTCGGCCGAATTCCTCGACACCCCGGACGACTGGCTGCCCGACCTCGCCCGCGTCATGCGCCGCACCATGGCCAGGCTCGACGCCGTGATCGGCGGCGCGCAGTACAACTTCTTCCTGCACTCCGTGCCGCATGGCGGCATGGACTCAAGGCCTGGCGTGGCGCACGGCGGCGAGGCCGGCACACATGCGGCCAGCTACCACTGGCACCTGGAAATCTGCCCGCGCACGTCCATTCCCACCGGTTTTGAACTCGGCTCGGGTCTCTATGTCAACACCATCAGTCCGGAAGCGGCGGCGCGGCGCTTGCGCGAGGTGGAACTGCCCTGACCCTTTGCATGAGCCCGGCAATCTGCGGCAGGAGGGCTGTTCCCCGGGCAGCCGCGATTGCCGCATCCCGCTTTTCCGGCTTTGAACTAGAATGGGACTTGGCCGGAAAGCCCTTGAAAAGCTGACGGCCGGCCCAATAACACAACAGACAACAACAGGAGAGCCAATATGGCCGGCAAACCGCAACTATTACAAGACCCGTTTCTGAATGCATTGCGCAAGGAGCATGTGCCCGTATCCATCTATCTGGTGAATGGCATCAAGCTGCAGGGGCAGGTCGATGCGTTCGACCAGTACGTGGTTTTGCTCAAGAACTCCGTCACCCAGATGGTCTACAAGCACGCGATTTCCACGGTGGTGCCGTCGCGGGCGATCAGTTGGCAGGGCAGCGAGGAAGAAAGCTCCTGACCGCCCCTCAAATAGCACAGCCGGTAATTCACTCTGTTTGAACGTCCCACGGGCGGCGAACGCGCGCTGCTCGTCTCCCTCGATTTCGATACCCCGGATTACGCAGAAAGCACCGAGGAGTTCCAGCGCCTGGCGGAGTCCGCCGGGCTGGACGTCGCCGGCCTGATCAAGGGCCGCCGCAGCCGGCCCGACCCGCGCTTCTTCGCCGGCAGCGGCAAGGCCGATGAAATCGCCTCGGCGGTGGCCGAAAACGGCGCCGAGGTGGTGCTGTTCAATCACGAATTGTCGCCTGCCCAGGAGCGCAACCTGGAACGCCATCTCCAATGCCGGGTGGTGGACCGGGTGGCGCTGATCCTGGATATTTTCGCCAGCCGCGCCCAGAGCGCCGAGGGCAAGCTGCAAGTGGAACTCGCCCAGTTGCAGCATCTTTCCACCCGGCTGGTGCGCGGCTGGACCCACCTCGAGCGGCAAAAGGGCGGCATCGGCCTGCGCGGCCCCGGCGAAACCCAGCTGGAAACCGACCGCCGCCTGCTGGGTGATCGCGTCAAGACGCTGAAAACCCGCCTCGCGAAGCTCTCGAAACAGAGACAGACCCAGCGCCGCGCGCGCAGCCGCAACCGCGTGAAAACCGTGGCGCTGGTGGGTTATACCAACGCCGGCAAATCCACGCTGTTCAACGCGCTCACGCGCGCCGGGGCCTATGCCGCCGACCAGCTGTTCGCCACCCTCGATACCACCAGCCGCAAGCTTTACCTGCCGGGCGCGGGCGAGGTGATCGTGTCGGACACGGTCGGCTTCATCAGCGACCTGCCGCACAGCCTGATCGCGGCCTTCCGCGCCACCCTGGAAGCGACTGCCGAGGCCGATCTGCTGCTGCATGTGGTGGACAGCGCCAGCCCCAACCGTGACCGCCAAATGCACGAGGTGGACAAGGTGCTGGCCGAAATCGGCGCGGGCCAGGTGTCGCAACTGCTGGTGTACAACAAGATCGACATGACCGGCGCCGCGCCCGGCGTCGAGAAAGGCGAATATGGTAAACTTCAGGCCGTTCGCGTTTCCGCCAGAAACGGCGCGGGTCTTGATGATTTGCGGCGTGTATTGGCGGAAATTTTGTTGATGGAACAGGCGGATGGCGGCGGGCTTCCGGCGCTGCCGGCAGAATCGGCCTGATTCTCTGAGACTTCATTGATAGACAACTAAATTTCTATGGCCTGGAATGATCCCCAGTGGGGCAAGAAAGACAACGCAGGTCCGCCTGACCTGGACGAGCTGTGGAGGCGCTTCAACCAGCGCCTCGCCGGCATGTTCGGCGACAAGGGAGGCGGCGCGCCATCCCGCGGCCTGGTCGGCGGCCTGATCGGCCTGGCGTTCCTGGTGTGGATCGCGACCGGCTTCTATATTGTCGACGCCGGCTCCAGAGGCGTCGTGCAGCGCTTCGGCAAGTACACGGAAACCACCGGTCCCGGCGCCCATCTGCGCCTGCCCTGGCCGATCGAGACCCATCGCGTGGTGAACTTGGAAAGCGTGCGCACCATCGAGGTGGGCTATCGCGGCAAATCCAAGAACCTGCAGGAATCGCTGATGCTGACCGACGACGAGAACATCGTCGATCTGCAGTTTGCCGTGCAGTACAACCTCAAGAGCGCCGAGGATTTCGTTTTCGTCAACCGCTACGAAAACATGGCCGATGGCGACGACGTGGTGCGCCAGGCGGCGGAAACCGCAATGCGCGAGGTGGTGGGCAAGAGCAAGATGTATTTCGTGCTCAACGTGGGGCGCAGCGAAGTCGCCGCGCAGGCCAAGGAACTGATGCAGGCCATTCTCGACCGCTACAAGTCCGGCATCAACATCAGCCAGATCACCCTGCAGAACGTGCAGGCGCCGGAACAGGTGCTGGCGGCATTCGAGGACGTGCAAAAGGCCAACCAGGACCGTGATCGCCTGAAGAACGAGGCGCAGGCCTATGCCAACGACGTGGTGCCGCGTGCGCGCGGCCAGGCCGCGCGCCTGATGGAAGAAGCGGAAGGCTACAGGCAGAAGGTGGTCGCCAACGCCCAGGGCGAGGCCGCGCGCTTTGCCCAGGTGCTGGCCGAGTACCAGAAGGCGCCGGCGGTGACGCGCCAGCGCCTGTATCTCGACACCATGCAGCAGGTGCTGAACAGCAGCAGCAAGGTGGTGGTGGATCAGAAGGGCAACGGCAGCCTGCTTTACCTGCCGCTGGACAAGCTGCAGCAGATCGCCTCCCAGCCTTATGCCAGTGCGCCCGATGCGCTGCGCCAGCCGCCGGCTTCGGCTGCGCCGTCAGGCGGGCCCGCAACGCTGGGTGGCGGGCGAGAACTGCTGGGACGTGAACGGGGAGAGCGGCCATGAATCGCATCGCAACTATCGTCATCGCCGCCCTGGCCGGCCTCATCGTGCTGAATTCCGTCATTTTCACCGTGGATCAGCGGCAGGTCGCCATGGTGCGCCAGTTCGGCGAGGTAGTCGCCGTGCACAAGGAGCCGGGGCTGAAGGTCAAGCTGCCGCTGGTGCAGAACGTGCTGTATTTCGACACGCGCATTCTCACTTCGGATGCCAAGCAGGCGGAAAGCTTCCTGACGGCCGAAAAGAAGAACGTGCTAGTCGATTCCTTCATCAAGTGGCGCGTGATCGACGCCAACCAGTTCTATGTTGCCGTGGGCGCCGATGAGGGTCGTGCCGCCACCCGTCTGCATCAGACCGTGAACGACGGCCTGCGCGCCGAGTTCGGCAAGCGTACCGTGCACGACGTGGTGTCGGGCGAACGCGACCAGATCATGCGCATCATCCAGCAAAAGGCCGACCAGGACGCGCGCAAGATCGGCGTGCAGGTGGTGGACGTGCGCCTGAAGCGCGTCGACCTGTCCGACGACGTCAGCCAGTCGGTTTACGGGCGCATGGAAGCCGAGCGCAAGCGCGACGCCAACGACGCGCGCGCGACCGGCGCGGCCGAGGCGGAAAAGATCCGCGCCGACGCCGACCGCCAGAAGGCCATCATCATCGCCGAAGCCTACCGCGATGCCGAGCGCATCAAGGGCGAGGGCGATGCGAAGGCCAGCGCCATCTACGCGGCGGCCTACGGCAAGAACCCCGAGTTCTATGCCTTCTACCGCTCCATGCAGGCCTACCGCGAGAGCTTTGCCAGCAAGAGCGACCTGATGGTGCTCGACCCCAGTTCGGATTTCTTCAAGTACATGAAGAACCCGCGCGCGTCCGGAGGCAAGTAATCCATGGGGGCAGGCGAACTGGTCATGGCCTTCGGGCTGATGCTGATTCTCGAAGGCCTGATGCCGTTCGCCTCCCCCGCGATGTGGCGCGAAGCCTTCCGTCGCGCCGTCGAACTGCGCGATGGCCAGCTGCGCTTCGTCGGTGCGGCTTCCATGCTGGCCGGACTGGTGCTTGTCCTGTTGGCGAAATAATCCATGCGCGCCTGGCTGCTTCCCGAAAACATCGAAGACGTGCTGCCGCCCAAGGCCTGGCGGCTGGAGGACGTGCGTCGCGCCATGCTCGACCTGTTCCGCGCACGCGGTTACGAGCTCGTGGTGCCGCCGCTCATCGAATACGTCGATTCGCTGCTCACCGGCGCCGGTTCCGATCTCGACCTCAAGACCTTCAAGCTCGTCGACCAGCTCTCCGGCCGCATGATGGGCGTGCGCGCCGACATGACGCCGCAGGCGGCACGCATCGACGCGCACCTGCTCGGGCACAATCCGGTCAACCGCCTGTGTTACGCCGGCAGCGTGCTGCATGCCGTGCCCGATGGTGTGTACCATTCGCGCGAACCCATGCAGTTGGGCGCCGAGCTGTATGGCGTGGCGGGCGTGGAAGGGGATCTGGAAATCCTCACGCTGATGCTGGATGCACTGCAGGCAGCCGGCCTCAAGAATATCCAGCTCGACATCGGCCACGTCGGCATCTACCGCGCGCTGGCCGAGGAGGCCGCGCTGTCGGCCGAACAGGAACGGGCGCTGTTCAAGGCGCTGCAATCCAAGGCTGCCGACGAGGCCGGCGCGATTTGCACAGGCCTCGACGCGCAGCTGGCCGATGCGCTGGCGGCGCTGACAAAACTGTATGGCGGCGTGGAAACGCTCGATGCGGCGCGCGTCGCGCTGCCGGATAATGCCCATATCCGTGCCGCGCTGGATACGCTGGCGCACCTGGCCGATTCGCTGCAAGGACGCGGCATCGAGCTCGCGCTCGACCTGGCCGAGCTGCGCGGCTACGGCTACCACAGCGGCGTGGTGTTCGCCGCCTACACCGGCGGCCACAGCCGCGCCATCGCTCTGGGCGGGCGTTATGACGAGGCCGGCCGCGCCTTCGGACGCGCGCGTCCTGCGACCGGATTCAGCCTCGACCTGCGCGAACTGGTGGAAACCGCGCCGGGTGAATGATCAAAACTTAGGGAGAAACACAGCATGGCCAAGAATGTCGTCGTCATCGGCACCCAGTGGGGCGATGAAGGCAAGGGAAAGATCGTCGACTGGCTGACCGACCGCGCCCAGGGCGTGGTGCGCTTCCAGGGCGGCCACAACGCCGGCCACACCCTGGTGGTGAACGGCAAGAAGACCGTGCTGCACCTGATCCCCTCCGGCATCCTGCGCGACAACGTCACCTGCTATATCGGCAACGGCGTGGTGCTGTCGCCGGAAGCGCTGCTGGAAGAAATCGACATGCTGGCCAAGGCCGGCGTGGACGTGGCGGGCCGCCTGAAGATTTCCGAGGCCACGCCGCTCATTCTTCCCCACCATGTCGCGCTCGACAAGGCGCGCGAGATCGCCAAGGGTGCGGGCAAGATCGGCACCACCGGCCGCGGCATCGGCCCGGCCTACGAGGACAAGGTCGCGCGCCGCGCCATCCGCGTGCAGGATCTGTTCCACCGCGAGCGCTTTGCCGCCAAGCTGGGCGAGGTGCTCGACCACCACAACTTCATGCTGAAGAACTATTTCAAGGCTGAGGTGGTGGATTTCACCAAGACCCTGGAAGAAGCCATGCGCATGGCCGAGCGCATCAAGCCCTTGGTGGCCGATGTGCCGCGCGCGCTGTACGAAGCCAACAAGAACGGCGACAACCTGCTGTTCGAAGGCGCGCAGGGCACGCTGCTCGACATCGACCACGGCACCTATCCCTTCGTGACCTCCAGCAACTGCACCGCCGGCGGCGCCTCCACCGGCACCGGCATGGGGCCGTCCTCAATGCACTACGTGCTGGGCATCACCAAGGCCTACACCACGCGCGTGGGCTCGGGGCCGTTCCCGACAGAATTATTTGACGACGTCGGCAGGTATCTGGGCGAGAAGGGCCACGAGTTCGGCGCCACCACCGGCCGCGCGCGCCGCTGCGGCTGGTTCGATGCCGCCGCGCTCAAGCGCTCCATCCAGATCAACGGCATTTCCGGCCTGTGCGTGACCAAGCTCGACGTGCTCGATGGCCTGGAAACCCTGCGCATTTGCGTCGGCTACAAGATCGACGGCCAGGTCAGCGACATCCTGCCGGTGGGTGCGGAGACGCTCGCCAATTGCGAGCCCATCTACGAGGAACTGCCCGGCTGGAAGGATTCCACCGTCGGCGTCAAGACCGTGGACGGCCTGCCCGCCAGCGCGCGCGCCTATCTCGATCGCATGCAAGCCCTGTGCGAAGTGCCGATCGACATCATTTCCACCGGCCCCGACCGCGAGGAAACCATTGTCAGGCGGCATCCGTTTGAATAATTTCGCCTTGAGAGGGCGTAAAATGCAAAAGGCAGCGCCGGATGGCGCTGCCTTTTATGCGTCTGGTGCCCAGGAGAGGACTCGAACCTCCACGGTTTTACCCGCTAGTACCTGAAACTAGTGCGTCTACCAATTCCGCCACCTGGGCGCGGAAGCCGCGTATTTTAAGGGAAGCGCATAAATTGTCAACGAAGAAATCAAGCCGCGGTCGCGGAAAATCATCAACCAGCATGGGCCTGCGGTCCCAGGATCCCTATCTGGAGCGGGAAAGGGCCAAATATGGCCAGCCTTTGCCTTCGCGTGAATTCGTCTGCCAGGTGCTGGAACAGGAGGGCCGGCCGCTGTCATTCGGCGCGCTTGCAGGCCTGTTGAGCATCCGCGAGGACGAACTGCCGCTGTTCCAGCGTCGCCTCGGCGCCATGGCGCGCGACGGCCAGTTGATGCAGAACCGGCGCGACGAGTGGTGCCTGCCGACCAAGCTCGATCTCATCCGCGGCAGGGTGGAAGGCCATCCCGATGGTTTCGGCTTCGTGGTGCCGGACGAAGGCGGCGAGGATCTGTTCCTCTCGCCCAAGGAAATGCACCAGGTGCTGCACGGTGACAAGGTGCTCGTGCGCATCGCCGGCGTGGATCGGCGCGGACGGCGCGAGGGCAAGATCGTCGAGGTGCTGGAGCGCGGACTTAAGAAAGTCGTCGGCCGCTATTACGAAGAGCATGGTGTCGGCTTCCTGGTGGCGGAAAACCGCCGCATCAACCAGGACATCCTGATTCCGCGCGAATACGCCGGCAAGGCCCAGTCCGCCCAGGTGGTGACGGTCGAGATCGTGTCCTGGCCGACCAAGCATTCCGAGGCGATCGGGCGCGTGGTGGAAGTGCTGGGCGATTTCACCGGCCCCGGCATGGAAATCGAGATTGCGCTGAGAAAGCATGACCTGCCGCACGAGTTCCCGCCTGAAGTCGAAACGCAAGCCAAGAAGCTGCCGAAGAAAGTGCTGAAAAAGGACTGGGCAGGGCGCGAGGACATCACCCAGTTGCCGCTCGTCACCATCGACAGCGAAACCGCGCGCGACTTCGACGATGCGGTGTACTGCGAAAAATCCGGCCGCGGCTGGCGCCTGGTGGTGGCGATCGCGGACGTTTCACACTATGTCAAACCCGGCGACGCGCTCGACGGCGAGGCCTACGGCCGCGGCAACTCGGTGTATTTCCCGCGCCGCGTCATTCCCATGCTGCCGGAGGCCCTGTCCAACGGCCTGTGCTCGCTCAATCCCCAGGTCGAGCGCCTGTGCATGGTGTGCGACATGAACATCAACGCGCGCGGCGACCTCGGCGACTACCGCTTCTATCCGGCGGTGATGTTCTCGCACGCAAGGCTGACCTACACGCAGGTGTGGAACTGGCTGTCGGACGAGGAAAAGCCGGGCAAGGAGCACATGCCCCTGCTGCCGCACCTGCAGAATCTGCAAAAGCTTTTCCACCTGTTGCAGAAAAACCGCCAGAAGCGCGGCGCCATCGACTTCGAGAGCGTGGAAACGCGCATGCTGTTCGACGACCACGGCAAGATCACCCGCATCGAGCCGGTGCATCGCAACGATGCGCACAAGCTGATCGAGGAGTGCATGCTGGCGGCCAATACCTGCGCCGCAGATTTCCTGATCAGCAACAAGCGCCCCGGCCTGTACCGCGTGCACGAAGGCCCGACGCCGGAGAAACTGCAGGCGCTGCGCGGTTTCCTCGCCGAATTCGGGCTGCAACTGGGCGGCGGCGACGAGCCGCAGGCCAAGGACTACGCCGCGTTGCTGGAAAAGATCAAGCCGCGCCCGGACGCGCAACTCTTGCAGACCGTGATGCTGCGTTCGCTCAAGCAGGCCATGTACAGCCCGGACAATGCCGGCCATTTCGGGCTGGCCTATGACCATTACACTCATTTCACTTCGCCCATCCGGCGCTATCCTGATCTGATGGTGCATCGCGCCATCAAGGCCGGCCTCGCCAAGGAAAAGCCCGGCAAGCAGCCGCTGGCCGAAATCGGCATGCATTGTTCCATGACCGAGCGCCGTGCCGACGAGGCCAGCCGCGACGTGGAGTCCTGGCTCAAGACCTATTACATGCGCGACCATATCGGCAACGTCTACACCGGCACGGTTTCCGCCGCCACCAGCTTCGGCATATTCGTGGCGCTGGACGAGGTGTTCGTCGAAGGCCTGGTGCACGTGACCGAACTGGGGCAGGACTATTTCCATTACGACCAGGGCAAGCACTGGCTGATCGGCGAGCGCACCGGCAAGCGTTTCCGTCTGGGCGATCGCGTCACCGTGAAAGTCGTGCGCGCCGACATCGAGACCAGCAAGATCGACTTCACCCTGGTGGAGGAGCCGCGCGAGATCAGGCCTGCGGAAACCGAAAAGCCGGCTAAAAAAAGAAGCAAAAGCAAAGCAACATCATGAAAGAACGCTGGATTTACGGCTTCCATGCCATCCGTGCGCGTTTGCGTTCCGCACCCGGCTCGGTCAAGGAAGTCTGGGTGGACGAGGGACGCCAGGATGCGCGCATGCGCGACCTGCTGGCGCTGATGAGCAGCATCGGTCTGACCGTGCGCACGGCCGACGGCGGCAGGCTGGACAAGATGGTGGGCGGCGCGCGCCACCAGGGCGTGGTGGCCAAGGTCGAGCCGGTGGCGATGGCGCGCACGCTCGACGAAGTGATGGAAAGAATCGAAGGCGCGCCGCTTGTCGTGGTGCTGGACGGCGTGACCGACCCGCACAACCTCGGCGCCGTGCTGCGTTCCGCCGATGCCTTCGGCGCGCATGCGGTGATCGCGCCCAAGGACAAGGCGGTGGGCCTGAATGCCACGGTGGAAAAGGTCGCCTGCGGCGCGGCCGAAACCGTGCCCTATCTGATGGTGACCAACCTCGCGCGCAGCCTCGACGAATTGAAGGAACACCGCGTGTGGACCGTGGCCGCGGATGCGAGTGCGGACAAGACCATCGCCCAGATGGACGCCAAGTCCGGCATCGCCTGGGTGCTGGGCGCCGAAGGCGCGGGCTTGCGCCAGTTGACCAGGAAGACCTGTGACGAGACGGCGCGCATTCCCATCGGCGGTTCGGTGGAAAGCCTGAACGTTTCCGTGTCGGCTGCGATCTGTTTGTACGAGAGCGCCCGCCAAAGGGGGTAATTGTCATGAACGAGTATGATGCGCGCGACATCCTGCTGGCTTCGGAGGAAATCGCCGATGCCAAGACCGTGCAGGCCAGCCTGGATCGGCTGGGGCAGGAAATCAGCGATGCCCTGCACGACCGTTTCCCGCTGGTGCTGCCCGTGATGGGCGGCGCCATCGTGTTCGCCGGGCAGTTGCTGCCGCGCCTGGATTTTCCGCTGGAGTTCGATTATCTGCACGTCACCCGCTATCGCGGCAAGACCCAGGGCGGCGCCGTCGAATGGCGGGTGCTGCCGGGAAAATCCGTCGCGGGGCGAACGGTGCTGGTCATCGACGACATTCTGGACGAAGGCGAGACCCTTTACGCGGTCAGGCAGAAACTGCTGGAAATGGGGGCCGCCAGAGTGCATACAGCGGTGCTGGCGGACAAGGAGATCCAGAGCAAGAAGCCGATACAGGCGGATTTCGTCGGGCTGAAGGTGCCCAACCGCTTCGTGTTCGGTTGCGGCATGGACGCCTACGGCCTGTGGCGCAATTTGCCTGAAATACGGGCTTTGAAAGAAGAATAGCAAGAGGAATGCATCGATGCTGGGAATCATCGGCGGCACTGGCCTGACCAAGCTGACCAATCTGGAAATCGCGCACCGCCAGGTGGTGCGCACGCCCTACGGCGAGCCGTCCGGCGCGCTGACTTTCGGCCGCCTGTGCGGAACGGAAGTGATCTTTCTGGCGCGCCACGGCTATGGCCACACCATCCCGCCGCACGAGGTGAACTATCGCGCCAACCTGTGGGCGCTAAAGGAGTATGGCGTGGATCGCATCGTCTCGGTGGCGACGGTCGGCGGCATCAGCCCCGAATTTCCCGCTGGCAGCCTGGCGGTGCCCGATCAGCTCATCGACTACACCTGGGGACGTGCACACACCTTCACGGTGTCCGGCGAGAAGCCGGTGACGCATCTGGACTTTACCGAACCTTACTGCGGTGCGATGCGGCGCGACATCCTGCGCGCGGCATCGCAACGGGACGTCGCCATCCGCGATGGCGGCGTTTACGCGGTCTCCCAGGGGCCGCGCCTGGAGACTGCCGCCGAGATCAACCGCTTCGAGCGCGACGGCTGCGATATGGTGGGCATGACCGGCATGCCGGAGGCTTATCTCGCACGCGAGCTCGACATCTGCTATGCGGCGATTGGCGTGGTGGTGAACGATGCCGCGGGGCGAGGCGCGTCGAAGACCGGCATACGCGAGGAAGACATCCAGCGCGTGCTGAACGACCTCATGAGCCGCGTGCGCAGCGTGCTGGAGGAGCTGGTGGCATTGAGCCATCCCGAGTCCTGTCCAGCCTGAGGCTCCCATGGCTGTCCGTGAAGTGCTGAAAATGGGCGATCCGCGCCTGTTGCAGGTTTCGCGGCCGGTGGAGGCATTCGCCACTCCCCGGCTGCGCGAACTTGTCCGCGACATGACCGACACCATGCGCCATCTGGATGGCGCCGGCCTTGCCGCACCGCAGATCGGTGTGGACTTGCAGGTGGTGATTTTCGGGGTGGCAAGCAATCCGCGCTATCCCGGTGTCGAGGAGGTGCCGCTCACCGTGCTGGTCAACCCCGTCCTGACCCCGCTGACGGATCGGATGGAAACGGCCTGGGAGGGCTGTCTTTCCGTGCCGTGCCTGCGCGGCGTGGTGCCGCGCTGTGCGAAATTGCGCTACCAGGGTTTCGACGCGGATGGCAGCCCGATCGACCGCGCGGTCGAGGGCTTCCATGCGCGGGTGGTCCAGCACGAGGTCGACCACCTGCATGGCATTCTTTATCCCATGCGCATGCGCGACTTCCGCAACTTCGGCTTTACCGAGGTTCTATTCCCCGGCCAAGACCTTAGGGACGACTGAACTCCCTGCGTTTCCATGCAAGTGCGCCGACAAACGGCCTAAAGCCGTGCCGTTTTTGCGCCGCTAAAAGCTGGCCGGGCAGTTACGCCCCCTTCGGTCGAGCGAGTGTGAATCCAGACAGCAGCAGCCCTACGACAATCGATACCAAGCGCCTTGTGCATGCGGCGGCCTTGCTGATGACGGTGAACCAGCGCTGGGATTCGCCTGGCCGGGAGAATCTTCTGGGCGAAGCGCTCGAAGCCAGCCGGGAGGTATGGAAGGACATCCAGCGGGCCCTGTCCGATCACAATTCCGACATTCCGCTGGAGATACGCAACAACCTGTTGATCGTGAGCGTGTATGCCGAGAGCAAGCTTGAGGAGCTTGCGCAGTCCCCGGGCCAGGAAAAACTGGCCTCGCTGATCGAACTGACCCGCAGCCTGGCCATGAGCCTGCGCGAGTGGCGTTCAGCGGCATAAATACAAACGAAGAAGGGCGGAGAGCGATGAATCACATCCGGATCGGTTATCTGGCGGCGGAAGATACGGTCGAGGGCATTACCAGCGGGCAGCCGATCAAGCCGAAACGCACCGGCACCAAGCAGGTGCCGAAGGACAAGCCCAAGACGGACACCCGCAAGCCGGGCGGCAAGAAGACCGTGGTGCCGCGCCGCGCACCCTCGCGCGGCAAGTACATCGACGAGTACGCCAAAGCGCCGTCTTAATCCTGCTCGAGCACGGCGAGCAAATCTCTTTCCAGTTCCAGCAGTGTTTTCGGATTTTCCAGCGCGCCGCCGCGGATGAGGAAGCGGTCCTCCACGCGCTCGCCCAGGGTGTGGATTTTCGCGCTGTACAGGCTGACTTCGTGCTTCTGGAATGTCAGCGCGATGCGGTAGAGCAGGCCGGCGCGATCGCCGCAGGTGAGCGACAGCACATGGTAGCGTCCGCGCTCGTCGGCGCGGATTTCGACCTCGGGCGGAATCGGGAAATGCTTCAAGCGCCTTGAAGGCTGACCGGCCGGAACCGGTGCGGCCGTTCTCTCCGGGGCCAGTGCCAGCGCCAGTTCATGCTCGATGAACTGCAGGAAATCGCGGTAGTGCACGTCGCGCCGGCCGTCGTCCAGCACCTGGAAGGTGTCGAGCGCGTAGCCATGCCGGGTCGTGTGCACCTTGGCCTCCACCACGCTGAACTGGTTGCGCGCGAAGAAGCCGCACAACCTGGCGAACAGGTCGGGCATGTCCGGGGAGTAGACCATGACCTGGATGCCGTCACCGGCCGGCGAAAGCCGCGCTCGCACGACGGCCCGTTCCGGCGCGGGTTTTTGCCAGAGCATGCGCGCGTGCCAGGCGATGTCCTGGGCGTCGAAACGCAGGAAGTAGCTGTCTCCCAGATGCCGCCACAGTTCGTCGGCGGCATCCGGCGCGATGCCGTACAGGGCAAGCTTGGCCTGCGCTTCCGCGCGTTTTTCCGCCAGTCCTCCGCTCAGCACGGACAGCCCCGTCAGGCGTGCGTGCGCGGCGTGGTAGAGAGTTTCCAGCAGCTTGCCTTTCCAGGCGTTCCAGACTTTCGGGCTGGTGCCGCGGATGTCGGCCACGGTGAGGAGGTAGAGCGCATCCAGGTGGCGCACGTCCCCCACCCTGGCGGCAAAGCCTTCGATTACGGAGGCGTCGCTCAAGTCCTCCTTCTGCGCGGTGCGCGACATGGACAGATGTTCCCTGACCAGCCAGGCGACGAGATCCGTGTCCTCGCGCGGCAGGCCGTGCGCCTTGCAGAACCTGCGCGCATCTAGGGTGCCCAGTTCCGAGTGATCGCCGCCGCGTCCCTTGGCGATGTCGTGGAACAGCGCGGCCAGATACAGCAGTTCGGGCTTGTCGAAGGACTGCATGAGGCGCGAGGCGAGGGGATATTCGTGCGAGAACTCGGCGATGGCGAAGCGCCGCACGTTGCGCAGCACTGCCAGCGTGTGCTCGTCCACGGTATAGATGTGAAAGCCGTCGTGCTGCATCTGCCCGGCGATGCGCCCGAACGCCGGCAGGTAGCGTCCGAGGATGCCATAGCGCGACATCGCGGTCAGCGCCCAGGTCACGCCTGCGGGCTCGCGCAGGATGGCAAGGAAGACTGCGCGGTTTTCCGGCGCATTGCGGAAGGCGCGATTGACCGAGCTTCTCGCCCGCCACAGGGCGCGCAGGGTGGCGGGCTCGAAACCGGACAGCGCATGGCGCATGGCGGCGAGAAAGGCGCGCAGGATGGCGCCCGGCTCCCTGGCGAACAGTTCGGGGTCGCGCGCCAGCAGCAGCTTGCCGCGCCAGGCGAATTCGGCGTCCAGCGGCACCACCGCGGTGGTGTCCGGCGCCACCTTCGCGTGCAGGGAGGGCAGCAGCATTTCGTTGGCCAACTGCACCCGCTTGGCGGCACGGTAGTAGCGCTGCATCAGCAGTTCGCCGGCGTGGCGGGTCGGCGTGGCCTCGATGCCGAGCCGGCCGGCAAGCCGGCTCTGGTAATCGAATGCGAGGCGGTCCTCGCGGCGGCGCGCGAGCAGGTGCAGATGTATGCGCAGCAGATTCAACATCGTTTGGGTGCGCACAAGGCGCTGTGCGTCCTGCCGGGAGAGCAGGCCTGCCTTCACCAGGCCGCCCCAGCCGTGAGCCGTCCCTGCGGCCTGCGCCAGCCAGTGGATCATGTGCAGGTCGCGCAGTCCGCCGGGGCTGTCCTTCAGGTTGGGCTCGAGCTTGTAGGCACTGTCCTCGAAGCGGTTGTGCCGGTTTTTCTGCTCCAGCAGCTTGCCATCGGCAAAACGGCGCGCATCGAAACGTGCCTGGAATGCGCGTTTGAATTGAGCAAACAGCCCGGCACTGCCCCACAGCCTGCGAGCTTCCAGCAGCGCAGTCTCGATGGTGATGTCCCTGTCCGCCTCGCTCGCGCACTCCTGCGGAGTGCGGATGCTGTGGCCGATTTCCAGTCCGGCGTCCCAGCAGCACTGCACCCAGGCTTCCAGGCTCGCACGCAGACGCGCGTCCGGCTCGTGCGGAATGAGCAGCAGCACGTCCACGTCGGAGGCCGGAAACAGCTCGCCGCGTCCGTAGCCGCCCACTGCGGCGAGGCAGACCTCGTCCGGCAGCAGTGCATCGCACAAGCCGTGCAGGACCCCGTCCACGAGGCGGGCGTGGCGTTGCAGGTAGAGCTGGGGCTGCGGGCGCGAGAGGAATTCGGCGGCCAGCGTATCGCGGCCCAGTTTCAGTTGCTGGCGCAGCGAGGGCAATGCCGGAGCCGCCCCGGGTCGCATGTTCAGGCGGCCTGGGCGATGAAGGCCGGTGGCGGGGGGCTGCCGGCCGAAACCGTCAATACTTCATAGCCGGTGTCCGTCACCAGGACGGTGTGTTCCCATTGCGCGGACAGGCTGTGGTCCTTGGTCACGATGGTCCAGCCGTCGCCCAGCTGGCGGATGTCCTTCTTGCCCGCGTTGATCATGGGTTCGATGGTGAAAATCATGCCGGCCTGCAATTTCAACCCGCTTCCCGGCTTGCCGTAGTGCAGCACCTGCGGCTCTTCGTGGAATTTGGCGCCGATGCCGTGGCCGCAGAATTCGCGCACCACGGAAAAGCCGTGGCTTTCGGCATGTTTCTGGATGGCGTGGCCGATGTCGCCCAGGGCCGCGCCCGGCCTGACCCTGGCTATGCCGAGCCACATGGCTTCATAGGTGATCTGAACCAGCCGCCTGGCCTGGATCGACACTTCGCCGAGCATGAACATGCGGCTGGTGTCGCCGTGCCAGCCGTCCTTGATGACGGTGATGTCGAGGTTGACCACGTCGCCGTTCTTCAGCACGCGGTCGCCGGGCACGCCGTGGCACACCTGGTGGTTGACCGATGTGCAGATGGACTTGGGGTAGGGCACGTGACCGGGCGGCGTGTAGTTGAGCGGCGCCGGCACGGTGCCCTGCACGTTCACCATGTAGTCGTGGCACAGCCTGTCGAGCTCGCCGGTGCTGACGCCGGGCTTGACGAAGGGCGTGATGTAATCCAGCACCTCGGCGCCCAGGCGGCCGGCAATGCGCATTTTTTCGATTTCTTCTGGGGTTTTGATGGTGACGGACATCGTCGGGGCGGTTCTTTCGGAAAAACTGCATTTTCCCTTGAAAAGAGACAGTTGTCAGTCATCAGTCGTCAGTTGTCAGTTACCCCGTTGCCGATCATGGGTTTTGCTGAAAACTGATGACTGAGTACTGTGAACTGCCGTCCTTGCTAAATTCCTGCCGAATCAATAGAATAGCGGTCTTCCTGCGGCTTGGGGTGGTCCCGGGCCGGGAAAATTCACACACCCGTTTCCATAAGGTGCGCCAGTTGGTGAAGCTGGCGCTTTGCGGGTGGAGGCTCAACCTTTGAAAGGAATTCATATGTCCGTGACCATGCGTCAAATGCTGGAAGCCGGGGTGCACTTCGGCCACCAGACCCGTTACTGGAATCCCAAGATGGCCCCCTTCATTTTCGGCCATCGCAACAAGATTCACATCGTCAACCTGGAAAAGACCCTCCCGATGTTCGAGGAGGCGACCAAGTTCGTGCGCCAGCTGGCGTCCAACAAGGGCACTATCCTGTTCGTCGGCACCAAGCGCCAGGCGCGCGAGATCGTGGGCGAGGAAGCGGTGCGCGCCGGCATGCCCTTCGTCAACCATCGCTGGCTGGGCGGCATGCTGACCAACTTCAAGACCGTGAAGCAGTCGGTCAAGCGCCTGAACGACATGGAAGCCGCGCTGGCCGAGGCCGGCAAGCTGTCCAAGAAGGAAGCCCTGCTGCAGCAGCGCGAGGTCGACAAGCTCAACCGCAGCCTCGGCGGCATCCGTGAAATGAACAATCTGCCCGACGCCATCTTCATCATCGACGTCGGCTACCAGAAAGGCGCCATCACCGAAGCCAACAAGCTGGGCATTCCCGTGATCGGCGTGGTCGACACCAACAACAGCCCGGACGGCGTGGATTACGTCATCCCCGGCAACGACGATTCCAGCCGCGCCATCCGCCTGTACGCGCGCGGCGTCGCCGACGCGGTGCTGGAAGGCCGTGCCCAGGTGATCCAGGAACTGGTGGGCGAGAGCGACGAGGAATTCGTCGAGGAAAACGGCGAAGAAACGCCGGCGGCCTGATCGCCCTCGTTGAAATAAAGAGGGGCGGAATGCCCCTCTTTTCACATCTGACAAATAGTTTTAGCTAGGAGCAAGAAATGGCGGAAATTACCGCAAGCATGGTCAAGGATCTGCGCGACAAGACCGACGCGCCGATGATGGATTGCAAGAAGGCGCTGACCGAAGCCGGCGGCGACATGGACAAGGCCGAGGAAATCCTGCGCGTGAAGTTCGGCAGCAAGGCCACCAAGGCCGCGGGCCGCATCGCCGCCGAAGGCGTGGTCGGCATCTACATCAGCCCCGACGCCAAACTGGGCGCCATGATCGAAGTCAACTGCGAGACCGACTTCGTGGCCAAGAACGACGATTTTCTCGCCTTCACCAAGTCGCTGGCCGAGATGGTCGCCAAGCACAATCCCGCCGACGTGGCGGCGCTGTCCGCCATGGACATGGGCGGCAAGAGCGTCGAGGAAGTGCGCACCCAGCTGGTCGGCAAGATCGGCGAGAACATGAGCCTGCGCCGTTTCGTGCGCACCGCGGCCCAGGGCCGCCTGGCGAGCTACGTGCACGGCGGTTCCAGGATCGGCGTGATGGTGGACCTGGCCGGCGGCGACGAGCAGCTCGCCAAGGACATCGCCATGCACATCGCCGCTTCCAAGCCGGTGTCGCTGTCGCGCGAGCAGGTGCCTGCCGAACTCATTGAAAAAGAGCGCGCCGTTGCCGCACAGAAGGCCGCCGAATCCGGCAAGCCCGCCGACATCGTGGCCAAGATGGTGGAAGGCTCGGTCGCCAAGTTCCTCAAGGAAGTGACCCTGCTGGGTCAGCCCTTCGTCAAGGACGACAAGCAGACCATCGAGCAGTTGCTGAAATCCAAGGGCGCCTCGGTCGCCGGCTTCACGCTCTACATCGTGGGCGAGGGCATCGAGAAGAAGAAGGACGACTTCGTCGCCGAGGTGATGGCGCAGGCCGGCAAGGCTTGAGCCTCTGTCCATGATGCTGCAACCGCTCTGCAAGCGCATCCTGCTGAAGCTCTCCGGCGAGGCTCTCATGGGCCCGGAAGCCTTCGGCTACCATGCCGAGACCATGGCCGGCATCGTCGCCCAGATCAAGGAAGTGCATGAACTGGGCGTAGAGGTGGGCATCGTGGTCGGCGGCGGCAACCTGTTCCGCGGCGCCACGGGGGCGCTGGGCGGCATGAACCGCGCCACCGCCGATTCCATGGGCATGCTGGCCACGGTGATGAATGCGCTGGCGCTGAAGGACGCGCTGGAAGCGGCGGGACTTGATGCCCGCGTGCAGACCGCCGTCAGCATCGGCCACGTCGGCGAGCCGTTCGAAAGGGATGCCGCGGTGCGGCACCTGCAGGCCGGGCGCGTGGTGATCTTCGGCGGCGGCACCGGCAATCCCTTTTTCACCACCGATACCGCGTCGGCCCTGCGCGGCGCCGAAATCGGCGCCGACCTGATGTTGAAGGCCACCAAGGTGGACGGGGTGTACACTGCCGATCCCAAGCAGGATCCCACGGCGACACGCTACGAGACGCTGAGCTTCGACGAAGCCATTGCGCGCAATCTGGGCGTGCTCGACACTGCCGCCTTTGCGCTGTGCCGGGAACAGAAGCTGCCGCTTGCGGTCTTCAGCATCTTCAAGCCCGGTGCCTTGAAGCGCGTGGTGATGGGCGAGAATGAAGGCACGCGAGTAACGCTCTGAGCTTTAAACCAAGGAGACAACCATGGCCGACCAGACCATAGCGGACGTGAAGAAATCCGCCGAACAGAAAATGCAGAAATCCATCGAGGCGCTGAAGAGCGACCTCGGCAAGGTGCGCACCGGGCGTGCGCATACCGGCATCATGGATCATGTCATGGTGGATTACTATGGCAGCATGATGCCGATTCCCCAGGTTGCCAACGTCACCCTCATCGACTCGCGCACCATCGGCGTGCAGCCCTGGGAAAAGAACATGGTGGGCAAGGTGGAAAAGGCCATCCGCGAATCCGACCTCGGCTTGAACCCCGCCACGCAGGGCGATGTGATCCGCGTGCCCATGCCGGCGCTGACCGAGGAGCGCCGCCGCGACCTCATCAAGGTCATCAAGGGCGAGGGCGAGAATGCACGTGTGGCCGTGCGCAACGTGCGCCGCGACGCCAACACCGCGCTCAAGGACATGGTCAAGAACAAGACTGCGAGCGAGGACGAAGAACGCCGCGCCCAGGACGATATCCAGAAGCTGACCGACAAGTACGTCGCCGAGATCGACAAGCTGCTCGCCGCCAAAGAAGCCGACCTGATGGCGATCTAGTGTGCTGAAAGATATATGGCGCAAGGCCATGACGTACACAAGCACGACCGCCGCGATTCCTGAAGCACGCGCCATACCGCGCCATATCGCCATCATCATGGATGGCAACGGCCGCTGGGCCAGGCAGCGCATGCTGCCGCGCGTGGCCGGGCACAAGCGCGGCGTGGAGTCGGTGCGCGCGACGGTGCGCGCCTGCATCGAGCGCGGCGTCGAGCACCTGACCCTGTTCGCCTTCAGTTCCGAGAACTGGCGCCGCCCCGCGGCCGAAGTGGACACGCTGATGGAGCTGTTCGTGCTGGCGCTCGAACGCGAGGTCGGCAAGCTGCACCAGAATGGCGTGCGCCTGCGCATCGTGGGCGACCTTCAGCGTTTCGGCCCGCGCCTCAACAAGCTCATTGCCGAAGGCGAAGCGCTGACCCGCGGCAACAGCCGGCTCACGCTCAACATCGCAGCCAATTACGGCGGCCGCTGGGACATCCTGCAGGCCGTGAACAGCCTCCTGCGGGAACGCGGCGCAGATGAACCCGTCACCGAGGCCGAGCTTGCCGGCCGTCTGTGCCTGGCGGACACGCCGGAGCCGGATATTTTCATCCGCACCGGCGGCGAACAGCGCATCAGCAATTTCCTGCTCTGGCAGCTGGCCTACACCGAACTTTATTTCACCGATACGCTGTGGCCTGATTTCGACGCGGCCGCGCTGGATGCGGCGATCGAGTCCTACCGCAGGCGCGAGCGGCGATTCGGCCGCACCAGCGAGCAGGTGGCCGAGGCCATGCAGAAAAGCGCCGCGACAGAAACGTCAGTGAAACCATGAACAGGGTACTGACCGCCGTCGTGCTGCTGGCGGTTTTCATTCCCGCGCTGTTCTTCGCCTCCCCGCTGTCATGGGCGCTGCTGATCGCGCTGGCGGCGGCGGCAGCGGGCTACGAATGGGCGCGCATTGCCGCCTTCCCGGCCTGGTTGCCGAAAGCCTATGGTGCGGGGATGGGCGCGCTGGCGATGGCCGTCTATACGCTGTCCTCGCAGCCTTACATCATGCTGATCCTTTATGCCATGGCCGCGCTGTTCTGGGTGCTGGTCGCACCCCTGTGGCTGGCCGGACGCTGGCGCGGCGAGGGTTTCTTCGTGCGCGCCCTGGTGGGCACGCTTGTCATCCTGCCGGCCTGGGCCGCAATGGTGGGGCTGCGCGAACGCAGCCCCTGGCTACTCCTGGGGCTGATGGCACTGGTCTGGATTGCCGACAGCGCCGCCTACTTTGCCGGGCGCCGCTTCGGACGCCACAAGCTCGCGCCCGGGATCAGCCCGGGCAAGTCCTGGGAAGGCGTGATGGGTGCCGGCGTGGCGCT
Source organism: Pseudomonadota bacterium (assembly GCA_021847835.1). Lineage (GTDB taxonomy): Bacteria > Pseudomonadota > Gammaproteobacteria > Burkholderiales > Thiobacillaceae > UBA6918. The sequence goes on from JAJZPR010000002.1 coordinate 109,902, forward strand.
GGCGCTGTATGCTTCCGCCATTAGCGCCGCCATCAATGGTTTGCGCATACCCGGCGCGCTGATGCTGGCGGCCGCGCTCTTGTATTTTTCCATCCTGGGCGATTTGTTCGAATCCTGGATGAAGCGCCTGGCCGGGGTGAAGGACAGCGGCTCCCTGCTGCCCGGCCATGGCGGCGTACTCGACCGCATCGACGCGCTCACCGCCGCGCTGCCGATTGCCGCCGGCATCCTGCATTTCGTTCACTGGATATGAAACTGCAGACGCTCACCATTCTTGGCGCTACCGGCACCATCGGGGTCAACACCCTGGACGTGGTGGCGCGCCATCCCGAGCGCTTCGAGGTGTTCGCGCTCACCGGCGCGACCCAGGTCGACAGGCTGTTCCAGCAGTGCCTGCAATTCCGCCCCCGCTATGCGGTGATGACGGAAGACCACGCCGCCAGGGCGCTGCGCGAGAAACTGCGGGCGGCGGGCAGCGCGACCGAGGTGCTGGCCGGCGGCGCGGCGCTGGTCGAGGTGGCGACCGCGCCCGAAGTCGGCACGCTGATGGCGGCCATCGTCGGCGCCGCCGGCCTGCCCGCCACGCTGGCCGCTGCGCGCGCCGGCAAGCGCATCCTGCTCGCCAACAAGGAAACATTGGTCGTCTCCGGCCAGTTGTTCATGGATGCCGTGCACGAAAGCGGCGCCGGGCTGTTTCCCATCGACTCCGAGCACAGCGCCATTCACCAGTCGCTGCCGGCGGGCTTCAACGGCGATCTTGATGCCGCCGGCGTGAAGACCCTCTGGCTCACGGCTTCCGGCGGGCCGTTCCGCACCTGGAGACGCGAACAGATGGCGAATGTCACGCCGGAGCAGGCGGTGGCCCACCCCAACTGGGTGATGGGCCGGAAGATTTCGGTCGATTCCGCCAGCATGATGAACAAGGGCCTGGAGGTGATCGAGGCCAGATGGCTGTTCAATGCGCAGGCCGGGCAGATCCGCGTGCTGGTGCATCCGCAGAGCATCATCCATTCCATGGTCGAGTACCGCGACGGCTCGGTCATGGCCCAGTTGGGCACGCCGGACATGCGCACGCCGATCGCCTATGCGCTGGGATTTCCCGAGCGCATCGATGCCGGCGTCCCGGCGCTCGACCTGATGGGCAGCCAGTTGCAGTTCGAGGCGCCCGACCTGGAGCGCTTCCCCTGCCTGCAACTCGCCTTCGATGCATTGACGGCCGGCGGTTACGCGCCTGCCGTGCTGAACGCCGCCAACGAGGTTGCGGTCGACGCCTTCCTCAACCGCCGCTGCGGCTTTGCCGACATTCCCCGCGCCATCGCGCATGCGCTGGCGCAGCTTCCCGCATCCAGCCCGGACGGCCTGGATGACCTGCTGGATGCCGATCGCCAGGCGAGAGTGCGCGCCGGCGAATTCCTGGCGACGAAAGCGACGGCTGCCTGAGCATGACCACCATCCTTGCGTTTCTGGTCGTGATTTTCGTGCTGGTCATCGTGCACGAATATGGCCACTATCTCGCCGCCAGGCTGTCCGGCGTGAAGGTGCTGAAGTTTTCCGTGGGATTCGGCAAGCCGCTCTTCGTCAAGCGCATGGGGCGGGATGGCACGGAATGGGCCATTGGGGCATTGCCGCTGGGCGGCTATGTGAAAATGCTGGACGAGCGCGAGGGCGCCGTCGATGCGGGCGAGGTGCATCGTGCCTTCAATCGTGCCACCGTATGGCGTCGCATGGCCATCGTCGCGGCCGGCCCGCTGGCCAATTTCCTGCTGGCCATCCTCGTGTTCTGGGCCCTGTTCGTTTACGGCATACCCGCCCTCAAGCCGGTGATCGGCGAACCCGGGCAGGGCACGCCGGCGGCCATGGCCGGGCTGCGCGACGGCGATCAAATCGCGCGCGTGGACGGCGTCGGCGTGGCCACCTTCGCGGAGCTGCGACTCAAGCTGATGGAAGCGGCGCTGAAAAAATCGAACCCCGTGCTCGAACTTGCCAATGGCGAACAGCGGCAACTCGATTTCAGCGGGCTGGCGAAAGATTCCCTCGACGAAAACGGCAATGCGCTCGGCGTGGAGCCGTACATGCCGCCGCTGCCGCCGGTAGTGGGGCGCATCGAAACGGGCAGCGTCGCGGAGAAGTCCGGCCTCAAGCCGGAAGACCGCATTGCGGCGGTGGATGGCAAACCGATTTCCCGTTGGCAGGATTTTGCCCAATATGTGCGCAGCCGCGCGGGCGTGGAAATCGAGTTGCAGATCGAAACCGGCCCGGAACGGCGGGTCGTGCGCCTGGTCCCGGCCGGCGTGATGGAAAACGGCAAACGGATCGGCCGCGTCGGCGTGGGGCCGAAGATCGATCCGGCCCTGTTCGAAAGCCTGCGCACGGAAGAGCGTTACGCGCCCGTGCAGGCGCTGGCGCAGGCCGCGACGAAAACCTGGGATACCGCGCTGTTCAGCCTGAAGATGCTGGGGCGCATGGTGCTGGGGCAGGTTTCCTGGCGCAATCTGTCGGGCCCGGTGTCGATCGCGGACTATGCCGGGCAAAGCGCGGAGCGGGGCTGGCTGAGTTTCGTCGGCTTTCTTGCCATCATCAGCATCGGCCTTGGCGTGATCAACCTGCTGCCCGTTCCCCTGTTGGATGGCGGGCATCTCATGTATTATCTTGTCGAGGTTTTCCGGGGGAAACCCGTCTCGGAACGAGTCATGGAACTGGGTGCGCGCATCGGCATGGCCATCATCGGCGCACTGATCTTTCTGGCCTTGTACAACGATGTGCTCCGCTTGTTGAATGGGTAACCAAGTAATGAATAAACGCATCACATCGGCAATCATCCTGGCATTGCTGTCGGGATCGGCGCTGGCCGTCGAACCCTTCGTCATACGCGACATACGCGTGGAGGGTTTGCAGCGCACCGAAGCCGGCTCCGTTTTCAGTTACCTGCCGGTCAAGGTCGGCGACACCTTTACCGATGATGCGGCGGCAGCGGCAATCAAGGCGCTCTACGCTACCGGTTTCTTCAAGGATGTGAAGCTGGAAGCGCAGGACGGCGTGCTGATCGTGGCGGTGCAGGAGCGCCCCTCCGTCGCCAAGCTCACCCTGACGGGCATCAAGGAGTTTTCCGAGGAGGATCTCAAGAACGGCCTCAAGCAGAGCGGGCTCGCCGAGGGCAGGATATTCGACAAGAGCGTGCTCGAACGCGCCGAACAGGAACTGAAGCGCCAGTATTTCAACCGCGGCCTGTATTCCGTGCAGGTGCAGACCACGGTGACGCCGCTCGAGCGCAACCGCGTGGCCTTGCAGTTCGACGTGGTGGAAGGCGATACCGCCAGGATCAGGCAGATCAATATCGTCGGCAACAAGGTGTTTGCCGAGAAGAAGCTGCTCGCCCAGTTCAGTTCCTCTACGCCGGGCTGGCTGTCCTGGTATACCAAGGACGACCAGTATTCCAAGACCAAGCTGTCGGGCGACCTCGAAGCGCTGCGGTCGTTTTACCTGAACCAGGGCTATCTGGAATTCAGCATCGATTCGACCCAGGTTTCCATCAGCCCCGACAAGAAGGACATCTTCATCACGGTCAACATCAGCGAGGGGCCGCAGTACAGGGTTTCCGACATCCATCTGGCCGGGCAGATGCTGGCGCCGGAAGAGGAGTTGAGGAAACTGATCACGGTCAAGCCGGGCGAAGTGTTCTCGCGCGAGAAACTCACCGAGTCCACCCGCAAGATCGGCGATCGCCTGGGCAACGACGGCTACGCCTTCGCCAACGTCAACGCCGTGCCGGAACTGGACAAGGAAAAGCACCAGGTCGCCTTCACCCTGTTCGTGGATCCGGGCCGCCGCGTCTACGTCAACCGCGTGAACGTGGCCGGCAATACCAAGACGCGCGACGAAGTCATCCGCCGCGAAGTGCGGCAGATGGAAGGCGCGTGGTACGACGCGGAAAAGATCAGGCTGTCCCGCGACCGCCTCAACCGCCTGGGATTCTTCAACGAGGTCAATGTCGAAACCCCGGCAGTGTCCGGCACCACGGACCAGGTGGACGTGAACATCGGCGTCTCGGAAAAGGCGACCGGCAACATCCTGCTGGGTGCCGGTTTTTCCTCGTCGGAAGGGCTCATCCTGTCCGGCGCCGTCAACCAGGCCAATGCCTTCGGCAGCGGCAACCGCCTGGGCCTGCAGATCAACAGCGGCAGCGTGAACACCGTGTACTCGCTGTCCTTCACCAATCCCTACTACACGATCGACGGCGTCAGCCTGGGCTACGACGCCTATCGCCGCGACGTGGATGCCACCTCCCTCAAGGGGGTGGGCGAATACGAGTCCTCCACCATCGGTCTGGGCGCGCGGCTTGGGATCCCGCTCAACGAAAAGGACACCATCTTTTTCGGCGCGGCGGTCGAGCAGCTGGAGATCGGCATTACGGATAGCAGCCCGATTCAGTACAAGAATTTTGTCGCCAAACACGGCGACACCAACAATACGCTGAGACTGGATACCTCACTGACGCGGGATACGCGCGACAGCTTCCTGTTTCCGACCCGGGGCATGATGCAGCGTGCGGCGCTGGAAGTCGGCGCGCCGCCCGGGGATATCCAGTATTACAAGCTGTCGCTGCAGCACCAGCACTACTTTCCCCTGAGCAAGGATTTTACCCTGATGGTGAATGGGGAAGTGGGCTATGGCGGCGGCATCGGCGACAGCAGCCTGCCCTTCTACCGCAACTTCTTCGTCGGCGGCGTGAGTTCGGTGCGCGGCTTCGAATCGGGCTCCATCGGTCCCAAGCAACTTGACCCGACTACCGGCAGGCCGGTTACGCTGGGTGGTGATACCAAGGTGGTCGGCAATGTGGAACTTCTCTTCCCCATGCCCGGCATAAAGGACAACAGCGTGCGCCTCTCCACCTTTTTTGACGCGGGCGCGGCATTCGGAACCGGCGACCCGAAATATGGATCGACCAAGGTTGGGTTCGAGGACTTGCGCTTCTCGGCGGGCGTGGGGCTTGCCTGGAACTCGCCGCTGGGTCCGCTGAAGTTCAGTCTGGCGTATCCGATCAATGCCAAGGATGATGACGAGAAGGAAGTGTTCCAGTTCAGCATGGGCACGACGTTCTGATCGGTCGTAATGAATGGAGTGGTGATGAAGAAATTGATTTTCTCCGCAACGGTCGCGATGTTGCCGATGTTTGCGGCGAGTGCGGCGCTGGCGGACAAAATAGGGTTTGTGAATACGGAACGCCTGTTGCGCGAGGCGCCGCTTTCGGTGAAGGCGCAAAAGAAGCTGGAGCGGGAATTCTCGCCCAGGGAGCAGGAGCTTCAGAAAATGGCCCGGCAGGCCAAGGACTTGCAGGCGCAGCTCGACAAGGAGGGCATGGCCATGCCGGAGTCCGAGCGCAGGAACAAGGAGCGCGAGCTCGCCAGCCTGAACCGCGAGTTCCAGAAGCAGAGCCGGGAATTCCGCGAGGACCTGAACCTGCGCCGCAACGAGGAGCTGGGCGTGATTCAGGAAAAGGCGCGCAAGGCCATCCTGGAGATCGCCAGGACCGACAAATTCGACCTGATCGTGGAACAGGCGGTTTACTTCAACCCCAAAATCGACATCACCGACCGCGTGATGAAGGCCTTGGGCGACAAGTAATTCTGGTACGGAATGGCCTATTCGCTGCCGGAGATCGTCACCCGTTTCGGCGGCGAGCTGCTTGACGACAATGGCGTGAGGATTTCCGGCGTGGCGCCGGTCGAGCGGGCGGGGCCGCGGGAAATCGCCTTCGTGTCGCAGGCGAAGTACCTGCGCGATATCGAATCTTCGCAAGCCGGTGCGCTGATCCTGCCGCCCGAAGGACGCGACGGCGGCCGGCGCCCGCGCATCGTCACCGCCAACCCTTATCTCTATTTCGCCCGCGTTTCATCGCTGCTGAATCCGGCGCCGCAGCCGGCGCCGGGCATCCATCCCGCCGCCGTCGTGCACCCGCAGGCCAGGGTGGCGGCGTCGGCGACGATCGCGGCAGGCGCCGTGATCGGCGAGGGTGCCAGCATAGGCGAACGCAGCATCGTCGGGCCGAACAGCGTGGTCGGCGAGCACGTGACGCTGGGCGACGATTGCCTGCTTCATGCGAATGTCACGATTTACCACCATTGTGTGCTGGGCAGCAGGGTGATACTGCACAGCGGCTGCGTCGTCGGCTCGGACGGTTTCGGCCTGGCCAACGAGCAGGGACGCTGGGTGAAGATCCCGCAGGTTGGCCGCGCGGTGATCGGCGACGATGTCGAGGTCGGCGCCTGCACCACCATAGACCGCGGCGCGCTGGACGACACCGTGATCGAGGAGGGCGTCAAGCTGGACAACCAGATCCAGGTGGCGCACAACGTGCGGATCGGCGCGCATACCGCCATCGCCGCCTGCACCGGCATCGCCGGCAGCGCGAAGATCGGCAGCTACTGCATGATCGGCGGCGCCGCCATGATTCACGGCCACATCGAAATTGCCGACAAGGTGCGCATCTCGACCAACACCCTGATCACCAAGTCGCTGACCCGGCCCGGCACCTACACCTCGGCACTGCCGTTCTCGGAACATGGCGAATGGCTCAGGAATGCCGTGCACCTGCGCAACCTCGACAAGCTGGCCGGCCGCATCAAGGAACTGGAAAAACGAATCGCAGAACTCGAAGGGAAGGAACAAGCATGACAACGATGAACATTCAGGAAGTGATGCGCCACCTGCCGCACCGCTATCCGTTTCTGCTGGTGGATCGCGTGCTGGAGTGCGAGCCCGGCAAACATATCGTGGCGCTCAAGAACGTGACCATGAACGAGCCGCATTTCCCTGGCCATTTCCCCCATCACCCGGTCATGCCGGGCGTGCTGATCCTGGAGGCGCTGGCCCAGACCGCGGCGGTGCTCTCCTACGTGACCGAGAACAAGGTGCCGGACGAGGACTCCGTGGTCTATTTCGCCGGCATCGACGGCGCGCGTTTCAAGAAACCGGTAGTGCCGGGCGACCAGTTGATCCTCAAGGCCGAAATCCTGCGCAACATGCGCGGCATCTGGAAATACGCCACGCGTGCCGAGGTGGACGGCGAGGTGGTGGCCGAGGCGGAGATGATGGCCGCGCTCAGGAACATGTGAAATGGCGGGCATCCATCCCACCGCCCTCATCGAGGAAGGCGCCAGGCTCGCCAAGGATGTCCGGGTCGGACCCTATGCCGTCATCGGTCCGCATGTCGAAATCGGCGAGTGCACGACCATAGGCGCACACGCCGTCATCACTGGCCATACGCGCATCGGCAGGCACAACCGCATCTTCCAGTTCGCCTCGCTGGGCGAAGTGCCGCAGGACAAGAAATACGCCGGCGAGCCGACACGGCTGGAAATCGGCGATCACAACACCATCCGCGAATTCTGCACCTTCAACACCGGCACCGCGCAGGACCGGGGCGTGACCAGTGTGGGCAGCCACAACTGGGTGATGGCCTACGTGCACATCGCGCACGACTGCATCGTCGGCGACCATATCGTGCTGGCCAACAACACCACGCTCGCCGGCCATGTCGAGATCGGCGACCACGCCATCCTCGGCGGACTCACCGCCGTGCACCAGTTCTGCAAGATCGGCGCGCACGTCATCACCGGCGGCGGCACCATCGTGTACAAGGACATCCCGCCCTACGTCACGGCGGCGGGGCAGCCGGCCAAGCCGCACGGGCTCAACAGCGAGGGACTCAAGCGCCGCGGTTTCACTCCCGAATCGCTGGCCACGTTGAAGCGCGCCTACAAGACACTTTATCGCGACGGGCTTACCCTGCAGGAAGCCCTGGTGCAATTGGATGAAATGGGCGCACCGGAAGTCGATTTCCTGACAAGCTTCCTGCGTCGGGCGGAGCGCGGAATCATCCGTTGAACCTGAAAACAGCCAACCCCAGAGAACACAGAGTGCACAGAGGAAAAACCAGAGACTTCCAGGCTTGCTGTGACGCGCCCCCGGTCATGCCCTTGATCCACCAAGCGTGATTTTCTTTGTGCCCTCTGTGGCTTGATGTGAGGTTTATTGCTTGAACACTGTCGGTCTGATCGCGGGCGAAGCCTCCGGCGACCTGCTGGGGGCCGAACTGATACGCGCGCTCAAGTCGCGCCATTCCGAACTGCGGTTCGAAGGCATCGCCGGCCCGCGCATGGTAGAGGCGGGCGCTCTGGCTCTGGCTTCGTGCGAGCGGCTGTCGGTCAACGGCTATGTCGAGGTGCTGCGGCATTTGCCGGATCTGCTGAAGCTGCGGCGCGATATCATCAATCATTTTCTCGCCCGTCCCCCCAAGGTCTTTGTCGGCATCGATGCGCCCGATTTCAATTTCGGCGTGGAGGCCAGGCTCAAGGCCGCCGGCATTCCCGCCGTGCACTTCGTCAGCCCTTCGATCTGGGCCTGGCGCGGCGAGCGCATCCACAAAATCAAAAATTCCGTATCGCACATGCTGGTGGTATTTCCGTTCGAGGAGGAAATCTACCAGCATGCCGGCATTCCGGTGACTTACGTCGGCCATCCCATGGCAGACAGGCTGCCGCTGGAACCGGATATGGCGGCGGCCAGGCGTGAGCTTGGACTGGATGCGCAGGGGCCGGTGATCGCGCTGCTGCCCGGCTCGCGCCGGGGCGAGGCCAGGCGCCTGGCACCGCTCATGCTCGAAGCGGCGCGACGCATCCTGAAAAGCAGGCCAGCGGCGCAATTCCTCATTCCGGCCGCGACTGACGCGGTGGAGCCTGGCTTGCGCCGGCTTGCGGGCGCTTCGGGCCTGCCGGTCACGGTATTGCGCGGGCAATCGCAGACGGCGATGACCGCGGCCGACGTGGTGGTGCTGGCCTCCGGCACGGCCACGCTGGAAGCCGCGCTGCTGAAAAAGCCCATGGTCATCACCTACAGGGTGCCGGCCATCACCGCATGGCTGGCCCGGCGCAAGCTCTACCTGCCCTATGTCGGCCTGCCCAACATCCTGCTGCGGCGCTTTGCCGTGCCGGAACTGCTGCAGGAAAACGCCACGCCGGAAAAAATTGCTCAAGCTGCATTGGATTGGCTGGATGCGCCGGAACGTTGCGAAGCACTGAAAAAGGATTTCCGCGCCCTGCACGAATCGCTGCGCTGCAACGCCGGCGAGCGCATCGCCGAGGCATTGACGCCTTACCTGAATTAAACGCAAGAGCTTAATCAGCCACAGAGAACACAGAGAAAGACCTGGCTGGCGATGAAATCCGCAGCGGGTCTGACCGGTTTTATCTCCGTGAACTCTGTGACTCGAAGTAAAGTTTTTCGGATCAATCCGCTTCGCGCTCGACCGAGCAGCAATGCGAGGCCGCTTCCGGCTCGCCTACCAGCACCTGGCCGGTGATCGGGTTGGGACGGTAGGTGGTGCAGCCTTTCAAGCCCTGTTCGTGGGCATACTGGTAAACCGACTGGAATTCCTCGAAGGCGTAGTCCGCAGGGATGTTGATGGTCTTGGAGATGGCGTTGTCCACCCAGGGTTGCAGCGCCGCCTGCATGTCGAGATGGCGGTAGGGCGGGATTTCCCCGGCGGTGACGAAGGCTTGCGTCAAGGGCGTCTCGGCGCCGCGCAGGCTGCGGTAGAGGGCATAGGCATGGTCGCTGACTTCGTACTCGTGCAACTGGCCGTCCATCTCATGGATGCGCCGTTTGTATTCGTACTGGAACACCGGCTCCAGCCCGCTCGACACGTTGTTGGCGAGCAGGCTGATGGTGCCGGTGGGAGCGATGGCGGTGAGATGCGAATTGCGGATGCCGTGCTGTGCGATGCTGCTGCGGATGTCCTCGGCCAGATTCCGGATGAAGGCGCCCTGCACGTGCTTTTCGCGGTTTAGCAGCGGAAAGCCGCCTTTCTCGCGCGCCAGTTCAATCGAAGTCCGGTAAGCCGTTTCGCAAATGCGCTGCATGATGGCTGCTGCGGTTTGCCTGGCCTCGCTGCTGTCGTAGCGCAGGCCCAGCATGATCAGTGCATCGCCCAGGCCGGTGAGGCCAAGGCCGGTGCGGCGCGTGGCATGCGCCGCCTGCGCCTGTTTTTCCAGCGGGAAGCGCGAGAGGTCGCAGACGTTGTCGAGCATGCGCACGGCCAGCGCCGTGGTTTCTTCCAGCGCGGCGAAATCCAGCGCGGCCTGCGCCTCGAACGGCGCGCGCACGAAGCGGGTGAGGTTGAGCGAACCCAGGTTGCAGGCGCCATAGGGCGGCAGCGGGATTTCGCCGCAGGGGTTGGTGGCGACGAGCCGCTCCGCGTACCAGAGATTATTCAATGCATTGATGCGGTCGATGAACAGCACGCCCGGCTCGGCATAGTCGTAGGTCGCGGCCATGATTTCGTCCCACAGCTCGCGTGCACGCACCACGCGGTGCACGCGGGAGCCCGGCTCGCCGGCAGCGGGAAACACCAGCGGCCAGTCGCCGTCGTTCTTTACGGCCTGCATGAAGGCGTCGCTGGCCAGCACCGACAGGTTGAAATGCCTGAGCTTGGCCGGATCGCGCTTGGCGCGCACGAATTCGAAGATGTCGGGATGGTCGCACCTGAGCGTCGCCATCATGGCGCCGCGGCGCGCGCCGGTGGAGAGGATGGTGGCGCACATCGCGTCCCAGATGTGCATGAAGGACACCGGGCCCGAGGCGGTGACCCCCACCCCCATCGCGGGGGTGCCGGCCGGGCGCAGGGTGGAGAAGTCGTAGCCCACGCCGCCGCCCTGCTGCATGGTGAGCGCGCCTTCCTTGAGCGCGTCGAAGATGCCGTCCATGGAATCCTCGACCCGTCCCATGACGAAGCAGTTGAACAGGGTGACGCGGTGGCCGGTGCCGGCGCCGGCGAGGATGCGGCCGCCGGGCAGGAAGCGGAAATCCTCCAGCGCGGTGTAAAAACGCTGCTCCCATTGCGCCCGGCCGCTTGTTTCCACGCCGGCCAGCGCGCGCGCCACGCGGCGCCAGGTGTCCTGCACCGTGGCGTCCTTCACCCTGCCCGCATCGCGGTAGCGGTACTTCGCATCCCAGATGTGGCGCGAGATGTCGCAGGTAAATGGATCCGTCGTCATGCTCTCAGGGTAGCCGTTTCCCGTTAAGATGGCAGCATTCGGGGAGAATGACAATGCTGGTCAACATGGAATTGCCTGCCGGGCTCGCCGGGGTGGACGAGGCCGGGCGCGGCCCGCTGGCCGGCGCGGTGTATGCCGCCGCCGTCGTGCTCGATCCGGCCCGGCCCATCGCCGGCCTCAACGATTCCAAGAAGCTCAGTGAAAAGGTGCGCGAGCGCCTGGCCTTCATCATCAAGGCGGAAAGCCTGGCCTGGTCGGTGGCGTTTGCAAGCGTCGAGGAAATCGACCGGCTCAATATCCTGCAGGCGACCCTGCTTGCCATGCAGCGCGCCGTGGCCGGCCTGAAGGTTCGGCCGCAAGTGGTTTGGGTGGACGGCAACCGCTGCCCGGAGTGGGATTACCCCTCGCGCGCCATCGTCGAGGGGGATGCAAAGGTGCAGGCGATTTCCGCCGCTTCCATCCTGGCCAAGACCGCGCGCGACGCCGCCATGCACGAGCTGCATGCGCGCTATCCCCAATACAACTTCGCCGGCCACAAGGGCTACGGCACGGCAGCTCACCTCAAGGCCCTCAGGCAGCACGGCCCCTGTCCCGAGCACAGGCAGAGTTTCTCGCCGGTGAGGGAAATGCTGGCGCAGGCCAGCCTGTTCTAACCCGGAGTCCGACTTCAAGCCACAGAGAACACAGAGCTCACAGAGAAAAAAGCAAGGTTTTCCCCGTGTTCCCTCTGTGCCTGATTGTTTTTCCCCGGGGTTAAACAGTCTTGCCGACACCCATTTCGAACTCGCCCACCAGTTGTCGCACCGATGAAGCCTCGCGTTGCGGCGTCATCAGGGCGCGCCGGTTACGGCATTGCCTGACGAGTTCCGCATAGAACTCCGGGTCGTGTTCCGCCTTTGAAATCAGCTGGGCGAGGCGGCGTTCGTCTTCGAGCGGGTAATAGCCGGGGTAGTCGTCGCCCAGCATGCCGATGTTGCCCGGCACCGCGGAGGCGATCACCGGCACGCCGGCGGCCAGGGCCTCGCAGATGACGTTGGCGCCGCCTTCCATGACCGAGCTCACCACCAGCAAATCCGCACGCGCGAACTGTTCCATGACGGCATCGTGCGCCTGTTCGCCCAGCCAGTGGTAGCGCGGCAGTCTGCTCTCGGCCAGGCGCGCGGTCTGCGCCATTTCCTCGGACAGCGCGCGGCCCAGATGCATGACCTGGGTGCGCGAGTGTTCGGGGAGATAGGCGCTGGCGAGGGCGGCGCGGAAGGGGTCCTTTTCCTCGCGCAGATGGCCCACCACCAGCACGCGGAACGGTCCGCCGAACAGCTGTTGATGCGGAATCTCGGGCGCGGACTGGTAGATGACGCGGGTCTTCGCTGCATGCTCGGGTTTCAGTTCATCCACGCCGCGCCCTTGCAGAACCACCAGGCGATGGGCAAGGCCCAGCGAGGTCTGCGCATCGGCATCGGTGTGGATGTCGCGGTACAGGTCCGTGCCGGTCAGCACCACGATCAGCGGCCGGCTGGGATAAAGTTCGGCGAAAGCGAGGATGGACTTGAAGCTGCGCCGCGCGTGCAGCGCGATCATCAGGTCCGCAGGCGCGCCGTTCCATTCGGTGGAAACTTCGACTTCGTAACCGGCATCGCGCAGAAAGGCCGTCCAGCGCGCGGCCGTGTGCCAGTTGCCGCCGCGCTGCTCGGCGCCGTAGGGGGTGATCAGGACGATGCGCATTTTGGAATAGTGACACAAAGCCGGAAAATAGCGCCATGCAAGATTCGATCACATCCCGCGACAACCCGCTTTTCAAGCGGCTGAAAAAACTGGCCGAGTCGACACGCGAGCGGCGCGAGACGTGCACCACGCTGCTCGATGGCGAGCATCTGGTCGAGGCCTACCTCGAAGCAGGCGGCCGGCCGCTGACGCTGCTGCACAGTGCGTCATGCGCGCCGGACGTCTGGCGGGAACTCGCGGCACGCTGCGAAGGCGCGAAAACGGCTGTCCTGTCGGACAGCCTGTTCGCCGAACTCTCGCCGGTGGAGTCGCCCACCGGCATACTCGCGGAAGTCGCGTGGCTGAGCCCGGCGCCATGTGCGGCTCCCCCTCTGGTGCTGCTGCTGGAGGATATCCGGGACCCAGGCAATCTCGGCAGCCTGCTGAGAAGCGCAGCGGCCGCCGCCGCCACGCTGGCAGTGCTGTCCAAGGGCTGTGCCGACGCCTGGTCGCCCAAGGCCCTGCGCGGCGGGCAGGGCGCACAGTTCCAGCTGCCCATGCTGCTGCGTGCCGATCTGGCGGCCTGGATCCGGTCGACGGACCTGCCGGTATGGGCGCTGGCCCTGGGCGGCGAGCAAAGCCTGTTTGCTGCCGATCTCAAGGGCCCGGCCGGAATACTGGTCGGCAACGAAGGCGCGGGCCTGTCCGAAGAAATTCTGCAATTGGCCACGGCGCGCGTGCGCATTCCCATGCCGGGCAGAGTGGAGTCGCTCAATGCCGCGGCTGCTGCCGCTGTTGCCTTGTTCGAGGCGGTGCGGCAGCGGGGTGTGAGAAGCGAGGCATGAACTATGCTCTCGCTGATCCCTGACCCCTGATCCCTGACCCCTGACCCCTAGCCCCCATGCACGATCATGGCCGCGATTTCTTCCACCGAACGACGCGTGGTGTCGATGGTGGGCACGCCGCTCGCAGCCAGCATGCCTTCGGCGGCCTGAATCTCGCTGCGGCAGTTTTCCAGGCTGGCATAGCGGCTGTTGGGCAATCGCTCGTTGCGGATTTGCGCAAGCCGTTCCGGGCTCAGGGTCAGGCCGCGCAGCTTCTCCCGATGTGCCAGCAGCACCGGCGGCAGGGTATGTGCGCCCAGGTCTTCCGGCGTCAGCGGGTAGTTGGCCGCCTTCTTTCCGTACTGCAAGGCGAGATAAATGGAAACCGGCGTCTTGCCGGCGCGCGACACGCCCACCAGGATGAGGTCGGCCTCGCCCAGCCGGTCGGGGTTGAGGCCGTCGTCCACCGCCAGCGCAAAGTTCACCGCCTCGATGCGCACGTGATAGCTGTTGCCCATGCCGTGGAACTGGCCGGACGAGGCCGTCGGCGCCATGTCCAGCACGGCCCCCAGCGGTTCGCTGAAGGCGTCGAACACGTCGAACACGGGGGCTTCGCAGTCGCGCAATTTCAAGCGAATACGCGGGTCGGTCAAAGTCGAAACGATCACCGCGGGCATGGCCGCGCGCACGCGGGCGGCCAGCGCCTCGACCTTTTCCGGGGTGTCGACGAAGGGCACGGTCAGCGGCCGGTATTCCAGTTCTCTGAACTGTGAGAGTAGACTGTGGCCTACTGCTTCGGCGGTGACGCCGGTGTGGTCCGATACGAAGAATACCGTCAGTTTTTGCACAGGATTTGCCCATGAGCCAACATGAACACGACTATATCGCGCCGCTGGAAACCTTGTCGATGCAGGATGTGCCGCACGTGGGCGGCAAGAACGCATCGCTGGGGGAGATGATCGGCGCGCTGTCGGAACTGGGCGTGGCGGTGCCGGGCGGCTTCGCCACCACGGCCAAGGCGTTCTGGGACACCCTGGAACAGAACGGCCTGCGCGAGAAGATCAATGCGCGCCTCATGGGGCTCGACGTCAACGATGTGGCCGCCCTGCAAAGCGCCGGGCGCGACATCCGCGCCATGGTCGAGGCGGCCGCCCTGCCGCCGGCGCTGGAGGAGGGTATCCGCAAGGCCTATGCCGCCATGGGCAAGAATGTCGATGTGGCGGTGCGCTCGTCCGCCACGGCCGAAGACCTGCCCGATGCCTCCTTTGCCGGGCAGCAGGAAACCTATCTCAACATCCACGGCGCCGATTCGGTGGTCGAGCACGTCAAGAAGGTGTTCGCCTCGCTCTACAACGACCGCGCCATCGCCTACCGCGTGCATCACGGCTTCGAGCACAGCGAGGTCGCGCTCTCGGCCGGCGTCCAGCGCATGGTGCGCTCCGACCTCGCAGCATCCGGCGTGATTTTTACGCTCGACACCGAATCCGGTTTCCGCGACGTGGTGTTCGTCACCTCCGGCTACGGCTTGGGCGAGACCGTGGTGCAGGGTTCGGTCAACCCGGACGAGTTCTACGTGCACAAGCCCACCGGCGCGCTGGTGAGCAAGGCCTTGGGCGGCAAGGCCATCAAGATGATCTACGAGGCGCATGGCACCAGCGTGATCGACACCTCGGCAGACGAGCGCCGCCAGTTCTCCATCAGCGACGACGAGGTGCGCAGGCTCGCGCAGATGGCCGTCACCATCGAGAAGCACTATGGCCGCCCCATGGACATCGAATGGGCCAAGGACGGCGAAACCGGCGAGCTTTTCATCGTGCAGGCGCGCCCCGAGACGGTGAAGGCGCGCGCCGGCAACGTCAGCGAGGTGTATCACTTGAAGGGCAGCGGCAAGGTGCGGGTGAGCGGCCGCGCCATCGGCCAGAAGATCGGCGCCGGCCGCGTCTGCGTGGTCGAGAGCCCGCAGGAAATGGATGAGGTGCAGCCCGGCGACGTGCTGGTCGCCGACATGACCGACCCCGACTGGGAGCCGGTGATGAAGCGCGCGTCGGCCATCGTCACCAACCGCGGCGGTCGCACCTGCCACGCCGCCATCGTGGCGCGCGAACTGGGCATTCCCGCCGTGGTCGGCACCAATGACGCGACCACGGTGCTGAAGGACGGCGACGAGGTCACCGTGTCCTGCGCCGAAGGCGACACCGGCATGGTCTACGAAGGCTTGCTGGCATTCGAGGTGAGGGAGGAAACGCAGGAAAAGCTGCCCGAGCCGCCGGTGAAGATCATGATGAACGTGGCCAATCCCGAGCGCGCCTTCACCTTCGCGCAGATACCCAACCACGGCGTTGGGCTCGCGCGCATCGAATTCGTCATCAACAACCAGATCGGCATCCATCCGCTGGCGGCGCTGGCTTATCCGAACGTGCCCGGCGAGATTGCCGCAGTCATCAGGGACAAGAGTGCAGGCTATGCCGACCCGGTTGCCTTCTACGTGGACAAGCTGGCAGAAGGCATCGCCACCCTGGCGGCGGCCTTCTGGCCCAGGCGCGTGATCGTGCGCATGTCGGACTTCAAGTCCAACGAATACGCCCATCTCGTCGGCGGCAAGGCGTACGAGCCGGTGGAGGAGAACCCCATGCTCGGCTTCCGCGGCGCGGCGCGCTACATCTCCAGCGCCTTCCGCCCCGCCTTCGAGCTGGAATGCCGCGCGCTGAAAAAGGTGCGCAACGACATGGGCCTCGCCAACGTGGAAATCATGATTCCCTTCGTGCGTACCCTGGACGAGGCGAGCGGCGTTGTGAGCCTGCTGGAACAGAACGGCCTCAAGCGCGGTGAGAACGGTTTGCGCCTCATCATGATGTGCGAGATTCCCTCCAACGTGCTCCTGGCCGAGGAATTCCTCGACCTCTTCGACGGCTTCTCCATCGGCAGCAACGACCTCACCCAGCTCACCCTGGGCGTGGACCGCGATTCCGCGCTGGTCGCCGGCAGCTTCGACGAACGCAACCCGGCGGTGAAGAAGCTGCTGGGCGAAGTCATCGCCATCTGCAAGCGCCGCGAGAAGTACATCGGCATCTGCGGGCAGGGGCCGTCGGACCACGCCGATTTTGCAGACTGGCTGGTGGAGCGGTCGATCGATTCGCTGTCGCTGAATCCGGATACGGTGTTGGCGACGTGGAAGCGATTGGCGGTCGGTGGGGCATAGACCTTGAATGCGGAAGACGCCTTGATATTGGCCAAATTTGGCCTGTTCCTGATTGCGTTTGCCGCAGTGGTGGGGCATTTGTTCTTTTGGGCGGCTGCCTATCATCGAGTCGTTGGCATTGAAAAGTTGTCACGGCAGCTAGCCGTGCTTCTTCAGCCATGGTGGCTTTTTGACAAGGAGTTGCTCCCTGCCGAGCATGACCATTTGCGAGTCAAAGCGCTCTGGTGCGTTGTGGTTTATGTCTTGGCAGGATTGACGATTTGGCTTTTGTCTTGAATTGGTCTCATCGCTTGCTCTGAGACTGTTTGGATTGACAGGCCGGTGGCCGGGGGTTGCCCGGCGGCAAGTTACTTTCTTTGCTCCGCCAAAGAAAGTAACCAAAGAAAGGCGGCCCCGCTATGCTGCTCCTACGGGGTAAACCTCGGCCGAAGCCTTGAATTGGGGCGGCTGCGGAACTCGCCCGCGCATAGCGCGGGCTCAGACAGTCCTCGCCGAAAGCCCCCCAATTCAAGCCTCCGCCCGAGGCAGCACAGAGGGGAATCTAAAAGCAAAGTCCCCCCTCACCCTAGCCCTCTCCCGCGAGGGGAGAGGGTAAAACCCACCCCCTCCCTTGACGGGAGGGGCAGGGGGCGGGTGTAGGTTTTGGGGTTGGCCTTTGAAGCCCCCCGTCTTTGCCGCCGCAGCCTGGAGCTTGCGGGCGGAACAACGCGGCGCAGCATGTCTGAGCCCCGCTCACATCTGAAATCAAACAAAAGCGGGGCGAGTTCTGCGCCGCCCGCCCGCAAGCTTCAGGCTAAGGGAAGCCGCAGGCCGGCATAGCCGGGTCGCCTTCTTTTGGTTACTTTTCTTGGCGAAGCAAGAAAAGTAACTTGCTGTCGGGCAACCCCCGACGGTTTTAGCCGGGCTACCCCCGGCGACTTTTGCAGGCTGCCCCAATTTCTACCGGTTTTTAGGGTCTTTCCCTACCCGTATTGGGGCTGTCACTGGTTTGAGTGTAAAATTCAGCATTACCTGCTCCGCAAACGGAACATGACCAAGTTTGTATTCGTTACCGGCGGCGTGGTGTCTTCCCTCGGCAAAGGCATCGCCTCCGCATCCCTGGCTGCGATTCTCGAATCGCGCGGCCTCAAAGTCACCCTTTTAAAGCTGGACCCCTACATCAATGTCGATCCCGGCACGATGAGCCCGTTCCAGCACGGCGAGGTGTTCGTCACCGAGGATGGTGCGGAGACCGACCTCGATCTTGGCCATTACGAGCGCTTTTCCAGCGCCAAGATGAACAGGCGCAACAACTTCACCACCGGCCAGATCTATAAGACCGTGATCGACCGCGAGCGCCGCGGCGACTACCTCGGCGGCACGGTGCAGGTGATTCCGCATATCACCGACGAAATCAAGCTGCATATCCGCAAGGGCGCGGACGATGCCGACGTGGCCATCGTCGAGATCGGCGGCACCGTGGGCGACATCGAATCGCTGCCTTTCCTGGAGGCCATCCGCCAGATGGGCATCGAGGACGGGCGCGACAAGACCTGCTTCATCCACCTGACCCTGCTGCCCTACATCCCGACCGCGGGCGAGCTCAAGACCAAGCCTACCCAGCACAGCGTGAAGGAACTGCGCGAGATCGGCATCCAGCCCGATGTGCTGCTGTGCCGTGCCGACCGCGAGATCCCCAAGGACGAGCGCCGCAAGATCGCGCTGTTCACCAATGTGCAGCCGGAAGCGGTGATCCAGGTGCTGGACGCGGATTCCATCTACAAGATTCCGGCCATGCTGCACGAGCAGATGCTGGACGAAATTGTCTGCCACAAGCTCGGCATCCTGGCGCGCGCCGCCGACCTTAGCGTATGGAAGAACCTGGTCAACGCGCTGGAGCATCCCGAGCGCGAGGTCGATATCGCTTTCGTCGGCAAGTACGTGGACCTGACCGAATCCTACAAATCGCTGTCGGAAGCGATGGTGCATGCCGGCATGCACACGCGCAGCAAGGTCAAGATCCACTACATCGATTCCGAATCCATCGAGAAGAACGGCATCGACTGTTTGAAAGACAAGGATGCCATCCTGGTGCCGGGCGGCTTCGGCAAGCGCGGTGTGGAAGGCAAGATCGCCGCCATTCGCTATGCGCGCGAGAACAGGGTGCCCTACCTGGGAATCTGCCTCGGCATGCAGCTCGCGGTGGTCGAGTTCGCCCGCGACGTGGCGGGGATGGCTGACGCGCATTCCACCGAGTTCGAGCCCAATACCGGCCATCCGGTCATCGGCCTCATCACCGAGTGGCTGGACCGCGAAGGCCACATCGAAAAGCGCAGCGAATTGTCCGATCTGGGCGGCACCATGCGCCTGGGCGGGCAGGTGTGCAAATTGAAGGACGGCTCGCTGGCACGGCAGGTGTACGGCCAGCCGGAAATCATGGAGCGCCATCGCCACCGCTACGAAGTCGACAATGGCCTCTTGGCGCAGCTGGAAGAAAAAGGCCTGGTCGTGGCGGGGCGCGCGCCCGGCACCGACCTGTGCGAGATGGTCGAGCTGCCGCAGGACGTGCATCCCTGGTTCGTGGGTTGCCAGTTCCACCCGGAATTCACCAGCAATCCGCGCACCGGCCATCCGCTGTTCAAGGCATTCGTGCTGGCCGCCATCGCAAATCAGGCGGCCAGGAAGAAGGAAACAGCATGAAACTCTGCCATTTCGAAGCAGGTCTTGATAAACCGCTTTTCCTGATTGCCGGCCCCTGTGTCATCGAGTCCGAACAGCTGGCCATGGACACCGCCGGCGAGCTCAAGGAAATGTGCGCAGCGCTGGGCGTGCCGTTCATCTACAAATCCTCCTTCGACAAGGCCAACCGTTCTTCCGCCAAGTCCTTCCGCGGGCCGGGCATGGAAGAAGGCCTGCGTATCCTCTCGGAAGTGAAGAAGCAGATCGGCGTGCCGGTACTGACCGACGTGCACGAGGACACGCCGCTTAATGAAGTGGCCTCGGTGGTGGACGTGCTGCAGACCCCGGCCTTTCTCTGTCGCCAGACCAACTTCATCCAGAACGTGGCGCGTGCCGGCAAGCCGGTCAACATCAAGAAAGGCCAGTTCCTGGCGCCCTGGGACATGAAGAACGTGGTGGACAAGGCCCATGCCACCGGCAACGAGCAGATCATGGTGTGCGAGCGCGGCGTGTCCTTCGGCTACAACACCCTGATTTCGGACATGCGCGGCCTCGCGATCATGCGCGAGACCAATTGCCCGGTGGTGTTCGACGCCACCCATTCGGTGCAGCAGCCCGGCGGCATGGGCGAAAAGAGCGGCGGCCAGCGCGAGTTCGTGCCGGTGCTGGCGCGCGCGGCGGTGGCGGTCGGCATCGCCGGCCTCTTCGCCGAAACCCACCCCAACCCCGAGTGCGCGCTGTCCGACGGCCCCAATGCCTGGCCGCTGCCGCTGATGAAGGAATTGCTGGAGACACTGAAAGAAATAGACGCGCTGGTGAAACAGCGCGGGTTTATCGAGAACAAGTTGTTGAATGTCGAAACAGAGGCAGGCGAGTAAGCCGCTTTAAGAAATAGTCCGCTGGCTATTCTGCCGACCCTGCGTGAATCTGAAATTTAAGGAATAAAAATTGAGCGCGATTGTTGATGTAGTTGGACGTGAAATTCTCGACTCCCGGGGCAACCCCACCGTGGAGGCGGACGTGTTGCTGGAATCCGGCGTGATGGGCAGGGCGGCGGTGCCGAGCGGCGCTTCCACCGGCAGCCGCGAGGCGATCGAGCTCAGGGACGGCGACAAAAGCCGCTATATGGGCAAGGGTGTTTTGCGTGCGGTCGAGCACGTCAACACCGAAATCTGCGAAGCCATCATCGGCCTCGACGTCGAAGACCAGGCCTTCCTCGACCGCACCATGATCGAACTCGACGGCACCGAGAACAAGTCGCGCCTCGGCGCCAACGCCATCCTAGCCGTGAGCATGGCGATCGCGCGCGCCGCCGCCGAGGAATCCGGCCTGCCGCTGTACCGCTACCTGGGCGGCGCCGGCCCCATGGCGCTGCCGGTGCCGATGATGAACATCATCAACGGCGGCGCGCATGCCAACAACAGCATCGACATGCAGGAGTTCATGATCATCCCCGTGGGCGCCAAGAGCTTCCGCGAGGCCCTGCGCTACGGCGCCGAGGTGTTCCATACGCTGAAGAAGCTGCTGGACGGCAAGGGCATGACCACCACCGTGGGCGACGAAGGCGGCTTCGCGCCCAACCTCGAATCCAACGAAATCGCGCTGAAGCTCATCGTCGAAGCCATCGAGAAGGCCGGCTTCATGCCCGGCGCGGACATTGCCATCGGCGTGGATTGCGCCTCCAGCGAGTTCTACAAGGACGGCCTCTACCACATCGAGGCCGAAGGCCTGAAGCTGACCTCCGCGCAGTTCGCCGATTACCTCGGCGCCTGGTGCGACAAGTACCCCATCATCAGCATCGAAGACGGCATGGCCGAGAACGACTGGGACGGCTGGGCCACGCTCACGCAGAAATTGTCGAAGAACATCCAGCTGGTGGGCGACGACCTGTTCGTGACCAACGCCAGGATTCTGCGCGAAGGCATCCAGAAGAACATCGCCAACTCCATCCTCATCAAGGTCAACCAGATCGGCAGCCTGACCGAGACCTTCGAGGCCATCGAGACCGCCAAGCGCGCGGGCTATACCTCGGTAATCTCGCACCGTTCCGGCGAGACCGAGGACAGCACCATTGCCGACCTGGCCGTGGCGACCAATGCCCTGCAGATCAAGACCGGCTCGCTGTCGCGTTCGGACCGCATGGCCAAGTACAACCAGCTGTTGCGCATCGAAGAAGAACTTGGCAGCATGGCCTCTTATCCTGGGCGCGATGCGTTCTACCAGATCGGCTAATACGGGCAGGCGCCGATGATGCGCTGGCTCACACCGCTGCTCATTGCGCTGATTGCGCTGCTGCAGTATCCGCTCTGGTTCGGCGAGGGCGGCTGGCTCAGGCTCTGGGGGCTGGGCGACGAACTGGCCAGGCAGCAGGAACTGAACGGAAAATTGCGCGTGCGCAACGAAACCTTGTCAGCCGAGGTGCGCGACCTCAGGGAGGCGCGCGATGCGCTTGAGGAAGGCGCTCGCGGCGAACTGGGCATGATTCGCCCCGACGAGGTGTTTGTCCGAGTGGTGCCGGGCGGGCAAAACAATCAAGGGGATGGCAAGTAGGGCGTGCCTGCATCAATCGCGCCCTGGGCGGTTGGGATGTAATCTAAAAATTCTTTAGAGGTGCCCATGAACGAACTGCAGATCGCACTGGCCCTGATTGGGGCACTCGCGGTCATGGCCGTGGTGATATACAACCGTTTGCAGGAACGCAAAATCCACCGCCGGACCGAGGCCTCCTTTGCGCGGCCCGAACGCGATGTCCTGCTGGATGAGGAGCCCGGCGGCGATGCACTGACGCGGCCGGACAGCGGCCTCTTCGAGCCGCTGTCCGAAGATGCGCATGATGCCGACCCCGGCATGTTTCATGGGCGCGACGTTCAGGAGCCCCATTTCGGCGACACCGAAATCCTGCTTGACGCCGCCTTGTCCGAGGCGCCCAGCCAGCCGTTTGCAATCGCTGTCGAGGAGCTGCCCGGCTCCGCGGCTCCCGTGACCCAAACCCGGCAGCCTCCGGCGGTCGCGGCTTACGATGATGCGATCGAATTCCGGTTAGTGCTGAAAAATCTGGACGGCATGACCGCCGAAGCGTTCGAGGCCGCCATCATGCATGCCGCCGCGCTGGCCAAGCCTGTGCGCTGGCTGGCCCTGCCGCTCGGCAGCCCTGTCTGGGAGGAACTGTCGCCGCACAGCGGCAAGCGCTACCTTGAGGTGCAGGCAGTCATGCTGCTGGCCGACCGCGACGGCCCCGCCGGAAAGCAGGATCTGGCAGCGCTTTGCAGCCTGAGCGAGGAGTTGGCTCATTCCCAGGGCTGGCAGCTGCGCTGCGATGATCTCGATGAAGCCGTGCAGCGGGCGGCTTCGCTCGACAAGTTCTGCGCCGATGTGGATGTGCAGATCGGCCTCAATATCGTCGCCCGCGGCAGCGCGATGCTGCCCATTGCCAGGATGCGGCGCGAAGCCGAGGCGGCGGGCATGCGCCTGTCCGCTACCGGCGCGTATCAGTTGCTCGACAACCGCGGCGAGGTGCTGTTCATGCTGGGCAACCGCGAGCCGCGTGCCTTTTCCGCCAGCAATCCCCACGAACCGGAAACCAAGGGCGTGACCCTGCTGTTCGATGTGCCGCGCGTGCCGGACGGGGTGAAGAATTTCGACGCCATGGTGACGCTGGGCCGCAAGCTTGCGCACGAAGCCGGCGGCTTGCTGGTGGACGACAATCTGCGCCCGCTCACCGATGTCGGCATCGAGAAAATCCGTGCCCAGCTGGCGCAGATCTACGCCAGGATGGAGGCGCGCGGCATCGCTGCCGGCAGCCGCCTGGCGCTCAGACTGTTTTCCTGATGTCCCAAAGCATCGCCGAACGCGTGCGCGCGCTGCGCGAGCAGATCAACTACCACAACTATCGCTACTACGTGCTCGACAGCCCGGAAATCCCGGATGCCGAGTACGACCGCCTGTACCGCGAGCTGGAGGCGCTGGAAGCTGAGCACCCCGAACTGGTCACGCCCGACTCGCCCACCCGGCGCGTGGGCGGCAAGCCGCTGGAAGGCTTTGCGCCGGTGGCGCACCGCGTGCCGATGCTGTCGATCCGCACCGAAACCGACATCGAGGCGACCGGCGCGCTGAATTTCAATGCGCGCATACGCCGCGAACTCAAGCTCAAGGACGATGATCCGCCCATCGAATATGCCTGCGAACTCAAGTTCGACGGTCTTGCCATCAATCTGCGCTACGAGCACGGCGTGCTGGTACAGGCCGCCACGCGAGGCGACGGCGAAACCGGCGAGGACGTGACGCAGAACGTGCGTACCATCCGCTGTATCCCGCTGCGCCTGAATGCGGCCAAACCGCCGGCGGTGCTGGAAGTGCGCGGCGAAGTGTTCATTCCCCGGCCGGATTTCGAGCGCTACAACGCAAAACAGCGTGAAAGCGGGGGCACGCCGCTGGTCAATCCGCGCAATGGCGCCGCCGGCAGCATCCGCCAGCTCGATCCCGCCATCGCCGCGCAGCGGCCGCTGTCGTTCTACGCCTACGGCGTGGGCGAAACGGCCGGCTGGAAACTGCCGCCGACCCACAGCAGGATTCTCGATGCCTTGCTGGAACTGGGGCTGCCAGTGAGCAGCGAGCGCGCCGTGGTGCAGGGCCCGCAAGGCCTCGTGCAGTTCCACGACGACATCGGCCGCCGCCGCGACAGCCTTCCCTTCGATATCGACGGCGTGGTGTACAAGGTCAACAGCCTGGACTTGCAGACCAGGCTGGGGTTCGTGTCGCGCGAGCCGCGCTGGGCGGTGGCGCACAAGTTCCCGCCCGAGGAAGAACTGACCGTGGTCCAGGCCATCGAGGTGCAGGTCGGCCGCACCGGGGCGCTCACGCCCGTCGCGCGCCTGAAGCCGGTGTTCGTCGGCGGCGTGACCGTGTCCAACGCCACGCTGCACAACCAGGACGAGATCGACCGCCTCGACGTGCGCGAAGGCGACAGCGTCATCGTGCGCCGCGCCGGCGACGTCATTCCCGAGGTGGTGGCTGTGGTCAAGGACCGGCGCCCGCAGCCGGCGCCGGTGCGCTTCGAGATTTTGCAGCGCTACCCGGCCTGCCCGGTATGCGGCTCGCATGTCGTGCGTCAGCCGGGAGAAGCGGCCATACGCTGCAGCGGCGGGCTGTATTGTCCGGCCCAGCGCAAGCAGGCGCTGCTGCATTTCGCGAGTCGCCGCGCCATGGACATCGAGGGCCTGGGCGAGAGGCTCGTCGACCAGCTGGTCGACTTGGGGCTGGTGCGCACGCCGGCCGATCTCTACAGGCTGGGCATGGCCAAGGTCGCCAATCTGGAGCGCATGGCGGAAAAATCCGCCGCCAAGCTGCTTGCCGCCATCGAGAAGAGCAAGCACACCACGCTCGCGCGCTTCATCTTCGCGCTCGGCATCCGCAATGTCGGCGAGACCACCGCCAAGGATCTGGCGCGCCATTTCGGCAGCCTGGATGCCTTGCTGGCGGCGGACGAGGAAGCGCTGATGCAGGTGCCTGACGTGGGGCCCGTGGTGGCGCAAAGCATCGCCCTGTTTTTTTCTGAACCGCACAACCGCGAAGTTGTCGAACAACTGCGCGCAGCGGGCGTGAAGTGGGCGGAAGCCGCGCCGCAGCGCAGGCAGCTGGGCGCGCTGGCCGGCAAGACTTTCGTGCTGACCGGCACCTTGCCCAACATGACGCGCGACGAGGCCAAGGACAGGATCGAGGCGGCCGGGGGCAAGGTGGCCGGCTCGGTGTCGAAGAAGACCGACTACGTGGTGGCCGGCGCCGATGCAGGCAGCAAGTTAATCAAAGCGCAGGAATTAGGCGTTACCATCCTGGACGAGGATGCCCTGTGCAGGCTTCTGGAGCCGGAAGCGCAGGGCAGGCTTGATTTCTGATGCGATGAAACAATAATTTTGAACAAGGAGAAAGAGGACAGGGGTAAGTTTTCATTGCCTTTCCTCTTGGCCTCATGTCATTTTGTAAAAAAGAGAATCTGGAAATGCAAAAAGTCACCAAAGCCGTGTTTGGCTCCGGCCGCCCGCTACGCGGGCTTAACTTGCTGCGCAAGTTAGCCTGCACTGAAAACCGCCTTGGAGGAGATTTGTAATGCAAAAAGTTACCAAGGCGGTTTTTCCCGTCGCCGGGTTGGGCACCCGCTTCCTGCCCGCCACCAAGGCCAGCCCCAAGGAGATGCTGCCCATCGTCGACAAGCCGCTGATCCAGTATGCGGTGGAGGAGGCCATCGACGCCGGCATGACCGACATCATCTTCATCAGCAGCCGCACCAAGCGCACGGTCGAGGACCACTTCGACAAGGCCTACGAACTGGAAACCGAACTGGAGTCGCGCGGCAAGAACAAGGTGCTGGATCTCGTGCAGTCCATCCGTCCTTCCGGCGTCAACTTCATCTACATCCGCCAGGCCGAGGCGCTGGGGCTGGGCCATGCCGTGCTGTGCGCCAAGCCGGTGATCGGCAACGAACCTTTCGCCGTGATCCTGGCCGACGACCTCATCGATGCCGCGCCGCCGGTGATGAAGCAGATGGCGGACAAGTACGACTACTACCAGTGTTCGGTGCTGGGCGTGCAGGAGGTCGCACGCGAGGAGACTGCTTCCTACGGCATCGTCGATGCCAGTCATCTTGATGATCGTGTGTCGCGGGTGAACGCCATCGTCGAAAAACCCAAACCCGAAGCCGCGCCGTCCAATCTCGGCGTGGTCGGCCGCTACATCCTGACCCCGCGCATTTTCCACTACATCGAAAACCTCAAGCCCGGCGCCGGCGGCGAGCTGCAGCTCACCGACGCCATCGCCGCGCTGCTGCAGGAGCAGCAGGTGCTGGCCTATGCCTTCGACGGCAAGCGCTATGACTGCGGCAGCAAGCTCGGCTATCTGCAGGCGACGGTGGAATACGCCATGAAGCACCCGGAGGTCAGCGGCGAGTTCGAAGCCTATCTCAAAGGCCGTTTTTGTTAGGGGGATGGGTATCAGGGGCCAGGATTCAGCTGTCAGGGATGGCGCGGCCAAAGGCCGCGCCTTTTTGATAAGGCGCGAAGCGTATTCCCTGAATCCTCATACCTGAATCCTGACCCCCAATCATGCCGCGCAGGCATTCAGGCGTCGGCGCGCATAGCCGATCAATTCGGAGGCGGTCAGTCCTTCTACGCCGCAGCCTTCTTCGATCGCATCGTCAGCCGCCTGGCCGTGCAGCCAGACCGCCAGGCGCAGGGCTTCCCACGGCGGCATGCGCGCAGCGAAGGCGGTCGCCATGCCGGTCAGCACGTCGCCCATGCCGGGGGCGGAAAGCGCCGGGTTGCCGGTGTGGTTGATTTCGATTTCGCCGTCGGGCCGCGCCAGCACCGTGCTCGCGCCCTTGAGCGCCACCAGCGCGTTGAAGCGGTTCGCCAGTTCGCGCGCCGCCAGTTCGCGGTTGTCCTGGATTTCGTGCGTTCTGGCTTGCAGCAGCCGTGCCGCTTCACCGGGGTGGGGGGTGAGCAGGGTGGCTGCATTGCGCTGCGCACAGACGCCGGCAAATTCGTCATGCCGTGAAATGACGTTGAGACCGTCGGCGTCGATCACCAGTGTGGAAGGATGCAGCAGTGCCGTCTGCATGAGCTCGAAGGCCTGGCGCGACTGCCCCATGCCCGGCCCGATTGCCAGCACTGAAAGGTCGAGGTCGGCGACCAGGCTTTCCGGCGGGGCGAACATCAATTCCGGGCTGGCGTAGTCCACGCGCACGTTTTCATCCAGCATGCCCAGCGTCACCAGCCCGGCGCCGCAATGCAGCGCCGAACGGCCGGCCAGCAGCAGCGCGCCGACGGTGCCGGGCGCGCCGCCCAGCAATCCGATGCGCCCGAACATGGCCTTGTGGCTTTTGGCAGGACGCGGGGGCAGAAATGGAGCGTGCATGAGCGGCATCTCGTCTAAAATGCCAGAATAGACTGAATTTCGGGGCGGAACCTGAATAATTCCCAATTTTGGGATTCTGCCCGAAACAGGAGGCGAAAATGGACGAGACTCCCAAGCTCACCCCGAGCGGCGCACCGGTTCTGGACTGCGAACATGACCATGAATGCACCGTGCTGACCTGTGATTTCTGTTTGAAGGAACTGCCGCCAGGCAACGGCATTCAGGAGGAAGGCAAGGATTACATCGCCCACTTTTGCGGGCTCGAATGTTTCGAGGCCTGGCAGAAGCGCCATGGGCGCGACCAGGGGCAGGGCGAAAACTAGCGGAATGCGCGGCGGCGGGGCCGCCTGCGTTTTCGATCTGTCGGGTTGCGGCTTGCAGGAGGCGGAAGCGGCGCCCGCTGTCGGGTAAAATAGCGGTTTTCCGTGTTTTCCCGGCACCATGTCCCACGCCCAGTCTTCCATCCTTTCCCTGCCCGGCGGCGCCGCGCTGTCTTCCTTCCGCATCGAGAAAATTCATGATCAGGCGCGGGTTGCAGGGCTTGCGCCGGGCAGGATCGCGACGCAGTACTGGCATTTCGTGGAACTGGACGCGCCGCTGAGCCCGCATGAACAGTCCGTGCTGGACGCGGCGCTAAGCTACGCCGACCGGGTCGCAAACATTCCCTTCGCGCAGTTCCTGCTGGTGACACCGCGTTTCGGCACCGTCTCGCCGTGGTCGTCCAAGGCCACCGACATCCTGCACAATTGCGGGTTGTCCAAAGTGCGCCGCATCGAGCGCGGCGTGGCCTACCATTTCGAGCACGCCGCCGACGAGGCGATGTTGCTGCCGCTGATCCACGATCGCATGACCGAAACGGTGCTGCGCTCGATAGATGAAGCCGCCGGCCTGTTTGCGCATGTGCCGCCGCGCGAACTGGAAACGGTCGATGTGCTTGGCGGCGGCCGCCATGCGCTGGTGGAAGCCAATGCCCGCCTGGGCCTCGCGCTGTCCGCGGACGAGATCGATTACCTCGCCGACAACTTCGCGCGCATGGGACGCAATCCCACCGACGTGGAGCTGATGATGTTCGCCCAGGCCAATTCGGAACACTGCCGGCACAAGATTTTCAATGCCGCCTGGGTCGTCGACGGCGTCGAGCAGGACAAGAGCCTGTTCCGCATGATCCGCGACACCCACGCCAGGACGCCCCAGGGCACGCTGTCGGCCTACGAAGACAACGCCGCGGTGATGCAGGGCGCCGAGATCGAGCGCTTCTATCCCGGCAAGGACGGCAAGTACACGTTCAGCAGCGAGCCCACGCACATCCTGATGAAGGTGGAGACCCACAACCATCCCACGGCGATTTCGCCTTTCCCGGGTGCGGCCACCGGCAGCGGCGGCGAGATCCGCGACGAGGGCGCGACCGGGCGCGGCTCCAAGCCCAAGGCGGGCCTCGCCGGCTTCTCGGTGTCGAACCTGCGCATTCCCGATGCCATCCAGCCCTGGGAAGAAGAGTACTACGGGCGCCCCGACCGCATCGTGTCGCCGCTCGCCATCATGCTCGAAGGCCCCATCGGCGCGGCGGCCTTCAACAACGAATTCGGCCGCCCCAACCTGGCTGGCTATTTCCGCACCCTGGAGACCTGGGTCAACCATGAGCGGCGCGGCTACCACAAGCCCATCATGCTGGCAGGCGGCGTGGGCAACATCCGCGAGGATCACGTGCACAAGCAGCCGCTGCCGGAAGGCGCGCTGCTGATCCAACTGGGCGGCCCCGGCATGCTGATCGGGCTGGGCGGCGGTGCGGCGTCTTCCATGGCGACCGGCGCCAACGCTGCCAACCTGGATTTCGATTCGGTGCAGCGTGGCAATCCGGAAATGCAGCGCCGCGCGCAGGAAGTCATCGACCGCTGCTGGCAGATGGGCGAGAACAACCCCATCGTCTCGATCCACGATGTCGGCGCCGGCGGCCTCTCCAATGCGCTGCCGGAGCTGGTGCATGGCGGTGGCAAGGGCGGCGTGTTCCATCTGCGCGCCGTGCCTTCGGAAGAGTTCGGCATGTCGCCCAAGGAAATCTGGTGCAACGAGGCGCAGGAACGCTACGTGCTGGCGATTCCCGCAAATCGCATCGACGAGTTCCGCGAAATCTGCGAGCGCGAGCGTTGCCCCTTCGCCGTGGTGGGCCAGGCCACCGCCGAGCATCAGTTGAAAGTGCTCGACGAGCACTTCCAGAATGCGCCGGTGGACATGCCGCTCGACGTGCTGCTGGGCAAGCCGCCGAAAATGACGCGCACAGTGCAACATGTAGAGCCTGCCTTGCCCGCACTGGATACGGCAGGCATCCATGTGCAGGAAGCCGCCTACCGCGTGCTGCGGCTGCCGGGCGTGGCCTCGAAAATGTTTTTGATTTCCATCGGCGATCGTTCCGTAGGCGGCATGACCGCGCGCGACCAGTGCGTGGGCCCGTGGCAGATGCCGGTGGCCGATTGCGCCGTCACCCTCATGGGCTACACCACGCACTGCGGCGAAGTCATGGCCATGGGGGAGAAGGGCCCGCTCGCGCTCATCGACGCGCCGGCTTCCGGGCGCATGGCGGTGGCCGAGGCCCTGCTGAACCTGTTCGCCGCGCGCATCGAAAAACTCGAGGACGTCAAGCTCTCCGCCAACTGGATGGCGCCCGCCGGCCACTCCGGCGAGGATGCGCGCCTGTTCGACACCGTGCAGGCCGTGTCGCGCTATTGCCAGGAACTCGGTCTCGCCATCCCCGTGGGCAAGGATTCGATGTCCATGAAGACCGTGTGGGACGAAGGCGGGCATAAGAAAGCCGTGACCGCGCCGCTGTCGCTGGTGGTGTCCGCCTTTGCCTCAACGCCGGACGCGCGCCTGCACCTGACTCCGCAATTGCGCAGCGACTGCGGCGACACGCGCCTCATCCTGGTCGACCTGGGCTTCGGCAGGAACCGCATGGGCGGCTCCAGCCTGGCGCAGGTCTATGAGCAGATCGGCAACGAGGCGCCGGATGCGCCCGGAGCGGGGGCGCTGAAGGCTTTCTTCGAGGTCTTGCAGAACCTGCTCAAGAACGGACATCTGCTGGCCTACCATGACCGTTCCGATGGCGGCCTGTTCGCCGCCATCGCGGAAATGGCCTTCGCCGGCAAGACCGGTGTCGAGGTCACGCTGCCCGAAGGCGACGTACTGGCGCAGCTATTCAACGAAGAAGCCGGTGCGGTGCTGCAGGTGGGCATGGAACACGCGGGCCGCGTCATCGCGCAGTTCGCGCTGGCCGGTTTGCCGGTGATCGACATCGGCACGCTGGCAGACGACGACCGCGTGCGTTTCAGGAGCGGCGAGCAGGTGGTGCTGGACGAGACGCGCGTCGGTCTGCTGTCGGCGTGGTGGGAAACCTCGCACCGCATCGCGCGCCTGCGCGACAACCCGGCCTGCGCCGATGAGGAATTCGCGCGCTGCCAGGATGCGGCCGACCCCGGCCTGCATTACGCGCTGACTTATGATGCCAACGACAATATTGTTGCGCCCTACCTTGCCAAAGGCGCGCGCCCGCGCATGGCGGTGCTGCGCGAGCAGGGCGTCAACGGCCAGGTGGAAATGGCGGCGGCCTTCCATCAGGCCGGCTTCGAGTCGGTCGACGTGCACATGAGCGACATCATCGCCGGCCGCGTGAGCCTTGCGGACTTCAAGGGCCTGGTGGCCTGCGGCGGCTTCTCCTACGGCGACGTGCTGGGGGCGGGCGGCGGCTGGGCCAAGTCCATCCTGTTCAATCCGCGCGCGCGCGACGAGTTCGAGGCCTTCTTCCATCGTGCGGACAGTTTCGCGCTGGGCGTATGCAACGGCTGCCAGATGATGAGCCAGCTGCACGACCTGATTCCCGGTGCGGAAGCCTGGCCGCAATTCCGCCGCAACCTCTCCGAGCAGTTCGAGGCGCGCTTCGTGATGGTGGAAGTGCAGGACTCGCCCTCGCTGTTCTTCGACGGCATGGCGGGCTCGCGCATGCCCATCGTGGTGGCGCACGGCGAGGGGCGCGCGGTGTTCCGCGAGGCCGGTCATGAGAGCGCCGCCAAGCTGGCGCTGCGCTACGTGGATCATCGCGGATCGCCCACGGAAAACTATCCGCTCAATCCGAACGGCTCGAAGGGCGGCGCGACCGCCTACACCACGCCGGACGGCCGCTTCACCATCATGATGCCGCATCCGGAGCGCGTGTTCCGCGCCGCGCAGCTGTCCTGGAAGCCGGCCGACTACGCGGGCGAGGACGGGCCCTGGATGCGCATGTTCCGCAATGCGCGCAAATGGGTGGGGTGATCCGCCAAAGGCAGGTTTGCAGAAAAGCCTGGACACAGAGGCAGCAGAGGGAACAGAGGGGAGAAAAATCTGCCGCTTTTCCTCTGTTCCCTGTGCTGCCTCTGTGTTGATTGGTTTTGCGGGTTCAAATGAGCCCCGAAAAATGCGAAAATGGCAAGCTTTTGCCGTTTTCCACCGGAATTTATTGCCAATGAATGCACCCCTGACCCTGCTTACAGACGTCCACCTGCGCGCGCAGGTGAAGCTGCTCGGCACCCTGCTTGGCAAGGTGCTGCAGGAGACGGCGGGAGAGGGCGTATTCGAGGCCGTGGAAGCGTTGCGCCAGGGCTTCGTCGATCTGCACCAGCAGGAAGACGCCGCCGTGCGCGCCCGGCTCATGGCGCTGATCGAGTCCATGCCGCCAGAACAGCTGGAACAGGTGATCCGCGGCTTCTCGACCTACTTCAGCCTGGCCAACATCGCCGAGGAATCGCACGCCCACCGCAACCGCCGCCGCCAGATGGCCATGGGCGGGAACCTGTGGATCGGCTCCTTCCACCGCACCCTCGCCGACCTGAAGGAGCAGGGCATTACGGCGGAAACCCTGCAGGGCCTGCTCGACCGCATGCTGTTCACCCCGGTGTTCACCGCGCACCCGACCGAGGCGCGCCGCCGCACCGTGATGGAAGGCCTGCGCCGCGTATTCCTGCTGTGCGACCGTCTGTACGACCCCATGCTGGGCGAGAACGAGCGCGAGGAGATCGAGGCCGGGCTCGACGTCGAGATCCGCATCATGTGGCGCACGGACGAACTGCGCGAGCACAAGCCGGAGGTGCAGGACGAAGTGCGCACCGGCCTTTATTACATGCGCAACAGCCTGTTCGAGGCGGTGCCGCGCGCCTACCGCTATTTCGAAAAGGCCGTGCGCAAGCACTACGGCACAGACGACAAGGGCGCGCTGGCCGTCAGGGTGCCGAGCTTCATCCGCTTCGGTTCCTGGATCGGCGGCGACCGCGACGGCAACCACTTCGTCACGCCGGAAGTGACGGAATGGACCGTGCATACCCAGACCGAGCTGGCCCTGATCGAGTACCTCAAGCGTTTGGAGACCCTGCGCCTCACGCTCA
Organism: Pseudomonadota bacterium; assembly: GCA_021847835.1. Classification (GTDB taxonomy): domain Bacteria; phylum Pseudomonadota; class Gammaproteobacteria; order Burkholderiales; family Thiobacillaceae; genus UBA6918. The sequence goes on from JAJZPR010000002.1 coordinate 142,648, forward strand.
CGCATAGTCTCAGATGGTGCAAGCTGCCGCCGCTGTTCGCCGCCAAGCTGGCGCTGGACGAGACCCGTTTCGGCGGCAAGGTGTTCACCGGCACCGCGGCGCAGCAGTTCCTGCGCGAGCCGTACCGCCGCCGCGTGGCACTGATGATGGCGCGGCTGCAGGCCAATCTCGACCACGTGCGCGGCCGCCTCAAGGGCGAAAAGCGCGACCCGTCGCCGCTGGCCTACCCGGATGCGCGCAGCTTCCTGGAAGATCTCTACCTCATCCGTGATTCGCTCACCAGCCACGGCGATCGCGCCATCGCCGAAGGCCGCCTGCAGGATCTGATCCGCCTGGTGGAAAGCTTCGGCTTCCACCTGCTGCAGCTCGACATCCGCCAGGAATCGACCGTGCACACCATGACGGTGGCGGAGATTCTGCGCCAGCTCGATCCCGATTTCGATTACCAGCAGGCGGACGAGGAAGCCCGCCTGCTGGAACTGGGCAACTGGATTTCGCGCCGGGGCGATCTGTACGTGAGCGACCTGGTATTGTCGGATGACGCCCGCAAGACCCTCGACGTGTTCCGCCGCGTGGCGCGACTGCGCAAGGAAGTGGGCGCTGAGTCCTTCGGCGCCTATGTCATTTCCATGACCCATTCCGCATCGCACGTGATGGAGGTCATGTTCCTCGGCTGCATCGCCGGCCTGGCCGGCTTCAACGGCAAGGACTGGCATTGTCAGCTGGTGGTGGCGCCGCTGTTCGAGACGGTGGAGGATCTCAAGCACAGCGAAGGCGTGCTGCAGACCCTGTTCTCCAATCCGGTGTACCGCGCCTTGCTCAAGGCCTCGGGCGATACCCAGGAAGTCATGCTGGGCTATTCCGATTCCTGCAAGGACGGCGGCATTCTCGCCTCGCAGTGGAACCTGTACCGCGCCCAGCTTTCCATCATCGGCATCGCGCGCAGCCACGGCATCGAATGCCGCCTGTTCCACGGCCGCGGCGGCACGGTGGGCCGCGGCGGCGGCCCGACCCACGAAGCAATCCTGTCGCAGCCGCCGGGCACCGTGGCCGGCCAGATCAAGTTCACCGAGCAGGGTGAGATGCTGTATTACCGCTACAGCAACCCCGAAACCGCCGCCTACGAGATCGGCATGGGCGCCACCGGCCTCATCAAGGCGAGCTGTGGCCTGCTGGGCGCGCCGCGCACCACCGACATCCGCTATCCGGAAATGATGGCCAGGCTGGCCGAGGCAGGCGAGACGGCTTACCGCAAACTGACCGAAGCCACCCCGGGCTTCCTGGACTACTTCTACGAGGCCACGCCGGTACGCGAGATCGGCATGATGAACATCGGCTCGCGGCCCTCGCATCGCAAGAAGTCAGACCGCTCCATGAGTTCGGTGCGCGCGATTCCCTGGGTATTCGGCTGGGCGCAGTCGCGCCATACCCTGCCGGCCTGGTACGGCATCGGATCGGCCATCGAGGCGTTGTGCCGCGACAATCCACAGAACCTGCCGCTCCTGCAGGAAATGTACCGCGAGTGGCCCTTCTTCCGCGCGCTGTTTTCCAACGTGCAGATGGCGCTGACCAAGGCCGACATGAGAATCGCCGCCGAATATGCCGAACTGGCGGAGACCGACACGGCCAAATCCGTGTATCGGATCATCGCCGCGGAGTTTTCGGCCACCCTGGCCGGCGTATTGCAGGTGGCCGGCCTGCAGAGCCCGCTGGAGGAAAGCCCTGCACTGGCCCTGTCGCTGGCGCGCCGCAAGCCTTATCTCGATCCGCTCAACCATATCCAGGTGCGGCTCATTCGCCGCACCCGCCCCGAGGCGGACGCGGAGGAACAGGAAAAGTGGCTCATGCCCATGATGCGCTCGATCAACGCCATTGCATCGGGCATGCGCAACACCGGCTAGCTCGGCCATTGAGTGGCGGAGCGAGGCCTTTTCTTCGAGCGCGAGGCAAATGCCAATGGATGAAATCGAGAAACCGCGGCAGGTCGACAGAAAATGGTTCATGCTGTCCCTCATCGGGAACGTTCTTCTGCTGGTGCTGGCATGCGGCGCGATATTGTTCGCCTTCATGCTGAGCTATCACCTGCAGGACGCGAAGATACGGCTCGGCAAGGAAAAGGAGAACAGGCAGCGGGTGGAAGCCTATCTGGAGGAGAGCCGCGCCCGTGTGGCCGAAGTGGAGCGTGAAATCAGCCGCCTGAGCCAGGCGCTCAATGCCGGGGATCCGGCCCAGGCCGAGCCAGGCAAGCCCGCACTGCCCGTCATGCTCAGTTTCCGGAAATCCTGGCTCGGCATCGGGCTGGTGGCGGTGATCGAAAACGCTTCCAGCCATCATCTGGTGCTGGCGATGTCGGTGCGCAATCCGGCGCTGTCCACTGCCAGGCGCTTCCGCATCGAAATCGCGCCCGGCGACGACCTGGCCTTCGGCCACGCTGAGGGCTGGAAATTCGTCTCCGGTGACGAACTCAGCTTGTATCACGTCGATTACAAGACGCTCAGGCTGACCGTTCCGTAAAGCGACAGTCACGCGGCTCGGGTAGAATAGGCATCCTTCAAGCTTGAAAACAGGAGCAAAACCATGAGCGAATACGGATTCGAAACCAGGATCAGCGGCCCTTTCGACCAGGCGGTGGAGAAGGTCACCGCGGCGTTGAAGAATGAGGGCTTCGGCGTGCTGACCGACATCGACGTGCAGGCCACCATGAAGGCCAAGCTCAACGTCGAGGGCCGTCCCTACCGCATTCTCGGCGCCTGCAATCCGCCGCTGGCGCACCAGGCCATCAGCGCCGAGCCCGACATCGGCATGCTGCTGCCCTGCAACGTGGTGGTGCGCGAAGAAACCGACGGCGGCATCACCGTTTCCTTCCTCGATCCCGGCATCATGGCCAAGCTGGTGAGCAATCCTGCGGTGCAGGGCGTAGCCACCGAGGCGCGCGCCAGGCTGATGCGGGTGAAGGACAGCCTGGCCGGCTGAAACTTCGGTCGGTCGCGAGCAAGCTCGCATGCGTGCGGGCTTTTTTTATCGGCTCGCGCCGGCTTACCGGCAGTCTGCGCAATCTTCCCGTTTCGGGCAGCCTTCCGGGCGTTCGGGCGGGGAGAGGGGACAGCGGTTGATTTCGTCGGCGCTGCGCTGGAAGTAGCAGGTGAGCGCGGACGAGCCGATCCCCATCAGCCAGAACAGGAAAAAGCCGATGGTGTAGGCGGCAAGCCGGCTGGCGAAGACCGGTTCTTCCTGATAGAGAAGCTGCGCGGGGTCGAACAGCGCGAAGAACAATGCGTCGGCCGCGCCGGCGACGAGAAACGACGGCCAGAGTATGGTGATCAGGCGTTTCAACATCTAGTCTCCCTCCTCGTTGCTAGCATTTCGCGGATGCAGCCTGTTATGCGTTATGTGCTGCCGTCCATTTTGCGCCGGCGCCGGGTGATAAGCCAGGTTGCCGGAACCATGACGAAACTCCAGGCGGCGCTGCCGCCGGCCGCTCCCGCGTGGCAGCGTTTTCGGCGCTCTTCGCGGTGCCGGAAAAATGCGCTTTACCTTCACGGATGCGGGTTCAGGGTTAGCACGCTGCCGGCAGGCCAGGTTCCGGTCAGGCGCCAGTCGCCGAATTCCGGGGTCAGCTGGACTTTGTAATGGGCGCCGGCCAGGCGGGGAAGCTGTCCCGAATAGGCGGAGCCGTCCCAGTCCAGCCGCACGTCATGGTCGTCGCCGCCGCGGGTCGGATGCATGATTTTCAGGATGAGCTGACCGGGCGGCGTTGGCATCCGCCCTTCGAGTTGCATGCGCAGGGTGGCGCCCTGGGGCAGCAGTTGCGCGCGGATGCCAAATGATTGCGCCAGGCGGTCGCGCTTTCTGCTCTGATTGATGGCTTTGCCCTGCTTGTAATAGTCGTCGACCACCAGCCCGTCGTTCGAAGTGATGGCGAGCCACATGGTAAAACCGCCTGCGATGACGGCGGTAAGCGGCATGATGGCGAGCAGCCAGGGCCACGGTTCCCTGAACCAGGGGTTGGCTGTGCGGGCATGCGTGTTCATATGCTTACCTCCTGAGGAAACTGGATTTGACCTCACGCACCAGCCCGGGGTTTTCCTCGGACTGTACGCGGATCATGATCGGCGTCGAAGGCCCCTTGAGATTGGCGGGATCGGCCTGCAGGCGGATGGGCACCTGCACGGTTTGCTGCGCTGCGGCCTTGAGCCTGCTTTCGTCCGTGACCACGCGAATGTTATCCACGCCGCTGGCGCTGATCCTGTAACGGTGGGGGCGGTTTTCCATGTTGAGAATCTGCACGGTGTAAAGGTTTTCCAGGCGGCCGTCCTCGATGGCGCGCGACAGCGTGGCGCGGTCGCGGATGACCTCCACCCGCAGCGGCACGCGGTTGGCCAGGGTGACCAGGAAGGCGCTGATGACGCCCAACAGGATGGCGCCGTAGACCAGCACGCGCGGCCGGAACACGTGCGCGAGAATGCCGCCGTCGGGATACTTGCCCTTGAGCACGTTTTCCGTGGTGTAGCGGATGAGGCCCTTGGGATAGCCCATTTTTTCCATGACCTGGTCGCAGCCGTCGATGCAGGCGGCGCAGCCGATGCACTCGTACTGCAGGCCCTTGCGGATGTCGATGCCGGTGGGGCAGACCTGCACGCAGATGCCGCAGTCCACGCAATCGCCCAAGCCTTTGGCCTTGTAGTCAACTTTCTTGCCGCGCGCGCCGCGCGGCTCGCCGCGGCCGGCATCGTAGCTGATGACCAGCGTGTCCGGGTCGAACATCACGCTCTGGAAGCGGGCGTAGGGGCACATGTATTTGCACACCTGCTCGCGCATGAAGCCGGCGTTGCCCCAGGTGGCGAAGGCGTAGAAGAATATCCAGAAGGTTTCCCAGCCGCCGGTGTTGAAAGTGATGAGTTCTTCCCACAGCGTGGTGATGGGCGTGAAATAGCCGACGAAAGTGAAGCCGGTCCAGAATGCGACCACGAACCAGAGAAAATGTTTAAGCCCGCGCTTGCGCAGCTTTTCTGCGTTCCACGGCATGCCGTCGAGCTTCTTGCGCACGAGATGATTGCCTTCGGCCCATTCCTCGATCCACATGAAGATTTCCGTGTACACGGTCTGCGGGCAGGCGAAGCCGCACCACAGCCGCCCGGCCACGGCGGTGAACAGGAACAGCGCCAGCGCGGAGATGACCAGGAGGCCGGTGAGCCAGATGAAATCCTGCGGCCACAGGGTCAGGCCGAAGATGTAGAACTTGCGCGCGGCCAGGTCGAACAGCACGGCCTGGTGGCCGTCCCATTTCAGCCAGGGCAGACCGTAGTAGAGCAACTGCGTGAACAGCACCAGCGCAATGCGCCAGTCGGCGAACCAGCCATGCACCGCGCGCGGCTGGATCTTCTGCCGTACCGCATAGAGCGATTCTTCGAGCTCGCTCGATGCTTGCGCGGGATTGCTGTGGCCTGGTTCCATGGATTCGGTCTGCCGGGGGTTTTCGTATCGCGCTGAGAGCGATACGAAAACCCTGCCCCGTGCGGGGCAGGTTGCGGAGCGGACTTACTGCGCTGCGGCGGGCGCGGCCGCCGGCGCAGCGGCTATACCGCCGCCCAGGCCCCAGACATAGGCGGCCAGCAGATGCACCTTGGCTTCGCCCAGGGCCTGGAGCTGGGCCGGCATGTTGCCGGCGCGGCCCTTGGTGATGGTTTCGATGATGACCGCTTCCGAGCCGCCGTACAGCCAGACCTTGTCGGTCAGGTTGGGCGCGCCCATCGCGGCCATGCCCTTGCCGTCCGCGCCATGGCAGGCGGCGCAGTTGGCCTCGAACAGCGGCTTGCCCGCTGCCGCCAGGCCGGCGTCATGATTGGCGCCGGAAAGCGAGAGCACGTAGTTCGCGACCTGCCTGGTGCCGTCGGGACCCAGCGCGGCGCCCAGGGCAGGCATCATGCCCGTGCGGCCGTTGGCGATGCTGGTCTTGATGGTTTCCGCATCGCCGCCGTACAGCCAGTCCGCATCGGTCAGGTTGGGGAAACCGGTGGCGCCTGTGGCGTCGGAGCCGTGGCATTGGGCGCAATAGGTCAGGAACAGGCGCTGGCCCATGTCGCGCGCCTCGGCACTGGCCGCCACCTGTTCGACGGGCTGGCCCATGAACTGGTTGAAGATCGGATCGTACTTGGCCTTGGCCTTTTCGATCTCGGCATCGTACTGGCCGAACGAGGTCCAGCCCAGCACGCCCTTGAAGCTGCCGAGGCCGGGGTAGAGCACCAGGTACACCGCGCTGAAAACCAGCGTGATCCAGAACAGGTTCACCCACCAGCCGGGCAGCGGGTTGTTCAGTTCCACCAGGTCGCCGTCCCACTTGTGCGCCATCTGCTCGGCTTTTTCGCCGGGGGCGAGCCGCCGGGTCCGCTGCGAGAAGAGGAAAAGCGCCACGCCGACCAGGCTCGCCACGGTCAGGACGATGATGTACCAACTCCAGAAGGGTGCGTCGAATTCTTGCATCATTTTTTGTCTCCGATGTCTTTGCCGGGCTGGAGGTCGTCGGTTTCCTCGAAGGGAATGCGCGCGTCTTCTTCAAAACGCGCCCGGCGAGCGCTGCCGTAGGCCCACCATACGATGCCGATGAAGGTGATGAAGAACACCACCGTTACCACGCTGCCGATGAGATTGTTCGTATCCATGGCATGCCTCACTTCATCGCGCGGCCGAGGCTTTGCAGGTAGGCGATCAGGGCATCCATTTCCGTCTTGCCTTCCAGCTCATTGGGCGCCTTGGCGATTTCCTCGTCGCCGTAGGGGTGGCCCAGCGCTTTCAGCGCCTTCATCTTGGGCTGGATGTCGGAAGCGTCGAGCTTGTTCTCGGCCAGCCAGGGGTAGGCCGGCATGTTGGACTCGGGTACCACGTCGCGCGGGTTCAGCAGGTGCACGCGGTGCCAGTCGTCCGAGTAGCGGCCGGCCAGGCGGATGAGGTCGGGCCCGGTGCGCTTGGAGCCCCACAGGAAGGGGCGGTCATACACGTATTCGCCTGCGACGGAGTAGTGGCCGTAGCGCTCGGTCTCGGCGCGGAACGGACGCACCATCTGCGAATGGCAGCCGACGCAACCTTCGCGGATGTAGATGTCGCGCCCCGAGAGTTCCAGGGCGCTGTAGGGCTTCAAGCCCTCGACCGGTTCGGTGACGTAGCGCTGGAAATACAGCGGCACGATCTGCACCAGGCCGCCCACGCTCACGATGAGGAGGGTGAGGATGATGAGCCAGCCGGTGTTCTTTTCGATGGTTTGATGCGAGAAAGCCATGTTGTTTTCTCCTTTCTCTCAGGCGTGGGCCGGGGCAGGGATGGGCGCGTCGTTGACGGCCTTGCCCACGCTGATGGTTTTCCACACGTTCCAGGCCATGAGCAGCATGCCTGAGAAGAACATCAGGCCGCCGAGCAGGCGGATGGTGTAGAACGGATACATCTGGTTCAGCACCTGCGCGAAGCCGTAGGTGAGGGTGCCGTCCGGGTTGGAGGCGCGCCACATCAGGCCCTGCGCCACGCCGGCGATCCACATGGCGGCGATGTACAGCACCACGCCGATGGTGGCGATCCAGAAGTGGGTGGTGACCAGCTTCATCGAATACATTTCCTCGCGCCCGAACAGGCGCGGGATCAGGTAGTACAGCGAGCCGATGGAAATCATCGCCACCCAGCCCAGCGCGCCGGAGTGCACGTGGCCGATGGTCCATTCGGTGAAGTGCGACAGCGCGTTCACGGTCTTGATGGACATCATCGGCCCCTCGAAGGTGGACATGCCGTAGAAGGACAGCGCGGTGACCAGGAACTTCAGGATTGGATCGGTGCGCAGTTTGTGCCAGGCGCCGGACAGGGTCATGATGCCGTTCATCATGCCGCCCCAGGAAGGCGCCAGCAGCACCAGCGAGAACACCATGCCCAGCGACTGCGCCCAGTCGGGCAGCGCGGAATACTGCAGGTGGTGCGGACCGGCCCACATGTAGGTGAAGTTCAGCGCCCAGAAGTGGACGATGGACAGGCGGTAGGAATAGATCGGGCGGCCGGCCTGCTTGGGGATGAAGTAATACATCATGCCCAGGAAGGCGGTGGTCAGGAAGAAGCCCACGGCGTTGTGGCCGTACCACCATTGCACCATGGCGTCCTGCACGCCGGGATAGACCGAGTAGGATTTCAGCCAGGAGCCGCCGAAGAAGGCGATCGGCAGCGCCGCGCTGTTGACGATGTGCAGGATGGCGATGGTCAGGATGTAGGCGCCGAAGAACCAGTTGGCCACGTAGATGTGCGGGGTCTTGCGCTTGATCACGGTGCCGAAGAACACGACGGCGAAGGCCACCCACACCACGGCGATCAGCACGTCGATCGGCCATTCGAGCTCGGCGTATTCCTTGGAGGTGCTGAGCCCCAGCAGCAGGGTCACGGCGGCCAGCACGATGATGGCCTGCCAGCCCCAGAAGGTGAAGGCTGCCAGCTTGTCGCAAAACAGCCTGACGTGGCAGGTTCGCTGCACCACGTAGTAGATCGTGGCAAACATCGCGGTACCGCCGAAGCCGAATATGACGGCGTTGGTGTGCAGCGGCCTGAGACGCCCGTAACTCAGCCAGGGTATGCCGAAGTTGAGCTCCGGCCAGACGAGTTGCGCGGCGATGATCACGCCCACCAGCATGCCCACGATCCCCCAGACCACGGTCATGATGGCGAACTGCCGCACGATCTTGTAGTTGTACGACGTCGCTTCCATAAAGACTCCCCTCCGTTGAAACCAAAATGATGTAGCTTGACCTGCGCCTGGTGAGCCTATCAGGATAGGCTTTCCGGTTTATTTCATGGCGCGGTTTCAAGCCAGAAAAACGGATCTTCTGCGCATGGACTGCATCGGAATGGTAGAGGAAGGCCGGATCCGAAATACTGATCTGGATCAGTATTTCCTAAAAAAATACCGTAATATCCAGATTGGTGGCCCGCAGTCAGTTGTGGGCAAGCGCGCGCAGGCGGTCCGGCGACAGGATGTGCACCAGGCGTCGCCTGGCTTCGATCAGCCCCTCCTCCTGGAAACGCGAGAAGAGACGGCAGACAGTTTCCCCGGCGATTCCCAGATAAGTGCCGATGTCGTCGCGCGACATGCTGAGGCTGAAGGTCTGCGGCGAGAAGCCACGGGTCTTGTAGCGCGCGGAAAGATCCAGCAGGAAGGTGGCCAGCCGCTCCTCGGCGGTCTTTCTGCCGAGCATGAGGGCCAGGGACTGGTAATGATGGATTTCGCTGCTCAGGATGCCCTGCAGCTGCCTGGAAAACGAGGGAAGTTCCCGGTTCAGGTTATCGAGATGGGAAAGGGGAATCTCGCACAGGCTGGCCGGCTCGAGCGCCTGTGCCTCGGTGGTGTGGCGGCCAGACGCGAGATCGGCCAGGCCCATCGCCTCGCCTGCGATCTGGAAGCCGGTGATCTGCATGCGGCCGTCCTGCGACAGCACATAGCTCTTGAAAGATCCGAAGCGGATGGCATGGATGGCGTGCACCGGCTCGCCCAGCCGGTAAAGATAGTCACCGCGCTTGAGCTCCCTGTGGCTGGAGGCGATGTGCTGCAGCAGGCCGGGATCGGGCGCGCTCCGGCCGGGCGGCAGGCCGAGCCGATAGAAGGAGCAATTCCTGCACCGTACCGCAGGAGAAAGCTCATCCGGAGGCTGGCGGGCGGGAAAGGTCAGGGTTTTCTTGATGGCGAGGCATCCTTCTTGTCGGTGGCCGGCAGGGGCGGCTGCGCGGGCCTGTCGTCATCCATCAGTATCTCATGCGCAGGCCCTTCCATGTCGTCGAACTGGCGGTGATTGACCGACCAGACGAAGAACCAGGCGATGAGGCCGACGAGGACGAGGCCCAGGGGGATGAGCAGGAACAGGATGTCCATTCAGCGGAGCGAGGCGCGAGGGCTGAGGCGTGGGCTGGGCGAATCTGCCTGGCTGGATTCGAAGTCGTTCAGGCGCAGGGCGTTCAGCACCACCAGCAGCGAACTGGCCGACATGCCGATGCCGGCGATCCAGGGCGTGACGTGGCCGAACGCTGCGAGCGGGATGGCGATGAGGTTGTAGCCCAGGGCCCAGGCCAGATTCTCGTAAATGATGCGGCGGGTCTTGCGCGCGATGCCGACGCCGTCGGCCAGCGCGGCCAGGCGCCCGCCCAGCATCACCATGTCGGCCGCGGCCTGGGCCACGTCGGTGCCTTCGCCCATGGCGACGGATACCTGGGCCTGCGCCAGCACCGGCGCGTCGTTGATGCCGTCGCCGACCATGGCCACGATGCGGCCTTCGGCTTGCAGGAATCTGACGTAGGCCAGCTTGTCGTCGGGCAGGGCTTCGGCGCGCACGTGCTCGATGCCCAGTTGCGCAGCGACTGCGTTCGCCGCGGCCGGGTTGTCGCCCGACAGCAGGTGGATGCGAATGCCCAGCGATTTCAGCGTGGCCATCGCGGAAGCGGCATCGGCGCGCACTTCGTCGCCCAGGTAGAGCCAGCCCACCAGCCCGTCGGGGCCGGCGAGCGCGAGACGCGTGGCGGCGGGATGGAGAGCGGTCGCGGGAATCGCGGCGCCGGCGAAAGCGGGTTTGCCGAGGCGATAGCGCCGGCCGGCTATGCTGCCTTCCACGCCTTCACCCGGATGGTTCAGCGGCGACTCGGCGCCTTGCACGGACCCGCCGGCGGCTTGTTTGATCGCCAGCGCGATGGGGTGCTCGGAGGCAGCCTCCAGTGCGGCGGCCAGCCTGAGGACCTCGTCCCTGCCATGTCCGTTGACGGGCTCGACATCGAGCAGGCTCAGCCTGCCGAGCGTGAGCGTGCCGGTCTTGTCGAACACGATGTCGGTGGCCTGGGCCAGGGTTTCCAGCGCGTGGCCGCGCGTGGTGAGCAAGCCCGATTTGGTCAGCCGGCCGGTGCCGGCGGTGATCGCCGCGGGCGTGGCCAGCCCCAGCGCGCAGGGACAGGTGATGACCAGAATGGAGACCGTGATCCACAGCACCCTGTCCGGATCGATGGTGTACCAGACCGCGGCGATGATGGCGGTGAAGATCAGCAGCAGGCCCACGAACCAGGAGGCGGCGCGGTCGGCCATGCGCCCGATGCGCGGCTTCTCGCTCTGCGCGCGGTCCAGGAGGCGCACGATGGCGGACAGCCGTGTTCCCTCGCCGGTCTTTTCCACGCGCATGACGATGGGATTGTGCTGGTTGAGGGTGCCGCCGATGAGTTGGTCGCCGGGTTGTTTGCCGCGCGGCTCGGACTCGCCGGTGAGCATGGCTTCCACCACGCTGCTGTCGCCTTCCACCAGCACCCCGTCGGCGGGAATGGCTTCGCCCGGCCTGACCAGCACGCGGTCGCCGGGCGCCAGCTGCGCGGCGGGCACGGTTTCCTCGCGGCGCGAAGGCCACTCGGGCAGGCGCGTCGCCACCGCGGGGATCAGCTTGACGAGTTCCTCGGCCGCCTGCGCGCTGCGGCGGCGCGCGTTGAGTTCGAGGAAGCGCCCGGTCAAAAGCAGGAAGATGAACATGTTGACCGAGTCGTAATACACCTCGCCCTGCTGCGTCACCGTGGCCCACACGCTGGCGGCGAAGGCCGAGCCCACGCCGAGCGAAACCGGCACGTCCATGCCCAGGGTCCTGCGCGAGAAATCCTTCCACGCGCCCTGGAAGAAGGGCCACGAGGAATAGAAGATTACCGGGATGGTGAGGATGAGGCTGGCCCAGCGCATCAGCGCCACGATGTCCGGCGTCATCTCGGAGGGGTCGGCGGTGTAGGTGGGGATGGCGTACATCATCACCTGCATCATGCCGAGGCCGGCGATGGCCAGGCGCTTGATCGCGGTGTTGCGCTCCTTGCGGAAGATTTCTTCCTGCTTGCTGGCGTCGAAGGGGTGGGCGACGTAGCCGATTTCCTGGATGGCGCGCAGGATGTCGGAGAGCCTGAGCCGGGTCGAGTCCCAGCGCACGCGCGCCCGGCGCGTGGCGTAGTTGATGTCCACCGAGATCACGCCGGGCAGTTGCGAGAGGTGGCGCTCGTTCAGCCACACGCAGGCGGCGCACACGATGTTCTCGAGGATCAGCGCGGCTTCGCGCACGTTCTCGGGCTCGGTGCGCACGAAGCTCTGCTGGATCTCGGGCAGGTCGTACAGGCCCAGCTTTTCCAGTTCGTCCTGGGCGTCCTGCGGCGTGGGCGGCAACGCGGTGCGGTGCTCGTAATAGGCTTCCTGGCCCGAATCGATGATGGTCTGCGCCACCGCCTGGCAGCCACGGCAGCAGGCGGGTTCGGTATGCTGGCGGTAGGCGATGGGATAGCCTGCCCCTGCAGGCACCGGCAATCCGCAGTGGAAACAGCCCTGCGCGGTCTGGTCTGATTGGACTGGAATGGAAGCTTGGCCGGCCATGTGGCAAACAGGATGTCAAAGTCCTGATGTTATCAGGACTGGACGGATACAATCGCTTGCATGTTGCCCTGGCTGAAACCCGATGATCCCTTTCCTCCCGTCGAAACGGCACTGACCGAGCCCAACGGCCTGCTGTGCGCCGGCCTGGACTTGTCGCCCGAACGCATCCTGGCGGCTTACCGGCAGGGCGTTTTCCCCTGGTTCAATCCCGGCGAGCCGGTGCTGTGGTGGAGTCCCGACCCGCGCATGGTGCTGGCGCCGGTCGAAGTGAAAGTCTCGCGCTCGCTCAGGCAGCGCATGAAGCGCGGCGGCTACGAAATCCGCGTGGATACGAGTTTCAGGGAGGTCATGCTGGGCTGCGCCGCGCCGCGCAAGGGGCAATCGGGTACATGGATCAGCCGCCCCATGCTGGATGCATACACCCGCCTGCACGAGCTGGGCTACGCGCATTCGGTGGAAACCTGGATGGACGGCGAGCTCGCCGGCGGCCTGTACGGCGTGGCCATCGGCCGCATGTTCTATGGCGAATCGATGTTTTCGCGCCGGGCCGACGCCTCCAAGCTGGCGCTCGTGCATCTGTGCCGGCAGCTGGAGGCCCGCGGCTTCGGCCTCATCGACTGCCAGATGGAAACCGCACACCTCGCCTCGATGGGGGCGAAACCCATCCCGCGCAGGGACTTCATCCGCGAAATGAAACGCTTGATAGAATTGGAACCGATACCGGCTCCATGGCGTTTCGAACTGACCGATGTTTCCCACTGAACCGCCGTTCCTGCGCATCCAGTTCTATCTGACCGCGTCTTACCCTTGCAGCTATCTGGAAGGCCTGGAGGCGCGCTCACAGGTCGCGGCACCGGCGCACCTCATCGGGCAGGCCGCCTACGGCCGCCTGATCCAGGAGGGCTTCCGCCGCAGCGGGCACTACACCTACCGCCCGCATTGCCTGGGCTGCAGGCGATGCGTGCCGGTGCGCATAGACGCCGCGGCTTTCCGCCCCAACCGATCGCAGAAACGGAATCTCCGCAGCAATCAGTCGCTCGCTGTCGGCATTCTGCCGCTCGAGTTCAGCGACGAGCATTACGAACTGTACCGGCGCTATCAGCGCGCCCGCCATACCGGCGGCGGCATGGACCAGGACGACAGCGAACAGTACGCGCAATTCCTGCTCTCCAGCCAGGTCGATACGTCGCTGGTGGAGTTTCGCGATGCCGGAAAACTGGTGATGGTCGCCGTGGTCGACCGCATCGAGGACGGCCTGTCGGCGGTTTACACCTTCTTCGATCCGGAACTGGAAAAACGCGGACTGGGCACCTACGCCGTGCTTTGGCAGATCGAACTCGCGCGCAGGCTCGACCTGCCTCATGTCTACCTCGGCTACTGGATCGAGGAGTCGCGCAAGATGGCCTACAAGGCCAATTTCAGGCCGCTGCAGGGCTTGATCGAGGGCCGGTGGATCGAACTCGAATGATGCGTGTGCTGCTGATGGCTTTGCTTGCGCCGCTGGCCTTGTCGGGCTGCGCGCTGACGGTCAGCCATCCGCGCGCCCTGCATGCCATGCAGGGTTTCGCGCCGTTGCCGGAAGACGGGCGGGTATGGGTGGAGCCGGGCGCAGAGGACTATGGGCGTCGCGTCTCGCGCATGCTCGACGCCGCCATCGCCAGGGTGGAGGCCGCGCATTACCTGCGTTTTGCGCAAGCGCCGCGCATCCACGTGTGCGGCAGCGAAGCCTGCTTCAGGCGCCATGTGTTCACCCCCAGGCTCTCCGCCGCCGTCATTCCGGACAACCGCCTGATTCTCTCGCCCAATCTCGACGGCAGGGAAAGCTGGCGGCTGGAAAACCTGCTGGTGCACGAACTGGCGCATGTGCACCTGGGCCAGCGCGTCGGGCATTATCATTACAACATCCCGGTGTGGTTCCACGAAGGCTGGGCCGTCCTCACGGCAGACGGCGGCGGGGCGGAATTCGCCAGCGACGAACAGGCCATTGAAGCTGCGCGCACGGGCAAGCGCATCAGTCTTGCCGCACGCGACGTGCCGGACAAGCGGCACCGGGCGGGCGCTTTCGGCCTCGACATCCATGTGTTCTACCGCCAGTCCATGCTGATGGTGGCGCATCTCAGGCAAATGGATCCGGCCGCATTCCGCAAGCTTGCGCTGGCCCTGCAGGACAATCAGGATTTCGAAATCGCCTTCTGGAACATTTACGGCGCGGGGCCGGAACGCATTCTGGCCGATGCGCTGTCGCCTCAAAGCGGCGATAATAGGGCTGCGGCCCCGGCACAACCTGAAAAACCATGAAAACCTATCTCGATCTCCTGCGCCACGTGCGCGACACCGGCGTGAGGAAATCCGACCGCACCGGCACCGGCACCGTCTCGGTATTCGGTTACCAGATGCGCTTCGACCTCTCGCAGGGCTTTCCGCTGGTGACCACCAAGAAATGCCATTTGCGCTCCATCATCCACGAACTCTTGTGGTTCCTGAAGGGCGAAACCAACATCGCCTATCTGAAGGACAACGGCGTTTCCATCTGGGACGAGTGGGCCGGCGAAAACGGTGAACTGGGCCCGATCTACGGCTACCAGTGGCGCTCCTGGCCCGCGCCCGACGGCCGCCATATCGATCAAGTCCAGCGCGTGCTCGATGATCTGAAAAACAACCCCGACTCGCGCCGCATCATCGTCTCGGCCTGGAACGTCGCCGATCTGGACAAAATGGCGCTGGCGCCCTGCCATGCCTTCTTCCAGTTCTACGTCGCCGACGGGAAATTGTCCTGCCAACTCTACCAGCGCAGCGCCGACCTTTTCCTGGGCGTGCCCTTCAACATCGCCAGCTACGCGCTGCTGACCATGATGGTGGCGCAGGTGACCGGCCTCAAGCCCGGCGATTTCGTGCACACCCTGGGCGATGCGCACATTTATCTCAACCACCTCGACCAGGTCAACGAACAGCTGTCGCGCGAGCCGCGTCCGTTGCCGACCATGAAGCTCAATCCCGAGGTGAAGGACCTGTTCGCCTTCAGGTTCGAGGACTTCACGCTGGAGGGTTATGATCCGCATCCGGCCATCAAGGCGCCGGTGGCGGTATGACGGTGAGGCGTAAGGCGTAAGGCGTATCGGGCCATGTTCATTGCGAGGAGCGCGGCGACGTGGCAATCCAGAATTGACGGTCAGTAACGAGAAAACAGAAAACAAGACATGCCCCGCATCTCCATCATCTCCGCGCTGGCGAAAAACCGCACCATCGGCATCCACAACACTTTGCCGTGGCGGCTGCCCGAGGATCTCAAGCACTTCAAGGCGCTGACGCTTGGCCACCACATCCTGATGGGGCGCAAGACCTACGAGTCCATCGGCAAGCCCCTGCCGGGGCGCACTACGGTGATCATCACGCGCGGCAATTTTCCCGCGCCGGAGGGCGTGAAAATCGCCCACTCATTGCAGGACGCCATCGAGGTTTGCGGTGCGGATGAAGAGATATTTTTCGTGGGCGGCGCCGAGCTCTATGCTCAGGCCCTGCCGCTGGCCGGCCGGCTCTACCTTACCGAGATACAGGCCGATGTCGAAGGCGATGCCTGGTTCCCCGACTACGATCGCGCGCAGTGGCGCGAAGTCAGCCGCGAGCGGCGGCACGACGAGGCGAGCGGCCTCGAATACCATTTCGTCGTTTACGACAGGCGCGCATGACTCGCATGCCGCGCAGGAAAGAGTACTACTTTTGCTGACTCTGCCCGGCACTGGCGTGCCGGGCAGGATGGGGTCACGCCCGGTGGTACTGTTTACCCATGCCGATCATCGGGAAGGGCGCTGTTCCCGACCTCATCAGAGGCCGCCGGGCGAGGTGGAGCCACCAGGGGCAGGAGGCATGGGAGCCGGAGCCGAGCCCGAGCCCTTCGAACCCTTCTCGAATTCGCTGGAAGTCAGATTGCCGTCGCCATTGGCGTCCATGGCGCGGAATTCGCTTTCGCTGCCGCCTTTGGACTGAAACTCTTTCGCGCTGACTTTGCCGTCGCCGTTGACGTCGTAGCTCTTGAGGTCGCCGGCGGCAAGTGCCGGAATGGAGGAAACCGAACCCAGAAGGCCGGCAAGGGCAAGACTCAGTACACGTTGGTTGATGGAATTCATGGATTTTCTCCTGCTGATTGAAAGGACAAGTTGGGTGAATGCGCGTTGCACTCGTAGACAGTCGTAGCGACAGTCGTGCCAGCTAAATTTTCCTTTGTAAATCAAACAGATGAAATGGATCGTCGCCTGACGGGCGGATAGTCGGCATGACGGGGTATCAATATGTCGCCATGCCACAACGGCTTTGGCGCTTGCTTTTCAACACGTTGTTTTTTCTGATTATTTTTGTCATCAGGTAGCGACAATTGGGGGATTGAGAAATCAAGCGGGGGTTTGCGTCCCGCTTGATTTTCCGGCCGCTCGGAATCAGCTCAGCACTTCCGCCCAGATGTTCTGCGCCCAGGATTCGGCGTACTTGTGGTTGTCGCGGTCGCCCTGCGGGGTGGCGCCGCCGCCGCCGGCATCGACGTAGGCCTTTTTCTCATTGTCGAAGCGGTACACGTTGGCGACGTGTCCTGCCGTGTCGGCGGAAGTTTCCGAATAGCAGGTGTTGCCCACCACGGGCAGGGGCTCGGGCTGGCGGCCTGCCAGCAGTTCGACGATGGCTGCGGCGCAGATCTTGGCTTGGTTGGTGGCCATGTGGCCGGACTTGGGCAGGGCGGCCGACACCGAGTCGCCGATAACGTGCACATTGGGTGCGGCGGTGGATTCGAAGCTGGCCAGGTTGACCAGGCACCAGTTGCCGCCGCTGTCGTTGCGCGCGCCAGCCAGGGCGCACAGTTCGCCCGCCCGCTGCCGCGGCACCACGTTCATCACGTCGGCCTTCACTTCGTCGAATTCGGTGCTGACGGTCATTCTGCCGCCATCGACCGCGAGCACTGCGCTGGTGGGGCGATATTCGATCATGCCGGGGTAGAAGCTGTTCCACGCCCAGGTGAACAGCGGCTTTTTCGAAACGATGTCGGCATTGCTGTCCAGTACGATGATCTTGGACCTGGGCTTGGCCTGTTTGAAATAGTGGGCCACCATGCAGATGCGCTCGTAAGGGCCGGGCGGGCAGCGGTAGGGGGTTGCCGGCACCGAGATCACGAACACGCCGCCATCGGGCATGGCTTCGAGCTGTTTTCTCAAGAGCGCGGTTTGCGGGCCGGCTTTCCAGGAATGCACCACCTTGCCGGCGGCCTCGGCTTCCCCGAAACCCTTGATCGTATCGGTGCGGATGTCGATGCCGGGGGCCAGCACCAGGCGGTCATAACCGAAAGTGCTGCCGTCCCGGGTGGTGACGGTGCGCTTGGCCGGGTCGATGCCGACGACGCTGTCCTTCACCATCCTGATGCCGTGCTTCCTCAGGCCGCCATAACCGTGGGTGATGTCGTCCATGCTGCGCAGGCCGCCGATCACCAGGTTGGAACGCGGGCAGGACACGAATTTTTCATTCGGCTCGATCAGGGTGACTTCGAGGTTCGGCCCCCATTTGCGCAGGTACTTGGCGCAGGTGGCGCCGCCGAAGCCGGCGCCGACCACGACGACCCTGGCCTTGGGGCCGGAGACGCCGGTACCGGCGCAGCCTGCAATCAGGACGGAGGCGGCGCCCATGCCGGACGCCCTGAGAAAATCGCGACGGGTAATGCTCATGTCAGCTCTCCTTGTGGGTCCGGCCTATTTTTTGAGTTTGGATAAGTACTCGCCCATCAGCTCGTACTCGGCCTCGGTGTAGCCGCTGGCATGGCGCTTCATGACCGAAGACGCGCGCGTGCCGGACTTGAACTCCTGCATGGATTTGACGATAAAGGCCTTGTCCAGCCCGGCAAGGTTGGGGATTTCGCCCCTGCTCTTGCCGCCGGGTCCATGGCAGGACATGCAGGTCGAGGCCAGCAGTTCGCCGCGCGGAACGGCAAATGCGTTGGCGCTGAGCAGGATTGCGCCTGCGACAGACAGAAAGCGTTTTGTGTGCATGGGAACCTCCGGTGCGGCACCCGTTGGCAGGCGCCAATAACCCACATTAGCAAGCGCAGGGCCGGTTTCCAGCAGGAAGTGCTTATATTGCCGGGGCGGATTGTCGCAGGCAGGCAGCCGCGGCCTATTTTTTCGCGCCCAGCGCCAGGGCGCGGCGGGCAGAGGCGTCGAGCGCGGCTTTTTGCGCGGATGGGTCGCCCGCAGATTCGAGCCAGCCGCCGAGATTGGCGAGGGCAATGGCGCCCAGGGCATCGATCCAGAGCGGGGATTCGTTGAGGGCGGGGATGTAGCCGTAGCTTTTGCCGCCGGCCTTGAGGAAAGTCTCCTTTCCCTCCATGGCGATTTCTTCCAGGGTTTCCAGGCAGTCGGCGGTGAAGCCGGGGCAGAGGGCATGGACGTTTTTGACGCCCTGTTGCGCGAGTTCCCGCAGGGTCTTGTCGGTATAGGGTTGCAGCCATTCGGCCCTGCCGAAGCGCGACTGGAATGTGATGCGGTATTGGTTTTCGGCAAGCCCAAGGGCCTCGGCCAGCAGACGCCCGGTCTTCTGGCATTCGCAGTGATAGGGGTCGCCTTTTTCCAGAGTGTAGCGCGGCAGCCCGTGGAAGCTCATCACCAGCACGTCGGGGCGCTCGTTCTGCTGCCAGTAGGCGCGCACGTTCTCGGCCAGCGCGCGGATGTAGCCGGGGTCGTCATGGTAGTGGCGCACGGTGCGCACGGCCGGCGCGTTGCGGGTTTTCTGCAAATGCGCGAAGGCGGCGTCGTTGGCCGTGGCGGTGGTGGAGGCGGCGTACTGCGGATACATGGGCAGCAGCAGGATGCGGTCGCAGCCCGCGGCCTTGAGCTTGTCGAGACCCTCGGCGATCGAGGGCGAGCCGTAGCGCATGGCGTATTCGACCGGGATGATCTGCCCGGTTTTTTCGCCCAGCCAGCCTTTCAAGAGTTTCGCCTGCCGTTCCGTGTGGACCCTGAGCGGCGAACCCTCCTTCGTCCAGATGGCGGCGTACTTGGCGGCGGATTTCTTCGGCCGCGTGTTGAGGATGACGCCGTTCAGGATCGGCCACCAGACCGGGCGCGGGATTTCCACCACGCGCGGATCGGAGAGGAATTCCTTCAGGTAGCGCCGCAGCGCCGGGGCGGTGGGTGCGTCAGGCGTGCCCAGGTTGATCATCAGCACGCCGGGACGGGCGGGCGTGCCGTGGCGGTATTCGAGTTCTGGAAGGTAGCGCATCGATCCCTAAAACCTCACTTCAAGCCACAGAGGACACGGAGTTCACAGAGGGCAAGCAAAAATTTCCGAAATTGCCATGGCCAAGTGAAGCCCTTGGCCATCGGGGGGCAGGATTTTCTCTGTGTTCTCTGTGCCCTCTGTGGCTGGCTGTTTTTTTCAAGTTAATGGTAGGAGAGGGCGTTGGACAGCAGGCGCGCGGTCACGTCGACGATGGGGATCACGCGTTCGTAGGCCATGCGGGTGGGGCCGACCACGCCGAGCGTGCCGACCACCTGGCCGTCGACTTCATAGGGCGCGGTGACCAGACTGCATTCGTCCAGCGGCAGGGTGTCGGATTCGCCGCCGATGAAAATCTGCACGCCCTGCGCGGCGCGCGACTGTTCCAGCAGTTGCAGCAGCGTGGTCTTCTGTTCGAAGGCGTCGAACAGGCGGCGCAGGTTCTGCATGTTGGCGGAGAGATCCTGCACGTCCAGCAGTTTGCGGCTGCCGGAAACCACCACGGCTTCGCGCTGGACATCGAGTGCTTCCGAGCCGGCATTGACCGCTGCGGTCATCAGGGCCTGCATGTCGTCGCGCATGCGGCCCAGCTCGGCCTTGAGTCCGGCGCGCATCTCGTCGAAGGTGCGGCCGGCGAAATGGCGGTTGAAATAGTTGGCCGATTCGACGAGTTGCGCCTGGGTGTAGGGCTGGTCGGTCAGGATGACGCGGTTTTCCACCTCGCCTTCATGCGTGACGATGATGAGCAGCACGCGCTTTTCGGACAGGCTGAGGAACTCGATCTGGCGGCAGGCAGGGTTGCGCCTGGGCGTCATCACCAGGCCGGCGAAATGGGTCAGTTCGGACAACAGCTTGGAGGCCGTGGACAGCAGCTTTTGCGGATCGTCCGGCGCGAGCTGGCGCTGCATTTCGCCCAGCGCGCCCTGCTCAAGCGGGCGCACGGTCAGCAGGGTGTCGACGAAGAAGCGGTAGCCGCGCGGCGTGGGCACGCGGCCGGCGGAGGTGTGCGGGCTGGTGACGAAACCCATGTCTTCGAGGTCGGCCATGATGTTGCGGATGCTGGCCGGCGACAGGTCCAGGCCGGCATGGCGCGCGAGCGTCCGCGAACCTACCGGCTCGCCCTCGGTAATGTGGCGTTCGATCAGGGTTTTCAGCAGGATGCGGGCGCGCTCGGTCAGCATGTCGGCAACAGTCGTCCAGGCACTCTCAAGGTAAGCTGCAAAGGATTTTACAACCGTATAATGGGGGCATGCCGCAATCTTTCAAAAAAGTCGCTCTGGTAGGCAAATACGACAATCTCGCCCTGGCCGAATCGGTCGAGCGCCTGGCCGATTTTCTTTCCGGCCACGGCTATGAGGTGATCCTGGCCCGTCAGACTGCCAAGGCCCTGGACCAGCCGCGCTACCGGCAGGCGAGCCTGACCGAACTGCCCAGCGTTGCGGAGGCGGTCATCGTGCTGGGCGGCGACGGCACCATGTTGTCCATCGCACGCGCGCTCGCACCCTATCCGGTGCCGCTCATCGGCGTCAACCAGGGCCGGCTGGGGTTTCTGACCGACATCACGGTGGGCAACATGGAGGCGGAACTCGCGCGCATGCTGGCGGGGGAATATGACGTAGAGGAACGCGTCATGCTCACGGCCTCGCTCTCGCGCGGCGACGGCACTCACAACGAAGGCTCTTCCTTCAACGATGTGGTGGTGAGCAAGGCCGGCACCGGGCGCCTGATCGAATTCGAGGTCATCATCGACAACGAGTACGTCTATACCCAGCGCTCGGACGGGCTGGTGATCGCCACGCCCACCGGCTCCACGGCCTACGCGCTGTCCGCCGGCGGCCCCATCCTTTATCCCACCCTGGAAGCCATCGCGCTGGTGCCGATCTGCCCGCACACACTGTCGGCGCGGCCCATCGTGGTCAGCAGCCAGTCGCGCGTGGACATCATCATCCACCACGCCGACGACGCGCGCGTGCATTTCGACGGCCAGAACCACTTCGACCTGCAAAAGGGCGACAAGGTCAGCATCTGCCGCGTGCCCTACAACGTCACCCTGCTGCACCCCAAGCATTACAGCTACTACGACACCCTGCGCCAGAAATTGCACTGGGGAAAACAGATCTGATGTTAAGGGTGTTATCCATCCGCGATTTTGTGCTGGTCGAATCGCTGGACCTGGATTTCGCGCCCGGCATGACCGTGCTCACCGGCGAAACCGGGGCCGGCAAATCCATCCTCGTCGATGCGCTGTCGCTGGTGCTGGGCGACCGCGCCGAGTCCGGCGTCGTCCGCAGCGGCGCGAAGCGGGCGGAAATCAGCGCCGAATTCGCGCTGGAGAACCTGCCCTCGGTGCAAGCCTGGTTGAGCGAGAACGGCCTCGATGCTGAAGAAGGCTGTCTGCTGCGCAGGACCGTTGAGGCGGAAGGTCGCAGCCGCGCCTTCGTCAACGGTTCGCCGGTGACGCTGGCGCAATTGAAGGAACTGGGCGAGCAACTGGTCGACATCCACGGCCAGCACGCCCACCATGCCTTGCTGAAGCCTTCCGTGCAGCGCGAGCTGCTGGACGAGTTCGCCAATGCGCAAGCGGAAGCCGCTGCCACTCTGGAAGCCTGGCAGGTCTGGCAGGCTGCGAAGAAGAGGCTGCAAAGCGCGCGCGAGGAAGCCGGCGTGCGGCTGCTGGAAAAAGAGGGACTGGAGGCCGCGCTGGCCGAAGTCGGGCCGCTGCTGGACGATTTGCGCGCCTGGGACGAAATGCAGGCCGAGCACGGGCGCCAGGCCCACATGTCCAGCCTCATCGAAGCCGGTTCGCAGTTGCTGGCGGGGCTGGAGGACGAAGAAGATGGCGTGCTGCGCCGCATCGGCCGCCTGCAGGGACTCATGCAGGACATGCTGGAAAAGGACACCGGCCTCGCAGAGGAAAAGGCCTTGCTGGATGCGGCGCTGAGCAACCTGGAGGAGGTGCGCCATGGGGTTCTTCGCTATGCCGACCGGCTGAGCCTCGATCCCGAACGGCTCGCGGAACTCGACCGCCGCATGGCCGAAGTGCATCGCGTGTCGCGCAAGCACAGGTCGAGTGCGGCGGAGTTGCTGGAACGGCATGCCGAGTGGCTCAAGCGGCTGGACCGGCTGGCGGCGGAAGACGACATCGAGTCGATGGAAGCCGATGCGGTGCGTGCCGAGAAAGACTTTCTGGCCCGCGCGAAAAAGCTTTCTGCCAAGCGCCAACGGGCTGCCGGCGAGCTGGGCAAGACCGTCAGCCAGGCCATGGCGGAGCTTTCGCTCGCCGACGGGCGTTTCGAGACCAGGCTTGCCGCCTGCGAGCCGCATTCGCATGGCCTCGAGGAGATCGCTTTCCTGGTGGCCAGCCATGCCAGCCTTCAGCCGGGCCCGCTCGACAAGGTGGCTTCGGGCGGCGAGCTTTCGCGCATCAGCCTGGCCATCCAGACTGCGCTTTCCGGCCAGGCCGGGGTGCCCACGCTGATCTTCGACGAAGTCGATGTCGGCATCGGCGGCGCGGTGGCCGAAGCCGTGGGACGGCGCCTGGCCCGACTCGGCGCAAGCCGGCAGGTGCTGGTCGTCACCCACCTGCCGCAGGTCGCGGCCCACGGCCGCCAGCATCTGCGCGTGAGCAAGCTGGCCGGCAGCGACAAGGTCATCAGCCAGGTGGCGCCGCTGAACGGCGAGGAACGGGTGAGGGAAATCGCCCGCATGCTGGGCGGCAAGGAAATCACCGAGACCACGTTGCGGCACGCGCGGGAGATGCTGGAAACGGCAGGCACAGGCAAAGGCGGCCGCAGTAAAACGGTGAGGCGTGAGGCGTGAGGCGCAGACTACGCTCTTGCTAGATAGTGTCGTCATGAGATAGCCAGCCAAAGGGTAAGGCAGCGAATTTGTACGGCAGCAACAAAGGATGACAGGTTTTTCGCATAGCGGGTGGCGATCCCCCGCCACCGCTTGAGATGCAAG
>JAJZPR010000015.1 GCA_021847835.1 Pseudomonadota bacterium
CCCACGCGCGCGCCGCAGAAGCTTTCCGACACTCTGGCGGCCGCCACTGTCATCACCCGCCGCGACATCGAAGCCTCGGGCGCGATCGACCTGCCCACCCTGCTGCAAGGGCTGCCCGGCGTGGAAATTTCGCAAACCGGCGGCTTCGGCGCGCAGACGGCCATTCGCCTGCGCGGCGCGGAATCCGACCACACCCTGGTGCTGGTCGACGGGCTGCGCGTGAACTCGGTTTCCACCGGCACCACGGCCATCGAGCATCTGGCCATCGACGACATCGAGCGCATCGAGATCGTGCGCGGCAACGTGTCCAGCGTCTACGGCTCCGAGGCCATTGGCGGCGTGGTGCGCATCTTCACGCGCCAGGGCCGCGGCGAGGTCAAACCGCGGGTGAGCGCGGCCCTGGGCTCGGATGACTTCCGCAAGCTCGGCGCCGGCATCGGCGGCGAACTCGCGCCGGGCCTGCGTTTCGATTTTTCCGCCGGCCAGTCCCGCAGCGGCGGCTTTTCTTCCGTGCGCAGGGAATACATTCCCGCGCCATGGGTATTCCTGCCCGACGACGCGGACGACGATGCAGCCCGCAACACCCACTTCAATTTCCGGCTGGCGCAGCAACTCGGCGACGCGCTGTCGTGGGGCCTGACTGCGCGACAAAACCGCGCCGACGTGGACTTCGACGGCAGCTTTTCCAACCACGCCGAACAGAACCTCGCGGCTTATTCGCTTTATGTGGAGGGCAGGCCGCTGGAAAACTGGAACGCCAGGCTGACTGCAGGACGCAGCACGGATGAACTGGACGCCGACCGGAACGGCGCGCCCAGGGGCCGTTACCACACTCGCATCGACCAGCTGCACTGGGAGAACACGCTGGCCCTGGACAGCCACCTGCTCCGTTTCGGCGCCGAAGCCCAGAACCAGCATCTCAACAGCGACCAGACATACAGCGAGACCGGCCGTCGCGCCGTCAGCGCCTATGCCGGCGCGGGCATGCGCTTCGGCGCGCACGATTTCGATCTGAGCGTACGGCATGACCGCTACAGCGACTTCGGCGGCCACACCACCGGCCGCGCCGCATACGGCTATAGTTTCTCGCCCGCATGGAAGCTGCACGGCGCCGTTGGCACGGCCTTCAAGGCGCCCACTTTCAATGAGCTGTATCTTCCGGCGTGGTGGGGAGGCAATCCCAACCTCAAGCCGGAGCGCGGGCAAAACGCGGAACTGGGCCTGAACTATGCCGGCGGCGGCCAGTTCATTCAGGCCACCCTGTTTGCCAGCCGCACCAAGGACCTGATTGTCTACATGTGGCCGACCGGCAACGTCAATATCGGCGAGGCCAGGAACCACGGCCTGGAACTGTCGTGGCACGGCAAGCTGGCCGGCCTGGGGGCGCGCGCCGCGCTGACCCTGCAAAACCCGGAGGATGCCGACACCGGCCAGGCGCTGTTGCGGCGCGCCCAGCGCTACGGCAGCTTCGCGCTGTCCGATCGCATCGGCAATTTCGGCTGGCAGGCCGAGGTCGTCGCTTCCGGACCGCACCCGGATGTGCATGTGACCACCTTCAGCCGCACCAGCGTGCCGGGTTATGCGGTGCTCAACCTGTCCGGCGACTATGCGATTGCCAAGGACTGGAAACTGACAGGCCGGGTGATCAATGCGCTGGATGCGGATTATGCGCTGGTGCACGGCTACGCCACGCCGGGCCGCGGCTTCCGCCTGGAGCTTGCCTACACGCCGAAATAAGGCTCAGCCCTGCCAGTGCAATTGAAGCGTCAGGTCGGGCGCTAGCCCGACCCGGCAGCCCAGGCGCGCGCATTCCTCGTCCATCTTTCCTGCGAGCCAGGCGGCGTCTCCTTTCGAAGAAACATCAAGCCGCAGCCTGCGCCGCGTGACTGGGCGCATCACCAGCTTTTGCAGGCGTCCGCCGCGGTCGAGCGCGGCGAAATACAGCAGGCCGAGTTCGCCGCGGTATATTTCGTAGCCTGAAATGCCTTCGTAGTCGTTGATGAGGTCGCCGCAGCCGTAGAGGATGGGTTTGTCCCTGTATACCTCGATGGCGCGCGGGTGGTGGCTGGAATGGCCGTGCACCACGTCGATTGCCGCCTCGTCGACGAGGGCGTGGGCGAATCCGCGCTGAGCACGGGAAATGTCATAGCCCCAGTTGCCGCCCCAGTGCAGCGAAGCCACGGCGAGATCGCCGGGGCGTTTGTACGCGCGCACCGTTTCGGCGATTGCTTTCACGCCGCCGTCCGACAGGTCTTCCAGGAAATTGACGCCTGCGCGATCCGACCCCGCCGCCCAGCCGGGGTCGACGCCGCTGCTTTCCATGCCCCAGGCGAACACCAGCACGCGCCGGCCTTTGCGTTGCAGCATGGCGGGGCGGGCCGCCGCAGCCGCATCCCTGCCGGCGCCCGCAACCGGAATGCCGGCTGCGGCGAGCATGTCCAGCGTGTCGGCAAGCCCCTGGTAGCCCCAGTCCAGCACGTGGTTGTTGGCCAGCACGCAGCAGTCCGGCCTGGCCGCGCTGAGAACGGGCAGGTTGTCAGGATGCATGCGGTAGTGGATGCCCTTGCCCGGCCACGGCTCGCCGCGGGCAGTGACGGCGGTTTCCAGGTTGACGATGCGGAAATCCGGAGCAAGGCGGTCGAGTTCGGCCAGCGCATCGCCCCAGGGATAGGCGTAGCCGACCGGCAGCCTCAGGGCGCCGAAACGCCGCTCGGACAGGGCCACGTAGTCGCGCGCGGATTTCAGGTAGCCCTCGTGGATGCGCGGATCGCCGGGATGCGGCAGGATCTGGTCGATGCCGCGCCCGGTCATCACGTCGCCGGCGAGAAACAGCGTGGTCGTGTCCATGCCCGTGTCTTTTGCACTTGCCCCGGTTTGCGGGAACGCAAGCAGCGCGGCCCCGCTCATCCAAAGAAAATCCCGCCGCCGCATCGCAAGCTCCTGTCAGTTCAGGATAGATGATCCGGAAAACATGTTTGAATCACGGGTAGAGCAAGTTGGCTCGACACACCCCAGCCCCCTCCCAACCTCCCCCGCTAGCGGGGGAGGAGCCATCAGGATCAGATATTCCTCAATCCCGCTCCCCCTCCCAACCTCCCCCACATGGTGGGGGAGGAGCGGCAAACCCCCGCCAGCGAGCCCTGCGCTACAATTCGGCTATCGCCACCGGAGATTCACATGCCGCTGCCTGCACCCCACCGTTATTTCCTCCTGCCATTGCTGGCGCTGGCCATGATCGCCACGCGCATGAGCCATTTCGGCGCGGCCGACCTGCTTCCCGACGCCAGCCTCGCCGTATTCCTGCTCGGCGGCGCGCTGCTTGGCGGCTGGCACTATTTTGCCCTGCTGTTCGCCGTGGCGTTCGGCACCGACGTGCTGTCGGCGCAAACCGCCGAGGAAATCGGCTGGTGCCTGACCCCGGCCTACTGGGGCCTGCTCCCCACCTATGCCGTGCTGTGGCTGGCGGGAAGCTGGCTGGGCAGGCAGGACGGCCCGTCCTTCGTGCGCGACGCCGGCACGAGCGTGGCCGCGATCGCGCTGGCCTTCGTCATTTCCAACGCGACCTGGTTCGCCTTTTCCAACACCCTGGGCGGCATGAGCCCCATCGACTACACGCTGGCGGTGGCGAAATACTTTCCTCCCTATCTGGGCAGCGCCATGCTGTACCTGGTTCCGGTGTGGCTGGGCTGGAGGCTTGCCGGCATGAGGTCCCCGCAACAGACCTGACATGCCCGGCACCCTCACCCCTGCCCCTCTCTCCGAGGGAGAGGGGATTTATGCGGGCCGCTTCGCGCCCTCCCCCAGCGGCCCCCTGCACTTCGGTTCCCTGATCGCCGCCGTCGGCAGCTGCCTCGATGCGCGCACGCACGGCGGCCGCTGGCTCGTGCGCATGGAAGACGTGGACGAGCCGCGCTGCAGCCAGGCCCATGCCGACGAAATCCTGCGCGTGCTGGAAGCCTGTGGCTTCGAGTGGGACGGCGAGGTCGTCCATCAGAGCAGGCGCAAGGAGTTGTACCAGGCCGCGCTGGATCGACTCCTCCAGAACGGCCACGCCTATCCCTGCGCCTGCACCCGCCGCGAAATCGCCGATTCCTCCCTGAACGGCATCGAAGGCCCGGTCTATCCCGGCACCTGCCGCGCGGGACTCGCCGGCCGCGCCCCGCGCGCCTGGCGCGTGCGGGTCGGCAGCGAGCCGGTCTGTTTCGAGGACCGCCTGCGGGGCAGGCACTGCCAGAACCTGGAGGCCGACATCGGCGACTTCGTCATCCGCCGCGCCGACGGTTTTTTCGCCTACCAGCTCGCCGTAGTGGTGGACGACCATGAGCAGGGCATCACCCACGTCGTGCGCGGGGCCGACCTGCTGGCCTCGACGCCGCGGCAGATCCACCTGCAAAGACTGCTGGGCCATGCCACGCCCGCCTACCTGCACCTGCCGGTGGCGGTGAACGAGCACGGGCAAAAGCTCAGCAAGCAGACCCTGGCCGCGCCGCTGGAAGCGAACCAGGCCGGCCCGGCGCTGGTGGCCGCGCTGCGCTTTCTGGGGCAGCGGCCGCCGCCCGATTTGCAGGCAGCCTCCATCGCCGAAATCTGGCAGTGGGCTACCGCAAATTGGGCATTGCCTGCCGATGGGCTTTTGCCTTCCTCTGTTTCCCCCATGCCCAGTATGTGAGCATTTGATTTTCTGAAGGAACGAACATGGCCCAACTCCCCGATGCCGCCGAACAGGTGCTGCGCCTGCATGCGGCTTTTCTGCATGGCGTGGTCAACGCGCTGCGCGACCGCAGCCAGTTGCCGCAACTGCACGCGCACCTCAAGGCCGCCGAGGAAGCGGGCTGGAGCAGGCTGGCGGCGGCCATCCGCCACATCATCGACGGGCGGCGCGGCGAAGACATCAAACTCGGGCTGGACGCAGAGGACCGCATCCTGGTCGATGCCATCCTGCGCGGCATCGACAATCCCGCCAGCCTGCCGCCCATTCAGCAGCCGGACGGCGCCGCCGCCGCGCCGGGGCTGGCGGCCATGATCCACGCCGCCGGCAGCGGCGACGCCAAGGCCTTCGCGGCACTGGCCGGCATGGCCGAGCAGATGACGAAGGCGGGCGGCGACATGGCGCGCCTGGGCGGCATCATGCGCCGCCTGGTCGACGGCGAACGCAACGCCGACAAACTCGGCAAGGGCATGGGCCCGCTGGGCAGGGAGCTGGTGGTCAAGCTGCTGGACGAACTGGCAAGACTGCGAACGCATTGATTCCCCGGACTTTCCCTGCCCCCAAGGCCTTTTGACAGAACCGCTTGAAAACACTAGAATTTCGCCCTTTCGCGTGGTGATGTAGCTCAGTTGGTTAGAGCGGCGGATTCATAACCCGCAGGTCGGCAGTTCAATTCTGCCCATCACCACCATTTTCCATTCTGCCCTCAGTCTCATAACTGCCCGGCGACCCATGACCGCTCCCAAAAAAGTCTTCATCAAGACCTTCGGCTGCCAGATGAACGAGTACGACTCGGACAAGATGGCGGATGTGCTGCACGCGGCTGAACGCTTCGAGAAGACCGACAATCCCGAAGAAGCCGACGTGATCCTGTTCAACACCTGTTCGGTGCGCGAGAAGGCGCAGGAGAAGGTATTTTCCGACCTGGGGCGGGTGCGCGGCCTGAAGGCGAAGAACCCCAACCTCATCATCGGCGTGGGCGGCTGCGTGGCGAGCCAGGAGGGGGCGGCCATCGTGTCGCGTGCCTCTTATGTGGACGTGGTGTTCGGCCCGCAGACCCTGCACCGGCTGCCGGAGCTGATTGCGAAACGCCGCGAGACCGGGCGCGCCCAGGTGGACATCAGCTTTCCCGAAATCGAGAAATTCGACCATCTGCCGGCCGCGAAGGTCGAGGGTGCGACCGCCTTCGTGTCCATCATGGAAGGCTGCTCAAAATATTGCACCTTCTGCGTGGTGCCCTACACCCGCGGCGAGGAAGTCTCGCGGCCCTTCGACGACGTGATCGCCGAAGCGGCGGCGCTGGCCGAACAGGGTGTGAAGGAAATCACCCTGCTGGGGCAGAACGTGAACGCCTATCGCGGCAGCATGGATGACGGTGAAATTGCCGATTTCGCCTTCCTGCTCGAATGCGTGCACGAAATCCCCGGCATCGAAAGAATCCGATATACCACCAGCCATCCGCGCGAGATGACCGAGCGCCTCATCGAGTGCTATCGCACGCTGCCCAAGCTGGTGTCGCACCTGCACCTGCCGGTGCAGGCTGGTTCCGACCGCATCCTCGCCGCCATGAAGCGCGGCTACACGGCGCTGGAATACAAGAGCCTTGCCAGAAAATTGAAGGCCGCGCGCCCGGACCTGTGCCTGTCCTCGGACTTCATCGTCGGCTTTCCCGGCGAGACCGACGCGGATTTCGAGGCGACCATGAAGCTGATCGAGGACGTCGGCTTCGACGCCTCTTTTTCCTTCATCTACAGCAAGCGCCCCGGCACGCCGGCCGCCGACCTGCCGGACGACGTGCCGCATGCAGTGAAGCAGGCGCGCCTCGAGCGCCTGCAGGCGGTCATCAACGCCGCCGCGCAAGAGGTCAACCGCGACATGGAAGGCACGGCGCAGCGCGTACTGGTGGAAGGCGTGTCGAAGAAGGATGCGGCGGAGCTGATGGGCCGCACCGACAACAACCGCATCGTCAATTTCAGGGGCCAGCCGCGGCTGATCAGGCAGTTCGTGAACGTCACCATTACTCAGGCGCTGCCCCATTCCCTTCGTGGAGAAATCATCACCCATGGCTGAAGTATTCGACATCGACTTCAAGCCGGTGGACAACCATCGGCTGGCCATCCTGTGCGGTCCGATGGACGAGAACCTGCGCCAGATCGAGACGGCTTTCGATGTGCTGATCCGCCGCCGCGGCAGCCGCTTTAGCGCCAGTGGCGCGCGCGCCGATGACGCCATCGCCGCGCTCGAGCACTTCTACAACAAGTCGCACGAAGACCTCACCCTGGACGACATCCAGCTCGGGCTGGTTGAGCTTTCCCGAGGCGCGGAGGATGAGACCGGCCCCATGCTGCGCACGCGCCGCGCCGACCTCAAGCCGCGCACGCCCGGCCAGGCCGTGTATCTGGAGCAGATCCAGACGCACGACATCACTTTCGGCATCGGTCCGGCCGGCACCGGCAAGACTTATCTCGCCGTGGCCTGTGCCGTCGATGCGCTGGAGCGCGACGCGGTGAAGCGCATCCTGCTCACGCGCCCTGCCGTGGAGGCGGGCGAGCGCCTGGGCTTCCTGCCCGGCGATCTCGCGCAGAAGGTCGATCCCTACCTGCGTCCCCTGTACGACGCGCTTTACGACCTCATGGGCTTCGACAAGGTGATGAAGCTGATCGAGCGCAACACCATCGAAGTCGCGCCATTGGCTTTCATGCGCGGGCGCACGCTGAACCACGCCTTCATCATCCTCGACGAGGCGCAGAACACCACGCCCGAGCAGATGCAGATGTTCTTGACCCGCATCGGCTTCGGCGCCAAGGCGGTGGTCACCGGCGACATCACCCAGATCGACCTACCCAAGGGCATCAAGAGCGGCCTCAAGGATGCGCAGGAGGTGCTGGCCGATGTGCGCGGCATCGCCTTCACCCAATTCACCAAGGAGGATGTCGTGCGCCACCCGCTGGTCGCGCGCATCGTCGATGCCTATGCGAAGCATCGTAAAGCGTGAGGAGTGAGGAGTGAGGAGTGAGGCGGGACGCCTGCCGCAGTTTTCTCTGTCGGTGCAGTACGCCAGCGAAGCCGTATCGATTCCCACGCGCCCGCAGTTCCGCCGCTGGGTGGCTGCGGCCTTGCAGCATGATGCCAATGTTGCACTGCGCATCGTCGATGAAGACGAAGGCCGCATGCTTAACCGCGACTTCCGCGGCAAGGACTACGCAACCAATGTGCTGACTTTCGCCTACGGCGAGGAGGAGGGCGTGCTCGCCGGCGACATCGTGCTGTGCGCGCCGGTGGTGGAAAGGGAGGCGCGCGAACAGGGCAAGGACTTGCGCGCGCATTATGCGCATCTCACCGTGCATGGCGTGCTGCACATGCAGGGCTTCGATCATGAAACAGAGGCCGAGGCGCGCGAGATGGAAGCGCTTGAGGTGGAAATATTGCGCCGCCTGAGGTTTAATAACCCCTATTCCGATCCAGATTAGAAGCGATACCTTGTCGACTGCGCCTCGCTCTAACTGAACCGGACAGGCGTTAGTGAACAAAGTTAAGCCGTCAATCCTGTTCGACGGTTTAACTTTATTTACTCCGCAAACCTTACATGGATCCCGACCCTAGTCGACCGCACCGGAACTGGCTGGAACGCCTGTCCGCCTTCCTCTCCCGTCAGCCCGAAGACCGCGAAGAGCTGATCGAAATCCTTCACGCCGCCTACGACCGCAACCTCATGGACGCAGACGGCCTCGCCATGATCGAAGGCGTGCTGCAGGTAGGCGAAATGCAGGTGCGCGACATCATGATCCCGCGTTCGCAAATGGACGTGGTCGACATCAACGAGCCCCCCGAACAGTTCCTGCCGCGCGTGATTGAGGCCGCGCACTCGCGCTTCCCCGTGATCGACGGCGAGAAGGACAATGTGCTCGGCATCCTGCTGGCCAAGGATCTGCT
This sequence comes from Pseudomonadota bacterium, assembly GCA_021847835.1. Classification (GTDB taxonomy): domain Bacteria; phylum Pseudomonadota; class Gammaproteobacteria; order Burkholderiales; family Thiobacillaceae; genus UBA6918. Next base: position 8,642 of record JAJZPR010000015.1, read on the forward strand.
CAGATTGCAGATCGGCGAGGAACTGGACATGCGCGATACCCTGCGCCCGGCGATTTTCATCCCCGAGTCCAAGCGCCTGAACGTGCTGCTCAAGGAATTCCGCGCCAGCCGCAACCACATGGCCATCGTCGTGGACGAATACGGCGGCGTGTCCGGCCTGGTCACCATCGAGGACGTGCTCGAGCAGATCGTCGGCGACATCGAGGACGAATATGACTTCGACGAAACCGAGGACAACATCATCCGCGACAAGGCCGGCCGCTACCGCGTGAAAGCGGCGACCGAGATCGCCGACTTCAACGAAGCCATGGGCACGGATTTCTCGGACGAGGACTACGACACCGTCGGCGGCCTGGTGCTCTCCAAATTCGGCCGCCTGCCCAAGCGCGGCGAAACCATCGAGTTCGACGGGCTGAAGGTGCAGGTGCTGCGCGCCGATTCGCGCCGCGTGCATACCCTGGTGGTGGAGCGCGCAGTCGCTGCGCCGCAGCTGCCGCTGGAGGTTTGATCAGCCTTCAGCCAACAAAAAAGCGGCCACATGGGCCGCTTTTTTTGTGGCTGAATCCGGCGCTCAGTTGACGCGCGGGTCCAGCTCGCCCTTGGCGTAGCGCGCGGTCATCGCTTCCAGGGAGATCACCTTGATCTTGGAGGCGTTTCCTGCCGTGCCGAAGGCTTCGTAGCGGGCCTTGCAGATTTCCTTCATGGCCTTGGTCGAGGCGGCAAGGAACTTGCGCGGGTCGAACTCCTTCTTGTTCTCGGCCAGGAACTTGCGGGTGGCGCCGGTGGAGGCCATGCGCAGGTCGGTGTCGATGTTGACCTTGCGCACGCCGTTCTTGATGCCTTCCACGATCTCTTCGACCGGCACGCCGTAGGTCTCGCCCATGTCGCCGCCGTAGCTGTTGATGATCTTCAGCCATTCCTGCGGCACCGAGGAGGAGCCGTGCATCACCAGGTGGACAGTGGGAATGCGCTTGTGGATTTCCTTGATGCGCTCGATGGCGAGGATGTCGCCCGTCGGCGGACGGGTGAACTTGTAGGCGCCGTGGCTGGTGCCAATGGCGATGGCCAGCGCGTCCACGCCGGTCTTCTTGACGAAATCGGCGGCCTCGTCGGGATCGGTCAGCAGCTGGCTGTGATCCAGGGTGCCTTCGGCGCCAATGCCGTCTTCCTCGCCGGCCTGGCCGGTTTCCAGGGAGCCCAGGCAGCCCAGCTCGCCTTCGACGGACACGCCGCAGGCGTGCGCCATTTCCACGGTGCGGCGGGTGACGTCGACGTTGTACTCGTAGGTGGAGGGGGTCTTGCCGTCCTCGCCCAGGGAGCCGTCCATCATCACGGAGGAGAAGCCCAGCTGGATGGAGCGCTGGCACACTGCGGGGGAGGTGCCGTGGTCCTGGTGCATGCACACGGGAATGTGCGGAAATTCCTCGATCGCGGCCAGGATCAGGTGGCGCAGGAAGGGGGCGCCGGCGTATTTGCGGGCGCCGGCGGAGGCCTGCACGATCACCGGGGAATCGGTCTCGTCGGCGGCTTCCATGATGGCGCGCATCTGCTCGAGGTTGTTGACGTTGAAGGCCGGCACGCCGTAGCCGTGCTCGGCGGCGTGGTCCAGCATTTGACGCAGTGAAATCAGTGCCATGTTTGCTCTCCTATTAACAAAAATCAATCCGCGCAGGAGCAGGCTTGCCTGCGATAAATCCCGCACCCAAGGGCGCTCCTACAGTGTTTAGCCTTTCTTGCGTCCGCCCACCTTGACGATTTTCAGGGTGTTGGTGCCGCCTGACTTGCCGATGGGTTCGCCGATGGTGAGGATGATGAGATCGCCCTCGCGCACCGCGCCGCGGCGGCGCAATTCTTCTTCGGCGGCTTCCAACAATTCGTCGCGGTCGCTGTCCTTGCCGATCTTGAAATTGATGGGGTAGACGCCGCGGAACAGGGTAACTTTTCTACGGGTTTCCACCTCGGGTGTCAAGGCGTAGATGGGCACGTGGGTGCTGTGCCGGGACATCCACAGACAGGTCGAGCCGCTCTGGGTCAGGGCGGCAATGGCCTTGATGTTCATGTGCAGCGAGGTATAGGCCGCGCTCATGGCGATGGATTCGTCCGTGCGCAGGAAGCTGCGCTTGAGCCGCGCCTCGCCGATGTAGGGCTGCGCTTCCTTCTCGGCTTCCAGGCACACGCGGTGCATGGCCGCGACGGCCTCCACCGGGTAGTGGCCGGCCGCGGTCTCGGCCGACAGCATCACCGCGTCGGTGCCGTCGAGCACGGCGTTGGCCACATCGGACACTTCGGCGCGGGTCGGGATCGGGCTTTCGATCATCGACTCCATCATCTGCGTGGCGGTGATGGCGAGCTTGTTCTTGTCGCGCGCCATGCGGATCATGCGTTTTTGCAGGGCGGGCACGGCGGCATCGCCCACTTCCACGCCGAGGTCGCCGCGCGCCACCATGATGGCGTCGGCCTCGTCGAGGATTTCATCGAGGTTGTCGATGGCCTCGGCGCGCTCGATCTTGGCGACGATCAGGCTCTTGGCGCCGGCCGCCTTCAGGAGGTCGCGCGCCTGGCGGATGTCCGCGGCGGTCTTGGGGAAGGACACCGCCAGGTAATCCGCCTTCAGTGCGGCGGCAGTCTTGATGTCCTCGATATCCTTTTCCGTCAATGCGGAGGCGGACAGGCCGCCGCCCTTGCGGTTGATGCCCTTGTTGTTGGACAGCACGCCGCCCTGCACCACGGTGCAGTGGATTTCGCTGCCCTCGACCTTCTCCACCCACATCTCGATGCGGCCGTCGTCCAGGAGCAGGGTGGCGCCGCGCGCGACATCCCTGGGCAGGTCCTTGTAGTCGAGGCCGACGCGTTCCTGGCTGCCTTCCTTGCACTCGGCGTCGAGGGTGAACTTGTCGCCGCGGGCCAATGTGATCGGGCCATCCTTGAACTTGCCGATGCGGATCTTGGGCCCTTGCAGGTCGACCAGCACGCCGATGGCGCGGCCGCGGGCGCGCGCCAGCTGGCGCACGAGTTCGGCGCGCTCGATGTGGTCCTGCGGCTTGCCATGGGAAAAATTCAGCCGGACCACGTCGAGTCCGGCTTCCATCATTTTGTCGAGTACCTTGGGGTCGGTCGAGGCCGGGCCCAGGGTGCCGACGATCTTGGTTTTGCGAATCATATGATCAGTGAGGAGTTAGGAGTCAGGAGTGAGGAGGGAAAGCGGGGGGTGCTCCTCACGCCTTACGCCTCACTCCTCACCCGCGGGCTCAGCCCGCGGCGCGCTTCTCCAGGATGTCCACGGCGGGCAGCACCTTGCCTTCCAGGTATTCCAGGAAGGCGCCGCCGGCGGTGGAGATGTAGGACACCTTGTCGTAGATGCCGTACTTCTGGATGGCGGCGATGGTGTCGCCGCCGCCGGCCAGCGAGAAGCCCTTGGCATTGGCGATGGCCATGGACACGGTCTTGGTGCCTGCGCCGAACTGGTCGAACTCGAACACGCCCACGGGGCCGTTCCACACGATGGTGCCAGCCTTGGCGATGATGTCGGCAAGCTCTTGCGCAGACTTCGGGCCGATGTCGAAAATCATGTCGTCGTCGGCCACTTCGCCGGCATTTTTCAGCACGGCCGGCTCGTTGGCATCGAATTTCTTGCCGCACACCACGTCCACGGCGATGGGGATGCTGGCGCCGCGCTTGGCCATTTTCTCGATGAGCATTTTCGCGGTGGGGATGAGGTCATGCTCGCACAGCGACTTGCCGACATTGTGGCCCATGGCGGCGAGGAAGGTGTTGGCGATGCCGCCGCCGACCACCAGCTGGTCGACCTTCTCGGACAGGGATTCGAGCACGGTCAGCTTCGTCGATACCTTGCTGCCGCCGACGATGGCGACCATGGGGCGCGCCGGGTTGGCCAGGGCCTTGTCCAGCGCGTCGAGTTCTTCGGTGAGCAGCAGGCCGGCGCAGGCCACCGGCGCGAACTGGGCGATGCCGTAGGTGGAGGCTTCGGCGCGGTGCGCGGTGCCGAAGGCGTCCATCACGAATACGTCGCACAGGGCGGCGTATTTCTTTGCGGTTTCCTCGACGTTCTTCTTTTCGCCCTTGTTGATGCGGCAGTTTTCCAGCAGCACGACTTCGCCTTCGGCGACATCGAAGCCGCCGTCGACCCAGTCGCGGATGACGCGAACGTTCTTGCCCAGCTTGGCGGACATCACGTCGGCCACGGGCTTGAGGGAGTTTTCTTCGGAGAACTCGCCTTCGGTGGGACGGCCGAGGTGGGAGGTGACCATGACCCTGGCGCCTGCCTTCATGGCGTGCTCGATGGTGGGCATGGACGCGGTGATGCGGGCGTCACTCGTGACCTTGCCGTCCTTCACGGGCACGTTGAGGTCGGCGCGGATGAACACGCGCTTGCCCTTGAGGTCGAGGTCGGTCATGCGGATGAACTTGGGCATGTTTTGCTCCTAAAGATAATTAAGCGGTAAGGCTTGGGCGGCGCGAAATTGATTATGCTGCCCAGGCCTTACAACTCAGCAGATTCAAGTTACAAGTTGCAAGTTACAAGGAAAACCTTGCAACTTGCCTCTTGTATCTTGCAACTGAATTATTTGGCCACGTGCTCGACGAAGCGGAGCATGTTGCAGGTGTAGCCGTACTCGTTGTCGTACCAGGCGACGACCTTGACGAAAGTGCCGTCCAGGGCGATGCCGGCTTCGGCGTCGAAGATCGACGAGTAGCCGTTGCCGCGGAAGTCGGTGGAAACGACCTTTTCATCGGTGTAGCCCAGGGTCTTGCTGATGTCGCCGGACTGCGAGGCGGCCTTCATGGCGGCGCAGATGTCTGCGTACTTGGCTTCCTTGTTCAGCTCGACGGTCAGGTCGACCACGGAGACGTCGGAGGTCGGCACGCGGAAGGCCATGCCGGTCAGCTTGCCGTTCAGTTCGGGCAGCACGACGCCCACGGCCTTGGCGGCACCGGTGGAAGACGGGATGATGTTTTCCAGGATGCCGCGGCCGCCGCGCCAGTCTTTCTTGGACGGGCCGTCGACGGTCTTCTGGGTGGCGGTGGCGGCGTGCACGGTGGTCATCAGGCCGCGCTTGATGCCCCAGTTGTCGTTCAGCACCTTGGCGACCGGGGCCAGGCAGTTGGTGGTGCAGGACGCGGCGGAGACGATGGCCTGACCGGCGTAGGTGGTGTGGTTCACGCCGTAGACGAACATCGGGGTCTTGTCCTTGGAGGGCGCGGACATCACGACCTTCTTGGCGCCGGCCTTGATGTGGGCCTGGCAGGACTCGTCGTCGAGGAAGAAGCCGGTACATTCCAGCACGATGTCGACGCCCGCTTCGTTCCACTTCAGGTTGGCGGGATCCTTCTCGGCGGTCAGGCGGATTTTCTTGCCGTTGACCACCAGGTTGTTGCCGTCGACCTTGATGTCGCCCTTGAAGTTGCCGTGCACGGAGTCGTACTTCAGCATGTAGGCGAGGTAGTCGGGCTCGAGCAGGTCGTTGATGGCGACCACTTCGATGCCGGGGAAGTCCTTGGCGATTGCGCGGAAAGCCATGCGGCCGATGCGGCCAAAACCGTTGATGCCAACTTTGATAGCCATTTCTCAGTTTCTCCTAAAACAAAAAACAAAAATTTGTTAGGGGTCAGGGGTCGGGATTCAGGGGTCAGGGAATGATGGCTTAAAGCCGTTTTTTTATTGCGCGGGCTACGCCCGCTCATTCCCTGATTCCTGACACCTGATCCCTGCCTCCTGAATTACAAAACGCTCTTCACCGCGGCGGCCACATTTTCGGGCGTGAAGCCGAACTCCTTGAACAGCACCGGGGCGGGGGCGGATTCGCCGAAGCGGTCGAGGCCGACCACGGCACCTTCCAGGCCCACGTACTTGCGCCAGAAGTCGGTGACGCCGGCTTCCACGGCCACGCGCGGCAGGCCCTTGGGCAGCACGCTTTCCTTGTAGGCCTTGTCCTGGCGGTCGAACACGTTGGTCGAGGGCATGGACACGACGCGCACCGGGATGCCTTCGGCGGCCAGCATTTCCTGGGCCTTCAGCGCCAGTTCGACTTCGGAGCCGGTGGCGATGATGATGGCCTTGGCGCCGGCGGCGTCCTTCAGCACGTAACCGCCCTTCCTGATGTTGGCGAGGGTGGCCTCGTCACGCTGCACGAACGGCAGGTTCTGGCGCGACAGGATGTGGCTGCTCGGGCCGGTCATGCGCTCGACGGAAGACACCCAGCCGACCAGGGTTTCGACGGTGTCGCAGGGACGCCAGACGTCCATGTTGGGAATCAAGCGCAGCGTCGCGGTCTGCTCGACGGGCTGGTGCGTGGGGCCGTCCTCGCCCAGGCCGATGGAATCGTGGGTGAAGACGTGGATCACGCGCTGCTTCATCAGCGCGGCCATGCGCAGGGCGTTGCGGGAGTATTCCGAGAACATCAGGAAGGTGCCGCCGAAGGGCAGCAGGCCGCCGTGCAGGGCCAGGCCGTTCATGATCGCGGCCATGCCGAATTCGCGCACGCCGTAGCTGATGTAGTTGCCGGGCTTGCCGTGGCGGATGGGGTGGCAGCCTTCCCAGTTGGTCAGGTTGGAGCCGGTGAGGTCGGCGGAGCCGCCGACGAACTCGGGCAGCGCGGGAGCCAGGGCGTTGATGGCGAGCTGGCTGGCCTTGCGGGTGGCGACGGTCTCGGCCTTGGCGTTGATGGCGGCGAGCCTGTCGGCCACGTGCTTTTCCCAGTTGAGCGGCAGCTCGCCGTTCATGCGGCGCTCGAATTCGGCGGCGAGCTCGGGGTATTCCTTCCCGTACTCGGCGAACTTGTTGTTCCACAGGGTTTCCAGGCCCTGGCCCTTGGTCTTGGCGTCCCAGCCTTCGTACACGTCCAGGGGAATCTCGAACGGGCCGTGGTTCCAGCCCATGTGCTTGCGGGTGGCTTCCACTTCCTCGTGGCCGAGCGCGGCGCCGTGCACGTCGTGGGTGCCGGCCTTGTTGGGCGAGCCCTTGCCGATGATGGTCTTGCAGCAGATCAGGCTGGGCTTGCCGGTTTCGGCCTTGGCTTCGGTGATGGCCTTCTCGATGGCGGCAAAGTCGTGGCCGTCGACGTTGGGGATGACGTGCCAGCCATAGGCTTCGAAGCGCTTGGCGGTGTCGTCGGTGTACCAATGCTCGATGTGGCCGTCGATGGAAATGCCGTTGTCATCCCAGAAGGCGATGAGCTTGCCCAGCTTCCAGGTGCCGGCCAGCGCGCAGGCTTCGTGGGAAATGCCTTCCATCATGCAGCCGTCGCCCATGAACACGTAGGTGTGGTGGTTGACGATGTCATGGCCGGGCCTGTTGAACTCGTTGGCCAGCAGCTTTTCCGCCAGCGCCATGCCCACGGCATTGGTGATGCCCTGGCCGAGCGGGCCGGTGGTGGTCTCGACGCCGGGGGTGTAGCCGTATTCGGGGTGGCCCGGGGTCTTGGAGTGCAGCTGGCGGAACTTCTTCAGTTCGTCCATCGGCAGGTCGTAGCCGGTCAGGTGCAGCAGCGAATAGATCAGCATGGAGCCGTGGCCGTTCGAAAGCACGAAACGGTCGCGGTCGTACCACTTGGGGTTGGTGGGGTTGTGGCGCAGGTGGTGGTTCCACAGCACTTCGGAGATTTCCGCCATGCCCATGGGGGCGCCGGGGTGGCCGGATTTGGCCTTTTCAACGGCATCCATGGACAGGGCACGGATGGCGTTGGCGAGATCGGTACGGGTTGCCATATTTACCTCAGGGTCGAGACACTCAAAAATCAAAAGCTAAAAATTCTGGCCAAACCTCCGGTCCCGTCCGCTGACAGGCGGGGTTCTGAGGTCTGGCCGGAATTTTCAGTCTGTTTTTTTCTTTAAGGCACGAAGGGATAGGGCGCGCCAGCCGGGATGACCTTTGTGAGGCGAATGCCCGGACGGAACTGGCGATTATCCCCGAGGGAAGATTCCGAAGCAAGGCTGGCCTGGCGGCCGCAGGGGGCGCAAGCCCTTGCCGGGCGCGGCAAGGGCGCCAGAAACCGCGCCAAGCTGCGGTTCCGGCGGGGATTAAAATGTTTTTATCCGCCGACAGGCGGCTTTTATTCAGCTCCGCAGCCAGGCCTGCCACTGCTCGAACAGTGCGGGGCTCGCCGAGGCGATGACCGAACGCTCCCAGATGTCGCCCTCGTCGAAACCGCCTTCCAGGCACGCCAGCCGGCCGCCGGACTCTTCCAGGATGAGCGCGCCGGCGGCGTAGTCCCAGAGTTTCTGCTTGCCGTGGGCATAGATGTCGAAACGCCCGGCCGCCGTGTAGCACCAGTCCAGGGCGGAGGCGCCGAAGTTGCGCAGCGAGGCATAAGGCGGTTCGGCCACCAGCCTGGCGATCAGGTCCTTGGGCAGGCGCTTGGGCTCGATGCCGGCCATGGCGCGGCGCAGATCGCTCACGGGCGTGCGGATGGGCAAGGGCTCGTCGTCGAGAAAGGCGCCCTGGCCGCGCGCGGCATAGAAACATTCGTTGGCGACCGGGTCGTAGACCACCCCGAGTTCGCGCCGGCCGTTTTTCAGCCAGGCGACGGAAATGGCGAAATAGGGGATGCCGGCGACGAAGTTGGAGGTGCCGTCGATGGGGTCGATGCACCACAGGCCGTTTTCGCCTTTCGCCCAGGCTGCGCGCTGCTCGGCCTCGGTCATTTCCTCGCCCAGCACCGGGCTCGCGATGATGTCGGGCAGGGCGCCTTCCAGCGCCTTTTGCGTGGCTTCATCGGCTTCGGTGAACAGGCTGCCGTCATTCTTGTGGGTATGGGCCACGCGCAGGTAGCGCGGCGTGACTTCCTCGCGCGCGACCTCGCGCACCAGCGCGACGATCGCTTGCAGCTTTTGCCTGTGATCCGCCTCGCCCCTCACGCGTTTTTCCACTTGACCGAGCAGCCCATGCTCGGGATCTGCCCGGCCGGGCCTTTTTGCGTTTCGGCGACCGCCTTCATGGCCTCGAAGAGGTCGCGGCGCACGCCTTCGGGCGCGGTCTCCTTGCGCGACTCGTCGAAGCGGCCGCGGTACTGCAGTTCGAAATCGCGGTTGAAGCCGAAGAAGTCCGGCGTGCACACCGCGCCGTAGGCCTTGGCCACAGCCTGGGTTTCGTCCCGGACATAGGGGAAGGGAAAGCCGAATTCCGCCGCCACCTTCTTCATGTTGTCGAAAGAGTCCTCGGCGTATTCCGCCGGGTCGTTGCTCATGATGGCGATGGCGTGGATGCCGTGCTCGTCCCGTAATTCCTTGAGGTCACGGACCAGACGCGGGCGGATGGCCTTGACGTAGGGGCAGTGGTTGCAGATGAACATGACCAGCAGGCCGTTGGGGCCCATGGCGTCATGCAGCGTCCAGTTTCTGCCGTCGACGCCGGGCAGATTGAAATCGACGGCCTTCCAGCCGAAGTCGCAAACGGGGGTGGTGAGAGAAACCATATGCCGAGACCCTGGAAAAATTCAAAAAACAGCCAGCCACGGAGGACACAGAGGACACAGAGCAGACATGGCTGCTCGAACTTTCTCTGTGAACTCTGTGTCCTCTGTGGCTTGATTCGCTTTTGCCTTACGCAGCCGCATGGAGAAAAGCGATAATCAGCTACATTGTCCAACCAAGCCACACGGATTCCAAGTTTTTCATGCCCCGTTTCTTTGTCGACCTGCCCTTGAGCCCCGGCGCAAAAATCGAATTGCCGCCGGTTCCCGCCCACCATGCCGCGCGCGTGCTGCGCCTGGTCAAGGGCGCCGAGGTGGTGCTGTTCAACGGCCGCGGCGGCGAGTTTCCGGCGGTGCTGGAATGGGTGGACCGGGACGGCGTGACCGCGCGCTGCCGCGAATGGCGCGACGCGGAGCGCGAATCCCCGCTCGACATCCGTCTCGCCCAGGGCATTTCCAGCGGCGAGCGCATGGACTACACCCTGCAGAAGGCGGTCGAGCTGGGCGTGACGGCGATCCAGCCGCTGGCCATGCGGCGCAGCGTGGTCAAGCTCACGCCCGAGCGCGCCAGCCGCCGCGTGGAGCACTGGCAGGGCATCGTCATGGCGGCCTGCGAACAGTGCGGCCGCAACCATCTGCCGCCGGTGGCAATGCCGCTCGACGTGCCGCAATGGCTTGCCGGCGGCCCTGCCGGTCTGAAGCTGTATTTGTCCCCCGGGGCCGACACCACGCTGAAGGATTTGTCCCCGCCGGCCGGCCCGGTATGGCTGGTAGCGGGCCCGGAAGGCGGCTTCGATCCGGAGGAAGCGGCGCTCATCACCGATTTCGACTTTACCCCCGTGCGCCTGGGGCCGCGCATCCTGCGCACAGAAACCGCGGCGCTGGCGGCTGTTGCGGCGATGCAGGCCCTGTGGGGCGATTACGCCCGCTAAATGGCCAAAACTCTTTGTTTGGCCGCCCGCTCAGGGTAAATTGGCGGCATGCACGACAACATCACCGAATTCGTCCACTGGTTCCGCTCGGCCGCGCCCTACATCAACGCCTTTCGCGGCAAGACCTTCGTCATCGCCTTCGGCGGCGAAGTGGTTTCCGAGGGACAGTTCGTCGGGCTGGCGCATGACATCAATCTGCTCTCCAGCCTGGGCGTGCGCCTCGTGCTGGTGCATGGCGCGCGCCCGCAGGTCGAGGCGCAGATGCAGGAGCGCGGCGCCGAGATGCGCTACGTGCAGGGCGTGCGCGTGACCGACGAGACGGCGCTGGCCAGCGTCAAGGAGGCGGTAGGCATCGTGCGCGTGGAAATCGAGGCGCTGCTGTCGCTGGGCCTGGCCAACACGCCCATGGCGGGTTCGGACATCCGCGTGGCAGCGGGCAACTTCGTCACCGCCAAGCCCATCGGCGTGCTGGAGGGCGTGGATTTGCAGCACACCGGAGAGGTGCGCAGAATCCACGCGGAAGCCATCCAGAAGCGGCTGGAAGATGGCGAGATCGTGCTGCTTTCGCCCATCGGCTATTCGCCCACCGGCGAGATTTTCAATCTCACCCTGGAAGACGTGGCCTTGCATACGGCCACGGCGCTGTCTGCCGACAAGCTGGTGTTCCTGATGGATGCCGACGGCGTGACGAATTCGAAAGGCAAGCTGGTTTCCACGCTGACCGTGGCGGAGGCGCAGAAGCTCAGCGAAAAGAAGCGCAAGGTTCAGGACGATCTGGCCTATTACCTGCCGGCTGCGGTCGAGGGCTGCAAGCGGGGCGTGAAGCGCGCGCACCTGATTTCGCGCCACCGCGACGGCGCCCTGCTCGCCGAACTCTTCACCCGCGACGGCGTGGGCACGCTGATCACGCCCACGCCGCTGGAAACCATCCGCAGCGCGACCATCGACGACGTCGGCGGCATCCTCAACCTGATCGAGCCCCTGGAGCGCGAGGGCGTGCTGGTGCGCCGCTCGCGCGAGCTGCTGGAAATGGAGGTCAGCCGCTTCCTGGTACTGGAATCCGACGGCATGATCCTGGGCTGCGTCGCGCTCTATCCCTTTCCCGAGGAAAAGGCCGCGGAAATGGCCTGCCTGGCGGTGCAGCCGGAATTCCGCCGGCGCGGCCTCGGCGACCGCCTGCTCGAGGCGGCGCAGACGCTCGCGCGCAAGAAACGCATGAAGGAGCTGTTCGTGCTGACCACCCGCACCGAACACTGGTTCGAGGAGCGCGGCTTCGTCGAGGCCGCGCCGGAGGCGCTGCCGCGCCGCAAGCAGGTGCTCTACAACTATCAGCGCCGCTCCAAGGTGTTGCGCAAGCTGATCTGATCGCGCAGGGGACGCACGAAAAATCCAGCCTCCGCACTGTTCCGGGGCGCGGCGTAAGCTAAGCTGGAAAATGGGGCCGCAACCCTCGCGCCGGTACGTGTACGGAAGCCTCCTTTCCGATCGCTGGTGCGGTGTGAGAACACGGCGGCCAGGGAAGGGTACATGAAAACATTTTTGCCATGGCTGAAATGGGCGGCGGGCGCGGCCTGCTGGCTGGCGCTGGCCGCCACCACAGCGGCCGCCGGGAGCGGACTCCGCTTCGGCGTGTTTCCCAGCCTGTCCCCGCGGATCCTGGTGGAGACCTATCAGCCGCTGGCCGTTGCGCTGGAGGCGTCGCTCGGCGAACCGGTCGGGCTGGAAACCGCGCCGGACTTCCTCGCTTTCCACCGGCGCACCGTGGACGGGGAGTATGACCTGGTGCTGACGGCCCCGCACCTGGCCTGGCTGGCCTGGAAGGAAGATGGCTACCTGCCGATTCTGAGATATGCGACGCCGGTTAGAGGGGTCATGATCGTGCGCGCCGACAGTCCTTATCGGCAAATGTCCGATCTGCGCGGGAAAATCGTCGCCATGCCCGATCTGCTCGCCATTGTGGGCATACGCATGGAGCGGATGCTGGAAGGGGCGGGCCTGCGCAAAGGCCGCGACTTCAAGACGGTCAATGCCGGCTCGCATACCAATGCGGCCGTCCATGTCAGGGAAGGGCAGGCCGATGCGGCCGTGATCGGCATACAGGCCTTCCAGCAGTTGCCGCGGGAATTGAAGAAGGGCATGCGCATCATCGCGGAAACGCCGCCCATGCCGGGGCAGGTTTTCCTGGTGCATGGGCGCCTGGGCAAGGCAAGGGCGCGGGCCATTGCGCAGGCCATCGAGACGTTCACGCATGGCGAAGCGGGCAAGGCCTTCCTCCAGAAAGGCGACTTCGGCGGAGTGATCCCGCTGGAGAAAAACGAGCTTGACCGGGTAAAGGGCGACGCGCGGAAGCTCACAGGGCAGCTGCGCATGCAGGCGCCCGGCGGAAGCGGCGCCCGATGAAACGCCTGAGCCTGCGCACCCGCCTGCTTCTCGTCGTCATGCTGATGCAGGCGCTGCTGCTGGGCGCCATGGCCTTCAACAGCGCCCGCCTGGTGGACCATGCCATCAAGTCCCAGATCGAGCATCGCATCGCCGACATCAACAGGCTTTTGTCGGTCGCGCTGGCGGTGCCGATGCTGCAAAGGGATTTCGCCGCCGTCAAGGACGAAATCGAAAACATCGGCAAGGATCCGGAACTGGTCTACCTGAGGGTGCAGGACCGCTCGGGCTTCATCGTGGCACAGTTCGAGCGCGCCGCCGACGGCGCTTCGGTTTTCGAAAGCAGGGCGCCGATCATGCTGGGCGGCAGCGGGTACGGCGAAATTTCATTCGGCCTTTCCGGGCATGCGATCGAGGCGGCAAGACGCCAGGCCTACGTCCAGAACATCAGCCTGGCGCTGGCGGCCTTCGTCACCAGCTGGGTGCTCCTGTTCATGATCGGGCTGTGGGTGACGCGGCTGTTCCGGGCGCTCGCCGACGCCAGCACCCGCGTGGCGGCCGGGGAATACGGCGTACCGATCCCCCCGCAGGGCGAACCCGAACTCGACCGCCTGGCTGCGGCGTTCAATCGCATGAGCGAATCGGTGCGCAACCAGATCCGGCAGTTGCAGGAAAGCGAGGCGCGTTTCCATGCCATCGCCGACTACACGCACGACGTGGAGTTCTGGCTCTCCCCCGAAGGGCGCCCGCTTTGGATCAACCCTTCGGTCGAGCGCATGCTGGGCTACAGCGTGGCCGAGTGCATGGAGATGGACGATTTTCCGCTCGGCATCGTCCACCCGGAAGACCGCGCCGCGGCCGCGCCGCGCCTGCGCGAGGCCCTGGGCGGCTCGGCCGACAGCGGCTATCTGTTCCGCGCCCGCCGCAAGGACGGCGGCGAGTTCTGGGCTTCCGCCAGCTGGCTGCCCATATTCGACAAGCAGGGGAACGGCATCGGCCTGCGCGCCAGCATTCACAACGTGGACGCCCTGAAGCACGCCGAGGCGAGCCTGCTCCAGGCGGTGGCCAGCCTCAAGCTGGCCGAAAGCGTGCAGAAGCACTATATCGACGAATCCGAGCAGGAAAGGGCGCGGCTGGTCTCGCTGCTGTCGGCCATGAACCTGGGCATCCTGTTCGTCGGCGAGAACAGACACGTGATCTATCACAACCCGGCCTTCAGCCGCATGTGGTCAATCGACGAATCGAGCCGGCTGGTCGGGATGCCGGTTGACGAGGTGCTGCTCAAATCGCCCAACATGCTCGCGCGCCCCGACCATTTTTCCAGGCATCTGCTGTCGGTGCTGGATACGCGCGAGACATCGGATTCCTTCGAAATCCAGCTGACCGACGGCAGGGTCTTCACCGAACTGGATTTTCCGGTGCGCGACAAGACAGGGCGCTTCATCGGCCACCTGTGGATTTACGAGGATGTGACGCGCGAACGCCAGACGGCCGAGCAGCTGATTTATCTCGCCGAGCGCGACCCCCTTACCGGCCTTTACAACCGCCACCGCTTCCAGGCCGAACTCGAGCGCGTGGTGTCCGAGGTCGAGCGCAGGGGGGAGCGCTGCGGCGTGATCTTTTTCGATCTCGACGAGTTCAAGGAGGTCAACGACAACTTCGGGCATCGCGCGGGGGACGCCCTCCTGACCCGGGTGGCGGGCGAGGTCGGCACGCTGGTCAGGCGCAACGAGGTTTTCTCCCGCCTGGGCGGGGACGAATTCGCCATCCTGCTGCCCAGCGTGCGGGCAAACGAGACCGAGGCGCTGGCGGAACGGGTGGTGCGCGCAGTGGCGCAAATCCCGTTCCGCTTCGAGGGGCGCAACCTGCGCCTGACCACCAGCCTGGGGGTGGCCTGCCTGCCCGAACACGCCGCGGATGCGGACGAACTGGTGGCCAAGGCCGACATCGCCATGTATCAGGCCAAGCGTGCCGGCAAGAACACCTGGCGCGTCTACCGCGCCGACGGCGAAGCCAGCCTCATCACCATGGAGCGCCTGACCTGGAACGATCGCATCAGCCGCGCCCTGGAAAACGGCCTGTTCCGGTTGCACTACCAGGGCATCTACCACATTGCCAGCAGGCAGCTGGCGCATTGCGAGGCGCTGGTGCGCATGGCGGACGAGCGCAACCCCGAACAGCTCATCATGCCCACGCACTTCATTCCGGTGGCGGAAAAGACCGGGCGCGTGATGGAAATCGACCGCTGGGTGATCGGCGAGGCGGTCAAGGCGCTGGCCCGCATGCCGGAAATGCCGGGCATCGCCGTCAACATTTCCGCCCGCTCGCTCGGCGAGCCGACGCTTTCGCAATACATTGCCGACATGCTGCAGCAGCACAAGGTGTCGCCCGCGCGGCTGATCGTGGAGCTCACGGAAACCGCCGCGGTGGCGGACATGCACGACGCCCAGCGCCTGATCGAGGCCCTGCGCCAGATCGGTTGCGGGGTGTGCCTGGACGATTTCGGCACCGGCTTCTCCTCGTTCGCCTATCTCAAGCATTTGCGCGCCGACACGCTCAAGATAGACGGCCTGTTCATCCGCGACCTGCATCTCGATGCGGACAACCAGGTGTTTGTCAGAGCAATCGTCAATGTCGCCAAAGGGCTGGGCAAGACCGTGGTGGCCGAGTATGTGGAAAGCGAAAAAACCCTCAAAATGCTGGAAGCGTTCGGTGTCAACCTCGTGCAGGGGTATTACCTCGACTTGCCCAGCGACAGCTTCCCGCCGCCGGCAAACCGCTGAGCCGGACGCACGCTTTTGTTTGTCAGTTTGGAAACGAGGAACATGCAGGAAACCATCATCATCGGCCTGGGCCAGCTGGGCCGCGTATTTGCCGGCGGCCTGCTGCGCACGGGCTGCGCCGTCATTCCCGTCAACCGCGGCGGCGACATCTCCGCCATCGCGACCGCGCATCCGGAACCGGCATTGGCATTGGTGGCCGTGGCCGAACCGGATTTGCATGGAGTGCTCGCAGCCTTGCCGCAAAGCTGGAAAAACCGTGTCGGCCTGATCCAGAACGAACTGCTGCCGCGCGACTGGCAGGCGCACGGCATCGAAAATCCCACGGTGATTTCGGTCTGGTTCGAAAAGAAGAAGGGCACCGACGCCAAGCCGCTCATCCCTTCGCCGGCGGCGGGGGCGGGCGCGGACCTGCTGGTTCGCGCCCTCGCGTCCATCGACATCCCGGCGCGGCGGGTGGAAAGCGGCGCCGAGCTGCTGTTCGAACTGGTGCGCAAGAACGTGTACATCCTCACCACCAATATCGCGGGCCTGAAAACCGGCGGCACGGTGAGCGAGCTGTGGCAAAACCACGAGGCGTTCGCACGCCAGGTGGCGGATGAAGTGATGGACATCCAGGACTGGCTCACCGGCGTGAAGCACGACCGCGCGAAGCTGATCGCGGGCATGCTGGAAGCCTTCGATGGCGACCCGAGCCACGGCTGCACCGGCCGTTCCGCGCCCGCCAGGCTGGCGCGTGCATTGCAGCACGCCGACGCGGCAGGGCTGGCGGTGCCGACCTTGAGGGCGCTGCGGGGCTGAATTTACAAAAGCGGCTGTTGAACCACGGGGGCCACGGGGAAAGGCAAATCAGAATCCGAAAGCGTGGACAAAGAGGCCATGCAGGATGGAAGGGAACAGCTTTCCTCCCTTGGCCTCCACGTCCTCTTTGTGAAGCAGGATTTTTGCCTTTTGTTTTCCCTGTGCGCCCCGTGCCCCCTGTGGCTGATTTGCTTTTTCTGCTTTGCCGGGCTGCCGGGAAGCGGGCTCAGACCGCGATCATCTCGAAGTCTTCCTTCCTGGCGCCGCAGTCGGGACAGGTCCAGTTCACCGGCACGTCTTCCCAGCGGGTGCCGGGGGGAATGCCGTCTTGCGGCCAGCCTTTCGCTTCATCGTAGATAAAGCCGCACAGCAGGCACATCCAGGTTTTGTATTCAGGGGCGTCGCTCATGAAGGGTGCTGCGGATATAGGATAAAATGGGCCTTCAATTCTAAACCAGACGCGATTCCGCGCTGCAGGAAAGCCCCATGTCTCAAAGCCCCCCCATGGTACTCAGCTTCGCGGCCTCCGACCCCACAGGCGGCGCGGGCGTGCAGGCGGACATCCTCACCCTCGCCAGCATGGGCTGCCATCCGCTGTCGGTGATTACCGCCATCACCGTCCAGGACACCGCGGGCGTGGACGGCATCTCCGCCGTCGACGCCGACTGGGTGGCCGACCAGGCGCGCATGCTGCTGGAAGACATGCCGGTCGAAGTGTTCAAGATCGGCCTCCTGGGCAGCGTCGAGAACATCACGGTGATCGCGGAAATCCTCTCCGACTATCCGGACATTCCCGTGATACTCGATCCCGTGCTGGCCTCCGGGCGCGGCGACGACCTCTCCGGCGAGGACATCATCGCGGCCATGCGCGACATGCTCATCCCGCAGACCACGCTGATCACGCCCAACAGCATCGAGGCGCGCCGCCTGGCCCTGAACGAGGGCGAGGAAGACCACCTGCCGCTGGCCGAATGCGCCAGCCGCCTCATCCAGATGGGCTGCGAATCGGTGCTCATCACCGGCACGCACGAAAACACCCCGCGCGTGTACAACGTGCTCTACGGTCTCGAAGGCGTGATCCAGACCGACGCCTGGGACCGCCTGCCCGGCAGCTATCACGGCTCGGGCTGCACGCTCGCCTCGGCGATCGCCGCGAGCCTCGCCTTCGGCAACGATCTGCAACGCGCGGTAAAGGACGGCCAGGACTTCACTTACGAAACCTTGAAGGCCGCATTCCGTCCCGGCATGGGGCAGTACCTGCCCGACCGCTTCTTCTGGGCGCAGGAAGCCCCCACGCAGGGCAACGCATAGTGGCAGGCTTCCCTTCCGGCGTGTACGCGCTGACGCCGGAATGCGCGGACACCGCGCGGCTCCTGCAAATGGTCGAGGCCGCGCTGAAAGGCGGCGTGGCGGCGGTGCAGTACCGCGAAAAGACCGGCGATGTCGCGCTGCGACATGAACAGGCGAGCGAGTTGCTGATTTTGTGCCAGGAATATGGCGTGCCGCTCATCATCAACGACGACCTGCGCCTGGCCGACCTGAGCGGCGCCGACGGCGTGCACCTGGGCCGCGAGGATGCCGGCCTGCGCGAGACACGCATCCTCCTCGGGCCGGAAAAGATCGTCGGCGTGTCCTGCTACCAGAGCCTGGAGCTTGCCCGCCAGGCGCAGGCGGAGGGCGCGGATTACGTGGCCTTCGGCAGTTTCCACCTTTCGCCCACCAAGCCGCAGGCGGCGCGCGCACCTTTGCAGTTGCTGCATGACGCCGCCGCCCTCAGGCTGCCGGTGGTGGCGATCGGCGGCATTACGGCGGAGAATGCGGCGGAAGTGATCGCGGCCGGTGCCGATTCGATCGCCGTCATCTCGGCGCTGTTCGATGCGCCGGATGTCGAGGCCGCCGCGCGCGCGCTGAATCGTTTGTTTGAAATCGAATCGGAAGATTGAATAGAAACGCAAATCAAGCCACAGAGAACACAGAGGCAAAAGAACCGGTTTTCTCCGTGCCCTCTGCGGCTGACTGGTTTTTAAAATTGAATTGGAAATCTGATGGATCGCAACCACACCCTGTTTGAACAATCCCAGAAAATCATCCCCGGCGGCGTGAACTCGCCCGTGCGCGCCTTCAAGTCGGTGGGCGGCGTGCCGCGCTTCTTCGCGCGCGGCGAGGGCGCCTATCTGTGGGACGCCGACGGCAAGAAATACATCGACTACGTGGGCTCGTGGGGCCCGGCCATCCTCGGCCATGCGCATCCCGACGTCGTGAAGGCGGTGCAGGAGAAAGCCGCACTGGGCCTGTCCTTCGGCGCGCCCACCGAGATCGAGCTGGAAATGGCCGAACTCCTGACCAGCCTGTTGCCCGGCTTCGACAAGGTGCGGCTGGTGAGTTCCGGCACCGAGGCCACCATGAGTGCCATCCGTCTTGCGCGCGGCTTTACGGGCCGCAGCAAGATCATCAAGTTCGAAGGCTGCTATCACGGCCACGCCGATTTCCTGCTGGTGAAGGCCGGTTCCGGCGCGTTGACTTTCGGCAACCCGACCTCAGCGGGCGTGCCCACTGAGGTGGCAGCGCAGACCCTGGTGCTGGACTACAACGACCTTGCCGGCGTCGAGCGCACCTTTGAAAAAATCGGCAGCGAAATCGCCGCCGTCATCGTCGAGCCGGTGGCCGGCAACATGAACCTGGTGCAGCCGGCCGCGGGCTTCCTCGAAGGCCTGCGCGAGTTGTGCACCAGGCACGGCGCAGTGCTGATTTTCGACGAGGTGATGACGGGATTCCGTGTCGGCCCGCAAGGTGCGCAGGGCCTGTATGGCATCGTGCCCGACCTCACCACGCTGGGCAAGGTCATCGGCGGCGGCATGCCGGTGGGCGCCTTCGGCGGACGCCGCGACATCATGGACTGGCTGGCGCCGGTCGGCCCGGTGTATCAGGCCGGCACGCTGTCCGGCAATCCGGTGGCGGTGGCGGCGGGCCTGGCCACGCTCAAGGCCACGCGCGCGCCGGGCTTTTACGAGGCGCTGTCGATGCGCACCGACCGGCTGCTCGAAGGTCTGGTGAACGCGGCGAGCGAAGCCGGCGAGGCGTTCAGCGCGGCCAGCGTGGGCGGCATGTTCGGCGTGTATTTCAGCGCCCTGCCGCCGCGCACCTATGCCGAGGTGATGGCCTGCGACAAGGATCGTTTCAACCGCTTCTTCCACGCCATGCTCCTCGAAGGCGTGTATCTGGCGCCGTCCGCGTTCGAGGCCGGTTTTGTTTCGGCGGCGCACGGCGAGGCCGAGATCAATGCCACCATCGAGGCGGCGAAGCGGGCGTTCGCGAAGATTTGACGAACGGCTCAACCACGGAAGACAAAACCTTTTTCTCTGTGCCTCTGCGTTCTATCAGTTTTGTCTTTACCCAAACTCAAGGGCTGATCTGGCGGTAGGCCGCATCGGCCAGCCGGCCCATTTCAGCCTCGTCGACATTGCCTGACAAGGCATAGCCGAGGCCGCGGTCGACCCAGTAGAACACTTCGATGCCGTCTTCGCGCGCATGGCGGAAGCCGGTTTCCGCCTGTTTGGCGTCATCGCGGCGCACGTACAGGGTGATGCGGCGGCTCAGCCCATCCTGATACATGAACTGGGCCACCGCTCCGTTCTCGCCCGGCAGCAGGCGCCCCCCCAGAAGCTCGAACCCCTGTGCCTTGAAATCCGGGGCATGCAGTTCATGGCCCAGGCGCTTGGACAGCCAGGCCACCAGGTGATCGGCGTGCTGCGCCTCGACTTCGACCGGATGGCGCTCTTCCGGGCTGTACACCACATGGGCGATGGCCGCGGCCTGCGGCAGCGTCGCAAATTGCGCTGGCGCGCCGGCGCTGCGCAGTCCGATGCCATAGCCCAGAAAGCCGACGCCGGCGACGACGAAAACGGCTGCCGCCGCCCGGTACCATTGCACGGATTTCGGCTGCCGCCTGCTCGCTGCGCGCACCAGTTCCAGCGGCAGCGGCTCGTTCAGCACCTCGTCGAAGGCGGCATGCAGGGCGCGGTTCTGCGCGATCCAGGCATGGATGCGCTCGGCATCATCCGGGTGTGCCGCCAGCCAGGCCTCGACCTCGGCGCGCCGCGCCGTCTCCAGCAAGCCGTCTGCGTAAGCGTGCAAATCGTCTTCGCTGATGCGGTTCATTTCACTACCTGCAATTTCGTTACCTGTTTTCCTTCCAGCAGCTGCCGCATGCGTTCGCGCGCACGCGACAGGCGCGACATCACCGTGCCCTGCGGCACGCCGAGGATGCGCGCGGCGTCTGCATAGGCGAACTGCTCCAGGCCCACCAGCAGCATGACTTCGCGCTGCTCGTCCGGCAATTTGGCGAGCGCGGCATGGATGTCGCGCACGGCCATCGCCTCGCTCTGGCCGCCGCTCACCGGCACCTCGTTCGCCTCGTCCAGTTCGCATAGCGAGTGGTTGGCCGAAGCGCGGACCTGATTCACGAACAGGTTGTGCATGAGCGTGAACAGCCAGGCGCGCAGGTCGCTGCCCGGCCGCCACAGGTCGAGCTTGGCCAGCGCACGCTCCAGCGTGTCCTGCACCAGGTCGTCGGCGCGCGCCGCATCCCGCACCAGGGCGCGCGCGTAGCGGCGCAGGCGCGGGATGTGCCGGACAAGTTCGGCCGAATGGTCCAAATCAGGGCTTCGCGGTATGCCAGACGCCGTTCACGCCATCGCCCGTCATGTCGCCGGGCTTCTGGTCCTTGACCCAAAGATACAAGGGCTTGCCCTTGTAGGCCCACTGCTTGCTGCCGTCGTCGCGGGTGACGATGCTGTAGCCGCCGGCGGCCTTGTCGGAAGCGGACGCCATGAGCGGCGGCCATTTCGCGGCGCATTCGCCATTGCAGGCGCTCTTGCTGCCGTCCGCGGGATCCTTGTCGAAGGTATACAGGGTCATGCCGGCCGGGTTGGTCAGTACGCCCCCCTTGGTTTGCACCGGCGGCTGGGCCGCGCACGCGGTGATCAGGGCCATGCCGGCCAGGCCGGAGAGTAAAAGATTGTGCAGACGCATAAAAATCCTCCTGAAGCTGGGTGATGAAGAGAAGAAAGCGAATCGGACGCCTTCACCAGGCAAACAGCCGCGGGGGCGAATTTATTCCCTGCCGGTCGAAACATTTCCGCGGACAGACAACAAAAAGCCCCGCCACGGCGGGGCTTTTGGGGTGCGGCGGCCGGGATTACAGCTCACCGTAGGAATGCAGGCCCGAGAGGAACATGTTGACGCCGAGGAAGGCGAAGGTCGTGACCAGGAGGCCGACCACCGCCCACCAGGCCAGCACCTTGCCGCGCAGGCCCTTGACCAGGCGCAGGTGCAGCCAGGCCGCGTAGTTGAGCCACACGATGAGCGCCCAGGTTTCCTTGGGGTCCCAGCTCCAGTAGCCGCCCCAGGCCTCCGCCGCCCACATCGCGCCGAGGATGGTGGCGATGGTGAAGAAGGCGAAGCCGATGGCGATGGCCTTGTACATCACGTCGTCCAGCACTTCCAGTTGGGGGAGCCGCGAGGCCAGGATGCCCCTGTTGGCCAGAATCCAGGCCACGCCCAGCATGGCGGCGATGGAGAAGGCGCCGTAGCCGATGAAATTGGCAGGCACGTGGATTTTCATCCACCACGATTGCAGCGCCGGCACCAGCGGCTGGATCTCGTGCGCCTGGCGGTCGAAGGTGTACCACAGGATGAAGCCCACCGCCGCGCTGATGACGAGCAGCACGAAGGCGCCCATGCTCTTCTGCCGGTAGCGGCCCTCGTAATACAGGTACATCAGCGCCGTGATCAGGACGAACAGCACGAACACTTCGTACAGGTTGGAAACCGGGATGTGGCCGACGTCCGGGCTGATGAGGTAGGACTCGTACCAGCGCACCAGAAGGCCGGTGAGGCCCAGGGTGGCGGCGCTCCAGGTCAGCGCGGTGCCGGTCATGCCGGCGAAGGGGGAACGGGCCAGCAGGCCGATCCAGTAGGCCACGGTGGCGAACACGGTGAGCGCGCACATCCACATGATGGCGGCCTGGCTGGAAATCAGGTACTTGAGGAAGAAGGCCTGTTCCGCGCGCGCGAGGTCGCCCTGGTAGAAATAGATCGCCAAGAGGCCCAGGGCGAAGGAAACGGCCACAAATGCGCGCACCGGCCTCCAGAACCCGCCCAGCCAGACCAGCGCGGGCACGGCGGCGATCAGCACGCCCTTGTCGTAGGCGTCCATGTAGGCGCCATAGCGGTAGAGGGCATAACCGGCGCCGACGGCGAGCGCCAGGGCAAACAGCCAGTCGAATGCCGACAGGCGCTTCAGGAAGGGTTGCGGGGCGTTGAGTGCGAGTTCCATGTTATTCCTTCGCCAGTTGCTCGATAGCCTGGCTATGTTTGGCGAATTCCTGCTCGAAATCAACCGTTTTGCGAGGAGTGGCATAAGCGAACAGGGCGCTGCCGGGTTTGACGAGTATCCAGGCGCGGCGTTCCCGCACGTAGAGCATGGCGAAAATGCCCAGCACCAGGAGCAGGGAGCCGAGGTAGACCACGTTCTGTCCCGGCGAGCGCGTCATCTGCAGGCCGGAAGCCTGGATCTGCTCGAAGGACTGCAATTGCAGGTAGACCGGCGCGCCATAGAAGAACAGGTCGGAGAAGGCATTGAGGCTGTCGCGGATGAAGAAGCCCGTAGGCTCGTCCGCCGCCGGGGCGGGTTCGCCGGCTTGCGCATTGGCCAGCTTCAGCGCCTCGAAGGCGGAGAGCTCGAGGATGCGCAGGAAGGTTTCGGTGGCGTTTTGCCGCTCGCTTTCCGGGATGTTGGTCTCGATGAACTGCCCCAGCGCGCTGTAGCCGCCCTGCGCGAACAGATTGAGGATGTTGGCGGCGCTGGCTTGCAGGCGCACCGCCATCTCGCCGCCGTGCTCGGCCGGCGGCAGTGCGGTAGCGGCGAAGCGCGCGGCGGCCTCGCCGCGCCGTTGCGGATCCATGAGTGCTGCGCGCAGGCGCATGAAAGTATCGACGCTGCCTTTGGCGTCGGCCGGCAGGCGCAGGTAGCGGAACGGGTCGTTCGGCGTCTCGCGCACGCCCGACAGCAGATACATGCGGCCGTCCAGTGTCACCGGCAGCATGTAGTTGTGGTACTCCTTGGCTTCGCCGCGCGGGTTGCGCACCTTGACCTGGAAGCTGGGGCCGATGTTCCGCAGCGCCTTGGTGTCGCTCTTCACGCTCATGGCGTTCTGCTTCGGCGCCTCGCCGCCCAGGTTCTCGATGTTGAACAGGCGGAAGTCGGTGAATTCGAGCTGGTATTCGTCGGCGCCGCTGGACAGGCCGACGGTTTCGTGCACCGCGCCTTCGACCTTGAAATTCTCGCTGGCAGGCGAAAACAGGTTCCAGCCGCGGATGTCGAGCTTGCTGCCGCCGTCGCCGAAGCTGGCCTGATAGATTGCCACGCCGCCATGGACCAGCGGCTTGTTGACGGCGATGGTGGCCTCGCGAATCTTGTTGCCCTGGCGGTCGAGCAGCACGAGATCGCTCTCGAACAGCTTGGGCTGGCCGGTGGAGTAGTGATCGATGCGGAATTTCTTCAGCTGCACGACGAAGGGCAGATCCTGCACCAGATAGCCGTCGGCGACGTTGAGGAACACCACGTCGGCGCTGCCGCCTTCGGGAATCTGCACGCTGCCGCGGAAGGAAAGATTGTCCGGCGTGAGGCGGCTGATGGCCGGCACCTGGCTTTGCGGAATGTCGCGGGTCTCGATCTTTTTCATGCCCAGGAGCTGCTGGGCCTTGAACACCAGGTTGCCGTCCATCAGGCCGCCGATACAGATCAGCACGATGGCGGAATGCGCGAGCAGGTAGCCCAGGCGGCTGGCGGCGCCGCGCTTGGCGGCAATCAGGACGCCGTTTTCGCGCAGGTGGGTGCGGGTGCGGAAGCCCTGGTGCTGCATATACGCGGCCATGCGGTTGCCCAGGGTCTGCTCGTCGCGGTCATGAGCGACCTCATGCTTGTGCGAAAACGCGGCGAGCGACTGCTCGGTGACGTGCTCGCGGAAATTCTTCATTTCCTTCACCATGCCCGGCGCGTTGCGGTAGATGCACAGGCTGGTGGAGGCGACCAGGAAGGTGAGGATGACGAGGAACCAGCCGGCATGATAGACGTCGTACAGCCCCAGCAGCTTGAACACCTCGAACCAGTAGGGCCCGAACTGGATGATGTAGTTGTTGTAGGGCTCGGCCTGCTTCAGCACCGTGCCGATGATGGAGGCGATGGCCAGCAGGGTCAGCAGGGTGATGGCGAAGCGCATGGAGCTGAAAAGCTCGTACAGGGCTTTGCCGAAGGGTTCGTCCGCACGCATGTTGCTATTGCTACCGAAATGAATAAAAAAGGGTGACCTTGGCCACCCTTTTTTGTTGGATTGACTGGATCAGGCCGTCAATATTACCGCAAGCCCTGGATATATTGGGCGACGGCTTCCATTTCCTGCGGCGTCATCTTGGCGGCGATCACGCGCATCATCTTGGCGGCGTCGTTGGCGCGCTCGCCGTTGCGGAACTTGTTCAGCTGGTCCACCGTGTAGCCTGCATGCTGGCCCGCCAGGCGCGGGAACTGCACGGGAATGCCCTGGCCGTTGGCGCCGTGGCAGGAAGCGCAGGCCGGCACGCCGGAACCCTGCACGCCGCCGCGATAGATTTTCTGGCCCAGGAGCGCGACTTCCTTGTCCTTGGCGGTGCCGGGCTTGGCCTGTTTTTCGCTAAAGAAGGCGGCCAGGTTCTTCATGTCGGCCGGCGACAGGCTGGCCACGATGCCGCCCATCACCGGGCTCTTGCGCTCGCCGGACTTGAAGTTCGCCAGCTGTTTGTGGAGATAGTCATAACCCTGGCCCGCCAGGCTGGGGTTGGCGGGGCTGGCGCTGTTGCCGTCGGCGCCATGGCAGGCTGCGCAAACCTGGGTGACGATGGCTGCGGCAGCCTTGGGGTCGCCCTTGGCGGCGGGCTCGGCGGCAAAGGCCGGAACGGACAGGGTGGCGGCGAAAATCAATGCCAGTTGGGTTTTCATCCAAAACTCCTCGGGAGACGTGGGTAGGCGCAAACGCGTAAAATCACGAAATTTTAGCGAATTTGAATATACCTGCCAATGACCCTGTTCAACCGCGCGGTTTATGCCGCCTCCGCCGCGACCCTGGCGCAGTTGCCCGACAGCCGGCGCGAGGTCGCCTTCGCGGGCCGTTCCAACGCAGGGAAATCCAGCGCCATCAATACCCTGGCGCGGCACAACCGGCTGGCCTTCGTGTCCAAGACGCCGGGGCGCACCCAGCTGATCAACTTTTTTGACATCGGCGAGGGGCGCTTCATCGTCGATCTGCCGGGCTATGGCTACGCCAAGGTGCCGCCCGAAATCCGCGCGCGCTGGGAAGGCGTGCTGTCGGCCTACCTGCAGCATCGCGCGGCGCTGGCCGGGCTGGTGCTGATCATGGATGTGCGCCACCCCTTGACGCCGCTGGATCGGCGCATGCTGGACTGGTTCACCCCGCGCGGCCTGCCGGTGCACATCCTGCTGACCAAGGCCGACAAGCTGTCGCGCGGCGCGGCGAACAAGACCCTGCGGGAAGTGAGGTCGGCATTGAAGGCTTATCCCCAGGTCAGCGTGCAGCTGTTTTCCAGCCTGGCCAGACAGGGGATCGAGGAGGCGGAAGGCGTGATTGCCGGATGGCTTGCTGAAACGCCGGATTCAGGCAACAGCCAAGGGCATCCCTAGAAACCGTGCAGCAGGTTTATCCTGGAACCCCCATTTCAAGCCACAGAGGACACAGAGATAATCCGCGACTGATGCGCCAAGGACACCGCCCTGTGCGGTTGAACCACTGTAATTCCATTGCTCTTTGGGTTTCCTCTGTGAACTCTGTGCCCTCTGTGGCTGACTGTTTTTTCAGAGTTATGGGGGCGCCCAAATAAAAAGCCCCGGCCAAGGGGTTGGACCGGGGCATAAAGACCTTCATCGCAGAAGGTCCCCGCTCAGGGAGGAGAAGCGGGAGACAGCAATGCCATCTGCGAAGATAGAATGCCCAAGCGTAAAATAGTTCCACAAATTTTCAGGAGATTTTCGTGACCCTGCCTTTTGGAGCTTTTCCCGGCCGCCGCATGAGGCGCATGCGGCGCGACGAATTCTCCCGCCGGCTGATGCAGGAAAACGTGCTGACCGCCGCCGACCTGATCTATCCGGTATTCGTGCTCGAAGGCCATAACCGCCGCGAGGCGGTGGCTTCCATGCCGGGCGTTGAAAGGCTGTCGCTGAATCTGCTGCTGCCGCTTGCCGAGGAATGCGCCAAGTTGGGCATCCCGGCACTGGCGCTGTTTCCGGTGATCGACGCCGCCAAAAAAACCCTCGGCGCGGAAGAGGCTTTCAATCCGGACGGACTGGTGCCGCAGGCGGTGGCGGCATTGAAAAAGGCGGTGCCGGAACTGGGTGTCATCACCGATGTGGCGCTCGATCCCTATACCAGCCACGGCCAGGACGGCCTCATCGACGATGCCGGCTATGTGCTGAACGACGAGACCGTGGCCGTGCTGCAAAAACAGGCGGTCTGCCATGCCGCTGCCGGCGCGGATGTCGTCGCCCCCTCCGACATGATGGACGGGCGCATCGGCGCCATCCGCACGGCGCTGGACGCCGGCGGGCATATCCACACCCGCATCCTGGCTTATGCCGCCAAGTACGCTTCGAGCTTTTATGGCCCGTTTCGCGATGCCGTGGGTTCGGCCGCCAATCTGGGCGCCGGCAACAAGTACACCTACCAGATGGATCCGGCCAATTCCGACGAGGCCTTGTGGGAAGTGGGGCTGGATTTGCAGGAAGGCGCCGACATGGTCATGGTCAAGCCCGGCATGCCATATCTGGATATCGTGAGAAGGGTGAAGGACGCCTACGGCGCGCCGACCTACGCCTACCAGGTCAGCGGCGAATACGCCATGCTGAAGGCGGCGGGGCAGAACGGCTGGATCAACGAACAGGCCTGCGTGCTGGAAGCCCTGCTGGGCTTCAAGCGCGCCGGCGCGGATGGCATCCTGACTTACTTCGCGCTGGACGTGGCGCGCCGCTTGAAAAATTCTTGACCACGGGGTTATCAACCAGGCAGCAGCGCGCGCACCTGTTCCAGCCTGGCGCGCCTGGGAGTGCCGTCGGATTGCAGGCGCCGCACGTGGCGCAACTCGGCCGCGGGATAGATGGTCAGTTCGACGGCGGCGCGCGGGTCTTCCAGTGAATAATGGGGATATGTCCGGCCTTCGCTGCGGGTTTCGCCCTGCCGGTAGGGCAATTGCCGGTTCATCAGAAAAAATGCCAGTTCCTTGCCGCTGTCGGTGAACAGTTGCAAGTCGATGTCGGAGTAGCGGCCGGCGGTGCCGTTCAGGACCGGGCCGGTCAGGTGCGGGTCGAAATCCTCCAGCAGTTCCATGTATTCCAGCGCGACCTGCCTCAGCAGGGACAATCTGTCCCGCTGTTCCTGACCCTGGTAGAGGGCCTGGTAGCTGCGCAGGGCTTCCTCGATTTCGCGGTTGTCCGGCAGATTGCGGCTGTCGGGCATGCCCAGCTGCCGGGCCGCCTTGCGCTTGGCGAAGCCGTAATCCAGTCCGCCGTCCTCGGCGATCATCCTGGCGGCCTCGTGGGCGATGCGGCGGCGCGTGTCATTGGGTTTCATGGACGGGTTCCACCCGTACCGGACCCGGTTTCATCGCTGGTCCTGCCCATTTCGGAGAAGATGTCGAACAACTCCTCCAGGGGATTGGACGGTGCGGGCTGGTTTTCCTCGTAGAAATATTCCCGGATGCCCCCCGGCGAACCTTCGGGCAGCAGGCCCCCGTTATCCGGGTCTATGGTGGCCGCGACCACGCCTTCAGGCATGGCGAAGCCTTTTTGCGGGGTCTTGGCCAGGGCGCGCCCCATGAAGTCGATCCAGATCGGGAGGGCCGACTGCGCCGCCGTTTCGCCCGGCCCCAGCGACTTGGGCTGGTCGAAGCCGATCCAGGACACCGCGACCAGATCGGGGCTGAAACCCGCGAACCAGCCATCGCGCTGGTCGTTGGTGGTGCCGGTCTTGCCGGCGAGATCCGACCTGCCCAGCCGGCTCACGCGCGCGGCGGTGCCGCGCCTTGCCACGTCCTGCATCATGCTGGTCATGAGGAAGGCATTGCGCGGGTCGAGCACGCGCGGCGCCCCGCCGGCGACGGTTTGCGGGCGGCTTTCCATGAGCAACTTGCCGTTGCCGTCGTAAACCCTGTCGATCAGGTAGGGCGCGGCCCGATAACCGCTGTTGGCGAACACGGAATAGGCTGCCGCCATCTGCAAGGGGGTGACGGAGCCCGCCCCCAGGGCCATGGTCAGGTAAGGCGGGTGGCGCGAGGGGTCGAAACCGAAACGCCTGATGTAGTCGCGTGCGTAGTCCGGGCCAATGCTTTCCAGGATGCGGATGGAAACCAGGTTGAGCGACTTGGTCAGCGCGGTGCGCATGCGCACCGGCCCGGAGAAGGTGCCGTCGTAGTTCTGCGGTTCCCACGGCGTGCCGCCGGCTTCTTCGGCAGTAAGCGTCAAGGGCGCGTCTTCGATGACGGTGGCGGGCGTATAGCCCTTTTCCAGGGCGGCGGAATAAATGAACGGCTTGAAGCTGGAACCGGGCTGGCGCCAGGCCTGGGTGACGTGGTTGAACTTGTTGCGGGCGAAATCGAAGCCGCCGACGAGCGCCGTGATGGCACCGGTCTGGGGATCGAGCGCGACCAGCGCCGCTTCGATTTGCGGCAGCTGGCTGATTTTCCAGCTGCCGTCCCGGTTCTGGCGCAGGCGGATGAGCGCGCCGGGATCAATGCGCTTGCCGGACTTCGCTTTTGGATTCAGCCAGGCGGCAACGGGTTTCAGCGAAGCGCCGCTCATTTCGGCGCGCTTGCCATCCGGCAGCACGGCGGTCACCGCCTTGGGCGAGGCCGCGATCACGACGGCAGGGGCGAGGCCGTTGATCGTGTCGATGCCGATCAGGGCATCGAGGATGAACTGGTCGCGCGCCTCGCCGGCAGGCGGCAGGCGCAGGATTTTTTCCGGGCCGCGATAGCCATGCCGGCTGTCGTAGTCCAGCACCCCGTTCCACAGCGCCTGGTTGGCGGCTTCCTGGTGATCGCGGCGGATGGTGGTGACGACCTTGAAGCCGGAGTTGTAAAGCGCATCCTCGCCGTACTGCTGGATCAGGGCCAGCCGGACCATTTCCGCCGCATAATCGGCCGGCACGTCGACCGCTCTTCTTTCGCGCCGCACGACGAGCTTTTCCTTCAGCGCCTGCCGGTAGGTCTTCTCATCGATGAAGTTGAGCTTTTTCATGCGCTCCAGCACGTAGTGCTGGCGCGCCGTGGCGCGCATGGGGTTGACGACGGGGTTGTAGACCGAGGGGCCCTTGGGCAGACCGGCCAGCATGGCGGTTTCGGCAACGCTGAGTTCGTTCAGGCCCTTGCCGAAATAGGTGCGCGCCGCCGCCTCGAAGCCGTAGGCCCGTTGGCCGAGGTAGATCTGGTTGATGTAGAGCTCCAGGATCTTGTGCTTGGGCAGGCTGTGTTCGATCTTGATTGCAAGCAGCGCCTCGGAAAACTTGCGAGTAAGCGTTCGCTCACGCGTCAGAAAGAAATTGCGCGCGACCTGCATGGTGATGGTGCTCGCGCCCTGCGAGGCGCCGCCCGCCAGGATATTGGCGCCGGCCGCGCGCAGCACGCCCAGGGTGTCCACGCCACCGTGCTCGTAGAAGCGCTCGTCCTCGGCAGCGATGATGGCCTGCTGCATGCGCTTGGGAACCTTTTCGATCGGCATGAATTGACGGCGCTCCTCGCCGAATTCACCCAGCAGGGCACCATCGCGGGAATAAATGCGCAGGGGAATCTTGGGCCGGTAATCGGTGAGGGTGTCGAGCGAAGGCAGGTTGGGATAGACCAACGCGGCCGCCAGGGCTGCCAGGGCGATGCCCACCGCGACCAGCCCCCCCACAAAGGCTGCTGCGTAGTGCCATCGTTGCGTGAACATATTCATCCAGTCTCTAAAGTTTGCGAAATTATATGCGTTAACGGTGTTGCATTTTGAGCACAATTGCCTCCAAAGGGTTCGGGCTCACGGGAGAAAAAATTTTTGTCTGGCTTAAGTTGCTGCTAGGATTTAAATACAAACATAAACAAAATTCGATAATTATCTGTAAAAAAAGGGAATTCCTTGAAGCTCGAACTCAACCTGGATATGTTCACCGCCAAGTCCCCGCCCATGCTGGGGCTGGACATTGGCTCGAACTCGATCAAGCTGGTGGAGCTTTCCGAGGCGGGCAAGGGGCAGTACCGCGTCGAGCGCTACATCATCGAGCCATTGCCGAAGGACGCCGTGAAAGAAGGCGAAGTCGCCAATGCCGAGCAGGTTGCGGAGGCGTTGCAGTCGGCCTGGAAGCAGATGGATACCCGCGTGAAAAACGTGGTGATGGCGCTCCCGTCCTCGGCCGTGATCACCAAAAAAATCCTGCTGCCGGCAAGCCTGACCGGCACGGAACTCGAAAACCAGGTGGAGACCGAAGCCAATCAGGTGATTCCCTTCCCCCTGGATGAAGTCAACCTCGATTTTCAGGTGCTGGGGCCTTCGGCCGGCAGCCCCAACGACATGGAAGTGCTGCTCGCCGCCGCGCGCAAGGAAAAGGTCGAGGATCGCGTTGCCCTGGCGGAGGCGGCGGGACTCAAGGCGCTGGTCATGGATGTGGAGTCCTATGCCACGCTGTCCGCCTACGAGCGCATGGCCAATTTGCTGCCGGAAGGAGGCGCGGACCAGATCGTCGCGATTTTCGACATCGGCGCGAACAGCATCCACATCAACGTGCTGTCCGACAACGAGCCGGTCTACCTGCGCGAACACGGTTTCGGCGGCAGCCAGCTCAATTACGACATTTCCCGGCGCTATGGCATGACCACCGAGGAAGCGGAAGCCGCAAAGCGCAGGGGCACGCTGCCCGAAACCTACGAGGTGGAAGTGCTCCGGCCCTACAGCGAGACGCTGGCCATGGAGATCGGGCGCGCGCTGCAGCTCTTTACCTCCTCCACCCAGTACCACAAGGTCGATCATGTCCTGCTGGCCGGCGGCGGCGCCATCATTCCCGGCCTCGACGAAGTCGTCGGCGCGCGCATCGGCATTCCGACCCTCGTGGCCAATCCGTTTTCGAGCATGTCGGCGGGCGCTAAAATCCGCCCGCAACAACTGGCCAATGACGCGCCGGCCCTGTTTGTCGCCTGCGGGCTCGCCATGCGGAGGTTCGACCAGCAATGATGATACGCATCAATCTTCTCCCGCATCGCGAGATCAAGCGTGCCGCCCGCCGCCGCCAGCTCGGTGTCTTGCTGGCGACCACCCTGGTGGTCGCGGCCGGCGCTGTCGGCCTGGGCCAGGCGGCCATCTCGGCCCGCCTGGCCCATCAGGAAGAGCGCAACGCCTATCTGGAGCAGGAAATCGCCAAGCTCGACATCCAGATCGGAGAAATCAAGAAAATCAAGGCAGAAACCCAGGCGCTGCTGGAACGCAAACAGGTCGTGGAAACCCTTCAGTCCAATCGCACCGAGGCCGTGCATCTGTTCGACGAAATCATCCGCATCCTGCCCGAGGGCCTGTACCTCAAATCCCTCAGGCAGACCGGCGACCAGATCGAACTGCTGGGCTACACCCAGTCCAGCGCCCGCGTGTCCACGCTGATGCGCAGCCTGGAGGATTCGCCCTGGTTCGAGCAGCCGATGCTGATCGAAATCAAGGCGGCAACGGTCAACAACCTGCACGCCAATGAATTCAATCTCAAGGTCAAACAAACCCGGCAGACGGCAGAAACCGGAAATCAAGAGGCGCGCACATGAATCTTGAAGACCTGAACAAGCTGGATCTCAAAACGCTTGCCGACTGGCCCCTCGGCGCCAAGCTGGGGCTGCTGGGCATGGTGTTCGCGCTGATCGTGGCGGCGGGCTGGTGGTTCCTCTGGTCGCCGGCCCTGGAATCGCTGGATGCCGCGAAGACGCGGGAGGCGGAACTCAGGTCCACCTATACCGTCAAGAAAGGCCAGGCCATCAATCTGGACGCCTACAGAAAACAGCTCGCCGACATCCGGCAGTCCTTCGGCGCGCTGCTCAAGCAGCTGCCCAACAGGCAGGAAATGGACGCCCTCGTTACCGACGTCAACCAGGCCGGCCTCGGCCGCGGACTCCAGTTCGAGCTGTTCAGGCCGGAAGCGGAGACGAGGAAGGAGTTCTATGCGGAACTCCCCATCCGCATCAAGGTAAGCGGCAGCTATCACGACATCGCCGCCTTCGCCAGCGACGTCGCCAAGCTCTCGCGCATCGTCACCCTCCACGACATCAGCCTGCAACCCGCCAAGGGCGATCTGACGATGGACGCGGTCGCCAAGACCTACCGCTATCTCGACGAGGAAGAGATCGCCGCAAACAGGCCGAAGAAGGGAGGCCAACAGTGATGCAAGCCACCCGACTTCTGATGGCGGGCTTCCTCGCCTCGGCCCTGACGGCCTGCGGCGGGGGCGACATGGAAGACCTGCAGCAGTTCATGGACGAGGCCGGCAAGGACATGCAGGGCAAGATCGAGCCGCTGCCCCAGATCAAGCAATACGAGCTTTTCAGCTATGGCGCCTTCAGCCTTCCCGACCCGTTCAAGCCGCGCAAGCTGTCGCGATCCGGCGGCGGCGGCCTGCAGCCCGATCTCGCCCGGCCCAAGGAGCCGCTGGAGGCCTACTCACTGGAAACCCTGAAGATGGTCGGCATCATCAGCAAGAAAAAACGCATGCATGCGGTGATCGCCACGCCGGACAAGACCATCTACCACGTCCGCGTCGGCAACTACCTGGGCCAGGATTTCGGCCGCATCACCCGAATCAGCGAAACCGAAATCACCTTGAAAGAAATCGTTCAGGACAGCGCGGGTGACTGGACCGAGCGCACCAGCACACTGACTTTGCAGGAATGAGGCAGACATGAAAAACGCCATCTTCAACCCCATGTACGCATCCCGATTCATGA
Organism: Pseudomonadota bacterium; assembly: GCA_021847835.1. GTDB lineage: Bacteria > Pseudomonadota > Gammaproteobacteria > Burkholderiales > Thiobacillaceae > UBA6918. Next base: position 42,005 of record JAJZPR010000015.1, read on the forward strand.
CCTGGGTCTGCGCCTGCCTGCTGCTGCTGGCTGGCGCAAGCGTGCAGGCCGCCACCCCGCCAACCTCCAACGCAGTGATCGGCGTCGAGCCTGCCATCCTCTCCGGCAACCGGGTCCTGGTGCGTGTCCATCTCAAGGAGCCGCTGAAGGCCACGCCGGCCGGATTCACCACCGGCACCCCGCCGCGCATCGCCCTGGATCTGCCGGATACCGGCAATGCCCTCGGCAAGAACACCGTCGACGCCAACCTGGGGCCGCTGGTATCGGTAAACGTGGTGCAGGCCGGCACCCGCACCCGCCTGGTGTTCAACCTGAGCCAGTCGGTCGAATATGAAACCCGGCTCGAGGGCAAGTCGCTGATCGTCTCCTTCAACGAAACCGGCACGCTCGGCGCCAGCAGCAACGTGACGCCGCGCTTTGCCGAAGCCGCCCCGGCCGCCGCGCCGCACACCATCAGGAACGTCGAATTCCGCCGCGGCCCCGGCGGCGAGGCGCGCATCGTCACCACCCTGTCGGATGCCCAGACCGGCATCAACATCCGCCAGCAGGCCAAGGGCGTCGTGGTGGACTTCATCGGCACCGTGCTGCCGCAGGCATTGCAGCGCCGACTGGACGTCACCGACTTCGCCACGCCCGTCACCCAGGTGGAAAGCTATGTATTGGGTGAAAACACCCGCATGGTGATTGCCTCCAAGGGAGTCTGGGAATATTCCGCCTACCAGGCCGACAACCAGTTCATCGTCGAGGTCAGGCCGGCCGCCGGCGAGGACAGGAAGACGGCGGACGGCAAGCCCATCTACAAGGGCGAGAAGCTTTCGCTCAACTTCCAGAACGTGGAAGTGCGCTCGGTCTTGCAGGTCATCGCCGACTTCACCGGCCTCAACATCGTGGCCAGTGACACCGTGGGCGGCAGCCTGACCCTGCGGCTCAAGGACGTGCCCTGGGACCAGGCGCTTGATCTCATTCTGACCACCAAGGGCCTGGACAAGCGCACCAACGGCAACGTCATCTGGGTCGCACCCCGGGACGAGCTGCTCAACAAGGAAAAGGCGGAGCTGGAAGCGCGTCAGTCCGTGAACGAGCTTGAGCCCATGGTGACCGAATACATCCCGCTCAACTACATCCGGGCGGACGAGGCCCAGACCATGCTGTACGGCTTCTCGATGGGCGCATTTCTCGCCGGTTCGAGCAAGGCCTCCTGCTCGCTGGCGTCCGAGGGCCTGGACGGGAAGGCCGCGGCTCAGGCGGCCCAGCAGGGCAAGGAGTCCGACCAGAAGGTATTGTCCAAGCGCGGGCGCGCGACGTATGACCTCAAGACCAACACCCTGATCATCAACGACACGGCCAGGAAGATCCAGGAAGTGCGCGACCTGCTGGCGAAGATCGACGTGCCCGCGCGCCAGGTCATGATCGAGGCGAGGGTGGTGATCGCAGACGACACCTTCGCGAGGCAGCTGGGCGCCCGTTTGGGGGGGCGCATCGGCGGCACCAGCAATCTCGGCGGCAGCCAGACCGGCATTGGCCTTGCCTCGGGCTTGAACGACTCGCTCGCGCTGGCAAGGGGGTCTTCGACCGGAACCACTTTGCCCAACGTGGACCTGGGCATTGGCAGCACGCTCAGCGGCGCCTCCCCCGCCACGCTCGGCCTGACGCTGCTCAACATCGCCACCGGCAACCTGATCAGCCTGGAACTGCAGGCCCTGGAAGCGGACAACCGCGGCAAGGTGATTTCCAACCCGCGCGTGGTGACCACCAACCAGAAGCCGGCCGTCATCCTGCAGGGCGTGCAGATTCCCTACAGCACGGCGGTGGCCGAGACCACGGGCGGCACAGGCACCAACACCGTGCAATTCGTCGACGCCTTCCTGTGCCTGCTGGTGGATCCGCAAATCCTCAACAACGATTCCGTCATTCTGAACGTAGAGGTGCAGAAGGACGCACCCGGCCAGACCAGTGCGGCCGGCCTGCCCGCCATCGACCGCCGCCGCGTGAAAACCCAGGTGCGCGTCAACAATGGCGAAACCGTGGTGCTGGGCGGCATCTACGAAACCATCAACCGCAACGACATCAACAAGGTACCTTTCCTGGGCGACCTGCCTTTCCTGGGATACTTGTTCAAGAATACCGACCGCAGGGAAATCAAGACCGAGGTCATGATCTTCCTCACGCCGCGCATACTCGACGAGCGCCTGTCGCTGCGCTGACCCAGTGCCGAACCGATAACGCCCCGCCAGGGGCGTTATTTTTTTGCGCGCGCACTCCGCTACAATGCCGGCATGAGCAAGCAGGACAATATATTTCTCGTCGGCCTGATGGGCGCCGGCAAGACCACGGTGGGCAAGCTGCTGGCGAAGCAGATGGGCAAGACCTTCATCGACGCCGACCACGAGATCGAGGCGCGCACGGGGGTGAAAATCCCGGTGATTTTCGAAATCGAGGGCGAGGCCGGCTTCCGCAGGCGCGAGGAAGCCGTGATCGCCGATCTGGCCGGCCATCCCAACATCGTGCTGGGCACCGGCGGCGGCGCAATCCTGTCAGCGCGCAACCGCGAATTGCTGCGCGCGCACGGCACCGTGGTGTATTTGCGCGGCACGCCGGAGCAGTTGTATGAACGCACCCGCCATGACCGCAACCGGCCCCTGCTGCAAACCGGGGATCCGCTTGCCAAATTGCGCGAGCTGTATGCCCAGCGCGACCCGCTTTACCGCGAAATCGCCGACCTGGTGGTGGACACGGGGCGCCAGAGCGTGGCGAGCTTCGCGCGCCAGTTGAAGGACAAGCTCGAACTGCTCATGCGGTCTGCCAGCGACGGCACCAACGGCTGAGTGGGCGCGGAGCGGCCAGGCCTATTTTCTCAACAGGCTGCCAAGGATCATGCCGGTCGCGCTGGCAATGAAGCCCGCAAACTGCGGCGGCAGGGCGGCTTCGGGGGCGATGAATTCCATGGCGATCCAGACCGCCAAACCCAGCACGATGGACAGCGTCGCGCCGGCGTTGCCGGCCTTCTTCCAGTAAAGCCCCGCCACCAGCGGCACGAAGGCGCAGGCCAGCGTGACCTTGTAGGCGTTCTCCACCATCTGGTGGATGCTGGTTTCCGACTGCAGCGCCCACAGCGAATACGTCACCACCAGCAGCGAAAACAGAAACACGACCGTGCGCGTGACCCACAGCAGTTTCTTCTGGCTCATGCGGTGCCGTGGCAGGAATTCCTTGATGACGTTCTCGGACAGGGTGACCGAGGGCGCCAGCAGCGTGCCGGAGGCGGTGGACATGATCACCGACAGCAGGGCGCCGTAGAAGATGATCTGCGCCATCAGCGGCAGGTGGGTTTTCACGAAGGTCGGCAGCACCAGTTGCGCGTCCCGCGCCAGCAGCTCGCCGGTCATTGCCGGGTCGACCAGGGTGGCGGAATAGGTGAGGTAGATCGGCACGGCTGCGAACAGGAAATAGGCGCTGCCGCCGATCACCGTGCCCCACACCGCGACGGTTTCGTTTTTCGAGGAGTTGGCGCGCTGGAACACGTCCTGCTGCGGCACCGAGCCGAAGCCCATGGTCAGCAGTCCGGCAACGAAGGTGATGATGGCGGCCCAGTTCGCTTCCGGCCAGAACTGGAACTTGCCGGCATTGGCGGCATGCTCGACCACCGGCGCGATGCCGTTGACCTCGGGCATGTCGCCAACCAGCTTGGAAATCCACAACAGGCCGATGACGATGACGGTCATCTGCACGAAGGTGGTGAGCGCCACCGACCACATGCCGCCATAGAGGGTGTAGAGCAGCACCACGGCGGCGCCGATCATGATGCCCTCGGCCTGGCTGATGGCATTGTCCGACAGCACGTTGAACACCAGGCCGAGCGCGGTGACCTGCGCCGACACCCAGCCCAGATAGGACAGCGCGATGGCGAGGGAGATGACCACTTCCACCGGACGGTTGTAGCGCTTGCGGAAGAAATCGCCGAGCGTGAGCAGGTTCATGCGGTAGAGCTTGCGCGCGAAGAACAGCCCGAACAGGATCAGTGCGAGCGAGGCGCCGAAGGGATCGGAAATCGTGCCGCCGAGATTTTCGTCGAGGAAGGTGGCGGGGATGCCCAGCACCGTCTCGGCCCCGAACCAGGTGGCGAACACCATGGCGATGACCATGAACATGGGCAGCGAGCGCCCCGCGGCGACATAGTCCCCGGTGTTCTTCACCTTGGTGGCGGCATACATGCCGATGCCGATGGAAACGACCAGGTACAGGATGACGAAACCCAGCAGGGTGTGGTTCATGGAATGTCCTTGGAAAGGGCTGCCCTGCGGGATTTTAAAGCAAGCTCCAGGCCATGCGGAGGGCGAGGGCGAGCAAAAACAGCGCGAATATGCGCTTCAGCCTGCCGACCGGCAGGGCATGGGCCGAACGCGCGCCGAGCGGGGCGGTGGCGACGCTGCCGATTGCGATGCAGGCAAGCGCGGTGAGATGGATGTAGCCGAGGCTGCCGGCCGCGGCATCGGCATCCGGCGCGTGGAGCGCATAGCCCAGCGCGCCGGCAGCCGCGATCGGCAGGCCGATGGCGGCCGAGGTGCCGATGGCGCGGTGCAGCGGCACGTTGCACCACAACTGGAACGGAACCGACAGCGTGCCGCCGCCGATGCCGACCCAGGAGGACACCGCGCCGATCACGCCGCCCGCGCCGAACATTCCGGCAAAACCCGGCAGCTGGCGGTGCGCGGCGGGCTTGAAGTTCCACCACATCTGCACGGCGGCGTAGAACAGGAAGACGACGAAAAATACTTTCAGCGGCAGCGGCGACAGGCGTGCCGCGAGCGCCGCGCCGGCAAAGGTGCCGAACAGGATGCCCGGCGTGATCCTTCCCACCGTGCGCCATTCCACGGCGCCGCGCGCGTGGTGCGCGCGCAGGCTGGAAATCGAAGTGAACAGGATGCTGGCGAGCGAGGTGCCCAGCGCATAGTGCATGGCGTTCTGCGTGTGGCCCTGCGCCTCCAGCAGCCAGGCCAGGACCGGCACGATGACGAGCCCGCCGCCCACGCCCAGCAGCCCGGCGGCGAATCCGGCGGCGAGGCCGAGCAAGACGTAGCCGGCCAGGAACTCCATCACAGGAGGCTCAGGATGAAGTTGTATTCCTTCGGATCGACCGGGGTGATGGAAAGCCGGTTGCCCTTCTGCAGGATGCGCATGTTGGCCAGTTCGGGGTGGCTCCTCAGCTCCTTGATCGAGACCAGCCGGGTCTTCTTCACCAGCTTGACGTCGACGTTCATCCAGCGCGGATTTTCGCGCGTGGCCTTGGGGTCGAAATATTTGTTTTTCGGGTCGAACTGGGTCTCGTCGGGATAGGCCTTTCTGCTCACCACCGCCAGGCCGGCGATGCCCGGCTCGGCGCAGGAGGAATGGTAGAACAGCACCTTGTCGCCGGCTTCCATCTGGTCGCGCATGAAGTTGCGCGCCTGGTAGTTGCGCACGCCGTACCAGGCCACGGTCTGATCCGGCAGGGCGGCGAGGTCGTCGATGGAAACGTCGGAAGGTTCCGATTTCATCAGCCAGTAGCGCATTTTCTTGGTGAGGCGTGAGGGGTTAGGCGTAAGGCGTGGCTCAGGCGCGCTTGACCAGCGTGCCCACGCCTTCGGGGGTCAGCACTTCCAGCAGCAGCGCATGTTCGACGCGGCCGTCGATGATGTGCGCGGTCTTCACGCCGCTGTTCACCGCATCGACCGCGTAGCCCACCTTGGGAATCATGCCGCCGGAGATGGTGCCGTCCGCCGTCAGCTCCTCCACTTCGCGCGGGGTCAGGCCAGTGAGCAACTGGCCCTGCTTGTCCAGCACGCCGGGGGTGTTGGTCATGAAGATGACTTTTTCCGCCTGCAGCACGCCGGCGATCTTGCCGGCCGCCACATCCGCATTGATGTTGTAGGCATTGCCTTCCATGTCGGTGCCGAGCGGGGCGATGACGGGAATGAAGTCGCGCGCGTCCAGATGCTGGATGATTTCGGGATCGATGCTGGTGATCTCGCCGACCTGGCCGATGTCGAGCAGTTCCTCGGCCTTTTCCTTGCTGGGCACCAGCATTTTCTTGGCATGGATGAAATTGCCGTCCTTGCCGGTCAGCCCCACCGCCTTGCCGCCGTGCTTGTTGATGAGGGTGACGATGTCCTGGTTGACCAGGCCGCCCAGCACCATCTCCACCACGTCGAGCGTCTCCTCGTCGGTCACGCGCATGCCCTGGATGAATTCGCTCTGCTTGCCGATGCGCTGCAGGAGCCCGGCGATCTGCGGGCCGCCGCCATGGACGACGACAGGGTTCATGCCGACCAGCTTCAACAGCACCACGTCCTGGGCGAAGGCTTCCATCAGGTGGCGTTCGGTCATGGCGTTGCCGCCGTACTTGATGACGATGGTCTTGTCGTAGAAGCGCTGGATGTAGGGCAGCGCCTCGGAGAGGATGTGGGCCTTGTCGGCGGGAGAGTAAACGGTCATGTGGGCCTCGTCTGTGACATTTCCGTGATTCTAGTGCCCCGCCCGGCAATAAAAAAGCGGCCTTGCGGCCGCGCGGCAAATTCCCGCAATGAATAATTGCTACTGGACGGTGAGCCGCTTGCTCGCGGCCGCGGTTTTCTTGGGCAGCACCAGTTCCAGCACCCCGTCATTGTACCTGGCGGTCGCGGCCGCCTCGTCGATGTCGGCGCCCAGCGAGAAACTGCGGTACACCTTGCCATAGCTGCGCTCGCGCTTGAGCACCTTCTCGCCTTCCTTCTGCTCCGATTCGGAGCGGGTCTCGGCCGAAATCGCCACGGTGTTGCCTTCGATGGAAACGTGGATGTCTTCCTTCTTCACACCGGGCAGGTCGGCGTGGACGGTGTAGGCCTTGTCGTTCTCTTTCACGTCCATCTTGAACTGGGGCAACTCACGATCCATGCGCACCGGGCGGAAAAAGCCGCGGAACAGGTCGTCAAAAGGCTCCAGGCCGGCTTCAAAGGGGTCATAACGGGTCAGATTGGACATGATGGTCTCCTTTTGCTTGAATTTGCGGCATCGCCGCTGATAATGACAATCTAGGACGAGGCAGCGGGATTTCAAGTGATCCCTCAGCCGAATAATCATGATTTCGTCCAAACGGGGAGGGGGAAATGAGCGATCCGGCGCGCTGGCTGCAAGAGCATGGCGACTACCTGTTTCGCTATGCCCGGCGGCGCCTGTATGCCGACGAGCTGGCCGAGGACGCCGTGCAGGAAACCCTGCTGGCCGCGCTCAGGGCGCGTACGCAGTTTGCCGGGGCAAGCTCGGAGCGCACCTGGCTTACAGGTATTCTCAAGCACAAGATTGTGGATCTGATCAGAAGCCAGGCCAGAGAGGTGACGGCGTCCGCCGGCAGCGGCGAGGACGACCCGGGCGACTGGGAAGCGCTGTTTGACCAGAGCGGCCATTGGATGGATACCTTCCGCGACTGGGGCAATCCCGATTCGGAACTGGAAAAGTCCCGCATCCGCCAAGCGCTGGACGAATGCTTCCGCCGCCTGAAGCCGGCGTTGGCGCAGATATTCTCCCTGCGCGAACTCTCCGGCCTTTCCAATGAAGATATCTGTAAGGAGCTGGACATCAGCGCGACCAATGCCTGGGTGATGCTGCATCGCGCCCGTCTGTTCCTGCGGGAATGTCTGGATACCCGGATCTAGGAAGCAGTATGGGCTTGATGAAAACCTGTAAGGAAACCTCGACGCTGGTGACTCAATCACTGGACCGCAGGCTGACATGGCGCGAGCGTCTCGGCATGCGGATTCATCTGGCGGTTTGCGACAACTGCGCCCGGTTCGCGAGACAGATGCGTCTGATCCGGACATGGTTGCGCCAGGAGGATGAGGCGGCGCAGCCGGGACTGACGGAAGAAGGCCGAGAGCGCATCGCCCGCAAGCTGCAAGAGATGGAATAAGCCATTTCTGGCACGTCGGCCGCAAGGCGCTTTTTTACAAAACAGGAGACTTGAGATGAGCAACAGGAAAAAAACGATGGGCGTGGCGGCTGGCACCGCTTTCGCGGTGGGTGTGGCGGTGGCGCCGATGGCGAATGCAGCAGAGAATCCTTTTGCCCTGCAAAGCCTGCACAGCGGTTACATGGTGGCCGATGCCAGGAAGGCCGGGGAGGCCAAATGCGGTCAGGGGAAATGCGGCGGCAGCATGATGGACCTTGACAAGGACGGGAAGATTTCCAGGGAAGAGTTCCTGAAGTCGCACGCAACCATGTATGGCCTCAAGGACGGCGACAAGGCCAGGTTCATGAAGGCCAGGGAAGCCGAGTTCGCGGCCAGGGACAAGAACGGGGACGGCGTTCTTGATGCCGCCGAAGAGATGGCTGCGCCGGCTGCCGCAAAAACCCTCGAAGCCAAGTGCGGCCAGGGCAAGTGCGGCGCCATGCCCAGGAAGTGACGCGCCGATTGCCATGAACGGCGCCATGCCCAAGCTGCCGATTCATGGCGCGGGCCTCGGCTATCGCAGGGAGTTGATGAACGAACTCGATAGCCGGGTGCCCGATGTCATCCGCTTTTTCGAGATCGCGCCGGAAAACTGGATCGACATGGGCGGCGCGCTGGGCCGGCGCTTTCGCGCCTTCGCCGAGCAGCATCGTTTCGTCTGCCACGGCCTGTCGCTGTCGCTGGGCGGGCCGGCCCCGCTCGACGAAATGCTGCTGAGGAAAATCCGCGGCTTTCTCGACGAATTCAAAATCCCGCTCTACACCGAGCACCTGTCGTACTGCTCGGACGACGGGCATCTGTATGACCTGCTGCCCATCCCCATGACGGAAGAGGCGGTCAAATACGTGGCCGCGCGCATCCGCCGCACCCAGGACATTCTGGAACGCCGCATCGCCATCGAGAACGCATCGCTCTACGTCAATGCACCCATCGCGGAAATGGACGAGGCCGCGTTTGTGCGCGCGGTGCTGGAAGAGGCCGACTGCGACTTGCATCTCGACGTCAACAATGTCTATGTGAACAGCGTCAACCATGGCTTCGATGCGCGCGCCTACATCGCCGCCATGCCGGCCGGGCGCGTGGTGTACCTGCACATGGCGGGCCATTATTGCGAGGCCGGGGATTTCATCATCGACAGCCACGGCGCCGACGTCATCGACCCGGTGTGGGAACTGCTCGATTACACCTACCGAAGCATCGGCGTGCGCCCGACGCTGCTGGAACGCGACTTCAACATTCCACCGCTCGATATGCTGGTAAAGGAAGTCGTGCGCATCGACGCATTGCAGCGCAAGTACCTGCAAGCTTCCGCCACCAGGCTTGCGCATGGATAAGCTGCCCGCATTCCAGCAGTACCAGTACGCCTTCACTGCCCACATCCGCGACCCCGGGAGCAACAGGCGGCCGGCGGGCACGGACGCGCGGCGCATGGGCGCCTACACCGAACTGCTTTACAACAATATCGAAAGCTTTCTGCTCGCCTGCTTCCCGGTGCTGAGAAAAGTGCTGGGCAGCCGCAAGTGGGCGCGTCTGGTGCGCGCTTTTTTCGCTCGGCATCGCAGCCGCACGCCCTACTTCAGGCAGATTCCCGACGAGTTTCTGCAATTCCTGCAAAACGAATGGCCGCCGCAAGAAGCTTGCCCGGATTATCTGCTGGAACTGGCGCATTACGAATGGATAGAGCTGGCGCTGTCGGTTTCCAACCGCGACGAGCCGTTGCCCGAGTTTGATCCAGCAGGCGATCTGATCGAAGGCCGGCCGCTGCTGAACCCGGTGCTGGCCAATCTGGCCTACCGTTATCCCGTGCATCGCCTCCGGCCGCGGGTGAAAGTCGCCCAGACACCAACGTACCTGCTGGTGTTTCGCGACACCGAATTGCGGGTGCGTTTCATGGAACAAAGCGCGGCCGGCGCGCGGCTTCTGGCGCTGCTTGAAGATGGACAGCGCTCCGGGCGCGAAGCCGTTGCGCAACTGGCGAAGGAACTGGGACAGGACAACCCCAACCGGCTGATCGAATTCGCGCGCGGCCATCTGGAGGAATTGCGCGCAGCCGGCGCCGTGCTGGGCAGCCTGCCTTAGCCGGCCACTGCCGCAACGACAATTGGTTTTGCCGCAAGAAAAGCACCGAAAAAAAAGCCCCATCTGCGGATGGGGCTTGTTATTGCAAGCGCAGAGATTACTTGACGACGCGCATCTCCACGCGGCGGCGCTGTCGGTGTGTCCCGCGATTCGACCTTGATTTCGGGGTAGCGTTGCATCACCGCCACCGCATCGTCGCAGGGTGGCGATCCCCCGCCACCGCTTGAGATGCAAGAACGCGTTCTCGACCAAGTGGCGCAGCTTGTAGAGATCCTTATCGTACTCTCTGGGTTGTTTACGGTTTTTGCGTGGCGGAATAACCGCTTTTGCTCCTTGTTCCTCGGCTTTCGCCACGATCGCATCGCTGTCGTAGCCTTTGTCGGCAAGAAGGTGCGCCATCTGAAACCCATCAATCAATTTGTCAGCCTCAACACAATCTGCTCGGGTACCTTCTGTAATAACCGCTCTGAGCGGCATACCATGCGCATCCACGGCCAGATGTATCTTTGTGTTGAGCCCCCT
>JAJZPR010000054.1 GCA_021847835.1 Pseudomonadota bacterium
GCGAAGTGGCGTGGCTGCCCTGGGCGGTGCAGTATTTTTTCCTGATCGGCCTGTCCGTGGGCTGCTTTCTGCTCACCGTACCCTGGTTCGCGCTGCGCCGGCCCGCCTGGGAGCGGGCGAGCCGCATCGCCCTGCTGGGCGCGCTGGCCTGCGGCCTGACCGCACCCGTGGCCCTGCTCGCCGACCTGCACCAGCCCGGCCGCTTCCTCAATTTCTACCTGCATCCCAATCTCGGCTCGTGGATGGCCTGGGGCGCCTTTTTCATCCCGCTCTACCTGGGCGGGCTGGTGCTCTACGCCTGGCTGGTGCTGCGCCCGGACCTGAAGCGCCTGGCCGACGCCGGCGGGCGCTGGGCGGGCGCCTACCGGGCGTTTGCCTACGGCGGCCACGACAGCGTGGGCGCGATCCGCATCGCCGCCGTGCTGGCCCTGGCCGGCGCCGCCCTGGTGGCGCTCTACACCGGCATGGAGGTGATGGTGGTCAGCGCCCGGCCGCTGTGGGACACGCCGTTCCTGCCGGTGCAGTTCTTTATCACCGCGGTGGCCGGCGCCATCGGCCTGGTGCTGGTGCTGGACCGTTTCGTCGGCGACGGCCGCGCGGCGGCGGAGGCGCCGCTGCTGCGCCTGCTGGCGGCGACCCAGGTGCTGGTGCTGGCGGTGGGCGCCGCCTGGCTGCTGCTCGGGATAAGCGGCCTGTCCCCGCGGCACGCGGAAGCGCTGGCGCAAGTGGCGCCCTCGGCTGCCTGGCAAATCACCGCGGTGTGGGCCGCCGGCAGCGCGCTGGTCACGCTCTGGCTCGCCGTCCGGCATCCGGAATGGCGGCTGGCAGCGGGCCTGATCGCCCTGCACAGCGCCTGGATGATGCGCTGGACGGTGTTCATCGGCGGCCAGGAAATCCCCAAAACCGGCGCCGGCTACTACGTCTACCACCTGCCGCTGGGCCACGAAGGCATGCTCGGCATCGTCGGCACCGCCGGCCTGTGGATCGCTGTCCTGATCCTGCTTATCTCAGTACTGCCCTGGGCCGGCCAGCGCCGCGCCCAGGCCTAAGGAGAATGTCATGACCACTAACACCCGTCGCAAAATTATTCTCGCCGCCGGTGGCCTGCTCGCCTTCGGCGCCGGCTTCAGCGCCACCGCCAAGCGCATGTTCAGTCCGCTGCTTGACCGTGATCCGCCTAAAAACCAGTACCATGGCGCCTCGCTGGAACCCGAGTTCAACATCGATCCGGCAACCGGGACGCTGAAGGTGAACCCGGCGCAGCAGGTGAGTTACACCATGTGCCTTGGCTGCACCACGATGTGCGGCGTGCGGGTGCGCATCGACCGCGCCAGCGGCAAGGTACTGCGCGTCGCCGGCAATCCCTACAGCCCGCTCTCCACCGATCCGCACCTGCCGATGAAGGCGTCGATCCGCGACAGCTTTGTCGCCATTTCCGGCTTCCAGGACAAGGGCCTGGCGGGGCGCTCCACCGCCTGCGGTCGCGGCAACGCGGTGCTCGAACAGATGGACTCGCCGTTCCGGGTACTGCGCCCGATGAAGCGGGTCGGCCCGCGCAATTCGGGGCAATGGGAACCGATTCCGTTCGAACAGTTGATCCGGGAACTGACCGAAGGCGGCGACCTGTTCGGCGAAGGGCCGGTCGAAGGCCTGAAGGCCCTGCGCGACCTGACCACCCCGATCGACCCGCAGCGCCCAGAACTGGGGCCGAAAGTCAATCAGGTGGCCCTCATCACCAGCGTCAACGAAGGCCGTCTGGCCTTCGGCAAGCGCTTCATGCAACAGGCCTACGGCACGCTGAACTTCGTCGGCCACGGCTCCTACTGCGGCGGCGCCTACCGTTCCGGCTCCGGCGCGCTGTTCGGCGACATGAAAAAAATGCCTCACGGCAAGCCGGATTTCGCCAACACGGAATTCGCGCTTTTCATCGGCACCGCGCCCGCCAATGCGGGCAATCCGTTCAAACGCCAGGGCGCGCTACTGGCCAAGGCGCGCACCGAAGGCAAGCTGAACTACGTGGTAGTCGACCCGGTGCTCACCAACGCCAGCAACCTGGCTGTCGGCGAGCGCGGAAACTGGATTCCGATCAAGCCCGGCACCGACGGCGCACTGGTGATGGGCATGATGCGCTGGCTGTTCGAGAACGGCGGCTACGACGCGAAATATCTCTCCCACCCCAACCTGGCAACGGCAAAAGCGGCCGGAGAACCGTCCTGGAGCAACGCCACTCACCTGGTCGTCACGGAACCCGGCCATCCGCGTCAGGGCCGCTTCCTGCGCGGCTCCGACCTGGGGCTGACCTTGCCTGAGGAAGAACGCTACAAGGAAAACGATCCCTTCGTGGTGCTCGATGCCGAGGGCCGCACCGTGTTTCACGACCAGGCCGCCGGTCCGGCACCGCTGTTCGTGGACAGCGCGATCGAGGTCGGCGGCCAGCCGCTCAAGGTCAAATCCTCGCTGCAACTGCTGCGCGAACAGGCGTTCGCCAGCAGCCTGGACGAATACGCCGCCGCCTGCGGCATCCCGGCGCAGACCATCGCCGCCCTGGCGAAAGAGTTCTCCAGCCACGGCAAGCGCGCGGCGGCGATCGCCCACGGCGGCATGATGGCCGGCAACGGCTTCTACAACGCCTATGGCGTGGTGACCCTGAACGCGCTGATCGGCAACCTGAACTGGAAAGGCGGGCTGAGCATGAACGGCGGCGGCTTCAAGGATGCCGGCGCGGGTCCGCGCTACAACCTGGAAAGCTTTCCCGGCATGGTCAAGAAACCCGCCGGGCTGCCGCTGGGACGCAACGCGCCATACGAGAAAACCGCCGAGTTCGCCGCGAAAAAGGCGGCGGGCAAGGCCTATCCCGCCCAGGCGCCGTGGTTCCCGAACGCGCCGAATCTGACCACCGAGTGGCTGACCGGCGCCGTCAACGGCTACCCCTACGGCCTCAAGGCGCTGTTTCTGTGGAGCGCCAACCCGGTGTACGGCATCCCCGGCGTGCGCGCGCAGGTGGAAAAGGATCTGGCGGATCCGAAAAAGATCCCGCTGATTATTGCCATCGACCCGCTCATCAACGAAAGCAGCGCCTTCGCCGACTACATCGTGCCCGATTCGCTGCTGTACGAGAGCTGGGGCTGGGCCTCGGCCTGGGGCGCGGTGCCGACCAAGGCCAGCACCGCGCGCTGGCCGGTGGTGGAGCCGAAAGCGGACAAGCTGGCGGACGGCCAGGCGATCGGCATGGAGACCTTCTTCATCGCCCTGGCCCGTGCCATGGCGCTGCCCGGCTTCGGCCCCGGCGCCATCGCCGACATGGACGGCAACACCTACCCGCTGGAGCGGCCGGAAGACTGGTATCTGCGGGGCGGCGCGAACATTGCCTGGCTCGGCAAGGAACCGGTGGCGGACGCCAGCGACGAGGACATCCTGCTGTCCGGCGTCGAACGCCTGCGGCCGCTGCTGGAACGCACCCTGAAGCCGGAGGAAGTGCGCAAGGTGGCCTTCATCCTCGCCCGCGGCGGGCGCTACCAGCCCGCCAAGGAGACCTACAGCGAGGACAACCCGGAATGGATGACCCACCGCTACGACAAGGGCCTGCAGATCTACAACGAAAACCTGGGCGCGACGAAAAACAGCATCACCGGCAAACGCTTCACCGGCTGCGCCACCTGGACCGGCCCGACGTTCGCCGACGGCACCCCGATGCGCACGCTTTATCCCGAGGCCGACTGGCCGCTGCAACTGGTCAGCTTCAAGTCGGCGCTGCAGAACTCCTACTCCATCGCCGCCTCGCGGCTGCGCGGCATCCACCCGGAGAACCCGGTGCTGATGCACCCGGCGGACGCAGCCCGCTTCGGGCTGGAAAGCGGCGACGCCGCCGTGATCCGCACCCCCGGCGGCAGCGTGCGCGGCCGCGTGATCGTGCATGCCGGGGTGATGCCCGGCGTGCTGGCGGTCGAGCACGGCTACGGCCACAAGGAGCTGGGCGCCCGCGCGCACCGCATCGGCGAGGCGCGCCAGCCCGAGGTGCCGGCCATCGGCGCCGGGATCAACCTCAACGACCTGGGACTGACGGACCCGACCCGGCAAGGCAAGTCAGTGTGGGTGGACGCGGTGTCAGGCACCGCGGTGCGCAACGGCCTGCCGGCCGCGATCGCGCGCGCCTAGGCGGCGTGGAAGCGGGCGCCGGCACAAGGAGAAAACCATGGCCATGACGATGCACGTGGACGTGGTGAGCATCGAGGCCTCGCTCTTTTCCGGCCGGGTGGAGCGCGTCGTCGCCCCGGCGGAAATGGGCGAGGTCGGCATTTACCCCGGACATGCGCCCCTGCTCGCCCGCCTCAAGCCCGGCGTCGTGCGGCTGAAGATTCCGCACCAGGCGCAGGAAAATATCGTTTACGTCTCCGGGGGCATGCTGGAGGTACAGCCCGGCGGCGTGACCATTCTGGCCGACATCGCCATCCGGGAAAAGGATCTGGAAGAAGGGACGCTGGAAGATGAAAGGCGGAAGGCCGAAGAAACCATGCAAAACCGCGTCACCGCGGCGGAATATGCCAGGCTGGAGGTCGAGCTGACCAAGGCCATGATGTCCTTGCAGGGCATTCAGAGACTGCGTCACGGCAAGAAGGGGTTTTGAATCCAGGCGACCCGATTGGCGCACCTGATTGCGAGACGCTACAGAAACAGTTCACCGGCCGATCCTGTGGCCCATGGAGTGCCGAAGAATATAAGGGCACTTCTATCAATTGTCATCGCGAGGAGCCTAGCGACGCGGCGATCCAGAAATGCCCGCTTAGTCAATGCGCTCGCGCAACGGCAGGGGTGAACCGCCCCGGATTTTGAGGAGGCTCCAACTCTTGAGAAGATGGAGCCATGAAGAAACCCGTAAAGTATTCCCCCGAAGTCCGCGAGCGCGCCGTGCGCCTGGTTGGCGAGTGTCGTGCCAGCCACCCATCGCAGTGGGCTGCCATTGAATCCATAGCCGCCAAGATCGGTTGCTCGGCAGCCACCCTGCACACCTGGGTGCGTCGGCATGAGACCGACACCGGCCAGCGTCCGGGCGTGACTACGGCCGAGGCACAGCGCGTCAAAGAGCTGGAGCGCGAGGTCAAGGAGCTGCGCCGCGCCAACGAAATCCTTAAACTGGCCAGCG
Source organism: Pseudomonadota bacterium (assembly GCA_021847835.1). Lineage (GTDB taxonomy): Bacteria > Pseudomonadota > Gammaproteobacteria > Burkholderiales > Thiobacillaceae > UBA6918. The sequence goes on from JAJZPR010000054.1 coordinate 5,141, forward strand.
CGTTTTTTGCCCAGGCGGAGCTCGACCGCCGACTCAAGTCTTGAGGACATTCGTCGACGCGCACCGCGAAACCTTCGGGGTCGAGCCGATCTGCAACGTGCTGCAGATCGCCCCATCAGGCTACCGGCGTCATGCAGCGCAGCAGCGCAATCCAGCCCTGCGCTGCGCCCGCGCCCGGCGCGATGAATCGCTGATACCGCAGATTGAGCGCGTCTGGCAGGTCAACCTGCAGGTCTACGGCGCCGACAAGGTCTGGAAGCAGATGAATCGTGAAGGGATGGCGGTGGCCCGCTGCACCGTCGAGCGGCTCATGCAACGCTTGGGCTTGCGCGGCGTCATCCGCGGCAAGGTCGTGCGCACCACGATCAGCGCCGCCAAGGCAGCGTGCCCGCTGGACCGGGTCAACCGCCAGTTCAAGGCGGATCGTCCCAACCAGCTCTGGGTATCGGACTTCACCTACGTCTCGACCTGGCAGGGCTGGTTGTACGTGGCCTTCGTCATCGACGTCTTTGCACGGCGCATCGTCGGCTGGCGGGTGAGCAGTTCAATGCACACGGACTTTGTTCTGGATGCCCTGGAGCAGGCGCTGTACGCCCGGCAGCCTGAGCGCGACAGCAGCCTGATCCACCATTCCGACAGAGGCTCGCAGTACGTATCGATCCGCTACAGCGAGCGCTTGGCAGAAGCCGGCATCGAGCCTTCGGTAGGCAGCAAGGGCGACAGCTACGACAACGCCCTGGCCGAGACGATCAACGGGCTGTACAAGGCCGAACTGATCCACCGCAGAGCGCCCTGGAAGACCCGTGAGGCGCTGGAGCTGGCCACGCTCGAAGGGTGTGCTGGTTCAACCACCACAGGCTGCTCGAACCGATTGGGTATATCCCGCCTGCAGAAGCTGAGGCAAACTACTACCGGCAACTCGCCAGTCAGGCCGAGACAACAGCCTGACTTAAACCAAACAGCCTCCACGAAAGTCGGGGCGGTTCAGGGGCGCCAGGTGGGTGATGGAGATGTTGTAAGCTGTCGAGGTCAGACTTGACCTGACCGCATGGGTCGGATTTGCTTTGTTTAGTAGTCTCGAATCGTTTCGAAGACGGCCATGCCTTTGATGTCGAAATTGTCGATCACCACTGAATGGAGGCCACGATGACTGTCACCAATGGAATGCGTCCGATTCACCCGGGTGAAATCCTGCGCGAAGAATTCATCATCCCGCTGGGACTTTCCGCCAGCGCCATCGCCATCGCCTTGCGCGTGCCCGCACCGAGTATCAACGACATCGCGCGCGAACGCCGCGCGATCAGCGCCGACACTGCCCTGCGCCTGGCACGCTACTTCGGCACCAGCGCGGAGTTCTGGCTTGGCCTGCAATCGGATTACGACATGAAGATTGCCCTTGCAGAACATGGCTCGCGCATCAATCAGGACATAGTGCCTATGGAACAGGCGGCGTAGCGGAAAGGAGATGGGGCGATGCAGGACCGGGGGCGTTGTCTGAAATCGACCCTGAGGAGCCACACGGCCTTCAATGATTTGACGGTCGGCTATCTGGTGTTGATCCGCCGTTTAAAAATTCGAGGCGGATGCCGGGTCATCGGCCAAAGGCGACAACGGCCTTTCGATTGACCGCGTCCGCTGTACTCGTAAGACCGGTCGTTGGCTCGCCTCTCGCTCCTGAACGACCGCTTTCCTCAGTTCGGACGGCAGAACCCGACCCTAAGCGGAAGTAGCCTGCTTGGGAAAGCGGACGCTCAACACCGGGGTTAAGCCGCAGCGCGAAGCGGCATCGGCTTGGGGGACGTCGGGCTGCCAAGCTACTTTATGGGCCAAGCCTTGACCGCGAGTTCCGCCATCTGCTTCTGTCTCGCATCAATGCTTTCTGGAGTCCACTCGGAGAACTCCGCAATCCGCTGGGTAAGCACGATACTTGACTTTGAGTAGACGTCGCATTTCTTCGCGAAATCATCGTTTCCCGTCTTGCTGTTCTCTTTCGAATTTAGGAGCGCCAGATTGCCAAGCCTCTTCAGATACCCCCTTGCGGCGTCAGCCTTCCACGTTTTTAGCCAGCCTTCTTTAAGGGTTTGTGGAAGCACATGCTCTAGGTTGATATGGCCAGTGCTTGGATTAGGAACTAGCTCCTGAATCTTCGAGCCATTGAGCGCATTTTCTAGCCGTGTCAGGTAGAAACGCGCAAGGTTCTGACGGGAAATTTGTGCCACAGAGAACGCCTGATGAAAAGCTGAGTCGGCCGGCAAGGTAGTAAAGGCAGCGATGATTTCCTGGGGCGATTTGATGCCACCATCAAATACCGCCTTAGCTGAGTCGCTGTATATGCGTTCCAAGGTGCCGCCACCGACGCCGCCAACAATTTGGAACCTGACCGCTACTGACTCTAGAAGTCTAAATGCCTCCTCAATCTTAGGGGCATCAAAATTCTGAAGGATTGCTATGAGCAGCGGCCGGATTTGGCTCATGTTAAGCAGGTTGATGGTCGAAACTCGAGACCGGACTTGAGGGTCGTACTTCTGCCACAGATCGTGATCTGTATTGACAAGGGCCGAGTAAACTTTGACGGTGTTACCCAAGTCCGTTGCAAGCTGAATTGCTGATTTCTTGTTTGTAACCTTCTTCTTAATTGTGTTGAACAGGTCGCGCTCGCGGACGAGTCCATACCGCGACATTGCAAAGTGGCGCAAATAGGTTACGGTAAGCGGCTCTTCAGAAGTTGCTTCGAGAACCGCAATCATTGATAGCCAGCGATTCTTAGCCTCTTCGATCTTGTCGCCCGATTTGTGGAAAATATAGTTCTTCAGAAGATCAGAAATTGCGAGTTCAAGGCCTCGATCATTCAGTGTCTCGAAGATAACAAAGGCGTTGCTGTCGTCAGGAGCCGCGACAACAATAATCTTTAGATTTGAATCAAGGTAGTCTAGCCAAGCGTGAAGAGTTTCCTCCTCGTCTTTGCTCACCTTCAGAATGGCGTCCAGGTATTGCCTAATTTGCTTTGCAGCGGAGAGCATCAGTTGATGCGACTGTCGTTGAAACTTAACAGAGTCAATGTTGCTGGGGTCTTCAATGAGCTCCTGAAATAGCTCATTATCGACTTCATTTAGGGTTAGCTTTGGCTCTTTTTCTTTCGTCTTGCGATCTGTGCTGGCTAGGTAGTCATTCTTGACGGAAACTACGACTTCTATATCCCCTTTGTCCGCGAAGATGTCCTTGATTGCGGAAACCAGCAGGCTGATCGTCGTTAATCGCTGCTGACCATCGACAACGTCATGCTTTCCATCCGTAGGGCCAGTTACGACAATTGATCCCAAGAAGTATTCGTTTTCCTTGGTCTGAATAGCGTCATTGATGTCTTGGAGTAACGCTTCAACATGTTCTGCTTCCCACGCGTAAGAGCGCTGGTATGCAGGTACTCGGAAGCGCTTAGTCTTCAAAACGTTGCTGATGCCATCCAGCTGGATCCTGATCTCTTGGAATTGCGTCATGCCATCTCCTGTCAGCCAACAGTTATCAAACGAAGTCGATGAGCCCAAAAAAAGCGATGATCATACGCCGATTATTCCATCGAAATTAGGCAATGTAGCGTTCCCGCATTCGTATAAAAATCGAAATAAATGACAAAATAAGCCAAGGCACTACACATCAGTAGTTCGCCCAATGTCTGTTATGCGATGTGCCTGGTAACCGACCGCTCCTGGCCGGGAGCGGCGGTTCCCAATATTCGCTGAAAGCGGACGATGGAAAAGGGGGCGGATTGCCGTAAGTCTGCTTTGCGGCGATGTGCTCAACGGGTGCTCCCGGCCAGGAGCCGTCATTCGGAAATGCCACAGAGCAGCCATTCGACTGACTGCTCCACACCGAAACTTGCCGAACAGGCGACGCGTGCAACTCGGCCAATGCGAACATAAAAATTAAAGGTTTAAAAATGTGCTGCCAGCCCGGTGCCATGCCCGGAGTTTTCACTTATAGCGCTGTCCAGATATGCGGGGCCACTTCTGGCGGGGTGTTCGCCGCCGCTGTTTTGTAATCGAGTAGCCACTTGGCGAGACGTAGCGGCAAGCTGTCATGGCTCAACGTGGCACGCCAAATCACATATAAGGTTTTGGATATCGGGGCGCCCTCAAGGGGGACGGCAAGTAATGTGCCAGCGCGGCATTCCTCGACGACGGTGCTGGACAGCACAATTGATACGCCTATGCCAGCTTGAACCCATCGCTTCACTGCTTCAGTGCTGCCTAGTTGCATCGCCCCTTTTACGCCGTGCATGGCTTCGCCCATGTGATGCACAAGTAATCTACCCGTGCCAGTGCCGGGTTCGCCACCCAAAAATGGCACATCCTTTAACATGGCTCGAGGCACTTCTGACAACTCCGCCCACGGATGATTGGGCGCCACGATCACCACCATTTTTTCCTGCCGCCATGGGCGCGCAATATAGCCGGGGCGATCGTCCCACCATTCCATAGTGGCGACATCAATTTCGCCACATTCCAGTTTGTCGGCAATGGCCGGATTTTGATGGATAACGATTTCGACTGGATATTGTCCGCCCGTCTTCGCCAGAAACGACTTAACGTAGGGCTGCAGCAGATAGATGCCAATGTTGGAACTGGCACCAATGCTAATCGCCCGGTGGCGAGACAGATTCAGGGCGCGCTCGTTTACATGCATCAGGCTCTCAGCATGCGGCAGCAGCGCTATGCCTGCTGCGGTCGGGGAGCAACCGCTATGGGATCGCTCGATCAGGCATGTGTTGAGCGCCGCCTCGAGTTTCTGGATATGCTGCGACACCGTGGCCTGCGACAACGCGCGCTCGTGTGCCGCGGCACGGAAGCTTTGAGTACGGAGCACGGCCAGAAAACTGGCGACGTGCTCAAGGTTCAGCACCGTCAGGCTATCATCCTCGCCTGCGGTCGATTGATCGCACCCTGCGGGGTTTCTCCGCGCAGCGCCTGTAGGATGTTGCGCGCCGCCTCAAGCTCGATCTCGATCCGTACCGCGTCCACCGCCGAGCCGATGTGCGGTGTGAACAAGGTGCGCTCGGAGTCGTCAAGCAGCGCTTGGGGAATGACGTGCGGCCGGTGGGGGCGCGCCCATTCCTCCATTTCGAACACGTCGGCGGCATAGCCGGCCAAGCGGCCGGAAGCCAGCGCCTCGACCACCGCCTGCTCGTCCACTACCGAGCCGCGGCAAGTATTGATCAGGTAGGCCCCCGTCTTCATCCGTGCGAGCGCACCGCCGTCGATCATGTGCAGCGTTTCGTCGCGGTACGGCACCATGGGCACGACAAAGTCGCTCGCGGCGAGCAGCGCCGACAACTCCACACGATCAAGGCTCCATTGCTCTTCCTTCTCCTTCGGCAGTGCCACCGGATCGGTGTACAGCACACGCATTTCGTATCCGATCAGACGCTGGGCGATGGCTTGACCGACCGCGCCCATACCGATGATGCCTAGGGTCTTGCCGGTGAGTCCGGAACCATAGAGCGCTGGTCTCCAGCCATTGAACTGACCACTGCGCACGAAGCGATCACCAGCGAGTACGTTGCGCGTCAGGCCGATGAGCAGGCCGATGGTCAACTCCGCCGTCGGGATGGTAAGCAAATCTGGCACGTTGGTGATCCACACGCCGTGCCGGGTGCAGGCCTCGACGTCGTAGTTGTCATAGCCCTTGAGCGCGCAGCCGACCACGCGCAGCCGCGGACAAGCGCGCAGGAATGCCTCGTCCACGCGGTCCGGCATGAAGGTCATGATGGCCTCGGCATCCTTCGCGCGCTGCAAAATCTCGTCCAGCGGCAGAGTCTCAGGCGTAGGATTGGGAACGACCTCGC
>JAJZPR010000003.1 GCA_021847835.1 Pseudomonadota bacterium
TTCCCATTCCAGGCGGTCGACGGAGAGGGGCCGTTCGGCGACGGGGAGGTCGGGGTTGGGCTGGCCGCTTTGCAGGGCGGAAAGGATTTCGGCTACGCCCGCAGGCTTGGGCAGGTAGTTGGTGGCGCCCAGCTTGATGGCTTCGACGGCGGTCTGGATGCTGGCGTAGCCGGTGAGCATGAGGATGCGCATGTCGGGGTTTAACGCCTTCAGTTGCGGGATCAGCGCGAGGCTGGTTTCGTTTTCCAGCTTCAGGTCGAGCACGGCGGCGGCGAAGCCGTGCTGCCCGGCCAGCGCGAGGGCGTCGGCGCCGTTGCTTGCGGTGTGCGCTTGCAGGCCGTGAGCAGCGAGCGACTTCGCCAGCACGCGGGCGAAGACTTCGTCATCTTCCACGATCAAAAGCGGGGAAAGCGGTGTTTTCATCCTAAAACCTCACTTCAAGCCACAGAGAGCACAGAGGCCACAGAGAAAACCCACTATTGGCTGCACCAGAGCGCCGCACCCAACGGCTTGGCACTACCACTCTGCGAAGGTCTTTGTTTTTTCTCGGTGATCTCTGTGTTCTCTGTGGCTGACTTTGTTGTAGGTTCATTTCTTAAGCCCCAGCAGCGGCAACCAAACCGAAACGCAGGTACCGCCGTGCTCGCGTTCGGAGAGCGTGACCTGGCCGCCCAGGTTTTCGATGCTGGCGTTGCTGAGAAAGAGGCCGAGGCCCAGGCCGCCCTTGCTGGAGCGGCCGGGCTCGGCCATGGCACGCAGGGCCGGGGCGGGGCCGGGGCCGCTGTCGAGGATGTCGATCTGCAGGCCGTCGTCGACGATCTTGCCCTGAATCCGCACCAGCCCGGGCGCGGCGTCGGCGGCGTTGTTCAGCAGGTTGATGAGCGACTGGTCGAGGCTGGCCGGCGGCTGGATGGGCGGGGCGCTTCGTTCGTCCGTCCATGCGGCCTCGGCTTCGACGGCGGGGCGCAAGAGGCGCCACTCCCCGGCCAGGCGTGCGAGATAGGTGTCGGCGGCGACGGGTTCGCCGGCGGCGGCTTGCGCGGTGCGCGAGAGGTCTTTCAGCAACTGCCGGCAGCGCTCGATCTGCGTGCGCATGAGTTCCAGGTCTTCGCGGTTCCTGTCGCCGGCTTGCGCGAGCAGGCTTTCGTTCAGCAGGGCTAGGGTGTTGAGCGGGGTGCCGAGTTCGTGCGCGGCGCCCGCGGCGGTGAGCGCCACCGCCACCACCTGTTCGTTGCGCAAATTCTCCTCGCGGAAGGCGGCGAGTTCGCGCTCGCGTTCTGCGAGCTGGGTGCGCAGCTTGAGCACCATGAACACCACCACCACCACGCTGGCGGCGAAAGTGATCCACATGCCGGACACGTGCAGGAAAAAGGCCTTCTCCGGCGGAATGTCGAGGGGGATGTTGATGTAGGCGACCAGGCTGTAGGCGGCGATGGACAGGCCGCCGGCCAGCCATGCCATTGCCGCGGGCAGCAGCAGCGAGGCCATCACCACCGGCAGCAGCAGGAGGGACACGAAAGGATTGGCCCAGCCGCCGGTGTAGAGCAGCAGCACGGTCAGTCCGGCGAGATCGGCCATGAGCTGAATGAGCATCTCGGACGGGCCGACCGGCTCCGGCAGCCTGGGCCGGAAGGCGGTAAAGGCGTTCAGCCCCGCCATCAGGAGCAGGGTGGCGCCCATGGCCGGCCAGGGCAGCCTGACGCCGAGGTAGAGCTCGGACCACAGCATGAGCAGCAGCAGTCCGGCCAGCATGAAGTTTCTCAGCCAGAACAGCCGGCCCAGCGCATTGCCATGTGTGGGCAAAACGAAGGCTTGCGGGTTCATGGACGCATTCTACTTTGCGGGTGTCCGGCGTCGGATTTTCCATGGGCGGGTGCGGCATCATGCCGCACCCGCCCATGGCGGCAGCCCGCGATCGAATCAGTCATGCGGTGGCCTGAAGGCGCTGTCCTGCCAGGCCGGCTCCGGGGGCGGTTCCTTGTCCAGCAAGTGGGCGAGCGCCGCGCGCAGGCGCGCCGGCCGCACCGGCTTGTGCATGATCTTGAGGCCGGCGTTGGTGATGCGCTGCAAGGTGTCCGGCGCAGTGTCGCCCGTCAGCACCAGCACCGGCAGTTCGGCGCCGAAAGCGGCGCGGAATTGGCGCGCCACCTGGATGCCGTCGGTGTCGCCCGGCAGGCTGTAATCGGTGATGAGAAAGTCGGGCGCGCTGCCAAGCTGCTTCAGCTGGCTGAGCGCTTCCTCGGCGCTGCGTGCGGTAACCAGCTTCATCTTCCAGGTCTTGAACAGGCTTTCCATGGCGCGCAGGATGGATGTCTCGTCATCCACCACCACGATCAGCCGTTCCTGCAGGCTGGCCGCCAGGGCGGAGTGTATCGTTTCCGCAGGCGACAGCTGATGGGTGGATCCCAGCGGCACTTCCAGGCTGAACACGGAACCGCGGCCCTCGCGCGAGCGCACTTCGATGCGCGTGCCGAGCAGGCTGGCGGTGCGCGCGACGATCGCCAGCCCCAGGCCCAGGCCTTTTTCGCGGTCGCGCCCCGGGTTGTCGAGCTGCACGAATTCCTCGAAGATGGTTTGCTGCGCGCTCTCCGGGATGCCGATGCCGGTGTCCCATACCTGGATGAGCAGCCCGTGGCCGCGCTTGCGGCCGGCAACCAGGATGCGCCCGCGCGGGGTATAGCGCAGGGCGTTGGAAACGAGGTTGATGAGTATGCGTTCGAGCAGCACCGGATCGCTGTGCAGAACCCAGTTGCTGGGGCGCACCTTGAGCTTCAGGCCCTTGGCGGCGGCCGGCCCCTCGAACTGCTGGCGGATGTGCTCGAACAGCTGGCTGGCGGGGAAATGACGCCTGCGCACTTCGATGATGCCCGCATCCAGGCGTGAAACATCGAGCAGGGCGTTGAGCAGGGTTTCCAGGGAGGAAACCGCAGTGGATATCTGCGAGGCGAGGGTACGCAGTTCGCCGGTTTTCACGCGTTGCTTCAGCGCCTCGCTGAACAGGCCCAACGCATGCAGCGGCTGGCGCAGGTCGTGGCTGGCGGAAGCGAAAAACCGGGATTTCGCGGAATTGGCGCGCTCGGCCTCTTCCTTCTTGGCGGCGAGGTCGGCGGTGGCATGAATGATGCGCACCTGCAATTCGTCCTGGTGCGCGTGCAGCGACTCGGCCATGCGATTGATGCCTTTTTCCAGCACGCCCAGTTCGGTGGAGGGGTGCGCATCGACGCGAATCTGCAGGTCGCCGCCGGCAATGCGGTCCACCGCCTGTGAAACATGCCGGATTCTGTGCGTGAGGCTGGTGGACATGCGCCAGGCCAGCAGGGCGGTAAGCAGGGCGGAACTGATCACCAGGCTTGCAGCGGTCAGCACCGCCCTGCGCTGCGAGGCCAGCAGCGGCTCGATGCTGACGGCGGCGACGGCATAGCCGATGATTTCGGCAACCGCCGGCCTGTCGGCCGGCATGTCGTCGCCCAATTCGGGTTCGGGCAGGGTGATCGGATAGGCGGCCAGCCAGGCGCCGGGGATTTCCGCAACGCTGCCGATGGGCGGAGGGGAAGACAGCGATTCGTAATCCGGTCTGCCGGCACAGTAAGGCGGGCCCCCGCGCAACTCGCGTATGCAGGCGAAGCGGAGATGGTTTTGGCTGCGCTCCTCTTCTGCCGTTTGCCTGAGCAGGTCGGCATTTCCGCTGATCAAGGCATATTGGCCTGCCGCCGCCATGTGCCGGGCCGCGCTGAGCAATTCTGTGCGCGTGTTGTGCCTGGCCTCGGCAAGCGTTTGCCTGAGCAGCTGCGTGGTCAACAGTGCGGCCGTCATGAGCGAAGGAATCAGGGCGATGACGAGAATGCGGTTGCGTATGCTCTGCAGCCGCAAGGCCGCGCCCAGTTTTTGCAGCCGCCGGCCGGCGGCCCGGCAGCGGCATTCAAGGGCTTGCCGAAGCATCAGCACGCCGCTCAGACGCTGGCCGGGCTCAGGCCAAACCGCTGGGCGGCAATCGCCGCTTCGGTACGGTTGGCAACGCCAAGGGCGCGGAAAATCGCCGCCACATGAATTTTCACGGTGCCTTCGGACAAGTTCAGTTCGCGCGCGATGGTCTTGTTGGGCTTGCCCAGCAGCAGCAGCTTGAACACCTCGATCTGGCGCCGGGTCAGGTGTATGCCCTGGCTGGAGAACGGCATCAGGCAGGCAGGGGCGTCGGTCTGCCCGGTGTCGCTTTCGAGGATGGGCGGGATGTAAATTCCGCCGTCGAGCACCCGGATCAGGGCGTCGAGCATTTCCTGGCTGGGCGAGGATTTCAGCACGTAGCCGAGCGCGCCGGAAGCCAGCGCACGGCGCGCGTCGTCGCGCGATTCCGAGGCGGTCATGATGACGAGCGGCATGTCCGGGAACTGGCTCCGGAATTCCGCAATCCCCTCATGTCCGCCCATGCCAGGCATGTACAAATCGGCCAGCACCAGATCCAGGTCGGGGTGGGCGGCGGCTTCCGCGAACAGGGAGGGGTAATCGTGGGCGTCGACGATGCTGATCACGTCGCCCAGGAGCATCAGGACATGCTTGACCCCCTCGCGGAAAAGGGGGTGATCGTCAGCCAGCAAAATCTTCATCGGTGTCTCGCGCTCCCTGGGTGGCCCCCAAGCCCGTTTCCACGGGGTTTTCAAGGCTTGCAGGAGTCTATCCCCTGTTCGGGCCGTCCGCAAAACAGCCCCGCGTGGCGGCAATGCTTTCATGGCTTGGGGAAGCCATCTATTACTTTAGTTATATATGCAAACCGGAATTGTCTTCGTACTATGAACGTGCAATCAGGCCGAATCAAATCGGTCAAGGCAAGTTCTCCGCAGTGAGGTGACGCAAGCCGTTTCCTCCGGTTTTGCCGGGCGGTTTTTACCGCCCGGTTTTTTTTGCCTTTTTGGCGGGGCCGCATGATCGTTTTTGCGGCAGCGCATGCCTCGATTATCATGCTTTCTGGCTGCATTCATGTAGCGTCGGCCCTGCCTGTTTCCCCGGCCGGCTTGCCGGGCAGGCCACGGCTGAACTCCCCGTATCGAAAGCGACCGCAATGAACGACAAGCCCGACGATCTCACCGAAACCATGCTGGCCTCCGAATGGATGTGCCAGGGCCGGCTGCTCAAGGCGCGCCGCGACACGGTGCGCCTGCCCAACGGCCATACCTCCACGCGCGAATACATCGTCCATCCCGGCGCCGCGGTGATCCTGCCGGTGTTCGAAAACGGCGACGTGCTGCTCGAGCGCCAGCACCGCTATCCCTGCGGCCGCGACTTCATCGAAGTGCCGGCCGGCAAGCTCGATCCCGACGAAACGCCGGAATTCTGCGCCCAGCGCGAACTCATCGAGGAAACCGGCTACCGCGCGAACAAATTGCAGTTCCTGTTCGATTTTTACCCCGCCATCGGCTACTGCGACGAGAAGATGTTCTTCTTTCTCGCGCAGGATCTCGAACACGTCGGCCACGAGCGCGACCACGACGAATTCCTGGAAATCCTGCGCGTGCCCTTCGACGAGGCGCTGGACATGATCCGACGCGGCGAGATCTGCGAGACCAAGACTACCACCGCGCTGTTCTGGTGGGACAAGCTCAGAAGCGGCGACTGGTCACTTTGAGGCGATTGCGCCGAGCTTTTCCCCCAGGCCCGCGGCGGGGAAAAATATTTTTTTTCTGCCGGATACCCGTTCCTCCAGCAATCCCATTGAGGCAAGTTCCAGCAAATCGGCCCTGGCCGTGGCGTAAGCCACTTGATGGGAACGTTGATGGCTTTCGATGGTGAAAGGTTCTTGCGGCCGTTTTACGGCATGGGCGAGGAGAGCGGTTTGCCGGTGATTGAGTTGCTTGTCCCGGGTGTGCAGATTCCTGAGATGGGCGCTGATCTGCTCCTCCTCCTGCCTTTTTTTCATCAGGTAGCGGTGCAGCGCTTCCAGTGCCTTGAGGATGGTGTCGGTCTGATGCAGCAGAAAATAGGTGGTGTCTCCGCCGTCCGTTTCCGTATGCAGATAGGCGCGCGCATATTGGGCAGGTGCCTTGCGCAGGATGCTGGAAATGGAAAGATATTCCATCATCCAGTAGCCCTGTTTTGCCATGTACCAGTAAAACAAGGCCCGCCCCGTGCGGCCGTTGCCGTCGGCGAAAGGGTGGTCGTAGCCGATCATGAAATGAAGCAGGATGCCGCGCACTATTGGGTGAATGAAGCCTTCGTCTGAAACCGGTGCGTTGGCGAAATCGCACAGACGTTGCAGGCGGGTTCTCAGTTCGGAGGCCTTGGGTGGCTGGTGTAGCACCGTGCCATCGCCTTTCCCGATTACCTGGATGTCGTCGCGCTGGCGTATTCGGCCGCAATCTTCCGGGTGTTCCAGCGTGCCTTCCGTCAGCACGCGTTGCAATTCAATGATGTGTTCCGGCTTGAGTTGCCCGCCGCAGATTTCGCGAATGTGGCGCATTGCCTCGAAGTTGTTGAAGATCATTCGCTCGCTGACGCTTGTCGGCTTGCGGCCCTCGCGCAACATGGCTTCAGCCACGCGGCGGGTGGTTGAAGCGCCTTCGAGCTGACTTGACGTGATCGATTCCTCAATCAGGCTGGCCATCAGGTAGCGAGCCTGGTCGCTGCGCACCTCGATGGATGGCTGTCCGCTCGGAATCATCCCTCCTTCACGGTCGATGTCGTGCAAATCCTTTAGTAGGGTTTCGGGCAGGGTATATATGAATGCATGACCCAGTTTGTCGAGAAAGGGCAGCGATTTTGCATTGGCCAGACGGGCAAGTTTGGTTGCTAGCCACCAGCTTTCCAGATTGAGTCCTGACGGAGGTTGGCGGTGTCGAAGCTCGTCCCAATGAAGGTAGCGGCCTTCAACCAGGGAGCCAAGTTTTAGTTCGGCAAAATGCACGAGCGCTTCGGGCTTGAAACCTTTCAGCAAGACATCAAGCGGCGGCGGGGCGAGGGGTATTTTCATACCGAATTATCAGATTGATGCTAATTGATAGTCTACTGATAACCCGTGAATTATCAAATAAATATTTATTGATAACTTATTGATAGATGTAACAAATTGTTTTTTCGGTATTTATAGATTCGGTGCCAGCCACTTCTCGGCGGTTTCGATATCCCAGCCCTTGCGGCGGGCGTAGTCTTCCAGCTGGTCGCGGCCGATCTTGGCCACGGCGAAATACTGGCTTTGCGGATGGCTGAAGTAGAAGCCGCTTACTGCCGCCGCCGGCCACATGGCGAAGCTGTCGGTCAGTTGGATGCCGGCATTTTCCGTGGCCTTGAGCAATTCGAACAGCGGGCCTTTCTCGGTGTGCTCGGGGCAGGCGGGGTAGCCGGGCGCCGGGCGGATGCCCTGGTATTCCTCGTTGACGAGTTGTTCGTTGCCCAAATTCTCATCGGCGGCATAGCCCCAGAATTCCGTCCTCACGCGCTGATGCAGGCGCTCGGCGAAGGCCTCGGCCAGGCGGTCGGCGAGGGCCTTGAACAGGATGGCGTTGTAGTCGTCGTGCGCCTTCTCGAACTCGGCCAGCTTCTCGTCGAAGCGGCCGCCGCCGGCGGTGACGGCGAAGGCGCCCAGGTAGTCCTTCACCCCGGTGTCTTTCGGCGCGACGAAATCCGCCAGACACATGTTCGGCCGGTCGAGCGGCTTTTCCATCTGCTGGCGCAGGTTGTGCCAGGTCATCAGGGTGGCCGTGCGCGATTCGTCGGCGTAGATTTCGATGTCGTCGGAATTCACGGTGTTGGCCGGGAACAGGCCGATCACGCCGTTGGCCGACAGCCATTTCTCGTTGATGATGCGGTTGAGCATCTCCTGCGCGTCGTCGAACAGTTTTCTCGCCTCTTCGCCCACGACTTCGTCGTTGAGGATCTTCGGGTAGCGCCCGGCCAGTTCCCAGGTCTGGAAGAAGGGGGTCCAGTCGATGCTGGCGGCGATCTCGGCCAGGCTGTAGTCGCGGAACACCTGGATGCCGAGCTGGCGCGGTACGGGCGGCGTGTATGTGGCCCAGTCGGCCTTGAAGCCGCGTTCGCGCGCGGTTTGCAGTGCCAGCAGCTTTCTCGCCTCGCCGCGCCCGGCATGCTGTTCGCGGATTTTGGCGTAATCGGCTTTCACCTCGGCGGCATAGGCCGCGCGCAGGTCTCTGGACAGCAGCGTGGAGGCCACGCCCACCGCGCGCGAGGCGTCCGGCACCCACACCACGGGCTGTTCGTAGTTGGGTTCGATCTTGACCGCGGTATGCGCGCGGCTGGTGGTGGCGCCGCCGATCAGCAAAGGTTGGGTCATGCCGCGCCGCTGCATTTCCTTGGCGACGCTGGCCATTTCTTCCAGCGAGGGCGTGATCAGGCCCGAGAGGCCGACGATGTCGGCATCGACCTCTTCGGCGGTGTCGAGGATCTTGTCGGCGGGCACCATGACGCCGAGGTCGATCACCTCGAAGTTGTTGCACTGCAAGACCACGCCGACGATGTTCTTGCCGATGTCGTGCACGTCGCCCTTGACCGTGGCCATGACGATCTTGCCGTTGTTCTGCGCGCCGCCCGCGGCCTTGGTGGCCTCAATGAAGGGCATCAGATGCGCCACCGCCTGTTTCATCACGCGCGCCGATTTCACCACCTGCGGCAGGAACATCTTGCCGGCGCCGAACAGGTCGCCGACCACGTTCATGCCGGACATGAGCGGGCCCTCGATGACTTTCAGCGGATGCTCGGCCTTGAGCCGCGCCTCCTCGGTGTCCTCGACGATGTGGCTGGTGATGCCCTTGACCAGGGCGTGCGACAGCCGCTCTTCCACCGCGGCGTCGCGCCAGGCGAGGTTCTCGGTTTCTTCCTTCTTCTGGCCCGCGAACTTGCCGGCGGCTTCGACCAGGCGGTCGCCGGCGTCGGGGCGGCGGTTCAAGACCACGTCTTCCACCAGCTCGCGCAGTTCCGGATTGACTTCGTCGTACACGCCGAGCATGCCGGCGTTGACGATGCCCATGTCCATGCCGGCCTGGATGGCGTGGTAGAGGAACACGGTGTGGATCGCCTCGCGCACGGCATCGTTGCCGCGGAAGGAGAAGGACACGTTGGACACCCCGCCGGATACCTTGGCGTGGGGCAGGTGCTGCTTGATCCAGCGCGTGGCCTCGATGAAATCCACGGCGTAGTTGGCGTGTTCCTCGATGCCGGTGGCGATGGCGAAGATGTTGGGGTCGAAGATGATGTCCTCGGCCGGGAAGCCGACTTCGTTCACTAATATTTTGTAAGCGCGCTCGCAGATTTCGGTCTTGCGCGCGAAGGTGTCGGCCTGGCCGGCCTCGTCGAAAGCCATCACCACCACCGCCGCGCCGTAGCGCAGGGCGAGCTTGGCTTCGTGCCTGAATTTCTCCACGCCCTCCTTCATGGAGATGGAGTTGACGATGCACTTGCCCTGCGCGCACTTGAGGCCGGCCTCGATCACTTCCCACTTGGAGGAATCGATCATGATGGGCACGCGGGAAATGTCCGGCTCCGAGGCGATGAGGTTGAGAAAGCGCACCATTGCCGCCTTGGCGTCGAGCATGCCTTCGTCCATGTTGATGTCGATGACCTGGGCGCCGTTTTCCACCTGCTGGCGCGCCACCGAGAGCGCATCGTCGTAGCGGCCTTCGAGGATCATGCGCGCGAAGGCGCGCGAGCCGGTGACGTTGGTGCGCTCGCCCACGTTGACATACAGGCTGCCGGGGCAGACGTTCAGGGGTTCCAGGCCGGAAAGCCGCAGGCAGGGCTGGATATCGGGCAGCTTGCGCGGCGGCAGGTCGGCCACGGCATCACTCATGGCGCGGATGTGATCCGGTGTGGTGCCGCAGCAGCCGCCGAGGATGTTGAGGAAGCCCGACTGCCCCCATTCGCGCACGGCATCGGCCATCTGCTGCGGGGTTTCATCGTAGCCGCCGAAGGCATTGGGCAGGCCGGCGTTGGGATGGGTGGAGACAAAACAGCCGGCCACGCGCGACAGTTCCGCGACGAAGGCGCGCATCTGCTTGGGGCCGAGCGCGCAGTTGAGGCCCACGGAAAACGGCCTCACGTGCTTGACCGAGTTCCAGAACGCCTCGGTGGTCTGGCCCGAGAGCGTGCGGCCGGAAGCATCGGTGATGGTGCCGGAGATCATCACCGGCAATTTTTCGGCGCGCCCGTCGAAGTACTGCTCGATGGCGAACAGCGCCGCCTTGGCATTCAGGGTATCGAAAATGGTTTCCACCATCAGCATGTCCACGCCGCCTTCCACCAGCGCGTCGATCTGCTCGGTATAGGCTTCGACCAGCTCGTCGAAGCTGATGTTGCGCGCGCCGGGGTCGTTGACTTCCGGCGAGATGCTGGCGGTTTTCGAGGTCGGCCCGAGGATGCCGGCCACGAAGCGCGGCCTGTCGGCGGTGGAATATTTGTCCGCGGCCTCGCGCGCCAGTCTGGCGGCTGCCAGATTGATTTCGCGCGTCAACTCGCCCATGTGGTAATCGGCAAGCGAGATGCGCTGGCCGTTGAAGGTATTGGTTTCCAGGATGTCCGCGCCCGCGGCCAGATATTTTTCGTGGATTTCGCGGATCACGTCGGGCCGGGTCAGGCACAAGAGGTCGTTGTTGCCCTTGATGTCGTGCGGCCAGTCCCTGAAGCGCTCCCCGCGATAGTCCGCATCCTGCAGATCGTAGCCCTGGATCATGGTGCCCATGGCTCCGTCCAGGATGAGGATGCGGCGGGCAATGGCGTCGTGTAGCTGGGCGGTGCGGGACATGGCTGAAGAAAAATCGAATTTGGCCGTCTATTATAAGGTTCCAGCCAGCCCGAAGCCGCCGCCATGAAACACCTCGCCCCCAAAGAGGCCTATGAGTATCTCCAGGCCAACCCCAACGCCGTGCTGGTCGACGTGCGTTCCGAAATGGAATACCTGTTCGTCGGCCACCCCAAGGATGCGTTGCTGATCCCCTGGCAGGACGGCGAATATTTCGAGCTCAACCCGGATTTTCTCGGCCACATGCGCAAGGCTTCCAGCGTCAACCGCCCGGTGGTGCTGATCTGCCGCTCGGGCAACCGCTCGAAAATCGCCGGCGAGTTCCTGGAAAAACATGGCTTCCCGGAGGTATACAACGTGCTGCACGGCTTCGAGGGCGACCTCGATCATCAGCGCCGGCGCAGCACGGTGAACGGCTGGCGCTTCGACGGCCTGCCCTGGGAACAGACCTGAATCCTGCCGGCTCGCGCCGGTTTCGCCCCCCTCCCGTTAGCGGTCCGGCCAGTGCGCCGGTAAAGATTCACCGCATCCGGCCGTATAGGTAAGCATGGCGCGATCTCGTGCCCCGGGCGCGAGGCCGCGTGCAATCGTCAAATACCAAGAAAACACATTCTGCCAAAGCAGAAGCACCAAAGGAGAAACCCCATGAATACCAAGTTGGCAGCGCTCATGCTGGCAAGCCTTGCCGCCGCAAGCCACCTGCCGGCCCAGGCCAGCACGGAAGAGGACATGAAGGCGATGGAAGCCGCCGCCGAACGCGTGAAGAAAGGCGCTGACGATTTCCGTGCCGAACTCCAGCGCGTACGCGAGGAGCGCAAGCGCCTGCAGGAAGAACAAAAACGCATGCAGGCGCAGCAGGAGGCGGAGCGCAGGCGCGAGGCCGAAGAGGCGCGCGAGCAGGAGAAAAAGGACGCCGCCGCACTGGCGGCAGCCAGGCAGGAAAAAGAGCGTGCCGCACTGGCGGCGGCGCAGGAAAAGGCGCGCAAGGAAGCCGCAGCCCGCGCGGCGGAAGCCGAGCGCAAGCGCAAGGCCGAACTGGCGGCGCAGCGCGACAAGGAAGAGCGCATGGCGCGCGCCCAGGCGGCCCTCATGCAGATGAAGCAACAGAGCGGCCCGACCGGGTACGGTGGCGATACCGATGTCTCGCCCCAACAGGCGGCGCCGCGCGAATTGACGCCGCAGGAACGCGCGATCAAGGCCTTGCAGGAAGCGAAAGCGCAGAAGGGGCCCAGGGGGATGGAGTGATGTCCCGGGCGGCGGCAGGGCCTAGCCCAGGCTGATGCCGAGGGCGCGGCCGATGAAGTAGGTGGCCGCGCCGGCTGTGCCGCCGATGCCGAGCATGCGCAGGCCCCCCAGCATGGCGCGGCGGCCGGTGAACAGGCTCAGGATCGCGCCCACGCCGAACAGCGCCACGCCCGTCAGCGCAACGCTGATGGGCAGCGGCTGGGCGGCGAAAGGCAGGATGAACGGAAACAGCGGGATGATGGCGCCCGCGGCGAAAGCCAGGAAAGAGGCGACTGCGGCCTTCACCGGCGAGCCGAGTTCGTCCGGGTTCAGCCCCAGTTCCTCGCGCGCCAGCGTGTCGAGCGCGCGTTCCGGATCCCGGAACAGACGGCGGGCGAGGCTTTCCGCCTCGTCCTTCGGGATGCCCTTGGCGGCATAAATCAGGGCGAGTTCGGCAGCCTCTTCCTCGGGATATTGTTCCAGTTCCTCGCGTTCGAGGCCGATCTGGTATTCGAACATCTCGCGCTGCGAGCGCACCGACACGTATTCCCCGGCGGCCATGGACAAGGCGCCCGCCAGCAGGCCGGCGCTGCCGGTGAGCAGGATGACGCCGCTTTCCGCAGTGGCACCGGCCACACCCAGGATGAGCGCGGCGTTGGAAACCAGGCCGTCGTTCACGCCAAACACCGCGGCGCGCAGGGTGTTGCCGGCGCCCGAGCCCTGGTGGCGGCGGCCGATCTCCTCGACGTTCACCGGCATGCGGTGCGGCAGCGGCGAGGTGTACAGCGACATGCCGCGCACCTTCATGGCGGAGAGTATCGGGCGCAGCGTGCGCGGCCTGAAGCGGCGCGTCAGGCCTGAAACCAGCCGCGCGCGCAGATCGGGCCTGAAATCGGCTGGCACCTTGCCGCCTTCTTTCCGGATCACTTCCGACCAGATGCCGGACTGTTCCTCGGCCGCCCTCGCCAGTTCCTCGAACAGGGCCTGCCGCGGCGTGCCGGCCTCGGCCAGCGCCACCGCGCGATACAGATAGGCCGAGCGTTTTTCCTCTTGCCAGCCTGCGAGGGCGTGTTCGAGCCTGCTCGTCATCAGTTGAATGCCCGCCGGTACTGGATGGCTTCGGCAAGATGGCCGGGCTCGATGCGCTCGGCGCCGGCGAGGTCGGCCAGGGTCAAGGCCAGCTTCAGGATGCGATGGTAGGCGCGCGCCGAAAGATTGAGCCGCGCGATGGCCTGCCTGACCAGGGCTTCGCCCGCGGGGTCGAGCTGGCAGTGGCGTTCGATTTCTTTCGGCGCCAGCGCCGCGTTGGGCTTGTCCTGGCGTTCGGATTGGCGTGCGCGGGCGCGGCTGACGCGCTCGCGCACGGCGCTGCTGGGCTCGGCAGAAGCCTTCGCCATGAGTTCGTTTTCCGGCAGGGCCGGCACCTCGATCTGGATGTCGATGCGATCGAGCAGCGGGCCGGAGATTTTTCCCCGATAGCGCGCAACCTGGTCCGGCGTGCAGCGGCACTTGCCGTTGGGGTGCCCCAGATAGCCGCAGGGACAGGGGTTCATGGCGGCAATGAGCTGGAAGCGCGCAGGAAACTCGGCCTGGCGGGCGGCGCGCGAAATCGTGATGTGGCCGGATTCAAGCGGCTCGCGCAGCACTTCCAGCACTTTTCTGTCGAACTCCGGCAGTTCGTCCAGAAACAGCACGCCGTGGTGCGCGAGCGAAATCTCGCCCGGGCGTGGATTGCCGCCGCCGCCCACGAGCGCGACGGCGGAGGCGGTATGGTGCGGCGCGCGGAAAGGGCGCTGGCGCCAGGTTTCGATCCTGAAGCCGCCATTGAGCGAAGCGACCGCGGCCGAGGCCAGCGCCTCGTCCTCGGTCATGGGCGGCAGGATGCCGGGAAAGCAGGAGGCCAGCAGCGATTTTCCCGTGCCCGGCGGGCCGGACATCAGCACCGAGTGCGCGCCTGCCGCCGCCACCTCCAGCGCGCGCCTGGCCGCGGCCTGGCCTTTCACGTCGGCAAGATCGGCGTAGATCGGCTGGCTGGCCTGGCCGCCGGCCTGGGGGCGGGAAAGCGCGTCCCGTCCCGCGAGATGCGCGCAGACCTGGGCGAGCGAAGCGGCCGCCAGCACATCGGCATTCTCCACCAGCGCGGCTTCGCGCGCGGAAAGCTCGGGCAGCAGCAGCGTGCGCCCGCCGTTTTTCGCAGCCAGCGTCATGGCCAGGGCGCCGCGGATGGGGCGCAGTTCCCCGGTCAGGGCGAGCTCGCCCGCGTATTCGTATTGATCGAGGCGATCGGCAGGCAGCTGCCCGGAGGCCGCGAGGATGGCCAGTGCAATGGGCAGGTCGAAGCGGCCGGATTCCTTGGGCAGGTCGGCGGGCGCGAGATTGACGGTGATGCGCCGCGCGGGGAATTCGAAGCCCGTGTTCTGGATGGCGGCGCGAACCCTGTCGCGCGCTTCCTTGACTTCGGTTTCCGGCAGGCCGACCAGCGTGAACGAAGGCAGGCCGCCCGCCAGATGCGCTTCCACGTGCACCTTCGGGGCGGCAAGCCCGTCCAGCGCGCGGCTGATCAGAACGGCGACGGCCAATGCTCTTGCTTAGTCCTTGTCGGGCTGGTGGCGCGCTTCCAGTTCCTTCAGCCGCGCATCCAGTTGCGAGAGTTTTTCGCGGGTGCGCGAGAGCAGTTCGGCCTGCACGTCGAATTCCTCGCGCGTGACCAGATCGAGCTTGGCGAGCCAGCCGCTGAGGCCGGCCTTGAGATTCTGCTCCAGGTCGCGCGCGGGCGATTGCCTGAATATCTCGCCGAGTTTTTGAGCGAACTGGTCCAGATTGAAAGCGGAGGGGCGCATGAAAATTCAGCCGGAAGTTTTGCTGTGGAAAGTGTAGCAGAGGCAGCCGGGAGATTTGGATGGGTTTTTACCTGCACCAATGCAGGGCGGTGTTGCGAAAAGCAGACCCCAAATCGGTGCGGCGGTTTGCGACGGTTGTCCGCAATGGATGCCTAACTGATTGTATTAACGATTGTTTTTTGGCTGGCATGGGCTGTGCTTAGCGTGTTGTGCAGCAAGCGCAATTTCAAAAACCTTACTGAAAGGACATGTACATGAAACTAAAATCTCTTTCCCTGCTGGTGATGACTGTCCTGGCGGCGCCGGTTTTGGTTCAGGCGGACGACAGCCCGCACAGTTTTACCGGCAACGTCAGCCTGACTTCGGATTATGTCTTCCGCGGCGTTTCCCAGACTCAGAATGGCCCGGCCATCCAGGGCGGGTTCGACTACAGCCACAAGAGCGGCTTCTACGTCGGAACCTGGGCCTCCAACGTGGCCTGGGTCAACGAGGGCGGGTACAAGGATGACAGCAGCATGGAGATCGACCTCTACGGCGGTTTCCGCGGTTCCATGGGCCCTGTCGGCTACGACCTCGGCTTGATTACGTATTACTACCCGGGCGACGACATCGCGGGCGTCAAGAGCCCCGATACCACCGAAGTCTACGTTGGCGCCAGCTGGGAATTCCTGAGCCTGAAGTACAGCCACGTCGTGTCCAGCAACTTCATCGGCTGGTATGACTACGCCAACAGCAAGAGCAGCCGCAACAGCAAGTACCTTGAGCTGAACGCCACCCACGACCTCGGCGGCGGCTGGGGCGTGCTGGGACATGTCGGCCATCAGTGGGTCAACAATATCGGCGATGCCAATTACACCGACTGGAAGCTGGGTGTCACCAAGGACATCGGCTTCGGCGTCGTCACCCTGGCCTACAGCGACACCAATGCGGATGAGGCTTTCTACACGATTGCCGGCGAGGAAATCGCCGATGGCCGCGTGTTCGCGTCCTTCTCCAGGACCTTCTGATTATCAACCAGGCGGGAGCAGCAAGCAGCCGCTCCTCTTCCCCCTGCCATCAATTTAGGGAGACGACATGAAATTTGTGACGGCAATCATCAAGCCCTTCAAGCTTGACGAGGTGCGCGAGGCCCTGTCCGCCATCGGCGTGACCGGGCTGACCGTGACGGAGGTAAAGGGATTCGGGCGGCAGAAAGGCCATACCGAGCTGTATCGCGGCGCGGAGTACGTCGTCGATTTCCTGCCCAAGATCAAGCTCGACGTGGGTATCCAGGACGACCAGCTCGAGCGCGTGGTCGAGGCCATTTCCAAGGCCGCCGGCACCGGCAAGATCGGCGACGGCAAGATCTTCGTATTCGACCTGCAACAAGTGGTCCGCATCCGCACCGGCGAGACCGGCCCGGACGCGCTGTAAGGGGAAAACACATGAACAAATGGCTTGCAAGTTTGGGTTTGATCTTGAGTCTCGGCCTGGTTGCGCCGGTGTGGGCGGAAGAGCCGGCCGCAGCGCCTGTTGCCGAAGAATCCGCCGCCCCGGCCGCGGAGGCCGGAGCTTCTGCGGAGGCGGCGCCCGCTGAAGCCGCTGCGCCTGCCGAGGCGGAAGCGCCCGCTCCGGTTCCCGACAAGGGCGATACGGCCTGGATGATGCTTTCCACCCTGCTGGTCATTCTGATGATCATCCCGGGCGTGGCGCTGTTCTATGGCGGCCTGGTGCGCGCCAAGAACATGCTCTCGGTGCTGACCCAGGTCATGGCCATCTTCTGCATGATCTCCATCCTGTGGGCGGTGTACGGCTACTCGCTGGCCTTCGGTGACGGCGGCGGCATGAACTGGGCGATCGGCGACCTTTCCAAGCTGTTCCTCGCGGGCATTACCGCGGACAGCACGGCTGCGACCTTCACCGACGGCGTGGTCATTCCCGAACTGGTGTTCGTGTCCTTCCAGTTGACCTTTGCCGCCATCACCGTGGCGCTGATCGTCGGCGGCCTGGCCGAGCGCGTGAAGTTCTCTGCGCTGATGGTGTTCGGCACGCTGTGGTTTACCTTCTCCTACCTGCCGATCACGCACATGGTGTGGGCGGCGGGCGGCTACCTGTTCGAGCACGGCGCGCTCGATTTCGCGGGTGGCACCGTGGTGCACATCAACGCCGGCATTGCCGCGCTGGTGGGCGCCGTCGTGCTGGGCAAGCGCATCGGCTACGGCCACGACGCCATGCCCCCGCACAGCCTGCCCATGACCATGATCGGCGCCTCGCTGCTGTGGGTGGGCTGGTTCGGCTTCAACGCCGGTTCCAACCTCGAAGCCACCGGCGGCGCGGGCCTCGCCTTCATCAACACCATTTTGGCGACGGCCGCGGCCGGCATGGGCTGGATGCTGACCGAGTGGGTGCTGCGCGGCAAGCCCTCGATGCTGGGCATCGCCTCCGGCGTGGTGGCCGGCCTGGTGGCGGTAACGCCTGCGGCCGGCTTGGTCGGTCCCATGGGCGCGATCGTGCTGGGCGCGATCGCCGGCGTGGTCTGCCTGTGGGGCGTGTCCGGGCTGAAGAAGATGTTCGGCTACGACGACTCGCTCGACGTGTTCGGCATCCACGGCGTGGGCGGCATCATCGGCGCCATCGGTACCGGCATCTTCGTGTCGCCCGCGCTGGGCGGCGTGGGCGTGGACGATTATTCCATGGGCGGCCAAGTCCTCACCCAGGCCACCGGCGTGCTCATCACCATCGTGTGGTCGGGTTTGGTCAGCCTGGTGGCGTTCAAGCTGATCGACATGACGATGGGCTTGCGCGTCAGCGAGGAGGAGGAGCGCGAAGGGCTGGACACCGCCAGCCACGGCGAACGCGCCTACAACATGTAGACAATCCTGTGCATTTCCGTGATTCGGGCGCCTGCGGGCGCCCTTTTTTATTGTCCGGCGGCGCCGATTTGGTTACGCTTGAGGCCTGAATTCCATTTCCAAATCAAGAAGCGCATTGATGGCCCTGCGATCCGTTTGATTCGGAAATGGAATACCCGAGACGATCAGCTCAATAATGAAATTCACCCCGCAATCCTTCCGCGACTGGAAAACCAAGCGCATCACCCTGCTCGGCATGTCGGGCGTGGGCAAGACCTACATCTCCACGCTGCTGAGAAGCTATGACTGGTTCCACTTTTCCGGCGATTACCGCATCGGCACGCGCTACCTGGACGAGCCCATCCTCGACATCATCAAGCAGCAGGCGATGCAGGTGCCGTTCCTGCGCGATCTCTTGCGGCGCGACTGGATCGACATCAAGAACAACATCAAGATCCACGACCTTGGCCCGGTGCTGGCCTTCGTCGGCAAGCTCGGCGGGCCGGAGTGGGGCGGCTTGGGCCTGGAGGAGTTCTCGCGCCGCCAGGCCATGTACCGCGAGGCGGAGATCGCCGCCATGCGCGACGTGCCCGAGTTCATCCGCAAGGGCCAGGAAATCTACGGCTACCCGCATTTCGTCAACGATGTCGGCGGCAGCCTGTGCGAACTCGACGAGCCCGGCGTGATCGAGTTGCTGGCCGAACACACGCTCATCCTGTACATCCAGACCACCACGCGCGAGGAGGAGAACACCCTCATCCGCCGCGCGCAGAGCGACCCCAAGCCCTTGTATTACCGGCCGGCGTTTCTGGCTGAAAATCTGCCGGTGTACCTGCGCGAGAAGGGCCTCGGCTACGTGGCGCAGATCGAGCCGAATGACTTCACGCGCTGGGTGTTCCCGCGCCTGTTCCATTCGCGCCTGCCGCGCTACGAGGCGATTGCCGGCCCGCACGGCTACACGGTGACTTCGCAGGAAATCTCGCAGGTGCGCGACGAAGCCGATTTTCTCGCCCTGGTGGAAACTGCGATCGCACGCAAGGAATCAGGGATCAGGGATCAGGAATCGGGAGAAGCGAATGCCGCTGGTCGCGCATAACGATCTCCCCGCATTCGAGCGCCTGCGCAAGGAGCGGGTGACGGTGCTCACGCGCGAGCGCGCGGCCAACCAGGTCATCCGCGAGCTGCATGTGGGCCTGCTCAACATGATGCCGGACGCCGCGCTGGAGGCGACCGAGCGCCAGTTCTTCCGGCTGGTGGGCGAGAGCAATCCCATCGCGCAGTTCTACGTGCATCCCTTCACCATCCCCGCGCTGCCGCGCGGCGAGGCCGGCCAGGCGCACATCGACCGCTACTACGAGAGCTTCGACGCCATCCGCGAGCAGGGCCTGGACGCGCTCATCATCACCGGCGCCAACGTCACCCATGCCGACCTGTCGGAAGAGCCGTTCTGGAATCCGCTCATCGAGGTGATCGACTGGGCCTGGGGCAATGTCACCTCGACGCTGTGCTCCTGCCTGGCGACCCATGCGGTGATGCAGTTCCGCCACGGCCAGAAGCGCGTGAAACAGCCGAAAAAAATCTGGGGCGTGTTCGAGCACCGCGTGACCGAACCGCGCCATCCGCTGGTGGCGGACGTCAACACACGCTTCGACGTGCCGCATTCGCGCTGGAACGATGTTTCTCGCGCCCAGTTCGAGCAGGCGGGGTTGCATGTGCTGGCGGAAAGCGAAGCTGCCGGCGTGCACCTAGCGGTGTCCGCGGACGGCCTGCGCACCGTGTTCTTCCAGGGCCACCCCGAATACGACACGGTGTCGCTGCTCAAGGAATACAAGCGCGATGCGCTGCTGGCGGCGCAGGGCAGGCTGTCGCGCCCGCCGTTTCCTGAAAACTACTTCGACGATTTTTCGCGCGCGGTGTTGAACGAATACTCCGCCCGCCTCGATGCGGGCGAGAAGCCGGAATTTCCGGAGCCGCTGCTGCTGCCGCATCTGGACAACACCTGGCACGACACCGCGGAGGCCGTGGTCGGCAACTGGATAGGCTGCGTGTACCAGGTCACGCACAGCGACCGCAAGCAGCCCTTCATGGACGGCATCGATCCCGACAACCCCTTGGGACTCTACGGCAAAGATGGCTGAACCCGGCTTGCAGGTCCGGCAGGAAGAAGGGCGAACGGTGGTGCATGCCACCGGCCCCTGGATACTGGCCGGTTTCGGCAAATTGCCGGCCATGCCGGCACTGCCTGCCGGCGGGGAAGTGGTTTTCGACGGATCGGCGATCGAGGCGCTGGACCCCAGCGGCGCCTACCGGCTCATGCGCGTCCTGCGTGATGCGGGCGCCGACCCCGCGCGGATGCAGATGCGCGGCCTGCCGGCTGCGATGCTTCCGGTCTGGCGCCTGGTTGCGGAGCATTTTTCGGATGCGCAGCAGCCGGCGGCGAAGAAGCCGGACGGGCTGCTCTATCAGGCCGGGCTGGGCGCGGCCGTGGCGGCCCGGCACGTTGCGGGCTTTACCTCCTTCGTCGGCCGCCTGGCCGACGAGGTCTTCCGCCTGGCCAGGGGGCCCGGCAGCCTCCGCTACCGCGAATTCGTCGCGCAGATGGAAACCATCTTCGTCTATGCCATTCCCATCACCATGGCCATGATCTTCCTGATGGGCCTGGTGTTCGCGTATCTCATGGGCGTGCAGGCGCAGAAGTTCGGCGCCAACATCTACGTGGTCGACGGCGTGGCGGCGGCGGTGCTGCGCGAACTGTCGCCGGTGATCGTGGCCATCCTGGTCGCAGGCCGTTCCGGCGCGGCCATTACCGCGCAACTCGGCACCATGAAGGTCAACGAGGAAATCGACGCGCTCTCGGTGCTGGGGCTGTCGCCTTTTGCCGTGCTGGTGCTGCCGCGCATCCTGGCGCTCATTTTGGCCCTGCCGCTGCTGGTGTTCCTGGGCGATATCGCCGGCCTGCTGGGCGGCATGCTGGTGGCGAAGGCGCAACTGGGGCTGGAATTCAGCCAGTACTGGGACCGCCTCGACAGCGTGCTGAAGATGACGACCTTGCTGGTCGGCGTGGGCAAGGCGCCGGTGTTCGCGGTGTTCATCGGCCTCATCGCCTGCCGCATGGGGCTGTCGGTCGCGCGCGACGCCCGCAGCGTCGGGCTTTCCACCACCTCCACCGTGGTGCAGAGCATCGTCGCCATCATCGTGCTCGATGCGATTTTCGCCATCGCCTTCGTGAAGCTGGACATCTGATGAACGCGCCTGTCATCGAGGTCGAGGACATCGTCACCCGCCTGTCGGGCGCGTCGATTCACGACGGCGTGAGTCTTTCCGTGGCGCGTGGCGAAGTGGCGGCGCTGATCGGCGGCAGCGGCACTGGCAAGTCGGTGCTGCTCAAGGAAATCATCGGCCTGATCCGGCCGCAGGCCGGCAGCATCCGGCTCTTCGGCGAGGATGTCTGGCAGGCGAGCGAGTCGGGGCTCATGGCGCTCAGGCGCCGTTTCGGCGTATTGTTCCAGGACGGCGCGCTGTTTTCCTCGCTCACCGTCGAGCAGAACGTGGCGGCTCCCCTGCGCGAGCACAGCGACCTGCCGGTGAAGGAATGCCTGGAACTGGCGCGCCTGAAGATCGCCCTCGCCGGCCTGCCGGCCTCGGCCTGCGCGAAGATGCCCAGCGAGCTGTCCGGCGGCATGAGGAAGCGCGCGGCGCTGGCGCGGGCCCTGGCACTCGATCCGGAACTCCTGTTCCTGGACGAGCCCACTTCGGGCCTGGACCCGATCTCCGCGCGCGCCTTCGACCGCCTCATCCGGCTGCTGTCGGACAGTCTGGGGCTCACGGTCTTTCTGGTTACGCACGACTTGGATACACTGCTGGCCATGGTCGATCGCATCATTGTGCTCGCGCACGGCAAGGTGCTGGGGCAGGGCACGGTTGATGACTTGAAGAAACTGGACGACAAATGGCTGCAGGATTATTTTTCTGCACGTCATGTCGAGGAGCGCGCCTGATGGAAGCTGAAGCCCGCTACACGCTGGTGGGGGCGATTGTGCTGGCGACCGCCGCCCTGGTTGTGCTGGCGATCCTGTGGGTCGCCGGCAGGGCCGACGACATCGCCTACCGCCATTACACGATCTATTTCCGCAGCCAGTCCATGGACGGGCTGGACGTGGACAGCGCCGTGAAAATGCGCGGCATCCGCGTCGGCATGGTCAGGGATTTCGATTTCGTCACCGAACCCGACGACGCGGTGAGGGTGGTGGTCAAGGTGTCGGAAGACGCGCCGGTGCGGCAGGGCGCCTTGGCCTATGTCAAGCGCAACATCGTCACCGGCCTGGCGACGATCGAAATCGCCAACCCGAAGGATCCGGCCCCCTTTCTTGACAAGGCGCCGAAGGGTGAAAAACATCCGGTCATCAGCGAGGGCACTTCCGAACTGGACAATGTGGCTTCGGCCGTGTCGAGGATGGCGGAAAACGGCGCGCTGGTGCTGGACAAGATCAACACGCTGCTGTCGGAAGAGAACCAGGCGCGCGTTTCCGCCACTCTCGCCAACCTGGAGGAAATTTCGGGCCACCTGGCCGACAGCAAGGGGACGCTGGATGCGGCAATCCAGGGCATACGCGACGCTTCGGACGAGTTCCGTTTCGCCGGCGCCAGCATCAGCCAGGCCGCGACACAGGCCGAAGGCAGCATCACCGAGGTCGGAAAGAATGCCCAGGTCACCCTGCAGGAAGCCGCGCGCACCCTGGAAGGCCTGCAAAAAGAAACCCTGCTGATTTCCGAGAGGCTGCAGGCGCTGTCCGACGCCGGCACGCTCGAGCTTGGCGCCATGAGCCGCGACGTGCGCACCGCCGCCGATGCGGTGACCACGGCGGGGCAGAAACTGTCCAACCCGAGGGCGCTGCTGCTGGGCCCGGGAAAACAGCAACCCGGCCCGGGAGAGAGATAACATGCGACTGCAAAACATCGCCTGGCTTTCGCTGGCGCTGGCATTGTCCGGCTGTGTCAGCTTCGGTTTGGCGGGCGAGGACGACCCGCGCGCCATCGTCTATTACGTCATGGAGGATGCGGGGCGCGAGACGCCCGCCGGCACGCCGTCGCCGCGCATCCTGCTGGCGGCCGACACCTCCGCCGGCGCCTTCTACGACACCGACGGCATGGCGTTCAGCAGCAATGCCGGCACGCGCGGCTATTACCAGTTCGCGCGCTGGAGCGAACGCGCCGGCAAGCGTTTTACCGACCTGCTGCTGGCGCGTCTTGAGCGTGAACAAATCTTTGCCTCTGTGGCGCAAAGCGGCAGCAATGTGCGCGGCGACTGGCTGCTGACCACCGACATTCTTGAGCTTTATCATGATGCCGCGCAGCAGCCCGGCGTGGTGAAAATGGAATTGCGCGCCGAAGTGAGCGACCTCAAAACCCGCGCGCTGCTGGCCAGAAAGACGTTTTCGCAAAGCATAGCCGTGTCCAGCTTTGACGCCGCGGGCGCGCACAAGGCCTTCAACCAGGCAAGCACCCGCACCCTGGACGAAGTGTCCGACTGGCTGAGGGAACTGGCAAGCAAGCCCTGATCGTCTATAGTGGTAACGCAATAATAATCGTCAAGGAGGGGGTGCCATGATTCGCTGGATCGCGTTGCTCGCCGTTATGTTTGTGCCGGTTGCCCAGGCCGAACAGGCCGAAAAATTCGGCAACCTCGAAGTCCACTACAACGCCATGCTTTCCACCGACCTGCTGCCGGAGGTGGCCAAGAACTACAAGATCGACCGCAGCCCCACGCGCGGCATCGTCACCATTTCCGTGCTGAGAAAGAACGCCATGGGCGCGACCCAGCCCATAGCCGCCGGGCTTTCCGCATACCTGGTCAATCCCAGCAACCAGCTTGGCCATATTGCCATGCGCGAGATCAGGGAGGGCAGCGCCATTTACTACCTGGGCGAGTTCCGCGTCGTTCCGCCCACCACGCTGAGATTTACCGTCACGGTGGAAATCGCGGGCGAACCCAGGCGCGAGGTGCACTTCAGCCAGAAGTTCTACAAATAGCAAGGCGCGAGGCAGGTCAGGCTGCCAGCCTGGTCAGGCCCCACACCCCAAAAGCCGCCACCGTCAGGCCTGCGGCCTTGCGCACCGCGGAACGCTGCATGAAGGGCTGAAGCCGCTGTGCGAAGAAGGCCATGCCCAGCAGATTGGGCAGCGTGCCGAGGCCGAAGGCGAGCATCAGCGCCGCCCCCGAGCTTGCGCTGCCGGCCGCGAGCGCCGCCACCAGCACCGAATACACCAGTCCGCAGGGCAGCCAGCCCCAGATCATGCCGGCCAGCAAGGCGCCGGGCAGATTCCTCACTGGCAGCAGTTTCCTGAATAGCGGCTGAACGCGTGACCACAGCGCCCCACCGGCTTTCTCGAACACCAGCACCCATTGGTTCCAGCCGGCGAGATATAGCCCGAGCAGGATCATCACCGCCTGCGCCAGCACATAGAGCGCGATTTGCAGCGGACGGATTTCCAGCAGATTGAGCGAAGCGCCCAGGGCGCCGGCCAGCGCGCCGAACAGCGTGTAGGACAGCACGCGCCCGATGTTGTAGCCCAGATGCAGGCGGAACGGCGGCTTGCCGCCGCCGGCGCGGAAGGAAAACGCCGCCACGATGCCGCCGCACATGCCCACGCAATGCACGCCGCCGAAGAGGCCCACGAGCAGGGCGGAAAGGAGCGAAAACTCGATCATGGTTGTTGCTGATCCCTGGTTCCTGGCTTCGGCATCCTGGATGCCAGCCACACCAAAATCAAAACAGGCGCGCCGATCATGGCGGTGCCGGTGAAGAAGTTTGCCCAGCCGTAGGCGTCGACGAATTCGCCGGAGAAGCCGGCGATGAATTTCGGCAACAGCAGCATCACCGAGGTGAACAGCGCATACTGCGTGGCCGAATAGGCCTGGTTGGTGAGGCCGGAGAGGTAGGCCACAAATGCGGAAGCGGCGATGCCCGCCGACAGGTTGTCGGCGGAAACCGTGAACACCAGCGCGCCGACGTCATGGCCGCGCCCGGCCAGCCAGACGAAGAGCAGATTGGTCGCGGCGGAGAGCACGGCGCCGAGAAACAGCGTGCGCATCACGCCCAGGCGCAGGGTGAGCAGGCCGCCGAGGCCCGCGCCGGCGATGGTCATGATGACGCCGTAGACCTTGGACACCGTGGCCACCTCGTCCTTGGTGAAGCCCATTTCCTGGTAGAAGGGGTTGCTCATCACGCCCATCACCACGTCCGAGATGCGGTACACCGCGATCAGCGACAGGATCAGCAGCGCATGCCACTTGTAGCGCTGGAAGAAATCGACGAAGGGCTGCATGAAAGCTTCGTGCAGCCACTTCAAGCTACCCCACCCCAGCCCTCCCCTGCGAGAGGGGAGGGGGTAAAGCTCCTCCCCCGCTTGCCGGGGGAGGTTGGGGTCGTGCTGGTGTTCATCGCGCTTTTCCCGGTAAAGCTCCTCCCCCGCTTGCCGGGGGAGGTTGGGAGGGGGTAAGGGTTCTCGGATGATCAGCGTGGTCAGCATGCCGATGCTCATCAAGAGTGCCATCACCGTGTAGGCCACCTTCCAGGGATGGAAGTCATAAGTCGCTTCGGAGGGATCGAACGCCGCCGCGATCCACAGCGCGCCGGCGCCGGCCGTGATCATGGCGATGCGGTAGCCGGCCTGGTAGGTTGCCGCCATCGCGCCCTGCTTTTCCACTTCCACCGCCTCGATGCGGTAGGCGTCGAGCGCGATGTCCTGCGTGGCCGAAGCGAAGGCCACCGCCAGCGCGAAGAATACCATGTGGGTGAGATTCAGCACCGGGTCGGTATTGGCCATGCCCAGCAGCGCCAGCATGATGCAGAGCTGGGAGAGCAGGAGCCAGGCCCGCCGCCGCCCGAAAGTGCGCGTCAAGAAGGGCAAATTGAGCCGGTCCACCAGCGGCGACCACAGAAACTTGAAACCGTAGGCCAGCCCCACCCAGGACAAATGCCCGATGGTCGCACGCTCGATGCCCGCCTCCGACAGCCAGAACGACAGCGTGCCCAACACCAGCAGCAGGGGCAGGCCGGCGGAAAAGCCCAGGAACAGCATGCCGACCACGCGCGGGTGGGCGTAGACCCTGAGGGCGGCAAGCCAGGGGTGGGTTGAGGAGGTGAGGGGCATGAGTTTGATTGACTTCAGATAAGCAAGCTGTTTAGGTTGATTGCAAATGGATTAGGGCTACCCGGGGCCCTGGAGGGAGTTTACTTTTGTGTTGTGTGTCCCGAGTACATTGTTAACACCTTGTTAATAGTGGGATTCTCTTAACGTATTGATAAATATAATAAAAATAAGATTTTTTGATGTGATGCCGGAAAAAGGCTCTTTGTTAAACAAGTTGTTTACTTCTTCTGAGGACGTAAAAAATAACGTCGGCTTTGTGCGTGCCCATGCACATCTAGAAAAGCATCATTCCCTGTTGACCAGGCTTTTAGGTAGCGTGAGGCTTCGACCTTAGCCGATTGTGATTCACCCAATCCAAGTAACTCTCGGCACTCTTTCGGCGATATCGAGCCATGGTCCTGTAAATATGCTTTGACCATTTCTGCATAGCGGATCGGATGGAGGCCGCGGGTCTTGGTATAGGCAGCCTTGCCGAGCAAATCCTTGGCTATGCCTTTTGCCAAATGGAATGTGGCGGCAGGGGTATGTCCCCTGCGTTCCAGAATCCCAGTCCGTGGCAAGGCCAAGTGATCCAGAATTTCGCGGGTCTGGGCAGGCGTGCGCTGAAGCAGCCTCGATGCCGCATTGCTGTCGATGAAGGCATTCTGACGCAGGTAGGCAAGCACCATCAGCGCTTCCAGGCTGAGCTCGCGACCTTCATCGGTCCAGCGCGCGACCAGGCGCGCGGTATTTTCATCGTAGCCTTTATCGTAGACGTGCAGGGTCACGCTATGGCCGTCGCTCTCATATAGGGGAATCGGTTTTCCCAATGACAGACACCGCACAAAAATGCGGCGACGGCCAATCCCTGACGATTCGACCAGCCCCAGCTTCAAAAAAGCGTTGGCCAGCGCGTTGTTTCGGCTCTTGGGTTCGTGGCGGAGGATGTTTTCGGGCGTGATGCCCGGCATGAAACCACCGGGGCTGGTGATCACCAGTTCATCCGCAAGCTGGCGGATTAGCACCTTGCCCGGGTCCGAGTAATCGCGGTGCGTCACTGCGTTGAGCACGGCCTCCCGCACCACCTCCAGGTGATAGGCAGGAATGCGCAGCTTTTGCAGGCCCAACGTCAGCTCCTGCTCCGGGTTGGCGGGGCTGGTAAAAATTTGTTCGATGCGCTCCAGCGTGTGCAGAAGTCCAAAGCGGAACTGATCGTTGCGTGCTACCTGGGTCTCGCTGGGCTGCCAGACATACTGCACCAGATGCTGGGGGCACAACCGCGACAGGAGCGATTCCTTGCCGAACAGTAGCAGGCCGGTGTGGGTGATTTTCCCTTCCCGGATGGCGCCGAGGGCCGAGAGAAAATCGGTATCGGACAAGCGGGGAATGTCCGACTGCGGGCGCAGCCGTTCGGCTGTCTGCCGGCCACGGGCAATCTCGATGGGGTCGAGATCCATCAAACTGATGTCTTGGGCAAAGGCGCCGCTCCAGTCCACGGCAGCTGTCCGGATGGATTGTCTGTTGAAAGCAGCCGAATCCAGCGGCATACAGCTCTTGCCTACGCGCTGCTTGAAGATGCCACTTGCCGTTCCGTAGGGTTTGCTATCGTCTGCCGCGACCCGAACACCCAGCAGTTTCCCCGTGCCTTCCGGTACCGTCAACTCGAAAATTTCCACCGCTAGGTTGGGGCGGGTGCTGTCGAAAATATCCCGCCGCCAACGCTCCAGGTCATAGCCCTGGGCTCCGTGAATGGCCGTCGCACGGCCAACCAGTTTGTCGTCCACGCCGAACAGAACCACACCGCCATGCGCATTGGCGAAGCAGATGGCATATTCCACAGCCACCTTCAAATCGTCCTTCGGACTCGTCCACGGCTTAAAATCCAGAACCTCCGATTCCAGCTCATCGGCAGACACGTGATCGAGCCGGTCTAGCAGAGAAAGCAGTTCGTTATCTGAGGGAGCTCTATTCATAAGAGGGCTTCTTGAACCAATTTTCCCGAGAGCTATTGTTTACCACTCAAATCCCCTTACTAAGCAGCGCGCTCGAAACCCATGCAAGACTTCCCAAGCCAAAGAACAAGGCGACAATGGCAAGTATTCCAAGTGCCCACATTATTGCATCGGGCCAACTGGGGTTGCCGCTTACATCGACATTTTGGCCATTCAGCTTCTTGCGCCAACGCTCTCCGAAAGCATAGTCCCGTATGAGCATGACGGACAGGACGAGGATGTACAGCATCATGCTTGCAAACAATGCCCACCACGCATTTTTAAGGATGCACACATAGTCCGGGGAAAGTTTGGGTGCATCCTCACTCAGGAAAAGATTGATCGAAAGCGTCAATGCGCTGCCCGCGATCAGGAAAACCGCCTTGGCAAGAAATTCCGTGCGCTTTCGGGTATCTTCCTGATGGGCGTTGAAGATTTCCACTTCTTTCAGAGCGTTGTCTTCTGACATGTTGGTTCCCTTGGTGTAATGATGGAACTAAGCTTTCTTTTGCGGCTTTGGTTTTTGACTTGCAGGCAAGAGACTGCTGTACTTTTGATACAACTCGAACAGGAAGGCCACGCGTTCGGCATCGTTTTTGAAGTTCTTTTTGCCGTAGGCGGCATCCACGGCGGCGTCGAGCTTCTGGTGAGCGCGTACCAGCGCGGGCGGCATGGTGAGGGGGTCGTAGAGGTCGGCGAGGGAGGCGTCGGGGAAGACGGCACGGGCGTCGAGCACGGCCTGCGCGGCGGCTTCGATTTTTTCGCGCTGGGCGTCGGTGGGGGAATCGGGCCAGGGGAAGTTGTTGTAGACGATGCCGGCGGAATATTGGTAATCACTTTTCATTCTGCCGCACACAGCACGCATCCAGGCCATATGCATGGCTGAAGTCAGGATACCGAAGTGATATGGCGTTGCGTCTGGAATTACCAGAAGACTGCCACTGGCGATCCATTCCTTGGAAACGAAACTGATTGGCAAATAATTTCTGCGTTCGGATGAAACCTTGGGGATAGCCAAATAATCGCTATCGGGTTGCCGGTTCTCGCTAAATAAGGTGGGCATCGCAGCCCACTCGCGCGTGCGTGCTTTGCCACTCGCAAGGCGCTCTGCTTTTACTCTTTCAACCCGAGCCAGTACATTAGGCATCCGCTTCAATTCCCCGGGTGGCAGGTCAACCAGCCACAGGCACCAGCGTTCAAGATTATTGATGAGCTCATCCCCGCCAACAATTCGCCTGATCCATTTCTCTGCCTGGGGTTCATAGGCCAGAAGTTGATTCTTCTCATCCGGCGTCAAAAGCAAGTGGCCGAAATCAGTGGCTTCACTGCCCTTGCTGATGACGGGTACAGGACTGATCGGGTTGGTTCTCTTTTCGATTACAACGTCCGGCGCATCCACCAGGTAGGGATTGATGTTGGCCACGTTCACGGCGTGCGGCTCGCCCTTGATGTCCTCGTATTCGTAGATGGTCTTGCTTGGTACATCGAAGGCACCGAAACCGATGATGACGCAGTGCACCGCCGCCACGCCTTTCGCCTCGTTGCTCCACTGAAAGGTGCGGTGCGCGAAGTGGATGTGCATGCCCTGGCTCAATAGCCAGCCCCAGAGCACGCCGACCTGCTCGCCCTGGGTGATGCTGTTGGTGGAGACGAAGGCGCAGCGGATTTGTGTTCCCCGAATATATTGGGCGGCCTTGATGTACCACGCGCTAACAAAATCCAATACGCCCGCCCCCTTGATGGCAGCAAATAGCGGGGCCACATCCGCCTTTTGAGTCGGGCTTTGTTCTTTCTTGCCAACAAACGGCGGATTGCCGAACACGAAGCTCGCCCGCTCCGCCGGCAGCACCTCGTTCCAGTCGAGGGTCAGCGCGTTGCCGTGGGCGATCTTGGGGCTGGTCTTGAGCGGGATGCGGGCGAAGTAGAGGCCGAACTCGTCCGACACGCGCACGTTCATCTGGTGGTCCATGAGCCACAGCGCGACCTGGGCGATCTGTGCGGGGAATTCCTCGATTTCGATGCCGTGGAACTGGTCGACGTCCACGCGGATGAGGTGGTGCACGTCGAACACTTTCTGGCCGCTGTCGTGGCTGGCGCGCAGCACTTCCAGTTCCAGCGCGCGCAGTTCCCGGTAGGCGATGACGAGGAAATTGCCGCAGCCGCAGGCGGGGTCGAAGAAAGTGAGCGTGCGCAGCTTTTTGTGGAACTCGAAGAGCCTGTTCTTGTTGTTTTTGACGCGGTTGAACTCGGCCCACAAGTCGTCCAGGAACAGCGGCTTGATGAGCTTGAGGATGTTTTCCTCGCTGGTGTAGTGCGCGCCCAGGTTGCGCCGCGCGCGGTCGTCCATGATGCTCTGGAACAGCGCGCCGAAAATGGCGGGCGAGATGGCGCTCCAGTCCAGCGCCGTGCAGTCGAGCAGGGCCTCGCGCATGGCGGCGTCGAAGGCGGCGATGGGGAGCTGTTCCTCGAACAGCTTGCCGTTGACGTAGGGAAAAGTGGCAAGCGGCTCGTCGATATTTTTGGAGCGCCTGTCCTCGGGCGTGTTGAGCACCTGGAAGAACTGCGCGAGCTGCGGGCCGAGGTCGGCGCCGTCCAGCGCGGTGCGCTCGTCCAGCCAGGCGCGGAAGCTGCCGGTCTGGAAAATGCCGGTGTCCTCGGCGAACAGGCAGAACAGGAGCCGCACCAGCAGCACTTCCAGCGGATGACCCTCGTAGCCGCTGGCCTTGAGGTGGTCGTGCAGGCGGCCCATGCGCTCGGCGGCCTTGATGTTGACGGGGTTTTGCGGCGCGATGACCTGGGTGCGGTAGCCGGCGATGAAGGCGAAGTGCCTGATGCGTTTAGGCAGGTTGGCCAGCTTGAATTCGGTCTCGGTGTCGTCTTCCAGGTCGTAGAGGCGGAAGCGCTCGAAGTCCGAGACCAGGATGTAGCGCGGCAGGTCGCGCTCGGGCAGGCCGTCGAAGTAATCCGCCGCCTGGGCGAAGGCGCGGTCGAGATCGGCGCCGCGGCTTTTGTGCTCGATCAGCAGCATGCCTTTCCAGAAGGCGTCGATGCGGCCCTGCTTGAGCTTCTCGCCGGCGCGAGCGATGTTGACCTGTTTTTCGAAAATGGCGACGCGCTTGCGCTCGATGCCGAACACGGCGAAGAAGTCGTTCCAGAAGCTTTGCGCCTCGGCGCGTTCCGATTCCTCGTCCGCCCACTTGCGCGAGAACGCGTGGGCGCGGCTGCGGATTTCGTTCCAGGAGAGCGGCATGGCTACAAAGTGTAATCGTAATCCACGATCAGCGGCGCATGGTCGGAAAAGCGCTGGTCCTTGTATACGCTGGCGGCTTTTGCGCGGGCGGCGATGCCTGGCGTGGCGATCTGGTAGTCGATGCGCCAGCCGACGTTTCTGGCCCAGGCCTGGCCGCGGTTGCTCCACCAGGTGTAGGCTTCGCCGGTGTGTTCCGGATAAAGGCTGCGGTAGACGTCGACCCAGCCCAGTTCGTCGAACAGCCGCGTCATCCAGGCGCGTTCCTCGGGCAGGAAGCCGGAGTTCTTCTGGTTGGACTTCCAGTTCTTGAGGTCGATTTCGCGGTGCGCGATGTTCCAGTCGCCGCAGATGACGATTTCGCGCCCGGATTGCATCAGCTTTTCCAGGTGCGGGAAGAAGGCGTCCAGGAAGCGGAACTTGGCCTGCTGGCGCTCCTCGGAGCTGGAGCCGGAAGGCTGGTACAAAGAGATCACGGCAAGATTGCCGCCGCCTGGATTATCGTAGCCGGCCTCGATGTAGCGGCCCTCGGCGTCGAATTCGGGGACGCCGAGGCCTTCGATGACGGTTTGCGCCGACTTG
Source organism: Pseudomonadota bacterium (assembly GCA_021847835.1). Classification (GTDB taxonomy): domain Bacteria; phylum Pseudomonadota; class Gammaproteobacteria; order Burkholderiales; family Thiobacillaceae; genus UBA6918. The sequence continues at coordinate 31,584 of JAJZPR010000003.1, forward strand.
CGGGTATAGATGCCGACCCCGCTGTACCCCTTCTTTTCGGCATAGTGGAAATGGCCGGCCAGACCGCCGCAGGCCATGAACTCCGGGCGCATGTCGGCGGCCTGGGCTTTCAGTTCCTGCACGCATACCACGTCGGCCTGCTCACCGGGCAGCCAGTCGAAAAAGCCTTTTGTCGCGGCAGAGCGGATGCCGTTGAGGTTGGCCGATATAATTCTCATCAGATTTTTTAAGTAGCGTGGAAAAATGTCCGATTACAAGACCGGGTTTCTGAAGTTTGCCATCGAGTCGCAGGTGCTGTGTTTTGGCGAGTTCAGGACCAAGGCGGGGCGCATGAGCCCGTATTTTTTCAATGCCGGGCTGTTCAATGATGGCGACAAGCTCAGGAAGCTGGGCGAATTCTACGCCAAAGCCATTGTCGATTCGGGCATTGCGTTCGATGTGCTGTTCGGGCCGGCCTACAAGGGCATTCCGCTCGCCGCCAGCATTGCCATTGCCCTGTCCGCCATGGGCCGCAACGTGCCCTTCGCCTTCAACCGCAAGGAGGCCAAGGACCACGGCGAAGGCGGAACGGTGGTGGGGGCGGAGTTGAAGGGCCGCGTGCTGATCGTGGACGATGTGATTTCCGCCGGTACCTCGGTGCGCGAGTCGGTGGAACTGATCCGCGCGCACGGCGCGATCCCCGCCGGCGTGGTGATCGCGCTGGATCGGATGGAGCGCGGCCAGGGCGAGAAGTCCGCGGTGCAGGAAGTGCGCGAGCAGTATGGCATGCCGGTGGCGGCGGTCGTTACGCTGGACGATTTGATCGATTACCTGAAAACCGATCCGGCCTGGAGGGAACGTTTGAATGCAGTATCGAAATATCGTGAGCAGTATGGGATTTAAATTTTTGCTGCCTCTGCTGCTGGCGCTTGCCGCACTGCCCGTTCAAGCCAAGCTGTACAAATGGGTGGACGAGAACGGCAAGGTGCATTACACCGACACCCTGCCGCCTGCTGCCGCAAACCAGGGCAGCGCCGAACTGAACAGGAGCGGCAACGTCGTCAGGAAAACCGAATCGGCCGAAGAAAGACAGAAACGGCTTGCCGCCGAGGCGCAAGCCGCCGAGCGCAAGAGGCAGGCCGACGAGCAGGCGCGCAGGGACCGCGCGCTGCTTTCCACCTATACCTCCGAGAAGGAAATCGACCTCGCGCGCGACCGTGCGCTGGAACAGCGCGGCCTGATCATCAAGAGCGCGCAGGCCCGTCTCAAGCAGCTGGAGCCCGGCACAAGGGAACTGGAACAGAAAGTCAGGGCGGCATCGACAAACGGCAAGCCCGTGCCCGAACATCTGCGCCGCCAGTACGACGCCAAGCAGGCAGAGATTGCGGAGGCGCAGCGCACCATCAAAACCAACGAGGAGGCCATGGCCGCGATACGCGAACGCTACGAGGCCGAGAAGCAGCGTTTCCGTGAACTGACCGTCAAGCGCTGATCCCCGTCAATGTTTGCCAGAGGCGGGCGGCAAGCCACGCGCTCAGGCGGATGCCTCGCGGCGGGCGTTTTCTTCCGGCGTCAACGCCCTGACGGGCACCCGCCGCAGGAACAGGGCGAGGATGAGGCCCAAGACGGCCAGGACAAGTCGCAAGGGCGTGGACTCGACAGCGTAGATCGACGCGGCGAAGGAGATCGCAAGCAGGGTGAAGGCCCAGGGCTTCACGCCCGGGGGCATGCTGCGGTGCTCTTCCCAGTCCTGGATGATCGGGCCGAAGATCTTGTGGTGCCGGAGATGCTGGTGCAGGCGGGCGGAGCCGCGAGCGAAGAGGGCCGCGGCCAGCAGCACGAAGGGGGTGGTGGGCAGGACGGGCAGGAACACGCCCAGCACGGCCAGGGCCAGGGCCGCCAGCCCCAGGCCGATGAACAGGCGGCGCACCCAGGGCGAAGGGTGGGGACGGCCCATGGCCTCAGCCGGCCAGTTTCCGCTTGAGCAGTTCGTTGACTTGCGCCGGATTGGCCTTGCCCCTGGTGGCCTTCATCACCTGGCCGACCAGGGCGTTGAAGGCCTTGTCCTTGCCGGCGCGGAATTCTTCCACCGACTTCTGATTCGCCGCCAGCACCTCGTCGACGATTCTTTCGATTTCGCCGGTGTCGGACATCTGCTTCAAGCCCTTGGCCTCGATGATGGCGTCGGCCTCGCCTTCGCCGGCCCACATGGCGGCGAAGACTTCCCTGGCGAGCTTGTTGGACAGGGTGTTGTCGGCGATGCGCTTCAACAGCCCGGCCAGCGATTCAGGCGAAATCGGCGACTGGGTGAAGTCCAGCTCGGCCTTGTTGAGCGCGGAGGCGAGTTCGCCGTTCATCCAGTTGGCGGCGAGCTTGGCATCGGCGCTCAGGGCCCTGAGCGCCGCCTCGAAATAGTTCGCGTGTGCCAGGGATTGCGTGAGCAGCCCGGCATCGTAGGCAGACAGCCCGTATTCCTGTTGATAGCGCGCCTCTTTTTGCTGCGGCAGTTCCGGCAGTTCGGCACGCATGCGCTCGATGAGTTCTTCGTCGAGCTTCACCGGCAGCAAATCCGGATCGGGAAAGTAGCGGTAGTCGTGGGCTTCTTCCTTGCTGCGCATCATGCGCGTCTCGCCGGTATCGGGGTCGAACAGCACGGTGGCCTGCTGGATCTTGTGGCCGTCCTCGATCTGTTCGATCTGCCAGCGCACCTCGTAGTCGATGGCCTGCTCGAGGAAGCGGAAGGAGTTGAGATTCTTGATTTCGCGGCGGGTGCCAAATTCCTGCTGGCCTACCGGGCGCACCGAGACGTTGGCGTCCACGCGGAAGGAGCCTTCCTGCATGTTGCCATCGCAGATGCCGATCCAGGTCACGAGGTTGTGCAGCGCCTTGGCGTAGGCCACGGCCTCTCTGGCCGAGCGCATGTCCGGCTCGGACACGATTTCCAGCAGCGGCGTGCCGGCGCGGTTCAGGTCGATGCCGGTCATGCCGTGGAAGTCCTCGTGCAGCGACTTGCCGGCGTCCTCTTCCAGGTGCGCGCGGGTGAGGCGGATGGTTTTCTCGACGCCGTCGACCTGGATGTTCAGCGAACCGTGCTCGACGATGGGCCTGGCCAGCTGGCTGATCTGGTAGCCCTTGGGCAGGTCGGGATAGAAGTAGTTCTTGCGGTCGAACACGTTGACGCGGTTGATGGTCGCGCCGATGGCGAGGCCGAACTTGATGGCGCGCTCGATCGCGCCCTTGTTCAATACCGGCAGCACGCCGGGCAGGGCGATATCGACCGCGGAAGCCTGGGTGTTGGGCGCGGCGCCGAAGGCCGTGCTAGAGCCCGAGAAAATTTTTGATTGCGTGGTGAGCTGGGTGTGCACTTCCAGCCCGATGACGGTTTCCCACTTGCTCATTTCAGTCCCTCCGGCATTCTCGTGTGCCAGTCGGTGTTCAATTGATACTGGTGCGCGACATTCAGCAGCTTCGCCTCGGCGAAGAGGTCGCCGATCAGCTGCAGGCCGATGGGGCGGCCGTTGTCGGAGAAACCGCAGGGGATGGACATGCCCGGCAGGCCGGCGAGGTTGACGGCGATGGTGTAGATGTCCGAGAGGTACATGGCCACGGGGTCGGCGGCTTTCTCGCCGAAGTCGAAGGCGGGCGTGGGCGCGGTGGGGCCGAGGATGACGTCGCACTGCTTGAACGCTGTGGCGAAGTCGGCGGCGATGAGCCGGCGGATTCTTTGTGCTTGGAGATAGTAGGCGTCGTAGTAGCCGTGCGAGAGCACATAGGCGCCGATCATGATGCGGCGCTTGACCTCGGCGCCGAAGCCTTCGGCGCGGGTCTTTTCGTACATGTCGAGCAGGTCCTTGTAGTCGCTGGTGCGGTGGCCGTAGCGCACGCCGTCGAAGCGGGAGAGGTTGCTGGAGGCTTCGGCCGGGGCCAGCACGTAGTACACCGGCACCGACAGGCCCATGTTGGGCAGCGACACCTCAACCGTCTGCGCACCGAGCTTTTTGTATTCGGCGATGGCGGCCTCGACGGCCTGGGCGACCTCGGCGGACAGGCCGTCGGCGAAGAATTCCCTGGGCAGGCCGATTTTCAGGCCGGCGAGCGGCTGGTCGAGATCGCGGGTGTAGTCCTCTTTTTCACGCGGCAGGCTGGTCGAGTCGCGCTCGTCGAAGCCCGCCATCACGTTCATCAAGAGCGCGCAGTCCTCGGCGGAAGGCGCCATGGGGCCGGCCTGGTCGAGACTGGAGGCAAACGCGATCATACCGTAGCGCGAACACACGCCGTAGGTGGGCTTGAGGCCGGAAATGCCGCACAGCGCCGCGGGCTGGCGGATGGAACCGCCGGTGTCGGTGCCGGTGGCGGCCGGTGCCAGGCGCCCGGCCACGGCCGCGGCCGAGCCGCCGGAGGAGCCGCCTGGCACGGCGGCCTCGTCCCAGGGGTTTTTCACCGCGCCGAAGAAACTGGTCTCGTTCGACGAGCCCATGGCGAACTCGTCCATGTTGGTCTTGCCCAGGCTGACCGTGCCGGCCGCCTTGAACCTGGCGATCACCGTGGCGTCGTAGGGGGCCACGAAATTGGCCAGCATTTTCGAGCCGCAGGTGGTGCGCCAGCCGTCGGCGCAGAAGATGTCCTTGTGCGCCACGGGAATTCCGAGCAGCGGTGCGGTTTCGCCGGCGGCAAGGCGCGCGTCGGCCGCCTTGGCCTCGGCCAGGGACTTCTCGCGGTCGACGGTGATGAAGGCATTCAGCCGCGGGTTGAGCTGCTCGATGCGGTCGAGAAAGAGGGTGGCCAGTTCCGCGCTGGAGAGTTGTTTGGCCGCCAGTGCGGCGGCAAGCTGTTTCAGTGAATGCTTGATCATCTCGGGTCGGGGCGACGGGTCGTGCCGCCGCCAGGCAGGATTACTCGATCACCTTGGGCACCAGATAGAGCCCGTTTTCCACGGCGGGGGCGATGGCCTGGAACTTGTCGCGCTGGTCGGACTCGGAGACTCGGTCCTCGCGCAGGCGCTGTGCCATGTCGAGGGCGTGCGCCATGGGCTCGATGCCCGCGGTGTCGACCGCCTGCATCTGTTCGATCAGGCCGAAAATGCTGTTCAGCTGGCCGCGCGCGGTTTCCGCCTCGGCGTCATCCACGCGGATGCGGGCCAGGCGGGCGATGTGCTGAATGTCTTGCAGGGAGAGGGACATACGCCTGAAAAACGTCGAAAACGGGTATTATAACAAGCTTGGCCGGCTTCCCCTGGAGGCGGCCTGCCCTTTCCTGCACCGGAATACTATTAGAGACACACATGTTCGGTTTTCTTACCAAATACTTTTCGACTGACCTCGCCATCGATCTGGGCACGGCCAACACCCTCATTTATGTGGGCGGCCAGGGCATCGTGCTGGACGAGCCATCGGTGGTGGCCATCCGCACCGATCCCAGCGCCGGCGGCAAAAAAACCATCCAGGCCGTGGGCCTGGAGGCCAAGCAGATGCTGGGCCGCACGCCGGGCAGCATGAATGCCATCCGCCCGATGAAGGACGGCGTGATCGCCGATTTCACCGTCACCGAGCAGATGCTCAAATACTTCATCAAGAAGGTGCACGATTCCAAGCTGTTCCAGCCGAGCCCGCGCATCATCATCTGCGTGCCCTACGGCTCGACCCAGGTCGAGCGCCGCGCCATTCGCGAATCCGCGCTGGGCGCGGGCGCCAGGCAGGTGTATCTGATCGAGGAACCGATGGCGGCGGCGATTGGCGCCGGCCTGCCGGTGGGCGAGGCGACCGGCTCCATGGTGGTGGACATCGGCGGCGGCACCACCGAGGTGGGCGTGATCTCGCTGGGCGGCGTGGTCTATGCCAACTCGGTGCGCGTGGGCGGCGACAAGTTCGACGAATCCATCGTCAACTACATCCGCCGCAATTACGGCATGCTGATCGGCGAAGCCACGGCCGAACTGATCAAGAAGGAAATGGGCTCGGCCTTCCCCGGCGCCGAGGTGCGCGAGATGGAAGTCAAGGGCCGCAGCCTGGCCGAGGGCATCCCGCGCAGCTTCACGGTTTCCAGCAATGAAATCCTGGAGGCGCTGACCGATCCGCTCAATGCCATCGTCACCGCGGTGAAGGGTGCGCTCGAACAGACTCCGCCGGAACTGGGCGCCGACATCGCCGACAAGGGCATGGTGCTCACCGGCGGCGGTGCGCTGCTGCGCGATCTCGACCGCCTGCTCATGGAAGAAACCGGCCTGCCGGTGATCGTCGCCGAGGACCCGCTCACCTGCGTGGTGCGCGGCTCCGGGCGTGCGCTGGAGGAGTTCGAGAAGCATGCCTCGGTCTTTACCAGCGAATAAGTGAGGCGCATGGCGACAGGCTGCCGCCGGCATTGCTCTCGATGCGCGCGTGGCGTTTTTTCTTGGCGTTTATCGCTTTACGTTTCAGGAATGCAGGGGATGGATTAATTGGCAACACCCGGTCAGCCCATGTTCACGCGGGCACCGGGCCCGGCGGCGCGGTTGGCCCTGTGGTCCGCACTGGCGGTTACGCTGATCGTGCTGGATGCGCGTTTCAACGCCATGGACTGGTTGCGCGCGGGCGTGGTCGCGGTTTTCTACCCGGCTCAGCTTGCGGTGCGGGCCCCCTTTGATTTTGCGTCCGAGGTGTCGGGTTTCCTGGTGCGCCACCGCACGCTGCAGCACGAGAATGCCGCCCTGCGCGAGGACGGCCAGTTGGCCGGTGCCCGGCTGGCGCGCCTGGATTTCCTGCGTGCGGAAAACGAGGAGCTGCGTCGTCTGCTCGAACTGCGGCAGGCGGCGGGCTTCGGCTCGGTTGCGGCCGAGATACTCAGTACGCCGCGTGATCCCTTCTCGCAGAGGCTGATGCTGGACAAGGGCGGCAATGCCGGCGTTGCCGCGGGACAGCCGGTGGTGGACGGTACCGGGCTGATCGGGCAGGTCACCGGCGTGTATCCGTTCAGCAGCGAGGTCACGCTCGTCACCGACCGCGGCCATGCCGTGCCGGTGCAGATTCAGCGCACCGGGCAGCGCGTGCTGGTGTTTGGCGCCGGCGCCGGGATGGAGGTGCGCTATCTGCCCACGCATACCGACATTCAGCCCGGCGACATCCTGGTGACTTCCGGCATCGACCGCATCTATCCGAGCGGGCTTGCCGTGGCCAGGGTCGCGCGCGTGGAGCGGCCGATCGACAACCCCTATGCCCGCGTCAGCTGCCTGCCGGTGGCCGGCGTCGACAAGAGCCGCATGCTGCTGGTGCTCAAAACCCGGAATGCGCCGGAGAAGCCATGAATTTTCGCTCGAGCCCGCTTCCCAAACACGACCCCCGCGACGAATGGCGCGTCATCGCCCTGAGCCTGCTGGTGGCGTTTCTGCTCAAGCAGATACCCTGGCAGGGCTGGGCCTTGCTGTTCAGGCCCGACTTCGTCCTGGTCATGCTGCTGTTCTGGGCGCAAAGGCGCCACAACGGCATCAGCTTCGGACTGGCATTCGCCCTCGGCCTGCTTGCCGACGTGCAGGACGGCGTGGTGCTGGGCCAGCATGCGCTGTCCTATTGTGTCGGCATCTTCCTGGTGCAGCATTTTCGGCGCCGGCTGGCCATGTTTCCTCTGCGCCATCAGGTCTTGCAGATATTTCCCCTGCTGCTCCTGGCCGAGGTGGTGGCGCTGGTGGCGGGCTGGCTTTCGACGCGCACGCCGCAGGCCGGCTGGGTGATGGCCTCTGCATTCACCGGCACGCTGCTGTGGTGGATGGTCGCCTATGCCGGGAAGATGCCGGCGGCGCGTACCGGCTAAGAAACAGGCAATGCAGTCTCCGGTCATCAAGAACCTGCAACTCGAGCTGGCCCGCTACCACGCACGCCTCAAGGCCGGGGTGGCGTTCGTGCTGGTGCTGGCGCTGATACTGGCTGCCCGGCTTGTCTATCTGCAACTGATCCAGCATGAGCATTACCGGAACCTGGCGGAGAGCAACCGCATCACCCTGGTTCCGGCCGTTCCCAATCGCGGGCTCATTTACGACCGCAATGGCAGGATTCTTGCCGACAATTATTCCGGCTACACCCTGGAAATCACGGTTGCCAAGGCCGGCGACCTCGACGCCCTCTTCAGGCAACTGGGCGGGCTGATCGAAATCACGCCCAAGCACCTGCGCCAGTTCAAGCGCCTGCGCGAGGAGTCGCACGAATTCGAGACCGTGCCGCTGAAAAGCAGGCTGAGCGACGAGGAGGTGGCGATCCTTGCCGCCAACAGCTATCGCCTGCCCGGCGTGGAGGTGAAGGCGCGGCTGTTCCGCAACTATCCGGCGGGCGAGGGCCTGTCGCATGTCATCGGCTACATCGGCCGCATCAATGACCGTGATCTCAGCAATCTCAGGGAAACCGGCAAGGCGGTCAATTACAAGGGCAGCACCCATATCGGCAAGGTGGGACTGGAGCAGTATTACGAGGACATCCTGCACGGCAGGAGCGGATTCGAGCAGATGGAAACCGACTCGGCGGGGCGCGCCGTGCGGGTGCTGTCGCAAACGCCGCCGGTGGCGGGGCATGACCTGATCCTGAATCTCGACCTGGAATTGCAGCGGGTCGCGGAACACGTGTTCGGCGATTACCGCGGCGGGCTGGTGGCGATCGATCCCAACACCGGCGGCGTCCTGGCCATGGTGAGCAAGCCCGGCTTCGATCCCAACATGTTCGTCGACGGTATCGACCCCGCGACCTGGAAAGAACTCAACGAATCGCCCGACACGCCCATGGTCAACCGCCCCTTGCGCGGCATCTATCCGCCGGGCTCCACCATCAAGCCCTTCCTCGCGCTGGCCGCGCTCGATCTGGGCCTGCGCAAGCCTGGAGACGCCATCGCCGACCCCGGCTATTACTCGCTGCCCGGCAGCCGCCATCGCTACCGCGACTGGAAAAAGGAAGGACATGGCGTCGTCGATTTGCACAAGTCCGTGGTGCAGTCCTGCGATACCTACTATTACCAGCTTGCGGTCGATATGGGGGTCGAGCGCATGCACGATTTTCTTGCCAGGTTCGGGCTCGGCGCCAAAACCGGCGTGGACCTGAAAAACGAATCCTCCGGCCTGCTGCCTTCCAAGGCGTGGAAACAGAAACGCTGGAAACAGCCATGGTACCTGGGCGAAACCGTGATTGCCGGCATCGGCCAAGGCTACCATCTCACGACGCCCATGCAGCTTGCCGCGGCCACCGCCATGCTGGCGAATGGTGGCACCTTTTACCGGCCGCGCCTGGTAAGGGCGGTGCGCGACAGCGAAACGCGCGGGGAGCGTATCATTCCTCCCGAGGCGGCCTGGAAAACCACGTTCAACCCCGAGCATCTGGCCCAGATCCGCGCGGCCATGGTGGACGTGCTGAAGCCGGGCGGCACCGCTGTGGTGGCGGGTGCGGGCGCGCCCTACGCCATTGCCGGCAAGACCGGCACGGCGCAGGTCGTCGGCATCAAGCAGGGTGCAAAATACGACGAGAAGCGCGTGGCCGAGCGCCATCGCGACCATGCCCTGTTCGTGGCCTTCGCGCCGGCGGAAGCGCCCAGGATCGCGGTGGCGGTGATGGTGGAAAACGGCGGCCATGGCGGCTCGACCGCGGCGCCGATGGCGCGCGCCGTATTCGATTATTATTTGCTGGGCAAGAAACCGGAAGGTATTCCGGTCGTGGAGGGGCATGAATCAGCCGGCGACTAAACGCGTGATTGCCGAGGTGTTCCGGCACATGGACGGCATGCTGCTGGCGCTGCTCATCGTCCTGCTGGCCGTGAGCACGGCCGTGGTGTTCAGCGCCTCGGGCGAGAGCAGCGCGCGCCTGGCTGGGCATCTCTCCAATATTGCCGTGGCCATGGCCGTGCTGGTCGTGGTCGCCAACATCCCGCCGCACATCCTGGCCAAGCTGGGGCCGCCTCTTTATGCCCTTGGGCTGATGCTCTTGATCGCGGTGGCGCTGTTCGGCGAGATTCGCAATGGCTCGCGCCGCTGGCTGCCGCTCGGGTTTACCAGCATCCAGCCTTCGGAACTGATGAAAATCGCGCTGCCGCTGATGCTGGCCTGGTATTTCCAGCAGCGCGAGTCGGTGCTCAGGCTGAAGCATTTTGGCGTGGCTGCGCTGCTCATCGCCTTGCCTTTCGTGCTGATCCTGCGCCAGCCCGACCTGGGCACCTCCCTGCTGATCGGCGCATCGGGATTCTATGTGCTGTTCTTTGCCGGGCTGTCGTGGAAAATCATCACCGGGCTGGGCGTGGCCGGCGCCTTGTCCCTGCCGGTTGCCTGGAGCCTGCTGCATGACTACCAGCGCCAGCGCGTGATGACCCTGTTCGATCCCATGAGCGATCCGCTCGGCGCCGGCTACCACATCATCCAGTCCACCATCGCCATCGGTTCGGGGGGCGCATTCGGCAAGGGCTGGCTGTCCGGCACGCAAAACCAGCTGGATTTCGTGCCGGAACGCACCACCGATTTCATTTTCGCCGTGTTCAGCGAGGAGTTCGGCCTGCTGGGCGCGATCCTGCTCCTGCTGCTGTACCTGGCCATCGTCGCGCGCGGTCTCAAGATCGCCGAGCAGGCGCCGAGCCTGTTCGCGCGGCTCATGGCCGGCGCCATCAGTCTGAACTTTTTCACCTATATCTTCGTCAACATCGGCATGGTTTCCGGCATCCTGCCCGTGGTCGGCGTGCCGCTGCCATTGATGAGCTACGGCGGCACCGCGATGGTGACGCTGATGATCGGCTTCGGCATGCTGATGAGCATGGCCACACATCGAAAGCTTTTGAAATCATGATGCGAAATTTTTTCATACTGCTGCTTGCGGCCGGCTGGCTGGCCGGATGTTCCTCCACGCCGCGCACCGATCCCTCGGCGGCCCCGCCGCCGCCGCAAACGCGTTCGGCGGGCGGCTATTATCTCGACGACGGCCCCGAGACCAATCCGCCGCAGAATCTTCACGAGGTGCCGGACGCAGTGCCGCGCGACGAGCCCTTGCATCGTTTCGCCAACCGGCCTTATCGGGTGATGGGCGTCGGCTACACCCCTGCCAGGGAACGCGAGGGCTTTCGCCAGGAAGGCCTCGCTTCCTGGTACGGCAAGCGCTTCCACGGCAAGAAAACCGCTTCGGGCGAGATCTACGACATGTACGGCATGACTGCCGCCCATCCCACCTTGCCCATTCCCAGCTATGCCAAGGTCACGTCGCTCGACTTCGGCAAGTCGGTGATCGTGCGCATCAATGACCGCGGGCCTTTTCACAGCAACCGGGTGATCGACCTTTCCTATACCGCCGCCTTCAAGCTCGGGTTGTTGAAGAAGGGCAGCGGGCGGGTGCGCGTGGAAAGCATCGGCCCGGATACCACGGCGATCCAGCCTGCTGCCCTGGCGGAAAGCAGGGTCGGCGCCGAGGCGCCCCGCAACGGCGACGAAACCGAGCCAGGCGCCTCTCAAGCCCCTGCGGCCAAGCCCGGCCATTATGTGCAGCTGGGCGCGTTCGGCAGCCTGGATAACGCGCAGAAGCTGCTGTCACGGGCGCGCGAGGCGCTGGCGATCTCCGCCGAACTGGTGCAGGTGGCGCCGGTGGACAAGCTGCACCGCGTCAGCCTCGGCCCTTTTGCCAGCCGGCGCGAAGCGGGCGTCTGGGCCAGGAAAAGCAATGCAGCGCTGGGCATTGCGTCTGTGATGGTTACGCGTTGAGCATGAATCCGGCAAACCTGAAGGAACCACGGGGAAGACGGGACGCACGGGGGAGACGGGGAAAACCAAATAACCGAACAAGCGTTTTCATACGGCCGGAGCAAGAGCCGCCAGCCAACCCTTTGAAAATTCTCGTTCTCCCCGTGCACCCCGTGGTTAAAAGAGTTTAAACATGAAAAAGTTTTTGCAGATGCTGTTGGGATGGCTTGTCGTTTTGCCGGCCTGGGCCGTGGTAGGGATGCCGCCGGCGCCGCCCGCGGTGGAAGCGCGCGCCTGGATGCTGCTGGATGTATCGAGCGGCCAGGTGCTGGCAAGCGGGAACACAGACCAGAAGCTGGAACCGGCTTCGCTGACCAAATTGATGACCGCGTACGTGGTGTTCGATGCCTTGCGCAGCGGGCGGCTGCGAAGCGAACAAACCCTCGTGGTTTCCAATGCCGCGACCGGCGCCGAGGGCGCGCGCATGTTCGCCAGGGCCGGCCAGGAGATCGCGGTCGACGACCTGCTGATGGCGCTCGTGGTGCAGTCGGCCAATGACGCCGCCCTCACGCTGGCAGAAGGCGTGGCGGGCAGCGAGGAGGCGTTCGTCGGCATGATGAATGCCCAGGCCAAGAAACTCGGCCTTGTCTCCACCCGGTTTCGGAATGCCACCGGCCATTCGCATCCGGAGCATTACAGCACGGCGCGGGACATGACGCGGCTGGCCAACTGGCTGATCCATTCCTTTCCCCAGCAATACCGGCGCTATTACGGACAGCGCGAGTTCACTTTCAACGGCGTGACCCAGCAAAACCGCAATCGCCTGCTGTGGCTGGATCCGCAGGTGGACGGCATCAAGACCGGCCATACCCGGGCCGCAGGCTATAGCCTGATCGCCAGCGCCGAGCGCGGCGGGCGCCGCCTGATTGCCACCGTGATGGGCGCGCGCTCCGGGGCAGACCGCGGCATGTATGCGCAGAAGCTGCTGAATTACGGATTCCTGGAAACCGAATCGCTGCGCTATTACCGCGCAGGCCAGGCGGTGACCAGGGTTCCGGTTTACAAGGGAAACTCGAGCGAAATCGGCATCGGTTTCCTGAGGGATTTTTCGCTGACCACGCAAAAGGGCGTGGCAAGCCGGATCAAGGCCCAGATCGTCACCCGGCAGCCTTATGTCGCGCCGCTGAAGAGGGGCCAGGTCATGGGCACGCTGCGTCTTACGCTGGACGGGGAGACCGTGGGCGACTACCCGCTGGTGGCCTTGAACGATGTGCCCGTCGCCGGCTGGTTCAGGCGGTTCTGGGATGGCCTCCGTCTTTTGTGGAAATGAACCAGGGAACGGTTTATCTCAATGGCGAGTGGCTGCCGCTTTCCGAGGCCAGGGTTTCCGTGCTCGACCGCGGCTTCATGCTGGGCGACGGCGTGTACGAGCTGATCCCGGTCTACCGGCGCAGGCCGTTTCGTCTCGATGAGCATTTGCGCCGGCTGCAGCGCAGCCTCGACGGCATTCGACTCGCCAATCCGCTGGGCGATGCGCAATGGCACGAGGTGATCGCGCAGGCGATCGCCAGCCACGAGGCGGAGGACCAGTCGGTATACCTGCAGGTCACGCGCGGCGCCGCGCCGCGCGACCACGCCTTCCCCGCGAACACGCCGCCCACCGTGCTGGTGATGAGCAACCCGCTCTCGCGTCCCGATCCCGTCCAGTTCGAACAGGGGGTGCGCGCCGTATCGACGCCCGATATCCGGTGGGGGCGCTGCGATCTCAAGACCCTCAATCTGCTGCCCAATGTGCTGGCCAGGCAGAAGGCCGTCGAGGCCGGCTGCGCGGAGTGCATCATGTTCCGCGACGGCGTGCTCACCGAAGGCGCGGCGTCGAACATCTTCGCGGTGAAGAACGGCGTGATCCTCGCGCCGGTGAAGGACCAGCGCGTGCTGCCCGGCATCACCTACGACCTCGTGCTGGAGCTGGCGCAGGCGAACGGCCTGCCGCATGAAGTGCGCGACATCACCGAGGCCGAAGTGCGCAATGCCGATGAATTGTGGCTCACTTCCTCCGGCCGCGAAGTGCAGGCCATCGTCGAGCTCGACGGCCAGCCCGTCGGCGGCGGCAGGCCCGGACCGGTGTACCGGCGCATGTATGCGCTTTACCAGAACTTCAAGAACACTTTGTCATGAGCGAGCCGGAAACCCTGCTCGAGTTCCCCTGCAACTTCCCCATCAAGGTGATGGGTGCGGCGCGCGACGATTTCGCCCAGGCCGTGGTCGCCGTGGTGCGGGCGCACGCGCCGGATTTCGATGCGGCCACGGTGGAGTTGCGCGCCTCCGGCAAGGGCAATTATCTTGCCGTCACCTGCACCGTGCGCGCCACTTCGCGCGAGCAGCTGGACGACCTCTATCGCGACCTGTCCTCGCACCCTTACGTGAAGATCGTCCTGTAGTGAACGTCACGGTCAAATATCTGGGGCGGGCGGACTACGCGCCGACCTGGCGTGCCATGCAGGCGTTCACCGCCGCGCGCAACGAGGCCACGCCGGACGAATTGTGGGTGCTGGAGCATCCGCCCGTGTTCACGCTCGGCCAGGCAGGCAGGCGCGAGCATCTTCTGCAGGCGACCGATATTCCGGTCGTGCCCATCGACCGCGGCGGACAAATCACCTACCACGGCCCCGGCCAGGTGGTGATCTACGTGCTGTTGGACTTGAAGCGCCGCGGCTACGGCGTGAAGGAACTGGTTTCACGCATGGAGCAGGCGGTCATCGACCTGCTCGCGCAATCAGGCGTTGCGGCCGAGCGCAAGCCGGGCGCGCCGGGGGTGTATGTGAATGGCGCCAAGATCGCCGCGCTGGGACTGCGCATCAAACAGGGCCGCAGTTATCACGGCCTCGCGCTCAACGTCGACATGGACCTTTCGCCCTTCGCGCTCATCAACCCCTGCGGCTATCCGGGCATGGCGGTCACGCAGACACGCGACCTCGGCATGGCCGGCGGCGTCGAGGAAATCGGCAAGAAGCTGGCGGCCCTGCTGGCGCAGAAAATCGCCGGCTAAAGCCCGATCATTTCCGCGCCGGTCACCTTTTCCCGGACGCGGGTAAGAATGCTGTGCGCCGTGCCGCATTCGGAATCGTAGGCGACGGTCATCAGATGCGAATTCCTGGCTGACATGCCGGCGCCCACGACACAGGGCTGCTGGCGGACAAAATCTTCCAACTGGCACTGTTGCTCCGGCGACAGCGCCTCGTGTATGTGCACCATGAAATCGGAAATATGCATGTTCCATGCTCGGCTCCTTGCCATGTAAATGCCCCTTGCGGCCATTTTTTATAGCACCTGTGAGCGGCCAGGCGCGGTAAAATAACAGCCTGATTTTCAAGCGGTATTTCTCGTGGCCGACATCAAGTTGCACAAGGGCGAGGCCAAGACCTCGCGCATTCCCATCAAGGTGGTTCCCCAGCCGCGGCTGAAAATGCCCGGCTGGATACGCGCCAAGTCGCCCAACAGTCCGGAAGTCCTGCGGCTGAAGGAAGTGTTGCGCGAGAAGAAACTGCACACCGTGTGCGAAGAAGCCTCCTGCCCCAACCTCGGCGAATGCTTCGGCCACGGTACCGCCACCTTCATGATCCTGGGCGACCTGTGCACGCGCCGCTGCCCCTTCTGCGACGTCGGGCACGGCAAGCCGCTGCCGCCCGATTCCGAGGAACCGCAGCATCTGGCCGAGACCATCGCCGCGATGCGGCTCAGGTACGTGGTCGTCACCAGCGTGGACCGCGACGATCTTCGCGACGGCGGCGCCAAACATTTCGCCGACTGCATCCGCGCGGTACGCGAGTTGTCGCCCGCCACGAAAATCGAAATCCTCACCCCGGACTTCCGCGGCCGCCTGGAAACCGCGCTCGACGAACTGGAAAAAGCCTTGCCGGACGTGATGAACCACAACCTCGAAACCGTGCCGCGCCTGTACAAGGCCGCGCGTCCCGGCGCCGACTACGCGCATTCGCTCAAGCTCCTGAAGGACTTCAAGGCGCGCCATCCCGGCATTCCCACCAAGTCGGGCCTCATGGTCGGCCTGGGCGAGACCGACGAGGAAATCATCGAGGTCATGCGCGACCTGCGCGCGCACGATGTGGACATGCTCACCATCGGCCAGTACCTGCAACCGTCCGGCGCGCACCTGCCCTTGCTGCGCTACGTCACGCCCGAGCAGTTCCAGGCGTACGAGCAGGCGGCGGCGGAGATGGGCTTCAGGCAGGCCGCCTGCGGACCCATGGTGCGTTCGAGCTATCACGCCGATCTGCAGGCGCGTGAACTGGTCAAATAAGCTCGCCGGGGGCCGGTTCGCACCGGCCGTTCTTGCCTTCGCCCTGGGCGGGCTGGCGGCGCTGGCCTTCGCGCCCGTCGGCTGGTTCCTGCTCGTCTTCCTGAGCCTTGCCGGCCTGCTCCGCATCATCGAGCAGGCCGGGCCGCGCCGCGCCTTCACGCTCGGCTGGCTGTTCGGCCTGGGGCTTTTCGGCGTGGGCGTCTCCTGGGTCTACACCAGCCTGCACGTCTATGGCGGCATGCCCGACTGGCTGGCCGCCTCCGCAGTGTTCCTGTTCTGCGGCATTCTTGCCCTGTTTCCGGCGGTGGCGGCCTGGGCGACGGTGCGCTGTTCCAAACCGGGGCTCGGCCGGCTTTTGCTGGCATTCCCGCTCATGTGGACCGGCGTGGAATGGGTGCGCGGCTGGCTCTTCACCGGCTTTCCCTGGCTGGCCACAGGCTATGCCCAGGTGCCGGACGGCCCGCTCGCGGGCTATGCGCCCATCGTGGGCGTGTATGGCGTTTCCTGGCTGACCGCATTGTGCGCCGGTGCGCTGGTCTGGCTCGCGCGGAGCATCTGGCTGCCCGGCAAGTGGCTCGCGCCCTTCGCCGTTCTGCTGGTGGTGCTGGGCGCGGGCGAAGCTCTCAAGCTGGTCGAGTGGACGCGCCCGGCCGGCGAGCCGATTCGCGTGGCGCTGGTGCAGGGCAATGTGCCGCAGGAAATGAAATGGCGGCCGGAACAGGCCGCGCAGACGCTGGCGGATTACGCAGCGCACATCCGGGCGGCGCGGGCGCAGCTGGTCGTGCTGCCGGAAACCGCCTTCCCGGTTTTCTACCGCGACCTGCCGCCTTCCTATCTTGCGGAACTGCGCGGGCTGGCCGGTGAACGCGGCGCGGACATCCTCGCCGGCGTGCCCACCGGCGATCTCGCGGGCGCGTACTACAACAGCGTGGTCAGCATCGGCGAGGCGCCGCCGCAGTTCTATCACAAGCATCACCTGGTGGCCTTCGGCGAGTTCATCCCGCCGGGCTTCGGCTGGATCGTCAAGGTGCTGCACATTCCGCTGTCCGACTTCGCGCGCGGCGGCAAGGACCAGCCGCCCATGAGCGTCGCGGGGCAGAAGGTGGCGGTGAACATCTGCTACGAGGACGTGTTCGGCGAGGAGATCATCCGTCCGCTGCCCGAGGCCACGCTGCTGGTGAACGTGACCAACGACGCGTGGTTCGGCGAGTCCTTCGCCGGCTGGCAGCATGCGCAGATGTCGCAGATGCGCGCGCTGGAATCCGGGCGCACCATGCTGCGTGCCACCAACACCGGTGTCACCGCCATCATCGACCACAAGGGCCGCGTGCTGTCGGCGCTGCCGGAGTTCGTCACCGCCACGCTCACGGGCGAAGCGCAGGGCTACACGGGCATGACGCCGTATGCGCGGCTTGGCAATGCGCCGGTGGTGTTGCTGATGGTGCTCCTGATGGGGGTGACGCTCAGGCGGCGGCCTTGACCATGGTGTTGTTGCGCCCGCCGCGCTTGGCATCGAGCAGGGCGGCGTCGGCGCGCGACAGCGCCATGTTTTCCTGGGAGTCGTTCTTGCTGTACTCGGTCAGCCCGCCGCTCCAGGCAAGCTTCTGGATGACGCCGGGGATCAGTTCGACCGTCTCCGGCATGCTGGCGCGCAGGCGCTTGGCCAGTTCCTGTGCGC
This sequence comes from Pseudomonadota bacterium, assembly GCA_021847835.1. Taxonomy (GTDB): domain Bacteria; phylum Pseudomonadota; class Gammaproteobacteria; order Burkholderiales; family Thiobacillaceae; genus UBA6918. Next base: position 49,212 of record JAJZPR010000003.1, read on the forward strand.
GTTCCAGTGGAGTGTAGGGAAACAGCACGCAGAATTCGCCCCCGCCCAGGCGCGCGATGAAATCGCTGGCGCGCAGGCTGTCCTTCAGCGCCTTGCCGAAGGCGACGATCATCTGGTCGCCCGCCTCGTGGCCGAAGGTATCGTTGATCTGCTTGAAGTTGTCGATGTCGAGCAGGAGCAGGCTGTGGGTCCAGCCTTCCTTGAGGGTCTTGAACAGCTCAGACTGTCTTTCCTCGAAACTGCGCCGGTTGTGGACCTTGGACAGATGGTCGAAGGCCGCCTCGGTGCTCACCTTTTGCTGGCGGCCGACCTGCAACTGGGCGATCTTGTACATGGTTTTCATCGGCTGCTCGAACTCGGCCAGGCCGACCGGATACTCCGTCCGCAGCTTGTTCTGGCACATGTCGTTGACCAGGGCGGTCATGGCCTTGAGATTGGCGGCAAGCTTGTTGCCCAGGCGGCCGATCACCGCCATGACGGTGATGGCGATCGCCAGGCTCAGCAATACCCAGGCAAACAGGTAGGGCATGGCGGCCTGCAGATTGCCCGGCCGCTTGTGCCAGACCGCGATTTTCCAGGGCGTCCCCGCCACTTCGATCTCGCTTGCGGGTGCACCGCCTTTGAGCGCCTGATTGCCGCGTTGCATGAGGACGGAAGGTTTGCCGTCATTCTCCTGCTGCAATTCGACATAAGCGTCCGTCGTCGGCAGGGGCAGGGTGTCGAACAGCGCGTGCAGTTGCGGCACGTCCTGTTCCAGGATCACGAAGCCGATGCGCTGTTTTCCGGCATCGATGACCGGCTGGCTGATGGTCAGCCTGAAGTCGGCCGAGGCGGTCGAACGGTTCAGCCGTGCGGTGCGATCGACCAGACGCCGTGCGCCATCCGGCAGAAAACCCGGCAGCAGATCGTAGCTTTTCCCCTCCCGCACCAGATAAAGCGCCGCCGCCGGGCTGAGCGCATGCAGATTGGCGGCCTGGGCGCGGCAGGCCTCGCCATTGCCGGACTCGAAACAGGCCAGGGTTTGCGGGTGGGCGGCAAGGATTTGCGCCTGATGGTGCATGGATTTGGCGAGGAATTCGATCTGGGCCGCCATGGCGGTTTTCTGCATGGCGGTGGCGGCCGTGTCCTTGGCCTGCCTGGAGAAAAACACCGCCCCGATCGCGATGGCCGCGATGACTGACAGCAAGGCCGTCAACAGGGCGCCATACCGCGCCAAGGATGGAAGTTTCGCCAATATTTGCATGCGCATGCCTTGCCTCGTCGCCCCCTCTTGCATTCGGGCCGGAATACTTTAGCCTCAGCTTACCCTGCGGGCGTGCCGATTTTGGCGATTGTTGGACTTTTGGGCAGGCCCGGAGGCTTGCCGATGCCTCGCACTGCAAAATGGCTTTTCCGTGGTCAGTGCTTGCCGGTGCTGCCGAAGCCGCCCTCGCCGCGGCGGCTTTGCTCGAACTCCTCGACCACCTGCATGTCGACCTGGATCACCGGCACCACCACCAGCTGCGCCAGGCGCTCCATGGGCTGCAATACAAAACTGGATTGCCCGCGGTTCCAGCACGAGACCATGAGTTCGCCCTGGTAGTCCGAGTCGATCAGCCCCACCAGGTTGCCCAATACTATGCCATGCTTGTGGCCCAGGCCCGAGCGCGGCAGGATCAGCGCGGCATAGCCGGGGTCGCCCAGGTGGATGGCCATGCCGGTGGGAACGAGATGGGTTTCGCCAGGGTTCACCGTGATGGCCGCATCGATGCAGGCGCGCAGGTCCAAGCCGGCCGAGCCGGGGGTGGCATAGTGGGGCAACTGGTCGCGGATTTTTTCGTTGAGGATTTTGACTTCCAGTTTCATGTCGTTTTGGTCAGCTCAGAAGTTTTGCGAGGTGGGAAACGATGCGGCGCGCCTGGGTGAGCTTGTCGGCCGCGGGCAGGGGGTGGCTGCCCCGGTCGTCCAGCACCACCAGTTCGGCGTGGTCGGCCCCCAGGGTGTGCTGGGCGAGGTTCGCCACCAGCATGGGCAGCCTCTTTTTCTGGCGCTTGGCCTCGGCGTGTTCCAGCAGCTTCTCGGTCTCGGCGGCGAAGCCCACGCAGAAGGGCGCTTTCGGCAGCGCCGCGACGCTGGCGAGGATGTCTTTGTTGGGCAAAAGATTCAGAGTAAGCGGCTGCTCACTTTTCTTGATCTTCTGGGCGCCGGCTTCGGCCGGGCGGTAGTCAGCCACGGCGGCCACGGAAATGAACACGTCCTGTTTGGCGGCGCATTCCATCACGGCATCGAACATCTCGTTCGCAGTGGTGACGTTAAAGCGTGACACTCCGGCAGGGGTCGCAAGTGCGGCCGGCCCCGAGATCAGGGTGACCTCGGCGCCGGCCTCGCGCGCGGCGGCGGCGAGCGCATAGCCCATCTTGCCCGAGCTCAGGTTGGTGATGCCGCGCACCGGGTCGATCGGCTCGTAGGTCGGGCCTGCGGTAATCAGTACCTTTTTCCCGCTCAGCACGCCGTCGAACAGCATGGCCTCAACCGCCTCAAAAATCGCCTGCGGCTCGCTCATGCGGCCCAGGCCGGTTTCGCCGCAGGCCTGTTCGCCGGAATCCGGCCCGACGATGTGCACGCCGTCCTCGATCAACTGCGCGAGGTTGCGCTGGGTGGCGGGGTTCGCCCACATCTCGCGGTTCATGGCCGGCGCCAGCATCAAGGGGCAGGCGCGCGCCAGACAAAGCGTCGAGAGCAGGTCGTCGGCGCGGCCCTGCGCGAGCTTGGCCATGAAGTCGGCGGAGGCTGGCGCCACGACGATTAAATCGGCCTGGCGGCTGGCATGGATGTGGTCCATGCCACTGCCGGCAGTGCCCCACAGATCGGTCAGCACCGGCCGCCCGGTCAGCGCCTGCAGCGTGGCGGTGCCGACGAAATGTGTGGCCGCCTCGGTCATTGCCGCCTGCACCGCGTAACCCGCCTTGATCCACAGGCGCGCGAGTTCCGCCGCCTTGTAGGCGGCCACGCCTCCGGTGATGCCCAGGATGATGCTTGCGCGGTGGGTGTCAGTCATGGCAAAAAAGCGGCGAAAAATGCATTCTATACGACGGGAGGCGACAGGCATGGGGATCAAGGACTGGCCGGCGGACGAACGGCCGCGGGAAAAACTGCTCGAGCGCGGCGCGCACAGCCTGAGCGATGCCGAACTGCTGGCGCTGTTTTTGCGCACCGGCGTGGCGGGAAAAAGCGCCGTCGAGCTTGCGCGCGAGCTGCTCGACCGCTTCGGCGGCCTGTCGCGCCTGTGCCTGGCCAACCGCGACGAGATCTGCGAGGCGCCCGGCCTGGGCCCCGCCAAGTATGCCCAGTTGAAGGCCGTCATGGAAATGGCCGCCCGCGCCCTGAAAGAGGACATGAAGAGCGGCGACGCCCTGTCTTCGCCCGCCGCGGTGCGCAGCTACCTGAGCCTGCTCCTCAAGGACAAGCCGCACGAGGAATTCTGGGCCGTGTTCCTGGATGCGCAAAACCGCGCCATCCAGGCCGAAATGCTGTTCCGCGGCACGCTCACCCAGACCAGCGTCTACCCGCGCGAAGTGGTGAAGCGCGCCCTGGCGCACAATGCCGCCAGCCTGATCCTGGCGCACAACCACCCCTCCGGCGTGGCCGAACCCAGCCAGGCCGACAGGCTCCTGACACAGACGCTCAGGCAGGCGCTGGCCCTGGTGGAGGTGCGGGTGCTGGACCATTTCGTGGTGGCCGGGGCGGGCGGGATGTCGTTTGCCGAAGCCGGGCTTTTGTAGGGGGTTGGCTCGGGCGGGAATTTCATGGCATAATCCGCGCTTTTCCGATTTCGGTTAATTTTTGGAGAGCGCATCATGGCTCGCGTATGTCAGGTAACGGGCAAGAAGCCCATGTCTGGGAACAACGTTTCCCACGCAAACAACAAAACCAAGCGCCGGTTTTTGCCCAACCTGCAAAACCGCCGCCTGTGGGTTGAAAGCGAAAACCGCTATGTCACCCTGCGTCTCACCAATGCTGCGCTGCGCACCATCGACAAGAAGGGCATCGATGCCGTTCTCGCCGAAATGCGCGCCCGCGGCGAAAAGATTTGAGGGGTAGATCATGGCAAAAGGCGGACGCGAAAAAATCAAGCTGGAGTCCACTGAGGGCACCGGCCACTTCTACACCACCACCAAGAACAAGAAGACCATGCCCGGCAAGATGGAGATCATGAAGTTCGATCCCAAGGCCCGCAAGCATGTGATGTACAAGGAAACCAAGCTGAAATAACCCCGGCTTGCTCCACCCCGAAGAACCCGCCGCATGGCGGGTTTTTTTATGCTTCATTTTGACCGCCTTGACCGGCCGTAGAAGCCGGAATCGCTTGTCACTGCAATACAAGCTGACTAGCCTGAGCGGGTGACGAATATCCGTCATGAACAAAGCCCGGGAGAAAAATCATGTCGCATTTGCAGTCCATCCAGTCCACGCTTCAACCAGGCAGCAACAACTACACCCAGTTGGCCACCTACCTGGATACGCATAACGGCATCGCATGGGGTTACATGCATGCGGAGCCGCGGCCGTGTTATACGTACACGCTGCTCACCGACTTCATGCGCTGGTTTACGGACCTATCCGAACTGATCGACAGTAGTCCAAAGCAGGGCGAGATTAGCTACGCCGTTATCGCTTCTTCTGTCGCCGGGGTTTTTAACCTGGGTGGCGATCTGAGTCTGTTTCATCGACTCATTCTGGAAAAGGACCGGCCGAATTTGCTGAAATATGCTCGTGCCTGCATAGAGCCGCTTTACATGATTGCGGCGCATCTCAACAGGCCAAACCTAAAAACAATCACTCTGGTTCAGGGGGATGCCCTGGGCGGCGGCTTCGAATGCGCCTTGTCCGGAAATGCCTTGATCGCCGAACGCGGCTGCAAGATGGGGTTTCCGGAGATATTGTTCAATCTTTTCCCCGGCATGGGCGCATTGACCCTGCTGAGCCGCCGCATCGGCTACCAGAAGGCGGAGCAGATCATCCTGTCCGGAAAGCTCTATTCGGCCGAGGAGCTCTACGAGATGGGGGTGATCGATGTGTTGGCCGAACCGGGCGAGGGCGAGCAGGCTGTTTACGATTTTGTCAGGAGAGAGGCGCGCGCGAGGAACGGCACCCTTGCCTTGCGGGCGGCGCGGGAAGTCAGCCAGCCGGTTTCCTACGACGAGCTCATGCGCATTACCGAAATCTGGGTGGATGCGGCGCTCAGGCTGGGGTCCAAGGATTTGCGCATGATGGAACGGCTGGTTTCGCGCCAGAACGGCAAGGCGGAAAACCTGGCCTCACAGGCCCAGGGCGCTTTGCTGGCGGGCTAGGAAATCGTCCATCGCGGCGAGGGCTGCCTGCTGTGCCTCGTTCACCGCCGCCAGCAGTTCTGCGGCCAGCGGCTGCGCGATCTCGAAAGACTTGATGCGCTCCGCCTCGGCGCAGGCCTCGGCCATGGCCTGCGCGCCGACATCGCTGGCGCCGCCTTTCAGCATGTGCAACTGCTCCTTCCAGGCGCCGTAGTTGCGGTCCGCCAGGGCCTGGCGCGTCGCCTGCAGGGCATGGCTGCTGTCCTGGCGGTATTCCTCGACCAGTTCGCGCACGAAATCGAACCCGCCGCCGAATTCGGCAAGCTCCTTGAGGATGGACTCGTCGAGCACGCTGGCAGGTTTGCGCATCCTGTCAGTCGCGGGTCTGGAGATGTCGTCCCTGCCTGCAAGGGCGAGCTGCGCGATCTTGTCCTGCAGCAGGCGGCTGTTGACCGGCTTGGTCAGGAAATCGTCCGCGCCCGCTTCGCGGCACTGCTGCTCGGCCTCGTTGCGCGCGTCCGCCGTCAGCATGATGATGGGCAGATGGTCCTTTTCCAGGAAGCGCCAGCGCTTCACGGTTTCCGGGCCCGACAGGCCAGGCATGTGCATGTCCATGATCGCCAGCGAAAGTTTTCCGGCATTGGCTTCCAGCAGGTTCAGCGCCTCCTCGCCGTCGCCGGCCATGAGGACTTCATGGCCGGCATGTTCGAGCAGGCCGCGCATCACGCGCTGGTTGACGGGATTGTCCTCGGCCACGAGGATGCGCAGCCTGGTGCGTCCCGCCCTGGCCTGGAAGTGCTCGGCCAGCGACACCACGTTGTCCGGCAACTCCTTGCGGCTGGCGGCTTCATGCAGGGCATTGAACAGCAGCGTGGGATTGACCGGCGTTTGCAATACCGCGCTGTATCCCGCTTTCATCCAGGCGCCGCACTGGTGCTCGCTGGCGCCAGGGTCGATGAGGATTACCGGAAAATGCCCGAATCCCGGGCTATCGTGCAGCAGCCTGATGAACTGGGCGGGATCGTCGCCCACCAGCGCGCGCTCCGCCACCATGGCAACGGGGGCGTCTTCCGGTTTGGACAGCAAACGCAACATCGAGCCAGCCTGGCCATCCAGGGGCAAGGCTTCGCCATGCCAGCCGCGGATCAGTTCGGCCAGCCGGTAGCCAAGCTCCGGATTGGCAATCGTGCCGACCCGCAGTTTTTCCGGCAGCTGTTCTCCTGCGAGTTTTCGCTCCTGGACGGGAAGCTCGAACCAGAATGTCGTGCCTTCTCCCGCTTGGCTGGCGAGGCCGATATGGCCGCCCATCATTTCGACCAGCTGCTTGGAGATGCTGGTGCCAAGACCGGTGCCGCCGTAACGGCGCGTGATGGAGGCGTCAGCCTGGGTAAAGCTTTCGAAAATCTGCCGCTGCATTTCCGCCGGGATGCCGATGCCGGTATCGCTGACCTCGAACCTCAGCCAAGTGCGCCCATCTTTGTCATGGGAAGTCACGAAGACGTCGACCCGGCCATGCTCGGTGAACTTGATGGCATTGCCGATGAGGTTGATGAGCACCTGGCGCAGATGCTGCACATCGCCATGCAGGAGAAAGGGGGTGCGCGGGGCAATGTGGGCCGCAAGCAGCAGCCCCTTTCTGTGCGCCTGCGGCTCCAGCATCACGACCATCGTGTTCATCAGTTGATGAAGATCGTAGTCCTCCTTGAGGAGGCTCAGTTTGCCGGCCTCGATGCGGGAGATGTCGAGCACGTTTTCGATCAGATTGTGCAGGCTCATCGCCGAGGCGTGGATAGCCTGGGTCAGTTCCTGCTGTTCCTTGTTGAGCGGCGTCTCGCGCAGCAGCTCGGCGATGCCGATCACCCCGTTCAATGGGGTGCGCAACTCGTGGCTCATGTTGGCCAGGAACGCGGATTTGGCCGCATTGGCTGCTCTCGCCTGTTCGAGGGCTCGATATAGCTGCTTGAGCAGAAACATCGTATAACCGGGAATCAGCACCAGCATGATCATCATGCCGGCGGCGATTCCCGTATGCTCCTGCCAGAACGGACTGGCCGCGACGACAAAACCGAAGCCGCCTACCGACAGGGCGCCGCAGGCGGTTAGGTAGCGGATTCCGTAGCGGAACCCGTTGCCCAGCGTTATCCAGAGATAGACGAAAACCAGGGCGGCGCCCGCTTCGCCCGTCACCGTCATCAAATAGGTGGTGATGAGGGTGTCGGAAAGCATCCCTAGATAGCGGCGCGTGGGGGATATTTCCTTGCTCAGGAATGCGAGCAAGGTAAGCACGACAGCCCAGATTACAAAGGCCCACATCAGGAACACTACCCAAGCCGCGTGCTCAGGATAGCCTGCAAGCACATCCTTGTCGCTGAAGTAAAAAGCGAAAGTCAGTCCGATGACAATGCGGATGAACGTCTGCTGAAGTTCGGTATCCGGTCGAGATCGCACGCGGCGGACGATCGCCCGTCCGCTATCGTAGAGGCGCGTTTTCAAGCCCTGCATCATGAAGGGGGGTGCCGAGAAACTTCGCCGTATTCCCGCATGATCTGCATGACCTCGTCCAGCCGGCGCAGAAATGCATTGGCGCAATCCGGGTCGAAATGCCCGCCGGATTCCGACTTGATGTAGTCGAGCGCCTGCTGCAACGGCCAGGGGTCCTTGTACGGCCGCTTGGTCATGAGGGCGTCGAATACGTCCCCCACCGCGACAATGCGCGCAGGCAGCGGAATGGCGTCGCCGGCCAGCCCGTGCGGATAGCCGCTGCCGTCGAATTTTTCGTGGTGGCCCAGGGCGATCACGGCACCGATCTGGAGGTAGCGCGACGGGCTGTTCGACAGCATCTGATGTCCGATGAGCGTATGCTGGCGCATGATGGCCAGTTCCCTGTCATCGAGCGGGCCGGGCTTGTGCAGGATGTGGTCGGGGATGCCGATCTTGCCGATGTCGTGCATGGGGGCGGAAGATTCGATCTCGTCGCACTCCATGGCGGTCAGCCTGAGTTCCTCGGCAATCAGGCGTGCGTATTTGGCCATCCTGAGGATATGGTTGCCGGTTTCCTCGTCGCGGTATTCGCCTGCCTTGGCGAGCCTGAGCAGGGTTTCCTGCTCGCGAATGCGGATGTCCAGCGTCGCCTGCGCGACCTGTTCTTCCAGCCATTTGGCGCGATCGATCATGGATTTCTGCGAACGCCGCAGAGCCAGCAGGTTGCGACAGCGGGCGCGGCACTCCTGCGGGTCGATGGGACGGGTGAGGAAGTCGGTGGCGCCCGATTCCAGGGCCTGATAGCGCACCTTGCGGTCCTCGACGACGGTGACCATGACGACCGGAACCTCCAGCAGCCTGGGCACGGCGCGCAGCCGCCGGATGAATTCGATCCCGTCCATGCCGGGCATGCGGTAATCGGAAATGACGAGATCGGGCGTCCGTTCGATGGCCCGATCCAGCGCCGCCTGCGGATCGGCGAAACTTTCCACGTGCAGGCCCCGCTCCAGCGAGCGCGCCAGGCCCGTCAGCAGGCTGCGCGCCGTAGGACGGTCGTCCACGATCAAAATGAAGCCGGTGTCTTCCCGGTCTTCCGGCGTTGACCAGTCGCAGGAGGAGCGGGTGGTCACTACTTGCAAAAGCGGTCGCGGCATTTGGCTTTCCTCGCCTGCAAAAGGGTTAAGGCATGTGCCGGTCAGGTAATTCTAGACGCTGCTTCCGGCAGCTTGCGCATGGAATCGAAAATGCTGGCCTGCCCATTGTCGAGGGCAGGCGGGGGCAACGGTTCTAAAAACGGCAAAATATCGATATAGGTTAAATTATCCTTAAAAACAACGGGTTGCCAAAAGTGCCGGGGCGTGGGGGCGCAGCCACTGCCAGCGGGGGCTGGCTGGGTTGCGCGGAGTTGGGAAAGCGTGCGGAATCCAGCAAAAAACCCGCCAAATGGCGGGTTTTTTTGCGTCGGATGGCAGCCAGATCAGGCATAGCTTCTCAGCTTGAGCGAGAACTCGCGCAGCGCCTCGATGCCGCTGGCCTCGGCCTTGTGGCACCAGTCCTGCAGGCTTTTGACCAGTTGTTCCTTGGTCAGCGAGGAGCGTTCCCAGATGTGGGCCAGTTCCTGGCGCATGTGGTAGATCGTGGCCAGCCTGTCGCTTTTTTCCAGCGCCTGCTCGACCTCGGCCCTTTCTTCCTGCTTGAGCTTGGCGGGCGACAGGTGCAGCCACTCGCGCATTTTCTCGATACTCACGCCCTGCGGCAGAGTGGCCTTGATCTGCGCGTTCATCAGCTTGGCGTAGCGGGTCATCACATCGTAACGGTGGGTGATGACGGCCTGCACGGTCGAGAAGTCGACCATGGGCTTGGCCGGCTGCCATTTGACCACGGGGGCCACCCTGCGCACCTTGGCCAAGCCCAGGGTTTCCAGGATGCGGATGTAGAGCCAGCCGATGTCGAACTCATACCACTTGTTGGACAGCCGGGCGCTGGTGCCGTAGGCGTGGTGGTTGTTGTGCAACTCCTCGCCGCCGATGAGGATGCCCCACGGCAGGATGTTGGTTGAAGCATCCTCGCAGGCGAAGTTGCGGTAGCCCCAGTAGTGGCCCACGCCGTTGATGATGCCGGCTGCGGTCACGGGAATCCAGGCCATCTGCACCGCCCAGATGGTGAGGCCGATGGGGCCGAACAGGGCGACGTTGATCAGCAGCATCAGCACGATGCCCTTGCCGGAATGCGGCGTGTAGACATTGCGTTCGAGCCAGTCGTCGGGCGTGCCGTGGCCGTACTTTTCCAGGGTTTCCGGGTTCCTGGCTTCGGCACGGTACAGCTCGGCGCCTTCGAAGAACACCTTTTTCAGGCCCATGACCTGCGGGCTGTGCGGGTCTTCCGCGGTTTCGCACTTGGCGTGGTGCTTGCGGTGGATGGAAGCCCAGGCCTTGGTGACCATGCCGGTGGTCAGCCACAGCCAGAAGCGGAAGAAATGGCTGACGGCGGGGTGCAGATCGAGCGCGCGGTGGGCCTGGTGGCGGTGCAGGAAAATGGTGACGGAGGCGATGGTGATGTGGGTCAGCGCCAGTGCGATCAACACATAATTCCACCAGGGCAGGTTCCACCCCGGCAGATCAAAAACGGATAACAGCATGTAATTTGTCCTTTAAAAGCAGACAGTTAAGTTCAGGCATTATGGGCCATTCCCCTTGAAAATCAAGCGGTTTTTACGGAGCCTGCCAGGTGGACCACGCGCTGCGGGAAGGGGATTTCGATGCCGGCCTGCTTGAAGGCCGTCCAGATGGCCCAATACAGGTCGGAACGCAGATTCAGCTGGCCTTCCTCGGGATCCTTGATCCAGATCGCCAGCTCCAGATTGATGCCGCTGTCGGCGAATTCGCGCAGCAGCACTTTGGGCGCGTTGTCGCCCTCGACGATCACGCGCGGATTGGCGCGGGCGGCGGCGACAATCAGTTCGCGCGCCTTGTCCAGATCGGTCGAATACGCCACCTGGATGGGCAGGCCGACCCGGATGTCCGGCTTGGACAGGGAATGGTTGATCACGGTTTGCGTAATCAGCATTTCGTTGGGGACGAGGGACTCGGTGCCGTCCAGCGCCCGCAGCAGGGTGTAGCGGGTATTGATCTGCGCGACCTGGCCGTACTGGTTGTCCGCCGTGACCAGATCGCCGATGCGCACGGAGCGGTCGAGCAGGATGATGAAGCCGGACACGTAGTTGCTGGCGATCTTCTGCAGGCCGAAGCCCAGGCCCACGCCGAGCGCGCCGCCGAACACCGACAGCACGGTGAGGTCGATGCCCACCGCCGGCAGCGCCAGCAGCACCGCCATGACCAGCAGGAAAGTGCGCGCCGCCTTGGTGAAGGCCATGCGCAGGCTCAGGTCCATGTGCGGCACGCGCATCAGCCGGCTTTCGATGAACTGCGAGATCCACAGCGCCAGGATGATGGCCAGCACGATGACGGTCAGCGCTTCGAACAGGGTCAGCAGGGAAAAGCGGTTGGCGCCGGACGTGAAGGAAACCGCGTCGAGCGCCTGGCGGATGCGCGGCAGCACGCCGGTGATGTGCATGGCCACGCCGATCCAGATCAGCCAGCTGATGCTGCGCTCCCAGGCTTTCAGCGTTTCGCTCGGCTTGAGCGTGTGGCGCAGCACATGGATGAGCAGGCGGATGCCGACCAGCGCCGAGAGCAGCGGTACCGCCAGGTTCAGAAGGTGCAGTTCGTCCTGCCACAGGCCCAGCAGTTCGCGCAGCAGCCACAGGCAGACGAGAATCAGCAGCGGCAGTCCTGCCTTCTGCAAGCCGGCCGCGCCCACTGCCCAGGCGCCTTCGAGCTTTTCCACGCGCGGGCCCAGCACGCGCGCCAGGGCCCAGCCGAGCAGAACGGCCAGCGCCAGCACGCCGGCCTGGATCAGCAGGGCGGTGTCGTGGCTGTCCGCAATCAGGTGCAGCAGCAGGTTGTCGATGGGCGGGGTTTTGTCTGCCATGAGTTAAAGCCGTCGAATGGTCGTCTCGGTCATCCGCGACAGGCCGCTAAAAGCCATGAGTATATTGAACGCTCAGGATGTCCACTGCGGCATTATAGGTGCCGGACAGCCGGGTCTGGTTGTCGACGATATCCAGTTTTGGGTCGTTCACGAACAAGTGGGCATAGCCGAAATCGAGCGCGCTTTGCCTGCTCAGCCGGTATTGGCCGCCGATGGCGAGCCAGGTGCGCGCCCCATCCGGAATGCGGGGTGTGCGGAAACGGTCCGACACCACCGCTTCATCGTGGGCCACGCCGCCGCGCAGGCTCAGCTTGCCGTTCATGTGCCAGGTCGCGCCCAGTGAATAACGCAATATGTCGTCCCAGTTTTCCGGGGTGGTCTTGTTGACGGCGCCGACGATGGCCAGCCTGTCGAAATCGCTCCAGCCGGTCCAGGTCACGTCTGCGAGCAAATCCCACCGCGGGGACAGCCTGTGAAAAAAGCTCAGGGACGCGCTGTCGGGCAAGGTGATGCCGGCTTTGACCGGCCCGCCGAGCACATTGGGATTGCTGCTGGCCTTTCCCTTGAGGGTGTGCTCCACCTCGGAGCGGTAGGAGAGGCCGATGCGGGTGGCGGGGGAGACCTGCCATAGCAGGCCGAGGTTGTAGCCCCAGCTGTAATCATCACCCTTGATCTTGACGAGGGTGTCGGGCGCGGCAGGGAGCAGGCCAAGGGGCTGCCGGTTGGTCAGCTCCGCTTCGATCCGCTGGAGGTTGAGGCCGAAGGGCGCGTTGATGCCGAGGCCAAGGTGAACCGCGGGGCTCAGGCGGAACGCGTAATAGAAATTCGGCACCAGCGCCCAATCGCCCGCATTGCCGCCCATGCCGCCCTCGCCGTCGATGCCGGCGCGGCCGGCAAGCAGCGCGGCGGAAGGCATGTTGGTCTGGTCACGCAAGCTCCTTTGGAATGGGTGGGGTCAGGCGGCAAGACTGCGGAACAGGGAATCGATTTCCTTTGCATAGCGCTCGGCGACTTTCGTCCGCTTGATTTTCATGGTTGGCGTCAGCAGGCCGTTTTCCACGGTCCACTGCTCCGGCGTGAAGTGCGCGCGCCGGATCTGGGCGTAGCCGGGAAAGCCCCCGAGACGGGCGGCCAGTCTTGCCAGCAGCATCCTGTTCACGCGGCTGTCGGCCACGGTGTCCGCGCGCGCGGCATCCAGCTTGTGTTCCGCGCACCAGGCCTGCCAGTGTTCGAGGCTGAGCGAAACGACGGCGGCGAGGCCGGGCTTGCCTTCGCCCGCGATCATGGCCTGCTCGAACAGGGGATCGAGGGCGATGGCACATTCCAAGTCGCCGGGCGGGACTTTCTCGCCGTTGCTCATCACGATGATGTCCTTGATGCGCCCGGCGATGTGGAGGTGGCCGTGCTCGTCCACGCGAACCTGGTCGCCGGTATGCAGCCAGCCGGCGCCGTCGATGGCGGCGCCGGTGGCCTCCGCGTCGCCCCAGTAGCCGCGCATCACGCAGCGGCTGCGGGTGAGCAGTTCGTTGTTGTCGCCGATTTTGATTTCCACGCCCGGCAGCGGCGTGCCGATGCTGTCGGGGATGTTCGATTCCGGCCGGTTGACGGAGACCACCGGCCCGGCTTCGGTGAGGCCGTAGCCTTGCAGCAGCGGCACGCCGAGGCCGATGAACACGCGGGCGATGTCGGGCGGCAGCGCGGCGCCGCCCGAGATGGCGTACTTGAGCCGGCCGCCGAGCTTTTGCGCCACGCCGTCGGCCACGAGTTTTTTCAGGAGCGGCCAGGCCAGCAGTTCGGGATGCCAGGACGCGCGTCCCTGTGCGTGTTCGAAGCGGCGCCAGCCCACATCGACCGCGAGCCTGAACAGGGCTTGCGCGGCGCCGCCCTTTTTCGCCAACGCATCCTGCATGCGCGCATGCACGCGCTCGTAGATGCGCGGCACCGAGATCAGCACGGTCGGACGGATGGTCTGCAAATCCTCCGCGAGCTGGTTGACGGAGCGCGCATAGGCCACCTCGCTGCCCAGCAGCATGGGCAGGTAATAGCCGCCGGTGCGCTCCAGCGTGTGCGACAGCGGCAGGAAGGAAAGAAACACCTCGTCGGGGCCGAAATCCGCGCAGCGGCTGGCAAACCAGGCGTTCCACAGCATGTTCCCGTGCGTGAGCATGACGCCCTTGGGCCGCCCGGTGGTGCCCGAGGTGTACACGATGGAGGCAAGCAGGTCGGCGTTCAGCCGGCGCTCGGGCACGGGCGTGTCCTCAGCCTTTTTCAGCCAGGCTTCCGCTACCGCGAATTGCGGGCTCCAGTCGGTGAGCTTTTCCGGCGGCAGCAGGCTCACCACGCGTTCGAGTTTTTTCGAAGTGGCGACGATCTCCGCCACCTTGCGGTGCTGGAAGCGGCCCTCCACCAAGAGAAGCCGCGCGCCCGCGTTGTCAATGATCCAGGCGGCGTTGTCCGGGCGGTCGTCCAGGTACAGCGGCACCGTCACCAGCCCCAGGCCCAGCGCGGCCTGGTCGAAGATCACCCATTCCACGCAGTTTTTCAGCATCACCGCGACGCGGTCGCCGGGGGCGAGGCCTTCCTGCGTCAGCGCCGCCTGCCAGCGCGCGACTTCGCGCGCGACTTCCGTCCAGGTGAAGCTTTTCCAGGTATTCGAGGCGGCGTCGAACTGGCGGTAGGCGGGCTTGTCGGGCGTGGCTGCCACGCGCTCGCGGAACAGGCCGGAGAGGCTTTGCGCCCGCTCCGGATGGATGGTTGCGGAAGACATGGAATGCCGTTCTCCGTTTGTTTCGCGTCTAGGCCTGCTTTTCCATTATGGCGGCAAAAAAACCGTCCGTGCCATGCACGGCAGGATTCAGTTGCAGATACTCGCCGGTATCGAGCGCCACGCGGCCTGCGGCCAGCGCCTCGTTCGCGGGCACGCGCCCGAACCCGGGATGCTCGGCGAGAAAGTTTTCCACGATGGCCTGGTTCTCCGCCGGCAGCAGGCTGCACGTGGCGTAGACCAGGCGCCCGCCGGCCTTCACCAGCTTGCTGCCTGCGCGGATCAGGCTCGCCTGTGTCTTCGTGAGCGAGGCCACCGTGTCGGGCGACTGGCGGAATTTCAGATCCGGGTTGCGGCGCAGCGTGCCCAGGCCCGAGCAGGGTGCATCGATCAGCACGCGGTCGAGCTTGCCGGCCAGGCGCTTCAGACGCGTGTCGTTTTCGTTGGCGATCACCTGCGCGGTGACGTTCGACAGGCCCGAGCGCTTGAGGCGCGGCGACAGTTTCGACAGCCGCTTTTCGTTGATGTCGAAGGCATACAGCCGGCCGGATGACGCCATGGCGGCACCCAATGCCAGGGTCTTGCCGCCTGCGCCCGCGCACAGGTCCGCCACCATCTCCCCGCGCCGCGCGCCGGTCAACAGCGCCAGCAACTGGCTGCCCTCGTCCTGCACTTCGATGAGGCCTTCCTTGAACAAGGGGTGGCGAGAAAGGTCGAAGGCATGCGCGATGCGGATACCCCAGGGCGAATAGGGCGTGGGCTGCGCCTCGATATCGGTTTCCCGCAACTTGGCCAGTACCGCATCGCGGTTGGCCTTGTGGATGTTCACGCGCAGATCCAGCGGCGCGGGCTGTTGCAGCGCGCGGCCCAGCGCGAGGATCGCCGCGTCGTCGCAGGTGCCATGCAGGGACTCGATCACCCAGTCCGGCAGCTCGGCCTGCACGGAAAGCGGTGCGCCGTCGAACGATTTGGCCTTCGCCTCGGCAAGCCTGGCCCGGTCCTTCTCGCGCGTGAGCGGTTCCAGCTCGCGCAGGCTGATGCCTGCAAAGCGCGCGAGCCACATGAGCAGCAACAGCCGCGGCACGGCGTCCGGCATGAGCCAGCGCAGCGCCAGCAACCGGCGCAGCACGCCGTATATGCAGTCGGCGATTTGCGCGCGGTCGTGGCTGCCGAGTTTTGAGTTTCGGCGGAAATGTGCCGATAACAGGGCATCGGCCGGCGCCGCGAATTGCAGCACCTCGACCAGCAGGGTGCTTGCTTCCTGGAACTGGGCTGGGGTAAGTTTGAGCGGCACGGGAAAAATGATGGAACTGACGCTATACAGGGAAGAGCCGATTCTACGCGAGACGCGGCATTTGCCGGCGGATGTCTACAACCTTGCGCATCTGCTGCTGGTGCGCTCCGGCAAACCCTGCGTGTTCGTGCCCATCCGCAGCATGCAGTACCTCGCCGTCATCGATCGGGAGGAAATCGTGTTCGTCGACCGCGAACTGCCTTCCCGGGTGCAGATCGCCTGGCAGGCCTTTCACCGCCAGGAAAGAAACGCGCTCGATGAGCGCATCGGGTTCGATGCCGCCTTCTACACGCCCGAGTCCTTGCAGATCATGGCGCGGCTGATGAGCGAATTCCCCAAAGCCATGCAGGACATGGCCGGCAAGGAGCGCATCGAGGCGCCGGCCGCCGTGCTGCCGTTTCCCGGCAAGTGCTGATGGAGGCGCTCAGGCGGGGATATCCGGCACCAGCATCATGCCCAGCTGCTCGATCTCGTCCTTGATGTGCAGCTTGCGCTTTTTCAGGCGCTGCAAGGCGAACTTGTCGCCGAAGCCGGTGGTCTCAAGGTGGTTGATGATCGCATCCAGGTCGCGATGCTCGGTCTCCAGCGCAGCGATGCGGACGCGGATTTTCACGGCTTCGGTGTCGCTCAGAATAGCCATGGCATCCAGTCAAGAGTCATGATTTCGGTAGAATACACGCTTTGAAACCAACAGGATCAGCCATGTCCCAGCCACTCGTCGGTGTCGTCATGGGGTCTAACAGCGACTGGGAAGTGATGCAGCACGCCGTCGCCCAGCTCAAGGCCTTCGGCATTCCCTTCGAGGCGCGCGTCGTGTCCGCCCACCGCACGCCGGACCTGCTCTACGAATACGCCGCCGCGGCCGAGTCGCGGGGCCTGAAGGCCATCATCGCCGGCGCCGGCGGTGCGGCCCACCTGCCGGGCATGCTGGCGGCCAAGACCATCGTGCCGGTGCTGGGCGTGCCGGTGCCGTCCAAATACCTGAAGGGGCAGGACTCGCTCTATTCCATCGTGCAGATGCCCAAGGGCATTCCCGTCGCCACGTTTGCGATTGGGGAAGCGGGCGCGGCCAATGCCGGCCTGTTCGCAGTAAGCATGATCGCGCGCGACAACCCCGAAGTGGCGCAGAAGCTCGCGAAATTCCGCCGGGAACTGACCGAGACCGTGCTCGCCATGCAACTGCCCGAGAACTGACATCAAAAATGAACCGCAGGGGGCGCGGAGTACTCAGTGGAAAACCAGAACGAAATCTTGCTCCGCGCCCTCCGCGCAAATAAAAACCGACTTGCAATGATTAAACTTCCCATCCTGCCCGGCGCCATCCTCGGCATCCTCGGCGGCGGCCAGCTCGGCCGCATGTTCACCATCGCCGCCCGCACCATGGGCTACAAGGTCATGGTGCTCGACCCCGATCCGCAAAGCCCCGCCGGGCAGATGGCCGATGTGCACCTGCAGGCCGGCTACGACGACCACGGCGCGCTGAAGAAAATGGCCGAAGCCTGCGCCGCCGTCACCACGGAATTTGAGAACGTGCCCGCCGAAAGCCTCATCGAGCTTTCGCGCAACTGCCGCGTGTCGCCCGGCGCCGAGGCCGTCGCCATCGTGCAGGACCGCAGCCGCGAAAAGACCTGGCTGCGCGACAACGGCTTTCCCACCGCGCCGTTCGCGCTGGTCGGCAGCGAGGGCGAACTGGAAGCCGCCGCGCAAGTCACCGGCTTCCCCGCCATCCTCAAGGTCAGCCGCTTCGGCTACGACGGCAAGGGCCAGTGCCGCGTGGGCTCGATGGCTGAACTCAAGACCGCCTTTGCCGAGATGGAGGGCAATCCCTGCGTGCTGGAAGGCTTCGTCAGCCTGGAATGCGAAGTCTCCGTGGTGCTCGGGCGCGGCGATGACGGCGAATGCCGCGCCTGGCCGGTGGGCGAGAACCGTCACGAGAACGGCATCCTCGACGTCTCCATCGTACCCGCGCGAATTTCCGGTGCGCTGGCACAGCAGGCACTGGACATGGCGGTGCAGGTGGCGGGGAAGCTTGGCTATGTGGGCGTCATGGCGGTGGAATATTTCGTGGATAAAATGGGCGGTCTCATGATCAACGAAATCGCCCCGCGCCCGCACAACTCCGGCCACTACACCCTGGATGCCTGCGTCACCGATCAGTTCGAGCAGCAGGTGCGCGCGCTGGCCGGCCTGCCGCTGGGCGACACCCGCCTGCTCTCGCCTGCGGTCATGGTCAACATCCTCGGCGACCGCTGGAAAAACGGCGGCCCGAATTGGGGCGCGCTGCTCGCCCACCCCAACATCAAGTTGCATCTTTACGGCAAGGAAGCCGCGCGGCCCGCCCGCAAGATGGGGCATTTCAACGTGCTCGATGCAGACCTCGGCGAGGCGCTGAGGCTGGCTGAGCAGATGAGGGAACAGCTATGATCCATCCAGTCATTCTTTCCGGCGGATCCGGCACGCGGTTGTGGCCGCTGTCGCGCGCCGCGCTGCCCAAGCAGCTTCTGCCGCTGGTGTCCGAGCACTCAATGCTGCAGGAAACCGTGCAACGCCTTGCAGGCCTGCCTGATGTGGGTACGCCCATGGTGGTGTGCGGCAACGACCATCGCTTCCTGGTGGCAGAGCAGATGCAGGAAATCGGCGTCGAACGTCCCGCCCTGCTGCTGGAGCCCATGGGCCGCAACACCGCGCCCGCCGTCGCGGTCGCCGCGCTGGCGCTGATGGAGCACGAGGCCGACGGCGTCATGCTGGTGCTGCCGGCCGACCACCTGATAAGCGATATCGAGGGTTTTCACGCGGCCATAGCGCGCGCCGTCGAGGCGGCGAAGCAGGGCTTCCTCGTCACCTTCGGCGTCAAGCCGGATGCGCCCGAAACCGGCTACGGCTACATCCGCCGCGGCGAGGCCCTGGCCGCGCTCGACGACACGTACAAGGTTGGCGCCTTCGTCGAAAAGCCCGGCCGCGCCACCGCCGAAACCTACCTCGATAGCGGCGACTACTACTGGAACAGCGGCATGTTCGCGTTCAAGGCCGCGCGCTACTTGCAGGAACTGGAAAAACACCGTCCCGACATCCTCGAATCCGCCCGCGCCGCCTGGCTAAGCCGCAAGGCCGATCTCGACTTCTGCCGCCTCGATGCCGGCGCCTTCGAGTCCTGTCCCTCGGAGTCGATCGACTACGCCGTCATGGAAAAGACCGATGCCGCCGCCGTGATCCCTGTCGACATCGGCTGGAGCGACGTCGGCTCCTGGTCCTCGCTGTGGCAGACCGCGCAGGGGCGCGACGCGCAAGGCAACATCGTGCGCGGCGATGTCATGCTGGAGCAGGTCGGCAACTCCTACGTGCGCGCCGAAAGCCGCATGGTGGCGGCCATCGGCGTGGAAGACATGATCATCGTCGAGACCGCCGACGCCGTCATGGTCGCCCCCAAGAGCCAGGCCCAGCAGGTGAAGAGGATCGTCGAGCGCCTGCAGGACGGTGAGCGCGGCGAGCATCTCAATCACACCCGCGTGTTCCGTCCCTGGGGCTGGTTCGAACAACGCGACGTCGGCGAGCGCTTCCAGGTCAAAAGAATAATGTTGAAGCCCGGCGCCAAGATTTCCCTGCAATCGCACCAGCACCGCAGCGAGCACTGGGTGGTGGTGAACGGTACTGCCAGGGTCACGCGCGGAGAGGACGTCCTCACCCTGCACGAGAACCAGTCCACCTATATTCCCGCCGGCATGGTGCACCGCCTGGAAAACCCCGCCGCCGAACCCCTGCACATCGTCGAGATCCAGTCCGGGGCTTATCTTGGCGAAGACGACATCGTGCGGCTGGAGGATGTCTACAAGCGTGACTAGGGCCGGTTCACGCCATGAATGGCCTTGGCCATGAGGAAAAAATGAAAGTTCTTGTCGTCGGCGGCGCCGGCTACATCGGCTCGCACATGGTCAAGCTACTGTCGCGTACCGGGCACGATGTGGTAACGCTGGACAACCTCTGCACCGGCTTTCGCGATGCCGTCGCCGACGGCGAATTCGTGCAGGCCGACCTTGCCGACCGCGCTGCGCTGGATGAGGTCTTCAAACGCCACACCTTCGACGGCGTCATGCACTTCGCCTCCTTCATCCAGGTGGGCGAATCGGTCGCCAGGCCCGACCTCTACTACCGCAACAACTTCAGCAATACCCTCAACCTGCTCGACGCCATGGTCGCGCACGATGTCAAGCGATTCATCTTCTCGTCCACCGCCGCCATCTTCGGCGAGCCCGACTACGTGCCCATCGACGAAGCCCACCTCGCGCGCCCCATCAACCCCTACGGCATATCCAAATGGATGGTGGAACAGGCCCTGGCCGGCTACGACCGCGCCTTTGGCCTCAAGTCCGTGTGCCTGCGCTACTTCAACGCCGCCGGTGCCGACCCCGAAGGCGAACTGGGCGAGCGCCACGACCCCGAAACCCACCTCATCCCCCTGGTGTTGCAGGCCGCATCCAGGCGCCGCCCCGACATCCGCGTCTTCGGCCGCGACTACGACACCCCCGACGGCACCTGCATCCGCGACTACGTGCATGTCATGGACCTGTGCCAGGCCCACCTGCTGGCGCTGGACAGGCTCGCCGCCGGCGCCGGCAGCGACGCCTTCAACCTGGGCAACGGCAACGGCTTCTCGGTGCAGCAGGTCATCGACGCCGCGCGCCGCGTCACCGGCAGGGACATCACGGTGAAGGAAGGCCCGCGCCGCGCGGGCGACCCGGCCCGACTTGTGGCGAATGCAGGCCGGGCGAAGGCGGTATTGGGCTGGAATCCGCAGTTTTCCGATCTGGATGTGATTGTCGGTCATGCCTGGCAGTGGGAACAGGAGCTTTACAGGCAACTGCGCCCGTGATTGCGGCGGGATCGAGATGCGGCTGCGCGGGAATGCGCCGTACATGAGCAAACACGGCGGCATGCAGAGAGGGCGCTGTCGCAGCGCAGTTTGCAAGGCCGCCGAATTGGCTGCCTATCGCGCCTTGATGCTCACCGCCTCCAGCACCCATTCCATGCCGTCCTCGTCGACATAGCTGACTTTCACGGGCAGGGAGTGCCGTTCCGGCGCAAGCCACAGGTGCGTGTCGCTCGAATCGCCCGCACGCGCGACGTGCAGGGTTTTCAGTTCGCCGAGCGGCGTGATCAGGGTTTCCTCGCCGAGCGTGCGGTAGGGATAGCCTTTCACTTTCTTGCTGCTGGCGGCGACGATGAGGCCGTCATTGGTGTCGCGGGCGACCAGGGCCAGTTGATAGATCGAACTCAGCGGATCCTGCACGCCCGTGAGCAGAGGCAGTTCCTGGGTGCGCGCGCCGCGTTTGGCACTGGTGCGGGTGGAGGTGATGACGTTGCCGGCGTAATCGAATTCCAGGGTCTCCGTCTTGCCGCCGGGACGCCGTGTTTCATAGCGTTTGGGCATCAGACCCAGCGGGCCGATGCCACCGCTGCTTTTCTGGACCAGTTTCCCGCTCACGAACAGGCCGGCGAGGCCGGTGGCTTCCGCCACGGTTTCAATCGTGTAATGCTGCCCCGATTGCTGCCATGTGTGAACCTGGCGGCCGCTCAGCAAGCCTTTCAATTCATACACGATCTCGATGTGCTCGGGCAGGTCGCGGATGCGCTGCGCGGCCTGGGTGAGGATGGCGTGCGGCTGGGCCGAAGGCGGCGGTGCTTCCGCCTCGGGCAGCGGCAGGAGGGGCTCGGGCGCGGGCGGCGCAGCCTCCTCCGGCGGGAGCATGGCGGGGGGAGGGGGGGCGTCCGCCCATGTTTCGGCCGGCTCCGGTTTTGGCTGCGGTCTGGGCCGGGCCGGCGAGCGGACAGGTTTTGCCGGCTCGCCGACGGTTTCAGGTTCGGGCCGGGGTGGGGCCTCGAATTGCTCGACAGGTTCAAGCCGCGCTTCCAGCGGCGGCAAGCCTTCGAACTGCATTTCCGGGAAGCGAAGGCCGGCGAGAAAAAACGCGTGCAGGGCAAGCGATGCCGCGAGCCCCAGCCAGAACGCGCGCCCGACGCTGCGCAAGGCCGAGAAACCGCGGCGCTCGCCGGCTGGGCTCATGTCCCCTGGTAATTCAGCCGGGTAAGCTGCTGTTCGAAAACCCCGGCTTCTTCCTTGACCCTGATGCGCAGGGGCAGGTGATGCAGGGCCGGTGCGATCCAGACCGAAATGGCGTTTTCGCCGGGTTCGTCGAGGATGCGGCGGTACTCCACGGTTTCGAATGTGCCCAGCGGCGTGTCCATGCGCCCGCCCGGCAGTTTTTCGTAGCGGTAGCGGATGAGCTTGCGGCCGTTGCTGACCGGGAATTCCAGTTGCTGGGGCAGCTTGCCGGCAAGGGTGACGGTGTAGAGCTGGGTCAGCGCGTCCTGCGTGCCTTCGGGCAGTTCGACCTGCTGGCTGCTGCCCTTGTACTGATGGGTCAACACCTTCTTTTGCCAGTCGAAATCCGCTGACGCCACCTTGCCGGGGGCGTTGCTGCGCATCTGCCGGTAGTGCAGCGGAACGAAGCGCTGCGCCTGGAGCTTGCCTTCGCTGGTGAGCGTCAGCATGGGCAGAAACATGGCCAGGTTGCCGTTGGGCCTGGCTTCGCTGGTCAGCTGGTAACGCACGCCCTCGCGCTTGAAACGGTCGGTGACGTTGCCCACATATTGGTCGTTGAAAGTGAAACGGTAGCTCAGCTCGAACTGCCGGGGTTCCTTGGCCAAAACGGATGCAGAGACCAGCGCCAGCAGCAGCGCAATGACGGATTTCATTTTGTCGTCTCAGGGAGTGGATAACACCCATTGAGACACGCCGTCTTCGCGCACGTTCACGCGGCCGTCCGAAATGACCAGCTTGCCCTCGGCGAACCAGCGCACCGCCTGCGGATAGATGCGGTGCTCCTGCGCCAGTACCCGGGCCGCCAGCGTTGCCGGCGTATCGTCCGCCAGCACCGGCACGGCGGCCTGGATGACGATGGGGCCGTGGTCGAGCTGGGGCGTGACGAAGTGCACGGTGCAGCCGTGGATCTTCACGCCCTCCCTGAGCGCGGCCGCGTGCGTGTCGAGGCCGGGGAACATGGGCAGCAGCGAAGGATGGATGTTGATGAGCCGGTCCGCATAGCGCTCCACAAAAGGCTTGGTGAGGATGCGCATGTAGCCGGCGAGCACGACGAGGTCGGCGCCGGCTTTTTCGATTTCATTGATCAGCGTCTCGTCGAAGGCTGCGCGCGAAGGAAAATTTTTGTGATCGAGCGCAATCGCGGGGATGCCGCGCGCGCGGGCATGTTCAAGTCCCGCGGCATCGGGGCGGTTGCTGATGGCGGCGGTGAAGGTAACGGGCAGGTCCGCCTCCAGCAGCGCCTTGAAATTGCTGCCGCGGCCGGAGAGGAGGACAACAACGCGCGTCACAGAATGACGACCTGTTCGCCCTGGCCCTGGCGGGCAGTCACCTGGCCCAGCGTGTAAACGGTTTCACCGGCTTTCGCGAGTTCTGCCCTGGCGGATTCCGCGTGCTCTGCGGCCACCACCACGACCATGCCGATGCCGCAGTTGAAGGTTTTGTACATTTCCGCGTTATCGATTTGCGCGGTTTGTTGCAGCCAGTCGAACAGCGGCCCCCAGTTCCAGGCGCTGCGTTTCAGTTCCACCGCGCAATTGTCGGGCAGCACACGCGGGATGTTGCCGGTCAGCCCGCCGCCGGTGATGTGGGCCATGCCCTTGACCGGCAGTTTTTCCATGAGCGCGAGCAGGGGCTTCACGTAGATGCGGGTCGGTTCGATGAGCACGTCGCCGAAGGGGCGGCCATGGAAATCGGCTTTCAGGTCGGCGCCGGAGACTTCGACGAGCTTCCTCACCAGCGAATAGCCGTTGGAGTGGCAGCCGCTGGAAGCCAGGCCCAGCACCGCGTCGCCGGGCTTGATGCTGGAGCCGTCGATGAGCCTGGATTTTTCCGCTACGCCGACGGCGAAGCCGGCGAGGTCGTATTCGCCGTCCGGGTACATCGAGGGCATTTCCGCGGTCTCGCCGCCGATCAGCGCGCAGCCGGCCTGTTTGCATCCTTCGGCGATGCCGCGGATCACGGCTTCGGCGGTGTCGAGTTCGAGCTTGCCGGTGGCGAAGTAGTCGAGGAAGAACAGCGGCTCGGCGCCCTGTACCAGGATGTCGTTGACGCTCATGGCTACCAGATCGATGCCGACGGTGTCATGCTTGTCGAGATGGAAGGCGAGCTTGAGCTTGGTGCCGACGCCGTCGGTGCCGGAGATCAGCACCGGCTCCTTGTACTTTTTTGCGATTTCGATGACGGCGCCGAAGCCGCCGATGCCGGTGAGCACTTCGGGGCGCATGGTGGCGCGCGCCAAGGGCTTGATGCGTTCGACCAGGGCGTCGCCGGCGTCGATGTCCACGCCGGCGTCTTTGTAGGAAATGGAAGCCAATTTAAACTCGGTTTTTCACGGAAAACGGTATTTTACCGCCATGCTCAATCGTTCAGATAATTTGCCCTGGCTGGCGCTTGCCACCCTGCTGCTCATTTCGGGGCTGGTTTACCTGCTGGCGCCGGTATTGACGCCATTTCTGGCCGGCGTGCTGCTGGCCTACATTCTCGATCCGCTTGCCGACCGGCTGGAAAAACGCGGCCTGAACCGCACGTTTGCGACATTTGTGGTGCTGATCGCCGCGGGCCTGCTGGCGGTGGGGCTGGTGCTGATGGTGGTGCCGATGTTCATCAAGCAGGCGCAGCTCCTGATCGACCGCCTGCCCGATTACCTGGGCTGGATCCAGGCCGAGGTGCTGCCCGCCTTGACCGGCCTGTTCGGCATTTCCGCGGACATCGACATGGACAGCGTGCGCAACTGGATCGCCGAGCACGCGCAAAGCGCGGGCAGCGCGGCACAGCAGTTCCTGCCCAGGCTGGGCAGCGGCGCATCGGCGCTGCTGGCGGCGGCGATCAATCTCTTGCTGATCCCGGTGGTGACCTTTTATCTCCTGCGCGACTGGGACGGCCTGATCCGCAAGCTCGACGAGCTGATCCCGCGCCCCTGGCACGACCAGGTCACGCGCATCGCGCGCGACATCGACCGCGTGCTGTCCGAGTTCCTGCGCGGACAGTTGTCGGTGATGGCGGCGATGAGCGTGTTCTATTCCGTGGGCCTCACGCTCGCGGGCCTGGATTTCGCCCTGCCCATCGGCATCATCACCGGGGTGCTGGGCTTCATTCCCTTCGTCGGCGCAACGCTTGGACTGTTGCTGGGCGTGCTGGAGGCCACCTTGCAGTTTCAGTCCGTTGCCGGCGTGCTGCCGGTGCTGGGCGTCTTCATTATCGGCCAGGCGCTGGAGGGCATGGTGGTCACGCCCTGGCTCGTGGGCGACCGCATTGGCCTGCATCCGGTGGCGGTGATCTTCGCGCTCGCGGCCTTCGGCCAGGTGTTCGGCTTTTTCGGCGTGCTGCTGGCGCTGCCCATGGCGGCTGCGCTGCTGGTGGCGATCCGCCATTTGCGCGAGGCCTATGTGAACAGCCCGGTTTATGCCGGCCGGTATAATTCGGATTTTTCCCCACCTGCCACCGCCATGCCACCCTTGCTCGAAACCTCCATCAAAAGCCTGCCGCTGATTTCCAAGGGCAAGGTGCGCGACATCTATGCCGTGGACGACAAGCGTCTGTTGATGGTGACGACCGACCGCCTGTCCGCCTTCGACGTGGTGATGCCCACGCCCATCCCCGGCAAGGGCGCGGTGCTGACCGAGATCACCAAGTTCTGGTTCGGCAAGCTCGCCGGCATCCTGCCCAACCAGCTCACCGGCGATGCGCCCGAGTCGGTGGTGGCGGAAAACGAGCGCGATCAGGTGACGGGCCGTTCGCTGGTGGTGAAACGCCTGAAGCCGCTGCCGGTGGAAGCCATCGTGCGCGGCTATCTGGTGGGCTCGGGCTGGAAGGAATACCAGGAGAAGGGCAGCGTGTGCGGCATTCCCCTGCCGGCCGGCCTGCAGCAGGCGGGCAGGCTGCCGCAGCCCCTGTTCACACCCTCGACCAAGGCCGAGCTGGGCCAGCATGACGAGAACATCGATTTCGCCCGCTGCGAGGCAATCCTCGGCAAGCAACTTGCCGCCAAGGTGCGCGACGCCAGCCTGGCGCTGTATACCAAAGCAGCGGAGTATGCGCTCACCCGCGGCATCATCATCGCCGACACCAAGTTCGAGTTCGGCCTTGATGAAAACGGCACCCTGCATCTCATCGACGAAGTGCTGACCCCGGATTCCTCGCGTTTCTGGCCGGCCGACCAGTATGTCGTGGGCAAGAACCCGCCCAGCTTCGACAAGCAGTTCGTGCGCGATTGGCTGGAATCCACTGGCTGGAACAAACAGGCCCCCGGCCCGGTGCTGCCGGACGAGGTGGTAATGAAGACCGCGGAGAAATACCGCGAGGCGCTCACACGCCTGGCCGGCTGAAAGCAAGGCCCCTTTGGGGCTTTTTTGTTGGGATCAGCTTCCAAAACAGTGCTATAAAGAGTACGATTAATCGTGTTTTATGGCGTTGAAGGAGAGTGTGATGGCTAACATCAGTGCGAACGATCTCAAGACCAAAGGGGTTGCTGCGATCGAAGCCGCCCTGGCCGAGCAGCCTGAAGCTGTGGTGTCGGTGCGCGGCAAGGACCGGTTTGTGGTGATGGACATCGCCCATTACCATTACCTGCGGGAATGTGAACTGGAAGCCGCGCTGGCTGAAGCCCGCGCCGATTTGGCTGCCGGACGTGTCATTGAGGAATCTGCCGAGGCGCATCTGGCCAGGCTCGACAAGCTCGCATGAGCCATACCCTGGTTTTCACCGACCAGTATGTGCGGCGTGCCGCAAAGTTCATCAAGCGGCATCCCGAGTTGCGCCAGCAATATCTGAAAACCTTGCAGTTGCTTGAGGCCAATCCGTTTCATCCCTCACTCCGGCTGCATCCCTTGAGTGGAAAGCTGTCTGGCCTGCATTCGGTATCCATTAATCTCTCCTACCGGATCACCCTGGAGCTTCTGATCGAGGGTGAAAAAATCATTCCGGTGAACGTGGGCGATCATGATGCTGTGTATTAAGCCCGGGCCGGCAGCATAAAAAAAGCGCCCCGAAGGGCGCTTGCTGCAGAGCGTAAGCTGTATCAGACGCAGCCGGTCGGCTTGGGCAGGCCGCCGTACTTGGTGATCGGCTTCATCGGGCCGGTCATCCACACGTTGAACAGGTCTTTCTGGTCCATGTCGATGTACTTGGCGAACTTGCGCACCGGAGGCACCTGCTGGTACTCGTCATAGTATTCGCGGGCCTTCAGGATCATTTCCCATTTCTGGTCGTTCAGCTCGTAGTTGTCGGCTTCGGCCATGGCGCGGGCGACTTCCTCGGTCCAGTCGCTCATGTCCAGCAAGTAGCCATCACCGTCGCGTGCGGGCAAATCCATATTCGTACTCCGTTGAAAATAGTTGAACAAATTAGTCGGGTGTTATTAAAGAATACTTGACCATTTAAGTCAACTAATTTTTGATGAGACATCAAGGTCTTATTTGAGCAAGCGCCGGCGGGTGAGCCCCAAGGCCAGCCAGAATCCGGCGAACCCCCAGGCCAGCAGGGCCAGGATGTGGAAGAACCAGTCGGCCGGGATGTCGCCGCGAATGATCGGGCGGGCGAGTTCCACGGCGTGGGAAAGCGGCAGCCAGGCGGAGATCGTTTGCAGGAGCGGCGGCAGTTGGCTCACCGGATAGAACACTCCGCACAAGAGCACCATGGGGGTGATGGCGAGGGTGAAGTAATAGAGGAAGAAGTCGTAGTTGGGCGAGATCGAGGTCATCACCAGGCCCATGCCGGAAAAGCACAGGCCGATGACGAAGGCGAGCGGGATGACCCACAGGGTCAAGAGCCAGTCGGCCTGCAGGCCCAGCGCCCAGATCACCACCAGGATGGCCAGCCCCGAGAGCACGCTCTTGCTCGCCGCCCACAGCCATTCGCCCACCAGCACGTCGTCCAACTCCAGCGGGGTGTTGAGGATGGCTTCCCAGGTCTTCTGCACGTGCATGCGCGAGAAGCCGGAATACAGCGTCTCGAAGGTGGCGCTGTTCATGGTGGAGTAGGCCACGGTGCCGGCGCCGAGGAAGGTGAGATAAGGCATGCCGCCCACGTCCGGCAGCAGGCTGCCGAGGCCGAAGCCCAGCCCGATCATGTAGAACATGGGGTCGGCGAGATTGCCGAGCATGGAGGGAATGGCGAGTTTCTTCCACACCAGGAAGTTGCGCCGCCACACCGGGATGAAGCGCAGCGAAAAGCGGGGAAGTGCAAAAAGGGGCAAGGGCTGAAATCCGAGAAAAGTGGGCATGTTTTTACCCCACCCTAGCCCTCCCCTGCGAGAGGGGAGGGGATATTCTAGTTAGTGGTGAGGGTTTTTGCTCCTCCCCCGCTTGCCGGGGGGTGGAGGCGGATAAGGCAAAGCCAACTGCTTGGCTTTGTCCCGCCGGAACGGGGCTGGCTTGCAAGCCAGTCACTGGACGGTTGGGAGGGGGTAAGTTCAATCTCTCAGCTCCCGGCCAGTGAGTTTGAGGAACACATCTTCCAGATTGGCCGGGCGGTGCAGGTAGCGCAGCGCAGTCTGCTCCTTCAGCACGTCCAGCGCGGGGGCGGGCTTGCGCGTGTAGCAGAACAGGGTCTCGCCGGCCTGCTCATGGCGGTCGCAGAGTTTCTTGGCGTGCTCATGCCCCCAGCCAGCGGCTTCCTCGCCGTAGATTTCCAGCACGTCCGGCTCGATCAGGGTGGCGATGAGATCGCGCGGGCTGCCCTTGGCGATGACCTTGCCGTGGTCGATGACGGTGATTTCGTCGCACAGCCTTTCCGCTTCGTCCATGAAGTGGGTGGTGAGCAGGATGGTCTTGCCCTGGCTCAAAAGTTTGCGCAACCCCTGCCAAATCACGTGGCGTGCCTGCGGGTCGAGCCCGGTGGTGGGCTCGTCGAGGAAGATCACGTCGGGGTCGTTGACCAGCGCGCGCGCCAGGGTGAGGCGCCGCTTCATGCCGCCGGACAGGGTCTGGATGCGGGTGTCGGCGCGGGAAGCCAGACCGGCGAATTCGAGCAGGGCAGGAATGCGCCGTTTTATCTCATTGCCCTTCAAGCCGAAATAGCGGCCGTAGGCGAGCAGGTTCTCGGCCACGGTGAAATCGGGGTCGAGGTTGTCCATCTGCGGCACCACGCCGATTTTCAAGCGTGCCTGGCGCGCGAACGAGGGCACCGGCAGGTCGAGCACGCGGATGTCGCCGGCCTCGGGCGCGATGAGGCCCAGCAGCATTTTCAGCGTGGTGGTCTTGCCGGCGCCGTTGGGGCCCAAGAGGCCGTGGCAGGTGCCGGCGGCGAGAGTGAGGTCGAGGCCGTCGACGACGGTTTGCGAGCCGTAGGTTTTCTTCAACCCATGGGCGGCTACCACGGACATAGTTCGCTGACCGCCTGCTTCAGTTCGGCGAGCTTGCCGTGGAAGAAATGGTCGCTGCCGGGTATGACGCGGAGCGGAACATCATGCTGGCTCGCCCAGGCCAGGGCCTCGGGATAGGGCACGACTTCGTCGAGGTCGCCGTGGATGATGGTGGCGCCAGGCGCCGGGACGTCGAAGTCGTACAGATTCACGGCGGGCGCGACCAGGATGACGCAATCGGTCCGGATGCGCTGGGCCACGCGCTGCTGCACGTAGGCGCCGAAGGAAAAGCCGGCCAGGCGCCAGGGCAGGTCCGGATAGTTCCGGCTCACGAATTCGACGATGGCGAGCATGTCTTCGGTCTCGCCGATTCCCTTGTCGTATTCGCCTTCGCTCATGCCGACGCCGCGGAAGTTGGGGCGCACCGCGACGTGGCCGTGGTCGGTGGCCACGCGCGCGAGGGTGTGCACCACCTTGTTGTCCATGCTGCCGCCCTGCAGCGGGTGCGGGTGCGCGATGAGCAAGAGGCCCTTGCGGCCGGAATCATCGGTGGAACCGCCGGGATCGTCGATCACGGTTTCCATGCGCCCGCCGGGGGTGTCGATGCGCAGCCTGTGTCGTTTCAGTCGCAGGCCGTCCTCGGCCTGGTTCATGGACACGCCCATCAGATCTTGAGGCGCTCGACGATGCGCCCGTTTTCCAGGTGTTCGTGCAGGATTTCGTCGATGTCATCCTTGTCGACGTAGGTGTACCAGGTGCCTTCCGGGTATACCACCAGCAGCGGGCCCTCGTCGCAGCGGTCCATGCAGCCGGCGGAATTGATGCGGCACTTGCCGGGGCCGTTCAAGTCGAGTTGCTTGACCTTCTTCTTGAGGTAGTCGCGCATTTCCTGGCCGCCGGAAGCGCCGCAGCACTTGGCGCCGTCCTCGCGCTGGTTGGTGCAGAAGAACACGTGGTATTTGTAATGTGAAGTCTCAGCCATCTTTAAAACTCATTGTATTTGGCGGCGTTGCCTTTCGACTGTTCCACCGGATATTTGCGCGCGTTGATTTCGAGCTTGTCGGCCGCGGCTTCGAGCAGGTCGATTTCCAGCAGGTCGGCCAGCCGCGTGAGGTAGATCAGCACGTCGGCGATTTCCTGGCGCACCTGTTCGCGCCGCTCGGGATCGAGCTTCGCGCTTTCCTCGGGCGACAGCCACTGGAAGCGCTCGACCAGCTCGGCGGCCTCCACGATCAGCGCCATCGCCAGGTTTTTCGGGGTGTGGTAGGCCTCCCACTGGCGGGCGAAGGCGAACTCCCGGATGCGGGTGCGCAAGTCGTCCAGCGAGGCGATGGGCTCGGTGCTCATGGGGCGGATTTTACCGCATCCGGCATGGGCGGCAGGATTGGGTAGAATAAGCAGTTGACGCCTGCAGAAGGCTATTAAAAACAAGCCACAGAGAGCACGGAGAACACAGAGGCGCATGGGTAAACAAAAAACAATGCCGTTCCACCCGATTTTTCTCTGTGATCTCTGTGTCCTCTGTGGCTGAAGTTTTTTTAATTTGAACCTGGAATCATGCAAACCCTGACCGTCGAGCTCGGCGACCGCAGCTATCCCATCCACATCGGCCCCGGCCTCATCGACCGCGCCGACCTGATCGTGCCGCACCTTGCGCAGAAGCGCGTGGTCATCGTGACCAATACCACGGTGGGCCCGCTGTATCTCGAGGCTTTGACAAAAGCCCTGGTTGGGGCGGGGATCGAAGCCGCTTCTGTCGTGCTGCCGGACGGCGAGGAATACAAGGACTGGCAGACGCTCAACCTGATTTTCGATGCGTTGCTGCAAAGCCGCGCCGAGCGCAAGACCACGCTGATCGCCCTGGGCGGCGGCGTGATCGGCGACATGACCGGCTTCGCCGCCGCGTGCTACCAGCGCGGCGTGCCTTTCATCCAGGTGCCGACCACGCTGCTGTCGCAGGTCGATTCCTCGGTGGGCGGCAAGACCGGCATCAACCATCCGCTCGGCAAGAACATGATCGGCGCCTTCTACCAGCCAA
Source organism: Pseudomonadota bacterium (assembly GCA_021847835.1). Lineage (GTDB taxonomy): Bacteria > Pseudomonadota > Gammaproteobacteria > Burkholderiales > Thiobacillaceae > UBA6918. Next base: position 80,485 of record JAJZPR010000003.1, read on the forward strand.
AACTTGTCTTGGCCGATACCGAGACGCTGAAGACCCTGCCGGCGCGCGAACTTTCTGCGGGCCTCGCGGAAGTCATCAAGTACGGCCTCATCCGGGATGCGGAATTCCTTGCCTGGCTCGAGGCGAACATGGACAAGCTGCGCGCATTGGATCCGGAGGCCATCAGCCACGCCATCTACCGCTCCTGCGAAATCAAGGCGCAGGTGGTGGCGCAGGACGAGCGCGAAGGCGGGCTGCGTGCCATCCTCAACCTCGGCCACACCTTCGGCCACGCCATCGAAACCGGCATGGGCTACGGCAACTGGCTGCACGGCGAAGCGGTGGCGGCGGGCATGGTGATGGCGGCCGAGGCCTCGCGCCGCAAAGGCTGGTTGACCGAGGCCGATGTTGAGCGCATCCGTGCAGTGATCCGCGCCGCCGGCCTGCCGGACACCGCGCCGGACCTGGGCGTGGAACGCTATCTCGAATACATGGGCCACGACAAGAAGGTCGAGGCCGGCAGGATCCGCTTCGTGCTGCTGAAAAAAATCGGCGAGGCGGTGATCACCACCGACCTGGCGCCGGCGGACCTCAACGCCACGCTCACCCACCATGTCCGCGCGGCCTGAACTTGCGTCATTTGCCGCGATCGATGCCCTGACCAGGGGGCGGCTGCACGCCGAGCCGCCGGCTGCGCCCAGAGGCGAGTTCCAGCGCGACCGCGACCGCATCGTGCATTCCACCGCCTTCCGCCGCCTGGAGTACAAGACCCAGGTGTTCGTGAACCACGAGGGCGACCATTTCCGCACCCGCCTGACCCACAGCCTCGAAGTGGCGCAGATCGGCCGCACCATTGCGCGGCTTTTGAACATCAACGAGGAGCTGACCGAGGCGGTGTCGCTCGCGCACGACCTCGGCCACACGCCTTTCGGCCATGCCGGCCAGGATGCGCTGAACGCCTGCATGAAGGACCACGGCGGCTTCGAGCACAACCTGCAATCCCTGCGCGTGGTGGACAGGCTGGAACAGCGCTACGCCGAGTTCGACGGCCTCAATCTCTGTTTCGAAACCCGCGAAGGCATCCTCAAGCATTGCTCGCTGGCGAATGCGCGCGAACTGGGGGAGCTGGGGCAGCGCTTCCTCGACAGGAAGCAGCCCTCGCTGGAAGCGCAGGTCGCCAACCTCGCCGACGAGATCGCCTACAACAACCACGACGTCGACGACGGCCTGCGCTCGGGGCTGATAAGCACTGATGGCCTGATGCAGAGCCGGCTGTTTGCGCGCCACCACGACGAAGTGATGGCGAAGTACCCACAGCTTTCCGGCCGGCGCAAGGTGCACGAGATCATCCGGCGCATGATCAACACGCTTATCCTAGACCTTGTTGCCACTACCCGATCCAGTCTGGAAAAGGCCGGCGTGAAAAGCATCGAGGACGTGCGCAATGCGCCGCCGCTGGTGGGCTTCTCGGACGAAGTGCGCGACTTGCAGCACGAACTCAAGCACTACCTGCGCGTGAATCTGTACCAGCACTACCAGGTGATGCGCATGACCAGCAAGGCCGCGCGCATCATCCAGTCGCTGTTCGGTACCTTCCTCAATGAGCCGCGCCTGCTCTCGCCCGGGCACCAGGAGAATGTGCAGCGCGACGGCGCGCGCGCCATCGCCGACTACATCGCCGGCATGACCGACCGCTACGCCATGCGCGAATACCGCCGCATCTTCGGCGTCGAGGAAATCGCCGGATTGTTTTAGAAAGACGGATCACCACGAGGGGCACGGGGAAGGAAAAGGCAAAAGGCAAAAGGCAAAAGGCAAAAGGCAAAAGGCAAAAGGCAAAAGGCAAAAGGCAAAAGGCAAAAGGCAAAAGGCAAACCATCCTGGCTGCCTTCGTTTTCATTTTTGAATTTTGCTTTTTGATTTTTGCCTTTTGATTTGCCTTTCCCAGTGCTCTCGTGGTTGAAATTCAGCGCCTTCAGGCGCGCGCCACCACTACACAGGACACTTCGCAAGCGCCTGCGGCCTTGAGCATTTTCGCCAGTTCGTCGAGCGTGCTGCCGGTGGTCATCACGTCGTCGACGATGCCGACATGCAGGCCGGCGACTTTGCTGCTGCATTCGAACGCGCCGCGCAGGTTTTTCTTGCGCGCCTCGCGCTTCAGGCCGGCCTGGGGCGGCGTGTCGCGCACGCGCTCGGCCCAGCCGGGCTGCATGGACACGCCGGTTCTTGCGGACAATTCGCGCGCGATTTCCACGGCCTGGTTGAAGCCGCGCTCTTTCAGGCGCCTGGCATGCAGCGGCATGGGCAGCCAGACGTCGGGCGGTTCTTCGTGCAGATGCCCGGCCAGCAGTTCGCCCAGCAGCGGGGCGAGCGCAAGATGTTCCCGGTATTTCAGCCGCTGGATCAGGCGGTCGACCGGGAAGGCGTAGCTGAAAAGCGCCAGGGTGCGGGTGTAGGCGGGGAGGTCCCTGAGGCAATGGCCGCAGGTTTCGCCGCCGGGGACGGGAAGCGCGCAAACCGGACAGCACGCCTCCGGCAGCCAGGGGAGATCGGCCAGGCAGGGCGCGCACAAGGGCCCGTTCGGGGCCAGGCAGAGCAGGCAGGGCGGCGGGAAGTTTTGCTCAATAAATGAACGGATGTTCAATTTTCGATAATTTAGTTTTGACAATCGAGGGGGCGGGAACGGATAATCCGGGCAAATTCCAGGGTGATCCATGAAAGCAAAACGCCTCATCAGCGCCAAATCCTCGCGATTTTCCGCGCAATTGTTCAACATCGCCAGCGTCGCCGCCATCACGGCCGGCATTTCCGCGCTGCTGCTGGGCAAGCTTCTGGCCAGCCAGAAAATCGGCTTCCTGCCCTTCGTGCTGTCCTTCCCGCCGCTGATGATCTGGCTGGCGGCCTCGATTTTCGTCTATGCCAGCATCGCGCACCACCCCAACGAACGCACGCGCCAGTATCACCGCTGGGCGGGCTACCGTTTTTACGGCGCGACAGGCGCGATGGTGGTGTTCGGCCAGCCGATCTACGAGTTGATGGGCGGCTGGAACGGGCTCATGGGCGTGTGGGCGGTGATGTTCCTGGCCGTGGTGCCGGGCGGGCTCTACGCCATCTGGAAAGCCGCCAGGGAAGACTGGCAGGACATGATCATCGAGGTAGGCATCTATGAGTAACTGCAACTGTTCGTCCGTTCACATTCACCAGCCGGCGCAAACCAGGGTGCCGGTGGAGGAAGTCGAGGCCCTGTTCGACAAGCCCTTCAGCGATCTGCTGTACGAGGCGCAGACGGTGCACCGGAAACATTTCGACCCCAACGCAGTGCAGCTTTCCACGCTGCTTTCCGTCAAGACCGGCGGCTGCCCCGAGGACTGCGGCTATTGTCCGCAGTCGAAGCGTCATCCCGATGCGGTGCCCGATGAGCCCATGCTGGATGTCGAAGCGGTGCTGACTGCCGCCCGCGCCGCAAAAGACGCCGGCGCCACGCGCTTCTGCATGGGCGCCGCCTGGCGCGGGCCCAAGCAGCGCGACCTCGACCCGGTGCTGACCATGGTGCGCGAGGTGAAGGCGCTGGGCCTGGAAACCTGCTGCACCCTTGGCATGCTGCGCGAGGGCCAGGCCGAGCAGCTGAAGGAGGCGGGGCTCGACTACTACAACCACAATCTCGACACCGCGCCGGAGTTCTACGGCGAGATCATTTCCACGCGCGATTTCGAAGATCGCCTGGAAACGCTCAACAAGGTGCGCGGCGCCGGCATCAACGTGTGCGCTGGCGGCATCGTCGGCATGGGCGAGAGCCGCACGCAGCGCGCGGGCCTCTTGGCGCAACTGGCAAGCCTCGATCCGCCGCCGGAGTCGGTGCCGATCAACCTGCTGGTGCAGGTGGAAGGCACGCCGCTTTTCGGCACGGACGCACTCGATCCGATCGAATTCGTGCGCACCATCGCGGTGGCGCGCATCCTCATGCCGGCTTCCTACGTGCGCCTCTCCGCCGGCCGCCAGCAGATGAGCGATGCCGTGCAGGCCCTGTGCTTCCTGGCCGGCGCCAATTCCATTTTCTACGGCGACAAGCTCTTGACCACCGGCAACCCCGAGTGGGAAAAGGATCAGGCGCTGTTCAGCAAGCTTGGCCTGAAGGCTGCATGAGTGAATTCGATGCGCTGGCCCGGATACGGCGGGGCCTGGCGCAACTCGAAACCGGCAGCCTGCTGCGCAAACGGGCCTTGCTGGAATCGGCGCAGGGCGCGCATGTGCGGGTCGACGGGCGCGAGCTGGTTTCCTTCTGCAGCAACGATTACCTGGGGCTGGCCCACGATCCGCAACTGGCCGAAGCGGCGCTGGCGGCCATCAAAAAACACGGCGTAGGGGCCGGGGCCTCCCATCTCCTTACCGGTCATCATCGCCTGCACCACGAATTCGAGCAGGCCTTCGCCGCCTTCGTCGGCAAGCCGGCCGCGCTCATGTTTTCCACCGGCTACATGGCCAACCTGGGCGTGCTGACGGCGCTCCTGAGTCGCCATGGCGAAGTGTTCGCCGACAGGCTCAATCATGCCTCGCTGAATGACGCCGCCCTGCAATGCGGCGCGAAGTTCACGCGCTACGCCCACGGCGACCTGGATCAGCTGGAAGCGCAACTCAAGAAGAGCGCGGCGCGCGACAAGCTGATCTGTTCCGACCTGGTGTTCAGCATGGACGGGGACATTGCCGACGCGGATCGTTTGCTGGCGCTCGCCGAGGCGCACGATGCCTGGCTCTATCTCGACGATGCGCACGGCTTCGGCGTCTTGAACGATGGGCGCGGCGGGCTCGGCGAGGCGGCCAGGCAAAGCCCGCGCGTGATCTACCTCGCCACCCTGGGCAAGGCCGCCGGCGCGTTCGGCGCGGCCGTGGCGGCGCACGCGGAGGTCGTCGATTGGCTGGTGCAGAAGGCGCGCACCTATGTCTACACCACCGCCACGCCGCCCATGCTGGCGGCGGCGCTGCTGGCAAGCCTGCAACGGATCGAGAGCGGACAGGCGCGCCGCGAGACGCTGCGCCGGCACATCGCGACGCTGCGCGCAGGCCTGAGCGGCCTCGCGCACTGGCGGCTGATGCCGTCCGCCACCCCGATCCAGCCGCTGGTGATCGGCGAAAATGCGGAAGCGGTCGCGGTATCGAAAAAGCTGCTTGAGCAAGGCCTGCTGGTGCCGGCGATACGCACGCCCACCGTGCCCAGGGGCGCTGCCCGCCTGCGCATTTCGCTGTCCTCGGCGCACGCCGCGGACGAAGTGGAGCGCCTGGTGGCCGCCATCCGGCTGCTTGACGCGGAGCGGGCGCGATGAAGCTGGTGTTGCTGCATGGCTGGGGCACGCATCCGGTCATTTGGGAGCCGATGCTGGAATTTTTTCCCGGCGCGCGCGCCTTGCCCCTGCCCGGCTATGCCGGCAGCGAGCCGGCGGGCACGCTCGAAGCCATGGCAGCGAATCTTGCCGCACAACTGGAAGCCGACACCGTGCTCGTCGGCTGGTCGCTGGGCGGACAGGTGGCGGCACGCATCGCGCTCGACTGGCCGGAAAAGATCTCGAAGCTGATCCTGGTCGCGGCCACACCCTGTTTCGTGAACCGGGCCGACTGGCCGCACGGCGTCGCGGCCGAGGTCTTCGATCAGTTCGCCGCGAGCCTGGCGCAAGACTATGCAGGCACGATCAGGCGTTTTCTCTCGCTGCAGGCGCAGGGCTCGAGCGAGATGCGCGAAGTGCTGGCGCAACTGCGTCGCAGGCTATTGGATCAGGCGCGCCCTGCCGGGGGCGTGCTGGAGGCGGGACTGGAAATCTTGCAGGGTGCTGACCTGCGCGAAAGCCTGCCGAAACTTGCAAAATCCTTGACGCTGATACACGGCAGCGGCGACAAGCTTGCGCCGCTTGCGGCGGCGCGCTGGTTGTCGAGCGCCATCCCCGGCGCGAGGCTGCACGTGATCGAGGGGGCCGGTCACGCCCCCTTCCTGTCGCATCCGCGGCAGGTTGCGGAGATTATTGGAAGTGCGGCGCATGGCTGAGCCGACGATCGACAAACGTGAAGTGGCGCGCGCCTTCGGCCGTGCCGCTGCGAGTTACGACGCACATGCCGTCCTGCAGCGCGAAGTGATGGCGCGGCTGGACGAGCGGCTCGAGTTGATGAGCGTCAAACCCGGCCGCATCGTCGATGCAGGCTGCGGCACCGGCCAGGGTTTGCGCCTGCTGCAGGCGCGTTATCCCAAGGCCGACGTGGTGGGCCTCGATCTTGCGCTCCCCATGCTGGAAACCGCGCGCCGCAATTCAACGGCGGGTTCATGGCTGGGCAGCTTGCTCCACCGCCTCACGCCACATGCCTCACGCCACACCCCGTATGTCTGCGCCGACATCGAACGCCTGCCTTTCAAGAAATCCAGCATCGATCTCATCTGGTCCAGCCTTGCCCTGCAATGGGCGAGCGAGCCGGAGGCGGCATTCCGCGAACTGCATCGCGCCATCGCGCCGCAGGGGCTGCTGCTGTTCGCCACTTTCGGGCCGGATACACTGAAGGAACTGCGCCGGGCCTTTTCCGCCGTCGATGGCGGCAACCATGTCAGCCGCTTCCTCGACATGCACGACATCGGCGACATGCTGGTGCACGCCGGCTTCCAGCATCCGGTGATGGAAATGGAGATGCTTACGCTGACCTATGCCGATCTCAAGTCGCTGTTGCGCGACCTGAAGGGCATCGGTGCGCACAATGCCGCGGCGGATCGCGCGCGCGGCATGATGGGGAAAACGGCGTGGCACAGGCTGGAACAGGCCTACGAGGGGTTCCGCAAGGAGGGCCGCCTGCCGGCGACCTATGAAGTGATTTACGGCCACGCCTGGGCGGGCGACAAGACCCGCCTGGAAGACGGCCGGCAAGTCATTCAACTGAAGATTCAAAGGAAACGCGCGGGCCCATGACTACCCTCGCCACGCCTCACGGCCTTTTCATCACCGGCACGGACACCGGCGTCGGCAAGACCCATGCCGCCTGTCTGCTGATTGACTTGCTCAAGCGGCATGGCCTGCGCGTGGCGGCGATGAAACCCGTCGCGGCAGGCGTCGACGCGGATGGGGTGAATGAGGACGTGCGCCGGCTCATGGCTGCTTCGAATGTGCAGGCGCCGCGCGAACGGGTCAATCCCTATTGCTTCGCGCCTGCCATTGCGCCGCATATCGCGGCGCAGCAGGCAGGCGTGTCCATGCGGCTCGATGTCGTCGAGCGGGCTTATGCGGAAGTGGCCGCGCAGGCCGACGTGGTGGTGGTGGAAGGCGCGGGCGGCTTCCTGGTGCCGTTCGACGGCGAATCGGGCATGGATGAAATCCCCCGCCGCCTGAAGCTGCCGGTCGTCATGGTGGTGGGTTTGCGTCTGGGCTGCCTGAACCATGCGCGGTTGACGGAAGAGGCGATCCGCGCGCGCGGCTTGCCGGTTGCCGGCTGGATCGCCAATCACATCGATCCGCACATGGACGAGGCGCAGGCAAATCTGACTGCCCTGCGTAGTATTTTGCGCTCACCCTGTCTGGGTGAAATTCCGCTGTCGGGCTCATCCCTGGAGAGCGCCGCCGACAGCGTCAGCTTGATTCTGAAAGCCGTCAGGCCTACTGGATAAGTAATTCAGAATACGCAAAAATAAAGATATTTAATCAATAAATCAATTACTTGTGTAGATATTTGCCTTGCCCGCACCGGGGGAGGCAGTGTAGAGTCTGTGGCAATTCGTCGCAGGTGGGAGCGCGTATGCCCCTGGCGCCAGACGCAAGCCCACAAGAAGAGCAGGGTCGATTCAGCTTCTATTCGCAGCCGAACTGTTCGCTGACGCGGGGAGGGCGCAAAAAGGCGTTCTGGGGGATAGCGGCGGTGACACTGCTTGTCGCCTCGGTGTTCAGTTGCTTGGGGTACTGGCTGATCCTTCCCTTCGCGGGGCTTGAAGTGGGCGTGCTGGCTTGGGCATTCGATGCCGTCGGCAGGCTTGACGGCGATTACGAACGGGTAAGCATCCGCGGCGACGAAATTCTGATCGAGCGCCGGCGCGGGGAGCATCTTGAGCGCCGCACGCTCAACTGCCGGTGGACGCAACTGGTGCTTGCCGGCCTGCGGCCGCCTGGCAGGGTGAAACTGGCTTTGCGCTCGCTCGGACGGGAAACCGAGCTTGGCGCATACCTGAGCGACGAGGCCAGGCTGGACCTGGCAAAACAATTACAGACCCGGCTGAAGCCGGGCTGAAAAAAAACACAAGAACAGAATTTGCAAACTGTTGAGGAGGAGGGGATACATGGAAGGAAGTGCGCTGCGCCCGCTGCCGGGCAAAATGCTGGCCGCCCTGTCCGGGATGATGATCTCGGGCGCGGTGTGGGCGGACTACCAGCTCAACCTGCGGGAACCGCAATCGGCCCTTGCCAGGGATGTCTATGACCTGCACACCCTGATCAACCTGGTGTGCCTGGGCATATTCGTCGTGGTGTTCGGCGCGATGTTCTATTCCATCTGGAAGCACCGCAAGGCGGCAGGCCACCAGGCCGAGCATTTCCACGAGAACACCACCGTGGAAGTGATCTGGACCATCATTCCCTTCTTCATCCTGGTCGGCATGGCCTACCCTGCGACCAAGGCGGTGCTGGCGATGAAGGACACCTCCAATCCGGACATGACCATCAAGGTCACCGGCTACCAGTGGAAGTGGGAATACGATTATCTGAAGGACGGCGTGAAGTTCATGAGCACGCTGTCCACTCCGCGCGAGCAGATCGAGAACCGTACCGCCAAAGGCGAGCATTACCTGCTGGAAGTGGACGAGCCCCTGGTGGTGCCGGTCGGCAAGAAGGTGCGCGTGCTGCTCACCGCGGGCGACGTGATCCACGCCTGGTGGGTGCCGGAACTGGCGGTCAAGCAGGATGCCATCCCCGGCTTCATCCGCGACGCCTGGTTCAAGTCCGAAACCACCGGCACTTTCCGCGGCCAGTGCACCGAGCTGTGCGGCAAGGATCACGCCTTCATGCCCATCGTGGTGAAGGTGGTGACCCAGAAGGAGTACGACGCCTGGTTGGCCTCCAAGAAACAGGGCGCGGCAACGGCGGCGGCAGACAACACTAGGACCTTCACCCAGGAAGAGCTCATGGCCAAAGGCGAGCAGGTCTATAACGCCAACTGCGCCGCCTGCCACCAGGCCAACGGCATGGGCGTGCCCGGCGCCTTCCCGGCCATCAGCGGCTCCAAGGTCGCCACCGGCCCGATCGATGCGCACATCAATATCGTACTGAACGGCAAGCCCGGCACGGCGATGGCAGCCTTCGGCGGCCAGTTGTCCGCAGCCGACATCGCGGCGGTGGTGACCTACCAGCGCAACAGCTGGGACAACAAGGCGGGCGACATGGCCCAGCCCGCGCAGGTCGCGGGTCTGAAGGGCGGCGCGGAAGCCGCGGCCCCGGCAGCCAATTAACGGACAAGGGACAGGAGGAGACAACAACATGGCGCAAGACGCAACCCACGCCCACGACGATCACGGCCACGCCCATCCCGGCGGGATCATGCGCTGGCTGACCACCACCAACCACAAGGACATCGGCAGCCTGTACCTGTGGTTTGCCGGCATCATGTTCCTGGTGGCCGGCAGCATGGCCCTCGTCATCCGGGCCGAATTGTTCCAGCCCGGTCTGCAGGTGGTGGACCCCGACTTCTTCAACCAGATGACCACCCTGCACGGCCTGATCATGGTGTTCGGCGTGATCATGCCGGCCTGGGCGGGCTTCGCCAACTGGCAGATCCCGCTCATGATCGGCGCGCCCGACATGGCGTTCCCGCGCATGAACAACTGGGGCTTCTGGGTACTGCCGGTGGCGGGCTTCCTGCTGATCCTGGGCCTGTTCATGCCGGGCGGCGGCCCGGCGGGCGGCTGGACCATGTATCCGCCGCTGTTCATCCAGGGCGGCATCAGCTACGACATGACCATCTTCGCGGTGCACATCCTGGGCGCCTCGTCGATCATGGGCTCGATCAACATCATCACCACCATCCTCAACATGCGCGCGCCCGGCATGACGCTGATGAAAATGCCGCTGTTCGTGTGGACCTGGCTGATCACCGCCTACCTGCTCATCGCCACCGTGCCGGTGCTGGCGGGCGCCGTGACCATGCTGCTGACCGACCGCAATTTCGACACCCACTTCTTCAACGCGGCGGGCGGCGGCGATCCGGTTATGTTCCAGCACATCTTCTGGTTCTTCGGCCATCCCGAGGTGTACATCCTGATCCTGCCGGCCTTCGGCGTGGTGTCGCAGATCATCCCGACTTTCGCGCGCAAGCCGCTGTTCGGCTACGCCTCCATGGTGTACGCGACAGCCTCCATCGCGATCCTGTCCTTCATCGTGTGGGCGCACCACATGTTCACCGTGGGCATGCCGGCGACCGCGCAGCTGTTCTTCATGTACTCCACCATGCTGATCGCCGTGCCCACCGGGGTGAAGGTGTTCAACTGGGTGGCGACCATGTGGAAGGGCTCGATGAGCTTCGAAACCCCGATGCTGTTCGCCATCGCTTTCGTGTGCCTGTTCACCATCGGCGGCTTCTCGGGCCTGGTGCTGGCGATCACGCCGGTCGACATCCAGCTGCACGACACCTATTACGTGGTGGCGCATTTCCACTACGTGCTGGTGTCGGGCGCACTGTTCGCGATCTTTGCCGGCATCTATTACTGGCTGCCCAAGTGGACCGGCCACATGTACGACGAGAAGCTCGGCAAGCTGCATTTCTGGCTGTCGGTGATTTCCATGAACATCACCTTCTTCCCCATGCACTTCCTGGGCCTGGCCGGCATGCCGCGCCGCTACGCCGACTATGCGCTGCAATTCGCCGAGTTCAATACCATCGCATCGGTTGGCGCCTTCCTGTTCGGCTTTAGTCAACTCATTTTCCTGGCGCTGATCCTGAAGTCCATCAAGGGCGGCCAGAAGGCGACCGGCCAGGTATGGGAGGGGGCGCATGGACTGGAGTGGACGGTGCCATCGCCGGCGCCGTACCACACCTTCGAGACCGCTCCGGCCGTGAAGTAAAGACAGCGCGGGCGGCGCCACCGCCGCCCGCGAGTTTGGAAGAGACATGCAGCAGAAGAAACGCAACATCCTGACCGGCCTGATCCTCGCTGCCATCGCGATCGGCATCTTTCTGTACACCGTGATGAACGCCAGTCCGTAAGCCATGGAAAAGACGGAAAACCGTGTCCTGCTGAGAAAGCTGTGGGTGGTGGCGCTGGGTATGTTCGGCTTCGGTTTCCTGATGGTGCCCTTCTACAACAAGATATGCGAAGTGACCGGCATCAACTCCGGCGATGCGCAGGTGCTGGCGAAGAACACGCAGGTCGATGCCAGCCGCACGATCACCCTGGAATTCGACGCCAATGTGGATGCGAAGCTGCCCTGGAAATTCACCCCGGTGCAAAAAAGCATCAGCCTGCATCCGGGCGAAATGGTGCAGGTGCTGTACGAGGTCGAGAACCAGACCGACCGGGACATTACCGGCCAGGCCGTTCCCAGCTACGGCCCGCAACTGGCCGCGCAGTACGTGAAGAAGATCGAGTGTTTCTGCTTTACCGGGCAGACGCTCAAGGCGCGCGAAAAACGCCGGATGCCGGTGATGCTGGTGATGGATCCGGCCCTGCCGCGCGAGGTGAATACCGTCACGCTGTCCTACACCTTCTTTGTCATGCCCGGTGCGGACAAGGCGGCGCAGGGCGGCAAGCCTGCGGCAAATGGCTGAACGGCGCGGCAGCCACTGGCAGGCTGCCAAGGCGGTGTTCTGGGGCTTTTTCGGCGTCAGGAAAAAATCGCACTACGAGCAGGATGCGGTGCATCTGACTCCGGCGCAGGTGATCGTGCTCGGACTGATCGGGGCGGCGCTGTTCGTGCTGGCGTTGCTGGGAATCGTGTGGCTGGTTGCGAATTGAACGACAAGAGGAGAGGAGACAACGACATGGCTTCACAAACTGGCGGTTACTATTTGCCCGCGCCGTCCTACTGGCCCATCGTGGGTTCGGTGGCGCTCACCCTGATGGCACTGGGCGCCACCTTCATGATCAACGGTGTTGCCGGCGGCTGGATGCTGTGGGCAGGCTTGGGCGTGCTGGCGATCATGCTGTTCGGCTGGTTCGGCACGGTCATCCGCGAAAGCGAGAGTGGCAAGCACAACAAGCAGGTCGACCTGTCCTTCCGCTGGGCCATGAGCTGGTTCATCTTCTCGGAAGTCATGTTCTTCGCCGCTTTCTTCGGTGCGCTGTTCTACATGCGTGTGCTGTCGGTGCCGTGGCTGGGCGAGGGGGACACCCTGGAGCAGCTGTGGAGCGGCTACACCGCGACCTGGCCGACCGCCGGACCGGGCCTCACCGCGGACGGGTATCAGTTCACGCCCATGGGCGCCTGGGGCATTCCGGCCATCAATACCCTGCTGCTGCTCTCCTCCGGCGCGACCGTAACCTGGGCGCACTGGGGACTCAAGAAGAACAACCGCAGCCAGCTGATCTGGGGCCTGTTCCTGACCGTGGCGCTGGGCCTCAGCTTCCTGGGACTCCAGGCTTACGAGTATGTCCACGCCTACAGCGAACTGGGCCTGACCCTGGGCGCGGGCGCCTACGGCGCGACCTTTTTCATGCTCACCGGCTTCCACGGCTTCCATGTGACGGTCGGCACGCTGATGCTGATCGTGATCCTGGGCCGTTCGCTCAGGGGCCACTTCACCGCCGAGCACCACTTCGGTTTTGAAGGCGTGGCCTGGTACTGGCACTTCGTGGACGTGGTCTGGCTGGGGCTGTTCATCTTCGTGTACTGGCTCGTGTAGCCGAGCGGCTGAAGCAAAAGGCCGCGCAATGCGCGGCCTTTTTGTTTGGCGGTCCTGGAAAGGAATTCATCCACGCAATCCGGTTTGCGGAATCCAGCCGAAGTAATAGCTGGCCATGAGCAGGACGAACAGGAAGATGGAAAGCGAGATGCGCATGGTCAGGGCCTTCACGGTGCGATCGGACTGGCCCTTGTCCTTGACCAGGTAGTAGAGCGCGCTGCCCAGGCTGAGGACGATCAAGGCGACGAACAGCAGGACGACGATGCGCATGGCGCTCCCGGAAGCGAATTGATTGAAAGCATTTTAGTTTAACCTATCGCCCATGCGTTTCGGTGTGTTCGTATTTCGCCCCGGCTTGTGGCCATCCATGGCCGGCCTGTTCTTTTTCGGCCTGACCCTGTGGCTGGGCAACTGGCAACTGTCGCGCGCCGAGTACAAGCGCGAGCTGCAGGCGCGCTATGACCGCATGCAGGAGGACGGCGTGGTGCTGCTCGGCGCCGCCGCCGTCGACAAGGAGGATGTGCTGTATCGACCGGTCGCAATGCGCGGCGCATTCCTGCCCGGGCGGGAAATCTTCATCGACAACCGCGTGTACAAAACCCGCGCGGGTTACCATGTGCTTGCCCCTTTCCTGATCGAAGGCTCGACGCAGCATGTGCTGGTCAACCGCGGCTGGGTCGAGGTGGTCAACGCGCGGCGCGACGTGCTGCCGGAAGTGAAGCCGGTGCCGGGTATTGTGGTTTTGCGCGGCGTGGCGGTCGATACCCGAAGCCGCTACCTGGAATTGAAGGGCGCCGAGCCGCAGGGCAGGCTGTGGCAGAACCTGGATTTCGAGCGCTACCAGCGGCAGTTCGGCAGGCCGCTGCAGCCGATCCTGATCGAGCAGACTTCGGATACCGGCGATGGCCTGGTGCGTGACTGGCCGCGGCCCGACACCGGCGTGGGCACGCACATCAGCTACGCCATCCAGTGGTTCGGTCTTGCCGCAGCGATCATGGTGTTGTGGCTGGTACTGAATGTAAAACGAGAAAACGCGGCGGAGGACAAGTGAATCGCGTCAAAATGAATCGCCTCAAACTGCTGTTGCTGATCGGCCTGTTCGGCCTGCCGGTGGCGGCTTCCTATCTGGCCTACTATGTGTGGCAGCCGACTGCGCGCAAGAACTACGGCGAACTCGTCAAGCAGGTCGACGTGCGCGTCGCCGGCACCGGCCTTGACGGCAAGCCCATGGATGCAGCCAAGCTCAAAGGCAAGTGGGTGATGGTGTACGTGGGCGGCGGCGAGTGCCCGAAGTCCTGCCGCGATCTGCTTTATTACATGCGCCAGACCCGCACTGCGCAGGGCAAGGAAATGGACCGCATCGAGCGGCTGTGGCTGCTGACCGACGACACGGTGCCGGCGGCCGAACTACAGGCTTACCATGCCGGCCTGCATTATTTGAAGCCGGCTGCCTCGCCGGTTCCCCAGTTCGTCGGCAGCGAGACGGGCGCCTATCTGTACATGATCGACCCGCTCGGCCACCTGATGATGCGCTGGCCGCAGAATCCGGACCCGAGCCGCATGATCAGGGACATCAAGCAATTGTTGAAGGCCTCGCAGATCGGATAATCCATGAGCCTGTATCGCAAGTTGATTATTGCTGCCCTGCTGCTGACTTTCGGTGTCGTTGCCCTGGGGGCCTATGTGCGCTTGTCCGATGCCGGGCTGGGCTGCCCGGACTGGCCCGGCTGTTACGGCAAGATCACCCCGCATCATGCGAGCGAGCATATCAGCCAGGCGCTGGCGCAGAATCCCGAGGGGCCGGTCAGCCATGCCAAGGCCTGGAAGGAAATGGTGCACCGCTATTTCGCCGGCACCCTGGGCCTGCTGGTGCTGGCGATTGCCGTACTGGGGTGGAAGCATCGCCATGAGACACGGGGTTCGCCCGTGCTTGCCATTGTGCTGCTCGGCTTGATCGTTTTCCAGGCGCTGCTCGGCATGTGGACGGTGACCGAACTGCTCAAGCCCTTCATCGTGACCGGCCACCTGATCGGCGGCATGGCTACCCTGGCCCTGCTGACATGGCTGTGGCAGCGCGAGTGCGGGCCGTCGCTCGCGGGCATGGCCGACGTGCGCGCCCTCCGGGTCTGGGGCGTGCTGGCGCTGGCGGCGGTGGCCGTGCAGATCGTGCTGGGCGGCTGGGTCAGCACCAACTATGCCGCGCTCGCCTGTACGGATTTCCCCACCTGTCACGGCGAGTGGGTGCCGGAAATGGATTTCGAGCATGCCTTTGCGCTGCATCGCGAGCTGGGCATGGATGCCAGCGGCAATTTCCTGTCCCTGCAGGCCCTGACCGCCATCCACTGGATGCACAGGCTGTGGGCGCTGGCCGTGCTGGTTCTGGCGGGCACCGCGGCGTTCAAGCTCGCGCGGCAGCGCGGCCTGTGCGTGCTGGGCGCGCTGCTGGGCGTCCTGCTGCTGGCGCAGATCGGCATGGGCATCGCCAACGTCTGGTTCAGCCTGCCGCTGGCGCTGGCCGTGGCGCACAATGCCGGGGCGGCGCTGTTGCTTGCCGCGCTGGTGGTCATAAACTTCAAGCTCTTCCGGATGAGGTGATCGCATGACAACGAGTCTCCTGCTGAACAACGCCGCCTGCCGCTGCCAGGAGTACCTGGCGCTGTGCAAGATTCGCGTTGTCTCCCTGATCGTGTTCACTGCCGTCATCGGCATGCTCCTCGCCACGCCGGGCATGGTGCCGTTGCAGGTGCTGTGGGCCGGCACGCTCGGCATCGCTCTGGTTGCCGCCGCGGCCGCGGCCTTCAATTGCCTGGTCGAGCAGAAGATCGACGCCGTCATGGCGCGCACGCGCGCGCGTCCGCTGCCGCGCGGCAAGCTCGGCACCGCCCAGGTGATCCTGTTTTCCGGCCTCATCGGCGGGGCGGGGCTTTATTTGCTCAACGCGTTCGTCAATTCGCTCACCATGTGGCTCACGCTCGCCACCTTCGTCGGCTATGCGGTGATCTACACCGTCATCCTCAAGCCTGCCACGCCGCAGAACATCGTGATCGGCGGCGCCTCCGGCGCCATGCCGCCGGTGCTGGGCTGGGCGGCGGTGACCGGCGAGGTCAGCCATGATGCCTTGCTGCTGTTTCTGATCATCTTCGCCTGGACGCCGCCGCATTTCTGGGCGCTGGCACTGTACCGCAAGGACGAGTACGCGCGCGCCGGCCTGCCCATGCTGCCGGTCACGCACGGCGAGAAGTTCACCCGCCTGCACGTGCTGTTCTATACCGTCATCCTGCTGGCGGTCAGCGTCCTGCCGGTCACTACGGGCATGAGCGGCTGGATCTACCTGGCGGCCGCGCTGATTTTGGGAGGAGCGTACATCGGCTACGGCTGGGCGCTGTGGCGCAATTATTCCGACGCCCTGGCCAGGCGCGCTTTCCGGTTTTCGCTGTGGTATCTGAGCCTGCTGTTCGCCGCCATGCTGGCGGACCATTATTTCAGGCTGCCGGTGGGGGGTTGAGCCGGGCCGAAGCGGGGATATTCAGACCAGTTTGTTATAATTAAAAATATATGCCACGATAACCTGGCCAACCACCCTGTCGATGTCCACATGATCCTCTCCCGCACCAGCCAGTATGCCGTGCAAGCCTTGATCTACATGGCGACCCAGCCTTCCGGCGCGCCCATCCTCAACAAGGATATCGCGGCCAAGCTCAATGTGCCCGCGCCTTACCTGGCCAAGATCCTGCAAAGCCTGGCCAAGGGCAATCTCCTGTATTCCTTCCGCGGGCGCCTGGGCGGATTCTGTCTCAAGGAAGACGGCCTCAAGGTGACGCTGATGGACATCCTGCTGCTGACCGAAGGCCCGGCTTTCACGCAAAGCTGCCTGCTTGGGCTGAAGAAATGTTCCGACGATACGGCCTGCCCCGTGCATTTTCGCTGGTCCCCGGTCAAGGAAAAGATCATCAGCCTGCTCAAGGAAACCACGCTGGGCAAGCTGGCCAAGGCAGTGCAGTCGGGCAAATACCGGCTGTCCGACCTGCCCAATGCGGCATTCGAACAAATCGCGCCATGAGGGCGCTGGTTCTTGCGGCGGCGGTCGCGGCACTGGCGGCCTGCGGTCGCACCGATGCTCCGCCGCCCGAACCGGCATTTCTCGCCACTGACATCACCGGCGCGCCCTGGGGGCGCGATTTCAGGCTGACCGACCACACCGGCAGGGTGCGCACGCTGGCGGATTTCCGCGGCAAGGTCGTGGCCATGTTCTTCGGCTATACGCATTGCCCTGACGTTTGCCCCACCACGATGTCGGATTTCGCCATGGCCATCCGCGAACTGGGCGCCGATGGGGAAAAGGTCCAGGTGCTGTTCGTCACCGTCGATCCGGAACGCGACACGCCCGAACTGCTGGCCAGATACGTGCCCTCCTTCAACCCGAGCTTCCTGGGCATGCATGCCGATGCCAACACCCTCGCCGAACTGGCAAGGGAATTCAAAGTGATCTATCAAAAAAGCTCCGTCAAAGGCCCGGCGGAGTACCTGATCGACCACAGCGCAGGAACCTATGTCTTCGATCCTCAAGGCAGGCTGCGGCTGCACATCGCCTACGGCACAGGCCCGGCGGCGATCGCTCGGGATTTGCGGATGCTGCTCGCCCGGGATTGAGCGGGCGGCTTGCCGGCACGGCCCGGCATCCGTTACAATACCGCGCTTAATTTTTTCAGCATATTTGGTTTTTCTAAAATATTAAAATTTTTGATGAAGCGAGGGTGTCATGGCGATAACAACGTTCTCGTCGGCTGAGCAGTACAACTTTGATATTGTCAAGAAATTTGCCGTCATGGCCCTGGTTTGGGCGGTGGTCGGCATGTTCGTCGGCGTGTATATCGCTTCGGAACTGGCCTGGCCGTTCCTGAACCTTGACAGTCCCTATATCAGCTTTGGCCGTCTGCGCCCGGTGCACACCGGCGCGGTGATTTTCGGTTTTGGCGGCTCGGCGCTGTTCGCCACCTCCTACTACGTGGTGCAGCGTACCTGCCAGACCCGCCTGATTTCCGACGGCATGGCCAGCTTCACCTTCTGGGGCTGGCAGACCGTCATCGTGCTGGCCGCGCTGTCCTATGTGACGGGCTACTCCCAGGGCCGCGAATACGCGGAAATGGAATGGCCCATCGACATCCTGATCGAAGTGGTGTGGGTGACCTACCTGATCCTGTTCGTCGGCACCATCATGCGCCGCAAGCAGCCGCACATCTACGTCGCCAACTGGTTCTACCTCGCCTTCATCCTGGCCACCGCGCTGCTGCACACCTTCAACAACCTGGCCGTTCCCGTCGACCTGTTCTCGCTGAAGTCCTACAGCCTGTTCTCCGGCACCCAGGACGCCATGACCCAGTGGTGGTACGGCCACAACGCGGTGGGCTTCTTCCTGACTGCGGCCTTCCTCGGCATGATGTACTACTTCGTGCCCAAGCAGGCCGGCCGCCCGATCTACTCCTATCGCCTGTCCATCGTGCACTTCTGGGCGCTGGGCTTCATGTACATGTGGGTGGGCGCGCACCACCTGCACTGGACCGCGCTGCCCGACTGGACCTCCACCCTGGCCGCGACCTTCTCCATCCTGCTCCTGATGCCCTCCTGGGGCGGCATGATCAACGGCATCATGACCCTGTCGGGCGCCTGGGACAAACTCAGGACCGACCCGGTGATGCGCTTCCTGATCGTGGCGCTGTCCTTCTACGGTATGTCGACTTTCGAAGGCCCGATGATGTCGCTGAAGGAGGTGAACGCGCTGTCGCATTACACCGACTGGACCGTGGGTCACGTGCACTCCGGCGCGCTGGGCTGGGTGGCGATGATCTCCTTCGGCTCGCTGTACCACATGATCCCCAAGCTGTGGGACACCAAGCTGTACAGCACCAAGCTGGTCGAAGTCCATTTCTGGCTGGCGACCATCGGCATCCTGCTCTACATCATCGCCATGTGGATCTCGGGCATCACCCAGGGCCTGATGTGGCGCGCGACCGACGAGTTCGGCAACCTGCAGTATTCCTTCGTGGAATCGGTGGCGGCCATGATTCCGTTCTACATCATGCGAGCCGTCGGCGGCGCCTTCTTCCTCTCCGGCGTGATCGTCATGGTTTACAACATTTTCAGGACCATCCGCCAGGCCAAGCAGGAAGAAGCTGCGCTTGAGGCCAAACTGGCCGCCAAGATGGCAGGCGCCGGCGCGTAAGGAAAAAACATCATGCGACTCAATTTCAAGCACGAATGGATTGAAACCAATATCGGCCTGATGCTGGTGCTGACCATGCTGGCCATCAGCGTGGGCGGCCTGGTCGAAATCGCGCCGTTGTTCTTCATCAACAAGACCGTGGAAAAGGTCGAGGGCATCAATGTCCGTCCCTACACCCCGCTGGAACAGCGCGGCCGCGACATCTACACCCGCGAAGGCTGCTATACCTGCCATTCGCAGATGATCCGGCCGTTTGTCGATGAAAAGCTGCGCTACGGCCATTACTCGCTGGCGGCCGAGTCGCAGTACGACCACCCCTTCCAGTGGGGCTCCAAGCGCACCGGCCCGGATCTGGCGCGCGTGGGCGGCAAGTATTCCAACGAGTGGCACGTGCAGCACCTGATCGCGCCGCGCTCCATGGTGCCCGAGTCGGTCATGCCCAACTATCCCTGGCTCATGCAGAACCTCGATCTGTCCGATCTCGAAGGGCGCATGAAGGCGCTGCGCGCGGTCGGCGTGCCGTATTCGCTGACCGAGGCCGAGCGCGAGGCCAACGTCGAGAAGTTCGGCGCCGAAGTCGCGGCACAGTTGCACATTCCTGACGCCAAGAAGAATCTGGTCGAGCAGGCCAATCTGGGCAACTACGACGGCAACAAGGCCGGCGTTTCCGAAATGGACGCGCTGGTGGCCTACCTGCAGGTGCTCGGGACCATGGTGGACTTCACCAAGGTCAACGAAGACGAGCTGGTGCGCACGCGCTGAGCGTAAACATTTAGGGGTGAGCGATGGAATGGCTGAACTGGTTTTCCAGGCCCGAGAACACCAAGCCGCTGGCCCTGCTGATATTTTTCGTGACCTTTGCCGGCATCGTGCTGTATGTGTATGGCAGCAAGAAACGCAGCAAGCGGCTGGAATCCTACAAGGACATTCCCTTCCAGGACGATGCCCCGGACAACAAGGATTGAGTGATGAGTGAACAAAACCTGCAATCACAAACCGTGCAGACCACCGGCCATGCCTGGGACGGCGACCTCCAGGAATTCAACAATCCGCTGCCGACCTGGTGGGTGTATGTGTTCTACGTGACCATCGCCTTTGCCATCGGCTACTGGCTGGTCTACCCCTCGTGGCCGTTTGGCAAGGGCTTCCTGCCGGGCATTCCCGTGCCGGGCATTTCCAAGATCACCTACGTGAACAGCGAGGGTGAAACCGTGGAAAGCCACTGGAATACCCGCGCCCTGCTGGCGAAGAAGCTGAACGAGGCCGAGGAAATGCAGAAGCCCTACTTCAGCAAGGTGGCAGCGAGCGATTTCGGCCAGATCGCCAAGGATCCCGAGCTGTCCGGCTTCGTGCTGTCCGCCGGCAAGGCGCTGTTCACCGAAAACTGCGCGCCCTGTCACCAGCAGGGCGGCCAGGGCGTGCTGGGCTTCTTCCCCAACCTGACCGACGACGACTGGCTGTACGGCGGCAGCTACGACAAGATCCATCAAACCCTGGTCAACGGCCGCCGCGGCTACATGCCGGCCTTCGGCGAGGTGCTTTCCGCAGGCGAGATCGATGCGCTGGCCAACTATGTCGCCAGCCTGTCCGGCATTCCGCACGACGGGAACAAGGCGGCGAGCGGCAGGGCGCTGTTCACCTCCGAGGCCGCGGCCTGCTTCTACTGCCACGGCGAGAATGCCAAGGGGCGCCAGGACATCGGCGCACCCAACCTCACGGACAAGATCTGGCTGTGGGCCGATGTGCCTGGCGCGGACAAGCCCGAAGACAAGCTTGCCGCCATCCGCTCGACCATCATCGCCGGCGTCAACAAGGGCGTGATGCCGGCCTGGGGCGGGCGCCTGAGCCCCGAGCAGATCAAGGTGCTGACCGTGTATGTGCACGAACTGGGCGGCGGCAAGTAAGCTTGAACCCTTTCGTGGCCCTTTTGAGAGTTAAGGAAAACCCCCGGTAACGGGGGTTTTTTGTCCGCGCAAAACAGACATGCAAGTCGGACTTGAAGAACAGCTTGCCCCCTTGCAGGGGCGCATTCCCGTTTTCACCCGCTCGGTGAAGGGGGCGTTTCGGCGTTTCAAGTCGGGCGTGCTGATGCTGGCCTTTGGCGTGTTTTTCCTGCTGCCCTGGCTGCCGTGGCGGCGCGGCGACGGCCCTGGCCAGGCGGTGCTGTTCGACGTGCCCGGCCGCCGCTTCCTGATCTTCGACCTGACCGTGTATCCGCAGGACGTGGTGTGGCTGGCGATCCTGCTGTTCATCGCCGCGGCCATCCTGTTCTTCGCCACCGCTCTGGTGGGACGCGCCTTCTGCGGCTATTTCTGCTTCCAGACCCTGTGGACGGATTTCTTCATCTGGATCGAGGCCAGGATACAGGGCGAGCGGCCGGCGCGCGTGCGCCTGTACCGCCAGCCCTGGAATCGCGAAAAGCTGTTGAAGATCGGCGGCACGCATCTTCTCTGGCTCGCGGCGAGTTTCTGGACGGGGTTGAGCTTCGTTCTGTACTTCGGCTATGCGCCCGATCTGGTCTTCCGCTTTTTCACCGGCGAGGCTGCCGCCGCGGCCTACATCACGGTGGGGGTGCTGACGCTGTCCACCTATTTCGCTGCCGGTTACATGCGCGAGCAGATCTGCACCTATGTGTGTCCTTACGGCCGCTTCCAGAGCGTGATGTACGATGCAGAGACGCTGGCGGTGCACTACGATGCGCCGCGCGGGGAAGGCCGGCTGGGACGGGCCAGCGCGCGCGCGGGCATGCGCACCCTGGAAGAGCGTCATGCCAGGGGAAATGGCGACTGCATCGATTGCGGCCTGTGCGTGCAGGTTTGTCCGGCCGGCATCGACATCCGCGAGGGCCTGCAATACAAGTGCATTTCCTGCGGCCTGTGCGTCGACGCCTGCAACGGCATCATGGATTCCATGGGCTTTGCGCGCGGCCTGATCCGCTACGACTCCGAGGCCAATCTCGCCAGGGCAGTGCCCGACAAGCCGCGCCTGCACTGGAAGCGGCTCAAGGTCGTCGGCTACGGCGTGTCCATCGTGCTGATGACGGCTTATCTTGCCTACAGCATCGTTGCGCGCAGCAGCTTCGAGGGCGCGGTCACCCAGGTGCGCCAGCCGCTGTTCGTGGTGTTGTCCAGCGGCGATATCCGCAACCGTTACCAGATCCGGGTGACCAACAAGCTGGGCATGGCGGAAACCTTTTCGGTCGGCGTCAAGGGCTTGCCGGAATCCGCGCTGGACATGGGCAGCCTGCGCGAAGTGACGGTCAGGCCGGGGCACAGCGCCATCCTGCAGGCAAGCATCATTCTCGATCCCGAAACCGCGGCCAGGACGCGCGAAGTGGTGTTCGTCATCACCCCGCGCTCGCATCCCGCCGAGGCGCGCAGCGAGTCTGCGGGATTCCACTACACCGGCCGGAGTTGATCTGACATGGAAACCGGACTTACCCTATTCGGCGGCTTGGCAGCGGTGCTGCTTTTGTTCGCGCTGGCGCGCGCGCTGCGCATGCCGGCGGCACTGGCCGGCCTCCTCGCGGGCATGGCGCCGCTGTTTGCCTACCTCGTCACCCTGTTCGGCCATTGGCCCGGACTCGATGTCGTCGCCATCCATATCTCTGTTTTCATCAGCGCGGCCTTCATCCTGGTCGTGTTTTCGCGCTATCGCGCAAAACAATCGCGCATGCACTGGGTGCCCAAGGCGCTGATCGGCTTTTTCCTCGTGCTGATCGTGATGAATGCCGGCTTTCTGTATGTTTCCACCAAGGGCCTGCCGCCTGCGCTGGCCAATCTGCTGTTGCCGGGGAATGAAAACAGGATGCTGCATACCGGTTTTGCCGGCACCACCCGGCATGGGGAAGAGGCCGCCAAGGCCATCGGCGCGGATTTGTCGCGGCAGCACCGCAACGAGCAACTGGGCTGGCGGGTGCGCGTGGAGGGTTTGCGCATGCCCTCCGTGGGGCAAAATGCCGTGACCGTGTTTGCCGAAGACCGCCAAGGCCGCCCTCTGACCGGCCTGGCAGGGGAGTTCCTGCTCGCCAGGCCGGGCGCAAAGCCGGCAAGCGTGCCGCTCAGGGCTTCCGCCGGCGGGCAGTACGAAACTAGGCTGGATTTTTCGGGATCCGGGCTTTGGCTGCTTGAACTGCAACTGGACGGCTATCGGCAAGCCTGGGAAATCGAGGTGCCATGAGCGCGACCCTGCTGTTTCTGTTCGCGCTCACCGGCATTTTCGTCGTGCTGCTGATTGTGGGCATCTTCTGGTCCATCAGGAGCGGGCAGTTCGAGGATATGGAAGGCCCTGCCGAGCGCATCCTCATGGACGACGACGACCCCAGGCTGCCCGGGCGCAAGTCCAAGTCATTGAGCCGCGACGAGGAATAAATTAGAATTCGCTTAACTATTCCGGGAGTTGATGATGAAACAGTATCTGACCAAGCAAAACCTGCCCATGGTGGTGGTGGTGGGCCTGATCGTGTGGGCGTGGATCAGCCTGATCAGCGTGCTGATCGCCGGCATGTTCTGATTCGGGTTCGCTGGTTTCCAAACGAAAAGCCCCGCTTGATGCGGGGCTTTTTCATGTGCGTTGCAGGGCGTCAGGCCGGGATCAGTTCGCGCATTTTCTTCATGGCCTTGGCTTCGATCTGGCGCACGCGTTCGGCGGAAATGCCGAATTCATCCGCCAGCTCGTGCAGGGTGGCGGATTCGCCCTCGGAAAGCCAGCGCGCCTCGATGATGCGGCGGCTGCGTTCGTCCAGGCTGGTCAACGCCGTTGCCAGGCCTTCGTGCTGCATGCGCTCGCCCTGTTCGCGTGCCAGCACTTCGACCGGCTCGTCTTCCGGGCTGGCCAGGTAGGCGATGGGGCTGTAGGACTCCTCGCCGTCCTCGACCGTGGGATCGAGGCCGATGTCCTGGCCGGACATGCGGGTTTCCATTTCGCGCACTTCCTCGGGTTTAACCCCGAGTTCCTTGGCGATGGCGGCGGTTTCGGCAGTGCCCAGGCTGCCCAGGCCCTGCTTCATGCTGCGCAGGTTGAAGAACAGCTTGCGCTGGGCCTTGGTGGTGGCCACCTTGACCAGGCGCCAGTTTTTCAGGATGTATTCGTGGATTTCGGCCTTGATCCAGTGCAGGGCGAAGCTCACCAGGCGCACGCCGCGGTCGGGGTCGAAGCGCTTTACGGCCTTCATCAGGCCGATGTTGCCTTCCTGGATGAGGTCGGCCTGGGGCAGGCCGTAACCCATGTAATGGCGGGCGGTGCTGACCACCACGCGCAGGTGCGACAGCACCAGCAACCGGGCGGCCTCGACATCCTCGTGGTCGCGCCAGCGGCGCGCCAGGCGCTGTTCTTCATCGAGGCTGAGCAGCGGATAGCGGTTTACGCTCTGGATGTAGGCTTCCAGACTCCCGGCGGAAACGACAGGTATCAGGGCTGTGGACATAACTGAATTTACCTCCCGCTTGATTTTAGCACTCTGGCTTTCTGAGTGCTAAACGATAGAAAAGTTCGGGCGAATAGTCAACCAATTTAGTCAACTAATCGGTCTTGCCCAGGGTGCGGCTGACGGCGATCCAGGCGCCCAGCCAACTGAACAGGGTGGCGCCGCCCAGTACCACGCCGATTTCTGCGAACCCAGGCGGCGACAGCCGGTAAGGCGAGCCGTACAGGGTGGCGAGACGGGTGACCGGCTCATCCAGCGCCAGGCCGAGCAAGGCGAGGATGGCCAGGGCGGCCAGCGCCCCGCTCGCGCCCTGCAGGGCGCCGTAATACAGGAAAGGGCGGCGGATGTAGCGGTCGGTGGCGCCAATCAGGCGGCTGACCTCGATTTCCTCGCGCCGGGCCAGGATTTGCGCGCGGATGGCGTTGCCGGCGATGGCCGCCAGCGCCAGGCCGAAGAGGGCGGTCAGCAGCAGCACGATTTGCCGGCCGAGGTCCAGTATGGCGTGCAGGCGCTCGGCCCAGGCGCTGTCGGCCTGCACGGTCTCCACGCCCGGCAGGGCGGCCAGCTCCTTGCGCAGCCGTTCCAGTTCCTGCGGGCTGGCCTGCGACAGGGTCAGCACCCAGGCGTCCGGCAGCGGGTTCTTCTCCAGGCCCGCGGTAATGTCGGCCAAGCCCTGTGCGCTGAGGTGTTCCAGCGCCTGGTCGCGCGAGACGAAACGGCGCTTGGCAACAGCCGGGTGGGATTCGATCTTCTGCCTGATGGCATCGCGCTCGCGCGCCGTGGCCTGGTCGCTCAGGAAAAGGCTGATTTCGGGCTGGGCGGGCAGGTTGCCGGCGAGGTGATTGAGGTTCTGTACGACGAGGTAGAGGCCGATCGGCAGGGAGATGGCGACCCCGATGGCCAGCGCGGTGAACCCCGTGGCAAAGGGGGTGCGCAGCAGGCGGCGCAGCGCGCCGGAAAGCGAAGCCAGATGATGGGCGAGCCAGGTCTTCATGCGGTCAGTCTGCCGTGGTCGAGCTGGATGACGCGTCCGCCCATGGCCTGGATGGTACGTTCGTCGTGCGTGGAAATGACCAGGGTGGTGCCCACGCGGTGGAAATCCCTGAACATGTTGAGGATGTCGATGGCATAGCCGGTGTCGAGATTGCCCGTGGGCTCGTCCGCCAGCACCAGGGCCGGGCGCGACACGACCGCGCGGGCGATGCACAGGCGTTGCTGTTCGCCGCCCGAGAGGGTGACCGGCATCGATTTCTCCTTGGCGAGCAAGCCGACCTTGTCCAGCGCCGCGCGTGCGCGCTTCAGCGCCTCGCGGCGGTCGAAGCCGACAATCGACAGCGGCAGCAGGGTGTTTTCGATGACGTTGCGGTCGAACAGCAGCTTGTGGTCCTGGAAGATGAGGCCGATGTTGCGGCGCAGGAAAGGCACGGCATGGCGCGACAGGCGCCCCACGTTCTGGCCGTTGACGGTGACCGCGCCGCCGGTCGGGCGCTCGATGGCGGCGATGAGCTTGAGCAGGGTGGACTTGCCCGCCCCCGAGTGGCCGGTGAGAAACACCAGCTCGCCCTTCTCGATGCCCAGGCTGATGTCTTCCAGCGCGGTGTGGCCGCCCGGATAACGCTTTGTCACCTGGGAGAACTGGATCATTCCTGCGGTTCTCCGCCGATCAGGGCTTCGACGTATTCGCGCGCGACAAACGGCTTGAGATCGTCCAGACCTTCGCCCACGCCGATGTAGCGCACGGGAATGGGCCGGGCGCTGGCGATGGCCGCAAGCGCGCCGCCCTTGGCGGTGCCGTCCAGCTTGGTGACGATGAGTCCGGTCACGCCCAGTGCGTCGTCGAAGGCCTTGACCTGGCTGACCATGTTCTGGCCGGTGTTGCCGTCCAGCACCAGCAGCACTTCGTGCGGCGCGGCAGGGTCCAGCTTCTGGATCACGCGCTTCACTTTCCTGATCTCTTCCATCAGGTGCAGCTGGGTCGGCAGGCGCCCGGCGGTGTCGGCCAGCACGATGTCGATGCCGCGCGCGCGCGCAGCGTTGACGGCGTCGAAGATCACCGAGGCGGAATCGCCTTTTTCCTGGCTGATGACGGTGACATTGTTGCGCTCGCCCCAGACCTGCAACTGCTCGCGCGCCGCGGCGCGGAAAGTGTCGCCCGCACCCAGCAGCACCGACTTGCCCTCGCCCTGGTAAAGCTTGGCGAGCTTGCCGATGCTGGTGGTCTTGCCGGCGCCGTTGACGCCGGCCAGCATGATGATGAAGGGCTTGGCGCCCGACGTGTCGAGCGGTTTCTCCAGCGGCGCGAGCAGCTCGGTCAGCGCATCGGCCAGGGCGGAACGGAGGGCGGCGGCATCGGAGAGATGCTCGCGCGCCACCTGCCTGCGCAGGCGTTCGAGCAGCGCCTCGGTGGCATCCACGCCCACGTCGGCCGTGAGCAGGATGGTTTCCAGTTCCTCGTACAAGGCCTCGTCGATCTTGCGGCCGGCGCCGAACAGGCCGGTCAGCTGGCCGCCGAGCTTCTCGCGCGTCTTGGCGAGGCCCGCTTTCAGCCGTTGCGCCCAGCCGGGACGGGAGGCGGATTTTTCCGGCTCTGCGGGCTTGTCGGGCGATGGGGAGGTCTTGAGGAAACCGAACACGAAAATAATGGTCTGGGAAAGGTTGGCATTATTTTATCATTCGCCACTGAACATTCCTTTCACAGGCTTATGATCCGCATGCAAATTAAAACAGCATTGTTTCTGGTTTCAATTGCCTTGCCCGCCGCGGCTAGCGTCACCGATGTCACCCTCGACAACGGCCTGCGCGTCATCGTCAAGGAAGACCGCCGCGCGCCGGTGGCGGTGTCCCAGCTCTGGTACAAGGCCGGCAGCATGGACGAGGTCAACGGCGCCACCGGCGTGGCGCACGTGCTTGAGCACATGATGTTCAAGGGCACGGAAAAGGTGCCCGAAGGGCAGTTCTCCAAGCGCATCGCCGCCGCCGGCGGGCGCGAGAACGCCTTCACCAACCGCGATGTCACCATGTATTTCCAGCAACTGCAAAAAGATCGCCTGCCCATCGCGCTGGAACTGGAGGCCGATCGCATGGCCAACCTGCAATTGAAGGAGGACTCCTTCGCCAGGGAAATCCAGGTGGTGATGGAGGAGCGGCGCCTGCGCACCGAGGACAATCCGCACGCGATCGTTTACGAGCAGTTGATGAGTGTTGCTTTCCAGGCCCACCCCTACCGCCGCCCCATCATCGGATGGATGGACGATTTGCAGAACATGGCCGCGGAGGACGCGCGCGACTGGTATCGGCGCTGGTATGCGCCCAACAACGCCGTTCTGGTGGTGGCGGGCGACGTGAATCCGCAGGACGTGATCGCGCTGGCGAAGAAGGAATTCGGCCCGCTGGCGAAAAAAAGCCTGCCGCCGCGCAAGCCCCAGGACGAACCGGCGCAGCGCGGCGAGAAGCGCATCACGGTCAAGGCGCCGGCCAAGCAGCCCTACCTGCTGATGGCCTATCGCGCGCCCGTTTTGCGCGATGCGGAAAAAGATGTGCTGCCCTGGGCCATGCAGGTGCTGGCGGGCGTGCTGAACGGCAACGACTCGGCGCGGCTCGACAAGCACCTGGTCAAGGAGCGGCGCATCGCCGTGGAGGTGGGCGCCAGCTATGACGGCATCGGCCGCGGCCCGGGCGTGTTCTATCTCGACGGCACACCGAGCGAGGGCAAAAGCGCGGCCGAGCTGGAAAAGGCGCTCAAGGCGGAAATCCGCCGCATCCGGCAAGAAGGGGTGAGCGAGGCGGAGCTGAACCGGGTCAAGGCGCAGGTCATCGCCGGCGACGTGTACCAGCGCGACTCGGTGTTCTACCAGGCCATGCAGCTGGGCGAACTGGCCATCCTGGGCCTGCCGCTGGATCTGCTGGAAAAGCGCGTGGACAAGCTCAAGGTGGTCACCGCCGAACAGGTGAGGGAGGCGGCGAAGCTGCTCGTCGACGACAGTCTGTCCGTGGCTGTGCTCGACCCGCAGCCCGTCACGAGCGCGCCACGCAAGCCCGCCATGGAGGTGAATCATGCGCGTTGAGCGGCTGTTCCTCCTGCTGTGTTCACTGGTGCTGGCGTTGCCGGCCTGGGCGGGCGTCGACATCCAGCACTGGACGACGCCGCAGGGCGCGCGCGTCTATTTCGTCGAAAACCACGACATCCCCATGCTGGACGTCGCGGTCGATTTTCCTGCGGGCAGCCGCTTCGACACGGCCGACAAGAGCGGGCTGGCGGCGCTGACCCATGCCATGCTCGACCAGGGGGCCGGCGGCCTTTCCGACATCGCCATCGCCCAGCGCCTGGCGGATGTCGGCGCGGTGTTCAGCGGCGTCTTCGACCGCGATCGCGCGGGGGTTTCCCTGCGCACGCTGTCCAGCGCGCGCGAGCGTGAGCAGGCGCTGTCGATACTGTCCCTGGTCTTGCACAAGCCGCAGTTTCCCCAAGCCGCGATGCAGCGCGAGCGCGCACGCATGATCGCCGCCCTGCGCGACGAGGAGTCGCGCCCCGGCGAAATCGCCGCGAAGGCGTTTTACCAGGCGCTCTATGGCAACCAGGGCTATGGCCTGCATCAGGCAGGCACGGTGGAGGGCCTGAACAGGCTCAAGCGTGGCGACCTGCAATCCTGGCACAAGGCGCGCTACCGCGCGGGCGATGCAGTGATCTCCATCATCGGCGACATGCGCCGGGCCGAGGCCGAGCAGCTGGCGCTGCGCCTCGCGGCAGGCCTGCCGCGAGGCAAGGCGGCGAAGGCCACGGCGCCTGCCGCCGCCTTGCCGCCGGTTGAAAAACGCATCGCGCATCCCGCCACGCAAAGCCACGTGCTGATGGGGCAGATCGGCATGGCGCGCAGCGACCCGGACTATTTCGCGCTGTATGTCGGCAATCACATCCTGGGCGGTGGCGGCTTCGATTCGCGCATGGTCGAGGAGGTCAGGCAGAAACGCGGCTATGCGTATTCCGCCTACAGCTACTTCATTCCCATGGCGCAGCCGGGACCCCTGCTGATCGGCCTGCAAACCAAGAACTCGCAGGCGGCCGATGCGCTGAAAGTGGCGCGCGAGACCGTGGCCGGGTTCGTCGCGGAGGGGCCCACCGAGGCCGAGCTGAAGCAGGCAAAGGATAATCTGGTCGGCGGTTTCCCGCTGCGCATCGACAGCAACAAGAAGCTCCTCGATTACCTGCGCGCGATAGGTTTCTATCAATTGCCGCTGACCTATCTGGACGATTGGCAGAAGCAGGTGGAAGCGGTGACGCTGGAGCAGATCCGCGACGCCTTCAAGCGCCGGGTCGATCCGGATGCCATGACGGTCGTGATCGTGGGCGGCGATGCCGGCTAAGCCGAAGCCGGCCAACCAGGTGCGCGTCATCGGCGGCGAGCATCGGCGCCGGATGCTGCATTTTCCCGACCTGCCCGGCTTGCGGCCGACGCCGGACCGGGTGCGCGAGACCCTGTTCAACTGGCTGGGGCAGGACCTTCCCGGCATGGTCTGCCTGGATGCCTTCGCCGGCAGCGGCGCCCTGGGCTTCGAGGCCGCCTCGCGCCACGCCTCGCGCGTGCTCATGCTGGAGGCCTCGCGCCCGGCCTGCGAGGCGCTGAGGCAAAACCGCGACCTGCTGAAGATGGAGCGCGTGGAGATCCGGCAGGCCGAAGCGCTGGCCTGGATGCGGACCGCCGCCGAGCGTTTCGACGTCATTTTTCTCGACCCGCCCTTTGACGGCGGGCTCATGGAAGAGGCCCTGCCGCTGGCAACCGCCCTGCTCAAGCCCGCAGGCTGGATTTATGTCGAACAGGCGGACAAAATCACGGCGCCCGAAGGGTTTATCATTCACCGTGAGGGACGCGCGGGGCAGTCCCGCTTCGCATTACTGAGGAGAAGCTGAATTGCTGAAAGCCGTCTATCCCGGCACCTTCGATCCCATCACCCGCGGGCACGAGGACCTCATCCGCCGGGCCAGCCGCCTGTTCGACGAAATCGTCGTCGCCATCGCCGAGAACCGCAACAAGACGCCCTTTTTCAGCCTGGACGAGCGCGTCGGGATCGCCCGCGAGGTGCTGGAGGGCATCCCCGGCGTGCGCGTGGAAGGCTTTTCCAGCCTGTTGATCGACTTTGCCGCCAAACACGA
This sequence comes from Pseudomonadota bacterium, assembly GCA_021847835.1. Classification (GTDB taxonomy): domain Bacteria; phylum Pseudomonadota; class Gammaproteobacteria; order Burkholderiales; family Thiobacillaceae; genus UBA6918. The sequence goes on from JAJZPR010000003.1 coordinate 111,097, forward strand.
GGCCCATATCGTGCTGCGCGGCCTGCGCGCGGTGTCGGATTTCGAGTACGAATTCCAGCTCGCGGGCATGAACCGCAACCTCAAGCCGGACATCGAAACCATTTTCATGACGCCGTCCGAGCAGTACATGTTCATTTCCTCCAGCATGGTGCGCGAGATCGCGCGCCTGGGCGGGGACGTCAGCCCCTTCGTGCACCCCTTGGTGATGCGGCGATTAAGTGAGAAAATAAGCGCCGGCTAATGTAACCCCTGACGAGACATCACCCATGGCCCTGATGATTACCGACGAATGCATCAACTGCGACGTCTGCCTGCCCGAATGCCCGAACGAAGCGATTTCCCAGGGTGACGAGATCTACGTGATCGACCCCAACAAGTGCACGCAGTGTGTGGGCCATTTCGACACTCCGCAGTGCCAGGAAGTCTGCCCGGTCGACTGCATCCCGCTCAACCCGGACTACGAGGAAAGCGAAGAGGAACTGATGGAGAAATACCAGCGACTGACCGGCAAGGCTGCCTGACCCGGTCCTGATTGCATTTGCGAAAAAGCCCGCAGAAATGTGGGCTTTTTTCTTTTTATGCACCACGGGGGACACGGGGAGCACGGGGTTTTGGATGTCCAGCCGACAGGACAAACCGCACTGGTCGAGGCAAGGTTCAAGCCCTGAACGCCTTCCCCGCATGCACCGTGCCCCGTTGGGCAACGGTTTTTTCAGGCCGATATTTCCAGCCGCTCCTTTTCGCCGTCGTCGGCGAGGCTGGCGTTGACCAGGCTGCTCAACTGGGCGAGCTGTTCCAGCTGCCGTGCGGTGGCTTCCTCATTGGCGGCGAGTTCCCGGATGCGCTCGTCGAGCGTCTCGGTCGCGTCGTGGATGCGCCGCACGCTGTCCAGCCTGCGCTTCAATTGGAGCTGATGTTCGCGCACCTGGGTTTCCATGGGGGCGATCAGGGCCTTCAGCCAGGCCTCGGTTTCGCGGTTGGCGATGTCAAAAACTTCCACCACGCGGCCGGCCAGGGTCTCGAAGAACTTGGCGGTCAGGCTGTGCTGGCCCTGGGTCAGCATCTGCAAGACGGTGTTGAAGCGTTCGTTGAAAATGCGCTCGAGGCGCTCGATCTCCTTGTGGAAGCGGGCCAGGTTGTGCGCGGGCGGGCTGACTGCCGCAAGCCCGTATTCGTCGCTGAACTTGCGGTACATGGCGGACATCATGGACTGAATTTCGTCCACCTCGTGGCCGGCCTTGGCGAGGTTGCCCTTCATGGTCGAGAAGAAACCCAGCATGGCTTCGCGCATCTCGCGGGAAAAGCGGCTGTTGTCCATGTCGCTGCGGGTCTTCTTCACTTCGGCGTACAGGTGCCGCATGCCCAGATGCTTGCGCAGCCTGCCGGCGTGGTGGGCGAAAATGGTGCGCAGGGCCTTGAACTGGCCGAGGCCCCTGTCGAACTGGCGGGTTTCCTGGTTGACCTTGTCCATGATTCGCTCGACCACGTCGCGGTTCTTGCCGCGCAGCCCTTCGAGCTCCTCGATCTGGTCCTGGATGCTGGCCAGCCGCGCTTCCAGCAGCTCGGTGGTCCTGACCACCACATCCTCGATCGCGCCCAGGGTCGACTGGCGCACCAGCTCCTGCTTGCAGGGGATGAGCTCATGGGTGAGCGCGGTTTCCAGCGCGGGCAGACGGCTTTTCTCCAGCAGGGCAGGGTTGTGCTGCACCTTGGCCACCAGCGCCTTTTGCGCGGAGACGGGATAGACCTGCGATTCCGGCAGTTCGAGCTGGGCGGCGCAAACGCGCGCCTGTTTGGCGATTTCGGCATCGACCTCGTCCGCGCTCTTGAGATCGTCCCACAGGCCGTCGATCTTGTTCAGCACCACCAGACGGCCGCTGCTCGCGCCCTGCAACGGTGCGATGTGCTTGCGCCAGATTTCGATGTCGCTCTTGGTCACGCCGGTGTCGGCCGCCAGGAGGAACAGCACTGCATGGGCGTTGGGCAGCAGGTTGAGGGTCAGTTCCGGCTCGGTGCCGATGGCATTGAGGCCGGGCGTGTCGAGGATGACCAGGCCCTTTTCCAGCAGCGGGTGCGGGAAGTTGATGAGGGCGTGGCGCCAGCGTGGGATTTCCACCGTGCCGTCGCGTGCCAGGACGCGTGCCGTTTCCTCGTCGTCGGGATTGGCAAGGCCGTATTCCGCCGCGACCCCGATCGGCACGCGCAGCGTGTCGGACAGCCTGCACAGCGATTCGCGCATCTGGTCGGCCGAATTCACGTCCAGTGCCAGCGCGGTCCACTCCTCCGGGTGGCGCTTGAAGTCGGAGACCGTGCCCGTGCGCGACTTGGTCTGGATCGGCAGCAGCCTGATAGACGGCGGGCTGCCGGCTTCAAAGAACAGTTCGGTGGGGCACATGGTGGTGCGGCCGGCCGAGGTGGGCAGCACCCGCTGACGATAGTCGGAAAAGAAAATCGCGTTGATGAGCTCGGACTTGCCGCGCGAGAACTCGGCCACGAAGGCCACGTTCAGCCGGTCTTCCTCCAGGCGATCGAGCAATTGCTTCAGCTTGAGGTCGGTTTCCGCGTCGTTCAGTTCCTGGGCGGTGAGCCAGTCGCGCAAGGCCACGATGCGGCCGGAAACGCCGTTGCGCCAGTTGCTGTAGTGCTCGAATTCGGAAACCAGGGTGGCGGACATGATTGGGTTTGGGAACGGTTTCGCCTCAACGAATCTGGTAACGGACAGCCGCCCGACATCTTGAGCGCCGCCGGTCGGAGGAACGGCGGCCTCTATTTTTGGCAGACCGGGCAATAAAAGCTGGAGCGCTGTGCGGTCGCCAGCTTCTTGATCGGCGTGCCGCAGGCCCTGCAGGGCAGACCGGCGCGGCCGTAGACCCTGGCGTGCAGTTGGAAATAGCCCAGCTCGCCATTGGCCGCGACGTAATCCCTGAGCGAACTGCCGCCCGCCCTGACCGCGTTTTGCAAGGTGGTCTTGACGGCGGCGGCGAGTTTTGCGCACTCGGCCCTGGTCAGGCGGCCAGCGGCCCTTCCGGGGCGGATGCCGGCCGCGGACAGGGATTCGGACGCGTAGATATTGCCCACGCCCACGACGATGCGGCTGTCCATGATCAGGTTCTTGATTGAAGTCTTGCGGCCGCGGCAGGCACGGTAAAGGTATGCGGCACTGAAGTCGCTTCTGAGCGGCTCGGGCCCGAGGTGGGCAAGCAGGGGGTGGTTCGGCGGGTCGTCCGAGAGCAGCACGGCGCCGAAGCGGCGCGGGTCGCGCAGGCGCAGCGTCGTGCCGTCCGCGAAATGCCAGTCCACATGGTCGTGCGCGGCGGCCGTCTCGTTTTTGGCCGCAAAGCGCAGGCTGCCGGACATGCCCAGATGCACGATCTGGAAAAGCCCCCCGAAATCGAACAGCAGGTACTTGCCGCGCCGCCTGACGGCCAGCAGCTTTTTGCCGGCCAGCCGTGCGCCGATGTCGCCGGGCACCGGCCAGCGCAGGCGGGCGTCGCGGATTTCCACGGCTTCAAGGGTTTTCCCCGCGAGGCGCGGCTCGATGCCGCGGCGGGTGGTTTCGACTTCGGGCAGTTCGGGCATGGGACGCCTTCAATAAAGATGCAGGCGGGCGAGTGTAAAATAAATCCATGCGCCGCGCCCTGCACGCCTTCCTGCTGATTTTCGCCTTCCTGTTCGCACAGGCGGGACTGGCCGCGCATGCGGCCAGCCATGTCGCGGTGGAGAATCCCGGCGAGCAGGGGCTGCCGGCGGATGTCGCCTGCGAGCTTTGCGTGGGCTATGCGCAACTCGCGGGCGGGGCGCCCTTGCCGAGCACGCCGGCATTGCCCGTCTGCACCGCCACCCATCCGGCGCCCGATAGCTTCATGGCGCTTCTGGTTTCCTCCGCAAGCTTCCATTCGCGCGCCCGCGCGCCTCCGGTTTTTTCCTGAACGTCGCTTTATTTCAAGACCTTGCCGGCCGGGTTTTCCCCTGGCTGGCGCATCGCATTTCGTTCAAGGAGAAATCATGCAGTTCAAATACCGTGCGGCGGCTGCGGCCGTTGCCGCGCTTTTTTCCGCGCCCGCCCTGGCCGTGTCGGATGCCGAATGGATGGCGCTGAAGGAGGAGATCGGTCAGATGAAGGCGGCCTACGAGGCGCGCATCGCCGAGCTGGAAAAGCGGGTGAAGGCGGCGGAAGCGAACCCCCCCGCCCCGGAGGGCGGGGCCATGCAGACCGAGGCGCGGACGGAGCGGCCCGGCCATTCATCCGGGGGCTTCAATCCGGATGTCTCGCTCATCCTGCAGGGCCGCTATGCGCACATGGACGACGCGGGCGAGCGCCGCATCACCGGCTTCCTGCCTGCGGGCCACGAGGGCGGCGCGCTGCGCGGCTTTTCCATCGACCATACCGAACTGGTGATGTCTGCGAGCGTGGACCGGCTGTTCAAGGGCTACGCCAACTTCGCCCTGGTCGATGAGGAAGTCGGCGTCGAGGAAGTCTGGTTCCAGACGCTGGGGCTGGGCAAGGGCTTCACGGTCAAGGGCGGCCGCTTCCTGTCGGCTTTGGGCTACCAGAACGAGCGGCATCCGCATGCCTGGGATTTCGCCGACAACAACCTGGTTTACAAGGCGCTGTTCGGCGAGGGCTACGCACAGGACGGCTTGCAGTTCAAATGGGTGGCGCCCAGCGATTTGTTCATCGAGCCGTTTGTCGAATTCGGACGCGGGTCGAATTTTCCCGGTGCCGACCGCAACGCAAACGGCGCCGGTTCGGTGGTGGCGGGTGTGCATGTGGGCGGCGACGCCGGCGTGTCCAACAGCTGGCGCGCGGGCGTTTCCTGGCTGGGCGCGAAGGCGCGCGACCGGGAGTTCGAGGGCCACGACGCGGCGGACGCGGAAGTGGCGGGCGCCTTCTCGGGCAGGTCGAAAACCTGGCTCGCGGATGTGGTGTGGAAATGGGCGCCGGACGGCGACGCGCGCGAACGCAACCTCAAGCTTGCCGCCGAGTATTTCGTGCGCAGGGAATCCGGCACGCTCGAATGCGACGACGCCGACGCGGCGAATCCGAGCGCCTGTGCCGGCGGCCTGAGCGGGCCGTACCGATCCAGCCAGTCCGGCCTTTATGCGCAGGCGGTGTACCAGTTCATGCCGCAATGGCGCGTGGGCTACCGCTACGACAGGCTGTGGCGCGGCGATGCCGACTTCAACGGCGCCGACATCGGCGGCACGATCGCCTCGCTTGCCGATCACGATCCCACCCGGCACAGCCTGATGCTGGACTGGAGCCCGTCCGAGTTTTCGCGTTTGCGCCTGCAATACAGCCGGGACAGGAGCATGCAGGACCAGGACGAGAACCAGTGGTTCGTCCAGTATGTCCACAGCCTCGGCGCCCATGGCGCGCACAAATTCTGAGGTGACGCGATGAACGCAATGAAGCCATTCATCGTGCTGCTGGCCGTGCTGGCCGGCGCCCCGGCCCACGCCGCGCTCAAGGTCTTCGCCTGCGAGCCGGAGTGGGGGGCGCTGGCGCAGGAACTGGGCGGCGGGGAGGTCGAGGTCCATGTCGCCACCACCGCGAGGCAGGATCCCCATCACATCCAGGCGCGCCCCTCGCTGATCGCGAAAATGCGCCAGGCCGACCTCGTGATCTGCACGGGCGCCGAGCTGGAAGCAGGCTGGCTGCCGGTGCTGCTGGCCGAGTCCGGCAACGCGAGGGTGCAGCCCGGCCGGCCCGGCTATTTCGAGGCCGCCCGCCATGTCGGTCTGCTGGAAAAGCCCGTCCGGCTCGACCGCAGCGAGGGCGACGTGCACGCCGCGGGCAATCCGCACATCCAGCTGGATCCGCGCAACATCGCGCGGGTGGCCGATGCCCTGGCGAAAACCCTGGCGCAGCTGGATGCCGCCAATGCGGCCGAATACCGGCGGCGCGGGCAGTCCTTCCAGGCCCGCTGGGCGCAGGCGATGAAAACCTGGGAAGCCAGGGCCGAGCCGCTGAGGGGCGTGCCGGTGGCGGTGCAGCACAATGCCTTTCCCTATCTGGAGAACTGGCTGGGCTTGAAGCGTGTGGCGGTGCTGGAGTCCAAGCCGGGCGTAGCGCCGTCGGTTGCCCATCTGTCTTCGGTGCTGGACGGGCTGAAAACCCGTCCCGCGAAAATGGTGCTGCGCGCGGCCTATCAGTCGGAGCGGCCCGGCGCATGGCTTGCGCAACGCTCGGGGATCGCGGTGGCGGTGCTGCCGTTCACCGTGGGCGGCAGCACCGCTGCGAACGATCTTTACAGCCTGTTCGACGACACCATCGAACGCCTGCTGGGGGCCGCGAAGTGAGCCCGCAGGCGGTGGATTTCGGCCTGATCGGCCCGGCATTCCTCGCCGGCCTGCTGATCCTGGCCACGCACGTGCCGCTGGGCCGCCAGGTGCTGGCGCGCGGCATCGTCTTCCTCGATCTCGCGGTGGCCCAGATGGCGGCGCTGGGGGTGATCGCCGCGCATTTCGCCGGTTTCGAGTCGGGCTGGGCGGTGCAGGCGTTTGCGGTCAGCACGGCTGTCGCCGGTGCGCTGCTGCTGCATCTGGCCGAGCGGCGCTGGCCGCAGACGCAGGAGGCGCTGATCGGCTCGGTCTTCGTGGTGGCCGCCAGCCTGGGCGTTTTGCTGCTGGCGCACGACCCGCACGGGGGCGAGGCGCTGCACGATCTGCTGGCCGGCCAGATCCTGTGGGTGGGCGGCCAGCAGCTTCTTGTGGCGGCGGGCGTCACGGCCGTTCTGGCCGCGCTGCTGCTGACGCCTTTCGGGCGCAGCGGCGCGGGTTTTTACCTGCTGTTCGCCTGCGCGGTGACGCTGTCGGTGCAGCTTGCCGGCGTGTTCCTGGTTTTCGCCAGCCTCATCGTGCCGGCGCTGTCGGTGCGGCGGCTCTTCGGCTCTCGCGCCCTGGCGGCCGGATGGGGCGTCGGGGCGCTGGGCTATGCGGCGGGCCTCGCCTTGTCCGCGCAGTTCGATTTGCCTTCCGGCGCGATCGTGGTATGCGCCATGGCTTTGGCCGCGCTGCTGTTTGCTGCAGGATTTATGCCGCTGTTTCGAGCGAAGAAGGAACGCTTGGGGATAAAATGATCCAACAATGAGCTGATTCGATGGAAACGCCATGCCTCGCCTGACCCTTTCGCTCCTCCTGTCCGCGCTGATCCTGTCCGGCTGCGCACAACTCCAGCTTGGCGCCGCGCCCGGCAAGCAGGAGGCCGCGCCGCCACCCGCAGACGGCCAGGCCAAGGCGCTCGAAGAAGATGCGGAAGCCAGGCTCCCGGGCGTGCCGCTGACCGACGATCTGCTGTTCCGGTTCCTGCTCGCGGAGATTGCCGGCCAGCGCGGCATGCTGAGCCAGGCCAAGGAAACCTATGTCGAGCTGGCGCGCAAGACGCGCGATCCGCGCGTGGTCAGGCGCGCCGCGGAAGTGGCGCTCTACAGCCGCGATCACGAAGCCGCGCTGGAACTCGGCCGGCTGTGGGTGGAACTGGAGCCGGATTCCGTCCGCGCGCAACAAACTCTGGTCGTCATGCTGGTTGCGCAGGGCAAGATCGACGAGGCGGCGCCCCACCTGGAAAAAATGCTGAGCGGCCCGGACCTGGGCTCGAGTTTCATGCATTTGCCGGCGCTGTTTGCCAAAACGCGCGACACCGCCGCCGCGCACAGGGTGGTGAAAGCGATCGTGCAAAGGCATTCCGATCTGCCCGAGGCGCACTATGCCCTGGCGCATGTCGCGTTGCAGGCAGGATTTGCGGATGAAGCGATGGCGGCGCTCAAGCAGGCCGACAGCCTGAAGCCGGGCTGGGAGCCGGCCGCCCTGCTGCGCGCGCAGATACTGGCGAAATCCTCGCGCGCCGAGGCCATGAAGTTTTTTGACGACTTCCTTGCCAGGCATCCGCAGGCACAGGACGTGAGGCTGGCCTATGCGCGCATGCTGGTGGGCGCCAATCAGTTTGGCGAGGCGCACAAACAGTTCGTCCGGCTTGCGACCGAACTGCCGGACAGCGGGGAAATCGCCATGGCCGCAGGCATGTTGTCGTTGCAGATGGGCAGGCTCGACGATGCGGAAACCCATCTGAGCCGCGCTCTGGAACTGGGCCAGGAAGACGGCGGCGCGGTGCGCTTCTACCTGGGGCAGGCCGCCGAGGAACGCAAAGACTTCGAACTGGCCGAGAACCGTTATCTTTCGATCAGCGGCGGCGAGCACCTGGTCGCTTCTCGCGCCCGTCTGGCCGGGATGCTGGCGCGCCAGGGCAGGTTTGATGAGGCGCGCGCCGTGCTCAAGGCGGTTGCGCCGGCCAACGAAGTGCAGGAAGTCCAGCTGATCCAGGCCGAGGCCGACCTGCTGCGCGAAGCGAAGGATTATGCAGGGGTATTCGCGCTGCTGGACGCCGCGATCATGAAGCGCCCGGATCATGTCGACCTGCTCTATGACCATGCCATGGCGGCGGAGAAGCTGAACAAACTGGACGTGCTGGAGACGGATTTGCGCAAGGTCATCAGGCTCAAGCCGGATTACGCGCACGCCTACAACGCCCTGGGCTACACCCTGGTCGAGAAGACCGACCGCCTGGACGAAGCCGCCGAGCTGCTCGACAAGGCGATCTCGCTGGCGCCGGAGGACCCGTTCATCCTGGACAGCGTGGGTTGGCTGCATTACCGCAAGGGCAATCTCGACCGCGCGCGCGAGTTTCTCGACCGCGCCTGGCGCCTGCGCCAGGACCCGGAAATCGCCGCCCACCTGGGCGAGGTGCTGTGGGTGCGAGGCAGCCGCGAAGAGGCCTCCCGCCTCTGGCAGGGTGCGCTGCAAAGCCATCCCGGGAACGAAGCCCTGATCGACATACTGAAAAAATTCAAGCCTTGAGCATCGCCGCATCGATCTGCGGCGGCATCGGAGCCGTTTCCCCATGCGCCTGACGTTCGCCGCCGCCCTGCTGCTCCTGCTGCACGCCTGCGCCGCCCTGCCGCCGCCCGCTGCGCAGCCCTCCGCGCCGCCGGCCGGCGTGCTGCAGGCATTCGCCCTGCAGGGCAGAGTGTCGGTGCAGTATGGCGAGCAGTCTTTGTCCGGGCAGTTGAACTGGCGGGCGGACGCGGCGGGCGACGAGGTTCTGCTGTCGTCTCCGCTGGGCCAGGGGCTGGCCAGCATCAGCCGCGATGCGCGCGGCGTGAGGCTGGTCAGGCCGGGCGAGCCGGCGGTCGTGGCGGAAAACGTGGAGATGCTGACGCAGTCCGAACTGGGGTTCAGGCTGCCGCTGTCGGGCCTGCGCTACTGGATCCAGGCGAAGCCCGACCCGGCGCGCGCGAGCCAAGTGCGCCGCAATGCGGCCGGAGGGGTGGAACACATTGCCCAGGATGGCTGGAAGATCGACTACCTGCAATTTCACGAAAATCGCCCCAGGAAAATGCGTGTGGCGCGCGAGGGCCTGGAAATCCGCCTGGTGATCGACGAATGGCGGGCGAACTGAAACCCTTTCCGGCGCCCGCCAAGCTCAACCTGTTCCTGCACGTGACCGGCCGCCGCGCGGACGGCTATCACCTGCTGCAATCGGTGTTCCGTTTCATCGACCATGGCGACACGGTCTGGCTGGGGGTGCGAAAAGACGGTCAAGTCCGCCGGCTGGAAGACATTCCCGGCGTGCCCGAGGAACAGGACCTGACGGTGCGCGCCGCGAAATTGCTCCAGCAGGAAACCGGTTGCCCGCTTGGCGCGGACATCCGCCTGGAAAAACGTCTGCCCATGGGCGGCGGCTTGGGCGGCGGCTCCTCGGACGCGGCCACCGTGCTGCTCGCGCTGAATCGCCTGTGGGGCCTGGATTTGCCGAGATCGCGCTTGCAGGAGCTGGCCTTGCAATTGGGCGCGGACGTGCCGGTGTTCGTGTTCGGCCAATCGGCATTTGCCGAGGGCGTGGGCGAGAAACTGGCGCCGATTGTCCTGCCGCCGGCCTGGTATGTGGTGCTGACCCCCCCCGTTTCGGTGGCCACGGCAGTGGTATTTGCTGCGCCGGAATTGACACGGAACACGCCTCCGATCAAAATAGCGGACTTTCTTTCCGGCGTCGTCCGCCAAGGTTTTTTTTCGTGCCAGGATGGCTGGCGCAATGATCTGCAAGCGGTGGCGGAAAAGAAATATCCCGAGGTGGCGCGCCATCTGGACTGGCTTGGCAGGTTCGGCAATGCGCGCATGACGGGTTCCGGTGCATGCGTTTTCCTGGCGGTCGAAGACGAAGCCGGGGCGCGCGCGACATTGCAGGAACTGCCTCGGGATATGCAGGGTTTTGTTGCCCGCGGGCTCGACAGGCATCCGTTGTTCGAGCTTGCAGGCTGACTGCAGGGGAGTCGCCAAGTGGTAAGGCATCGGATTTTGATTCCGACATTCGCAGGTTCGATCCCTGCCTCCCCTGCCATTTAATCGTGAGAAATAGCCGCGCGGGATGACTGCTGCGGCTATTTCGTTTTTTTGCTTTCGGGGTGCGCCGTGCCGTTCGACAGTCTGATGGTGTTTACCGGCAATGCCAATCCGCGCCTTGCGGAGGACGTGGCGCGCCACATGAACATCCGCCTCGGCAAGGCCAAGGTGGGGCGCTTTTCCGACGGCGAGGTCGCGGTCGAGGTCCTGGAAAACGTGCGCGGCAAGGATGTGTTCATCCTGCAGTCCACCTGCAATCCGACCAATGACAACCTGATGGAAATCATGGTCATGGCCGATGCCCTGCGTCGCGCCTCGGCTGGCCGCATCACCGCCGCGATCCCCTATTACGGCTATGCGCGCCAGGACCGCCGCACGCGTTCGGCGCGGGTGGCGATCACGGCCAAGGTGGTGGCCAACATGCTGCAGAGCGTGGGGGTGGACCGCGTGCTGACCATGGACCTGCACTCGGACCAGATCCAGGGCTTCTTCGACATTCCGGTGGACAACATCTACTCCAGCCCCATCCTGCTGGGGGACATCTGGAGACACGACTATCCGGACCTCATCGTCGTGTCCCCCGATGTCGGCGGCGTGGTGCGCGCGCGCGCCATCGCCAAGCGCCTGGAATGCGAACTGGCCATCATCGACAAGCGCCGCCCGAAACCGAACGAGGCCAAGGTGATGAACATCATCGGCGACATCAAGGGCCGCAGCTGCATCATCATGGACGACATGGTGGACACCGCCGGCACCCTGTGCGAAGCCGCGCAGGCGCTGAAGGACGGCGGCGCGGCACGGGTCATGGCCTACTGCACGCACGCGGTGCTGTCGGGGCAGGCGGTGGCGCGCATCACCGGCTCCGCGCTGGACGAACTGGTGGTGACCGACACCATCCCGCTCAGGGACGATGCGCGCGCCTGCGGCAAGATACGGCAGTTGTCGATCGCCGGGCTGATGGCGGAAACCATCCGCCGCATCAGCAACGAGGATTCCGTGAGCTCGCTCTTCATCGAGTGAGCTTGAAAAACCCGCGCGCCGGCCGGAAGCGGCGTGCAGGGTTCAATTAGGTGCTTCCGGCTCCTGGTCGCGGGAGTAAGTTTGAGGTAATGAAAAATGCAAATCGAAGTCATCGCCCAGAAGCGTGACGTGCAGGGCACGGGTGCGAGCCGCCGCCTGCGTCACGCCGGCTTTGTGCCGGGCATCGTGTACGGCGGCAACAAGGCGCCGCTCGCCATCCAGCTGGATCACAACGCGCTGTATCACGCGCTGCGCAAGGAGGCCTTCCATTCCTCCGTGCTGAACCTGAAAGTCGGTGACGTGACCGAAATGGCGCTGCTGCGCGACGTGCAGATGCACGCCTACAAGCCGCTGATCCTGCACGTGGATTTCCAGCGCATCGACGCCAACCACAAGATCCACGTCAAGGTGCCGCTGCACTTCGTCAACGAAGACGTCGCCCCCGGCGTGAAGCTGGCCCACGGCCTGGTCAACCACGTCATGACCGAAGTCGACGTGGCCTGCCTGCCCGGCAACCTGCCCGAGTTCATCGAAGTGGATCTGGCCAATCTGGAAAGCGGCCATTCCATCCACGTCAACGACCTCAAGCTGCCTGCCGGTGTCGAGCCGGTTGCGCACCTCAAGGCGGAAAACCCCGCCGTGGTCGGCATCACCCCGCCCAAGGGCGGCGCAGTTGCCGAGGAAGAGGCGCCTGCCGCCCCCGAGGCTCCGGCTGCCTGATACGGCGAATGACGCCATGCCCACCCGCGATTTTCTTCGCGGCGTGGGCATTTTTGTTTGAGCCATGCATCCGCTACGCCTGATCGTCGGCCTGGGCAACCCGGGCGCGCAATACGAAGACACTCGCCACAACGCCGGTTTCTGGTGGCTGGAGGCGCTCGCGCGCAGGCTGGGCGTGTCGTTGCGCAACGAGCCAAAATTCCACGGGCGGGTCGGCAAGCTGGCTTCCGGGGAGGGCGACATCTGGCTGCTCTGCCCCGACACGTTCATGAACCTGTCCGGCAAGTCGGTCGCGGCGCTGGCCAGGTTTTACAAGATTCCGCCCGAGTCCATCCTGGTGGCGCACGACGAGCTGGACCTGCCGCCCGGCACGGCCAGGCTCAAGCAGGGCGGCGGGCACGGCGGGCAGAACGGCCTCAAGGACATCCATGTTCAGTTGGGCTCTTCCAATTACTGGCGCCTGCGCATCGGCATCGGCCATCCCGGCTCGAAGGAAGCGGTCGTGGGCTACGTGCTCGGCAAGCCGCAGGCGCCCGAGCGCGAAAGCATGCTGGCTGCGATCGACGCCGCGCTGGATGTCTGGCCGGAACTCGCGGCGGGCAATTTCGCCGCGGCGCAACTGAAATTACATACGGTGGCAAAAAAATGAGTCTGAAATGCGGCATCGTCGGCCTGCCCAACGTCGGCAAGTCCACGCTTTTCAACGCCCTGACCCAGGCGGGGATCGCGGCGGAAAACTATCCTTTCTGCACCATCGAGCCGAACACCGGCGTGGTCGAGGTGCCCGATCCGCGCCTGGCCCAATTGGCTGAAATCGTGAAGCCCGAGCGGGTGGTGCCCGCGATCGTCGAGTTCGTCGACATCGCCGGCCTGGTCGCGGGCGCTTCCAAGGGCGAGGGCCTGGGCAACCAGTTCCTCGCCAACATCCGCGAAACCGACGCCATCTGCCACGTGGTGCGCTGCTTCCAGAACGACAACGTGATTCACGTCGCCGGCAAGGTGGATCCCCTGTCGGACGTGGAAACCATCGCCACCGAACTGGCGCTGGCCGATCTGGCGAGCGCCGAAAAGGCATTGGCGCGTTATGAAAAGCCGGCACGCGCCGGCGACAAGGAAGCGCAGAAAATGGTGGCGGCGCTGAAGCCGGTCATCGCCGCGCTGAACGAAGGCCGCCCGGCCCGCGCCGCCGGCCTCGACGAGGACGCCATGGCCGCCCTGAAGCCGCTGTGCCTGATGACGGTGAAGCCCACCCTGTACGTCGCCAACGTCAGCGAGGACGGTTTTCACGACAACCCCATGCTCGACGCGCTCAAGGCCCATGCGGCCAAGGAAAACGCGCCGGTGGTGCCGGTGTGTGCCGCGCTGGAGGCCGAACTGCAGGAGTTGTCCCCCGAAGAGCGCGTGGAATACCTCAAGGAGCTGGGCTGGGACGAGCCGGGCCTGAACCGCCTGATTCGCGCCGCCTACGAGCTTCTGGGCCTGCAAACCTATTTCACCGCCGGGGTCAAGGAAGTGCGCGCCTGGACCATCCACAAGGGCGACACCGCGCCCAGGGCCGCCGGCGTCATCCATACGGATTTCGAGCGCGGTTTCATCCGCGCGCAGACCATTTCATACGAGGATTTCATCGCCTGCAAGGGCGAGCAGGGGGCCAAGGAGGCCGGCAAAATGCGCTCGGAGGGCAAGGAATACGTGGTCAGGGATGGGGATGTGATGAATTTCCTCTTCAATGTCTGACTTTGGTGTTTGACAGAAGTCCTTGAAAACAACATAATCTCGCGTTTCGTTCGGTGGGGTTCCCGAGCGGTCAAAGGGATCAGACTGTAAATCTGACGGCTCTGCCTTCGAAGGTTCGAATCCTTCCCCCACCACCAGGTTTTTTAGGCCGGCTTTGGCCGGCGAGTGGCAAGCAGGTTCGGGCGGCGGTAGTTCAATGGTAGAACCTCAGCCTTCCAAGCTGATGACGCGGGTTCGATTCCCGCTCGCCGCTCCAGAAGTTTGTTGCACGTGATTGAGCGTGGCCCATGTAGCTCAGTGGCAGAGCACTCCCTTGGTAAGGGAGAGGTCGGCAGTTCAATCCTGCCCATGGGCACCATGATTTAAAAGGTGCCTTGATTTGTAGTGGTTGGGGCACCGGGTTTTTTGGTGTTTTTGTTTTTTGATCCGATTCATTGACTTGACAGTAGAACGGGGGCGTTATGTCTAAGGAAAAATTTGAACGTACGAAGCCGCACGTGAACGTGGGGACGATTGGTCACGTTGACCATGGCAAGACCACCCTGACGGCGGCGATCACCACCATTTTGTCGAAGAAGTTTGGTGGCCAGGCGAAGAACTACGCCGACATTGACTCTGCGCCCGAAGAGAAGGCCCGCGGCATCACCATCAACACCGCGCACGTCGAATACGAGACCGAAAGCCGCCACTACGCCCACGTCGACTGTCCCGGCCACGCCGACTACGTCAAGAACATGATCACCGGTGCCGCCCAGATGGACGGCGCCATCCTGGTCGTGTCCGCCGCCGACGGCCCCATGCCCCAGACCCGCGAACACATCCTGCTCGCGCGTCAGGTCGGCGTGCCCTACATCATCGTCTACATGAACAAGGCCGACATGGTCGACGACCCCGAGCTGCTCGAACTGGTGGAGATGGAAGTTCGCGAACTCCTGTCCAAGTACGACTTCCCTGGCGACGACACCCCCATCGTCATCGGCTCCGCCCTCAAGGCCCTGGAAGGCGACCAGAGCGACATCGGCGAGCCCTCCATCATGAAGCTGGCGGCCGCCCTGGACTCCTACATCCCCGAGCCCCAGCGCGCCATCGACCAGCCCTTCCTGATGCCCGTCGAAGACGTCTTCTCCATCTCCGGCCGCGGCACCGTCGTGACCGGCCGGGTTGAGCGCGGCATCATCAAGGTGGGCGAAGAAATCGAAATCGTCGGCATCAAGCCCACGCTCAAGACCACCTGCACCGGCGTCGAGATGTTCAGGAAGCTGCTGGACCAGGGCCAGGCCGGCGACAACGTCGGCGTGCTGCTGCGCGGCACCAAGCGCGAAGAAGTCGAGCGCGGCCAGGTGCTGGCCAAGCCCGGCTCCATCACCCCGCACACCAAATTCACCGCCGAGATCTACGTCCTGTCCAAGGACGAAGGGGGTCGTCACACCCCGTTCTTCAACGGCTACCGTCCCCAGTTCTACTTCCGCACCACCGACGTGACCGGTGCGATCGAACTGCCGGCCGGCACCGAGATGGTGATGCCTGGCGACAACATCAGCATCACGGTTGCGCTGATTGCGCCGATCGCGATGGAAGAAGGCCTGCGATTCGCGATCCGCGAAGGCGGCCGCACCGTCGGCGCCGGCGTGGTGGCGAAGGTTATCGAGTAAGTCCTTCGGGAAAATTAGGCCAGTAGCTCAATTGGCAGAGCGTCGGTCTCCAAAACCGAAGGTTGGGGGTTCGAGACCCTCCTGGCCTGCCAGAACAATGACGGAAATGCCGCCGCTCTATAGCGGCTGAGGTTTTGATGGTTGACAAGATCAAGCTGCTGATTGCGGTACTGCTGGTAGTGGCCGGCGTGACGGGGTTCTATTACTTTCCCGATCAGCCTGCGCTGGTGCGTGTGCTGATGGTGCTGGGCGGCTTGGTGGCGGGTGCCGTGATGATGTATTTCACCGCTCCTGGCAAGACCTTTTTCGCCTTTGCCGGCGAGGCGCGCGATGAAACGCGCAAGGTCGTGTGGCCGACGCGCAAGGAAACCATGCAAACCACCGGCATCGTGCTGGTTTTCGTGTTTGTGATGGCCCTGTTTTTGTGGATCGTGGATTCGGCCCTGCTGTGGCTGGTCCGCCTGGCAATGGGTGGAAACTGATGAGCATGCGCTGGTACGTCGTTCACGCCTATTCCGGCTTCGAGAAGAGCGTTGCGCGCAACCTTGCCGAGCGCATCGAGCGTGCCGGCATGAAGGACAGGTTCGGCGAAATCCTGGTCCCGGTGGAAGAAGTGGTGGAAATGAAGGCGGGCCAGAAAAAGACCGCCGAGCGCAAGTTCTTCCCGGGCTACGTGCTGGTGCAGATGGACATGAACGACGACACCTGGCACCTGGTGAAGAGCACGCCCAAGGTCACCGGCTTCGTCGGCGGCACCGCCACCAAGCCCACGCCCATCTCCGAAAAGGAGGTCGAGGCGATCATGAACCAGATGAAGGAGGGCGTCGAAAAGCCCAGGCCCAAGGTGCTGTTCGAGGTGGGCCAGTCGGTGCGCGTGATCGATGGTCCTTTCACCGACTTCAATGGCACCGTGGAAGAGGTGAACTACGACAAGAGCAAGCTGCGCGTGTCGGTGCTGATTTTCGGCCGCGCGACGCCGGTCGAACTGGAATTCGGTCAGGTCGAGAAGGCCTGACGAATGGCCTGCCTGATGGCGGGCCGAAGAGGAGCGCAAGTAGGTGGCAAAGCCGCTCAAAGCGCGTTATGACTCACTTTAATCAGGAAGCATCATGGCAAAGAAAGTAGTCGGCTACATCAAGCTGCAAGTGCCGGCGGGCAAGGCGAACCCCTCGCCGCCCATCGGCCCGGCCCTGGGTCAAAAGGGCCTCAATATCATGGAATTCTGCAAGGCCTTCAACGCCAAGACGCAGAGCATGGAACCGGGTCTGCCCATCCCCGTGGTGATCACCGCCTACGCGGACAAGAGCTTCACCTTCATCATGAAGACGCCGCCTGCGACGGTGCTCATCAAGAAGGCGATCAAGCTCGACAAGGGCTCCGCCAAGCCGCATACCGACAAGGTCGGCAAGATTTCCCGCGCCCAGCTGGAAGAGATCGCCAAGCTCAAGGAGCCCGATCTCACCGCCGCCGACATGGATGCCGCGGTGCGCACGATTGCCGGTACTGCCCGTTCCATGGGCGTGGATGCGGAGGTTTGAACATGAGCAAGATTTCCAAGCGCCTTCAGGCCATCAAAGAAAAAATCGATCGCAACAAGGCTTATCCCGTGATGGAAGCCCTGCAGCTGATCAAGGAAACCGCCACCGCCAAGTTTGACGAATCCGTCGACGTGGCCGTGAACCTCGGCATCGACGCGCGCAAATCCGACCAGATGGTGCGCGGTTCCGTGGTGCTGCCCAAGGGTACCGGCAAGACCGTGCGCGTCGCCGTGTTCGCGCAGGGCGCCAACGCCGAGGCCGCCAAGGCCGCCGGCGCCGACATCGTCGGCTTCGACGACCTGGCCGCCGACGTCAAGGCCGGCAAGATGGAATTCGACGTGGTCATCGCCACCCCCGACGCCATGCGCGTGGTCGGCCAGCTGGGCCAGATCCTCGGCCCGCGCGGCCTGATGCCGAACCCCAAGGTCGGCACCGTCACCCCGAACGTGGCCGAAGCGGTGAAGAACGCCAAGGCCGGCCAGGTGCAGTACCGCACCGACAAGGGCGGCATCGTGCACTGCACCATCGGCCGCGCCTCGTTCACGCCGGACGATCTGAAAGTGAATCTGCTGGCGCTGGTCGAGGCCCTGAACAAGGCCAAGCCGGCCGCGTCCAAGGGCGTGTACATGAAGAAGCTGTCCGTCTCCAGCACCATGGGGGTGGGCGTGCGCGTGGATCAGACCACCCTCAGCGCATAAGTATTTTGGGCCTGCCCCGGTAGTGTTCGCATCACCGGGGCGGGGTTATCCAAGACCGTAGGAGTGCAGGAATCAGGTATCAGTGATCAGGTATCAGTGAAACCGGATTCGGAATCTGCGCTTAATTGCGGGGTTCTTGGAATAGGAAGACGGGATTTTTCCGATCCCTGATCCCTGTCCCCTGATCCCTGAATCCTACGCAGATGGCGCACCCAAAACGGGAATCACTCCTGTCAAGGTCGCCAGCCGTGGGGCGGATGTTCGCCTCGCTTTTAAAGGAGAAGACCTTGAGTCTGAATCTGGAAGAGAAAAAGGCCGTCGTAGCCGAAGTGTCCGCGCAGATTGCGGATGCCCAGGCCGTGGTGCTGGCCGAGTATCGCGGCACCGGTGTCGCGGACATCACCAGCCTGCGTGCCAACGCACGCAAGAGCGGGGTGTATTTCCGCGTCATCAAGAACACCCTGGCGCGCCGCGCGGTTCAGGGAACGCCGTTCGAAGGGCTGGCCAACCAGATGGTTGGCCCGCTCGTCTACGGTATTTCCAAGGACCCCGTTGCGGCCGCCAAGGTCATGAACGACTTTGCCAAGGGCAAGGACATGTTCGTGATCAAGGGTGGGGCCATGCCCAATTTCGTCATGTCGGCTACCGACGTGGCGAACCTGGCCAACATGCCCAGCCGTGAAGAACTGCTCGCCAAGCTGCTTGGCACCATGCAGGCGCCGATCGCCCAGTTCGTCCGCACGCTCAACGAGGTACCCACCAAGTTTGTGCGTGGCCTGGCCGCTGTCCGCGATCAGAAGCAGGCTGCCTGAACGACATCATTCATCTATTCAACATCTGACAGGAGTTAGAAATGGCTGCATCCAAAGCTGAAATCCTCGACGCAATCGCCGGCATGACCGTGCTGGAGCTGTCCGAACTGATCAAGGAAATGGAAGAGAAGTTCGGCGTTTCCGCCGCTGCCGCTGCCGTGGCCGTGGCCGCTGCCCCCGCTGCCGGCGCTGCCGCTGCCGCCGAGGAAAAAACCGAGTTCACCGTCGTGCTGGCCTCCGCCGGCGAGAAGAAGGTGGAAGTCATCAAGGTGGTGCGTGCCGCCACCGGCCTGGGCCTCAAGGAAGCCAAAGACCTGGTCGACGGCGCACCGAAGCCCGTGAAGGAAGGCATCAGCAAGGCCGACGCCGACGCGCTGAAAAAGCAGTTGGAAGACGCTGGCGCCACTGTCGAGGTCAAGTAAGGCCTCGCGCTTTCGCGGGTCGCCGGCCCGCGAAGGCGGCACACGCAAACGGCATACCCGGAGCCATTTTTTGGTCTCCGGGTTGTGCTTTTTGCGTGTACCGGAATTGAGCGCTTGACGGACTGCGGTCTGTCGCCGGAATCGCTCCGCAACCTGCCATATCCAAGGAGACCCCATGGGCTACACCTTCACCGAAAAGAAACGCATCCGCAAGAGTTTCGGCAAGCGTGTGAACGTGCTGCCGGTGCCCTATCTGTTGGCCACCCAGCTCGAGTCCTACCGCAACTTCCTGCAGACCGACGTGCCGCAAGCCGAGCGCAAGAACGAGGGCCTGCAGGCAGCCTTCACCTCGATCTTCCCCATCGTCAGCCATTCCGGCAATGCGCGCCTGGAATACGTGCATTACAACCTGGGCGAGCCCGCCTTCGACATCAAGGAATGCCAGCAGCGCGGCCTGACCTTCTGCGCGCCCCTGCGCGCCAAGGTGCGCCTGGTGATCATGGACAAGGAAGCCTCCAAGCCCACGGTCAAGGAAGTCAAGGAGCAGGAAGTCTACATGGGCGAGATTCCGCTCATGACCCCGACCGGCTCCTTCGTCATCAACGGCACCGAGCGTGTGATCGTGTCCCAGCTGCACCGCTCGCCCGGCGTGTTCTTCGAGCACGACCGCGGCAAGACCCACAGCTCGGGCAAGCTCCTGTTTTCCGCGCGCATCATTCCCTACCGCGGCTCCTGGCTGGACTTCGAATTCGATCCGAAAGACTACCTGTACTTCCGCGTCGACCGCCGCCGCAAGATGCCCGGCACCATCCTGCTGAAGGCCCTGGGCTACTCCCCCGAGCAGATTCTCGATCTGTTCTTCGACAAGGACACCTTTCACATCAATGAACAGGGCGTGCAGTTCGAGCTGGTGCCCGACCGCCTGCGCGGCGAAGTGGCGCGCTTCGACATCTACGGCAAGGACGGCAAGGTCATCGTGCCCAAGGACAAGCGCATCACCGCCAAGCACGTGCGCGAACTCGACGCCGCCGGCGTCAAGATGTGGGCCATTCCGAATGAATTCGTGGCCGGCCGCGTGCTGGCGCACGACGTGGTGGACAAGGAAACCGGCGAACTGGCCGCGCGTGCCAACGACGAGATCACCGACGAGTTGCTGGCCAAGTTTGCCGCCATGGGCGTGGCCAAGTTCCAGACCATCTACGTGAACGACCTCGACCACGGCGCCTTCATTTCCCAGACCCTGCGCATCGACGAAACGCCTGACGAATATGCCGCGCGCGTGGCCATCTACCGCATGATGCGCCCGGGCGAGCCGCCCACCGAAGACGCGGTTAAGACCCTGTTCGAAGGCCTGTTCTTCTCTGAGGAACGCTACGACCTGTCGGCCGTGGGCCGCATGAAATTCAACCGCCGCGTTGGTCGGGAAGAGTTGACCGGGACTGGCACCCTCAGCAATGAAGACATCATTGCCGTGATGAAGATCCTGGTCGAGCTGCGCAATGGCCGCGGCGAGATCGACGACATCGACCACCTCGGCAACCGCCGTGTGCGTTCGGTCGGCGAGCTGGCCGAAAACCAGTTCCGCGCCGGCCTCGTGCGCGTCGAGCGCGCGGTCAAGGAGCGCTTGAGCCAGGCCGAGTCCGAGAACCTGATGCCGCACGACCTCATCAACGCCAAGCCGGTGAGCGCGTCGATCAAGGAATTCTTCGGCTCCAGCCAGTTGAGCCAGTTCATGGACCAGACCAACCCGCTGTCCGAGATCACCCACAAGCGCCGCGTCTCGGCGCTTGGCCCGGGTGGCCTGACCCGCGAGCGCGCCGGCTTCGAGGTGCGCGACGTGCATCCGACGCATTACGGAAGGGTTTGCCCGATCGAGACGCCGGAAGGCCCGAACATCGGCCTCATCAACTCGCTGGCCCTGTTTGCCCAGGTCAACAGCTACGGCTTCATCGAAACGCCGTACAGAAAAGTCCTCAACGGCAAGGTCAGCGACCAGATCGAGTATCTTTCCGCCATCGAGGAAGGCAAGTACGTGATCGCCCAGGCCAACGCCGAGCTCGACAGCAAGGGCAAGTTCACCGACGACCTGGTTTCCTGCCGCTTCAAGAACGAATTCACCCTGTCCACCCCGGACCGCATCGAGTACATGGACGTGGCGCCGGCGCAGGTGGTGTCCGTGGCTGCCTCGCTGATTCCCTTCCTGGAGCATGACGACGCCAACCGCGCGCTGATGGGCTCCAACATGCAGCGACAGGCCGTGCCCTGCCTGCGCCCGGAAAAGCCGCTGGTGGGCACCGGCATCGAGCGCACCGCCGCCATCGATTCCGGCACCGTGGTCACCGCCCATCGCGGCGGCGTGGTCGACTATGTCGATGCGGGCCGTATCGTGGTGCGCGTGAATGACGACGAAGCCGTGGCCGGCGAAGTCGGCGTGGACATCTATTCGCTCATCAAGTACACCCGTTCCAACCAGAACACCAACATCAACCAGCGTCCGCTGGTGAAGGTGGGCGACCAGATCGCGCGCGGCGACGTCATCGCAGACGGCGCCTCGACCGACATGGGCGAACTGGCGCTGGGCCAGAACATGACCGTGGCCTTCATGCCCTGGAACGGCTACAACTTCGAAGACTCGATCCTGATCTCCGAGAAGGTGGTGGCCGAAGACCGCTACACCTCGATCCACATCGAAGAACTCAACGTGGTCGCGCGCGACACCAAGCTCGGACCGGAAGAGATCACCCGCGACATTTCCAACCTGCCCGAGCGCCAGCTCGGCCGCCTGGACGAGTCCGGCATCATCAGCATCGGCGCCGAAGTCGAAGCCGGCGACGTGCTGGTCGGCAAGGTCACGCCCAAGGGCGAGACCCAGCTCACCCCGGAAGAGAAGCTGCTGCGCGCCATCTTCGGCGAGAAGGCTTCCGACGTGAAGGACACCAGCCTGCGCGTGCCTTCCGGCATGAGCGGCATCGTCATCGACGTGCAGGTCTTCACCCGCGAAGGCATCGAACGCGACAAGCGCGCGCAGAGCATCATCGACAGCCAGCTGGCCGAATACAAAAAGGATCTGGCCGACCGCATGCGCATCGTCGAGATGGACGCCTACTCGCGCCTGGGCCGCATGCTGCTGGGCAAGACCGCCAACGGCGGCCCCAAGAGGCTGGCCAAGGGCACCAAGATCACCCGCGAGTACCTCGAATCGCTGCCGGGCCACGACTGGTTCGACATCCGCATGGCCGACGACGAGGTCAGCCGCCAGATGGAAGCCATCAAGGACGGCCTCGCCGCCAAGCGCGTCGAGTTCGACGCCATGTTCGAGGAAAAGAAGAAAAAGCTCACTGCCGGCGACGAATTGCCCCCCGGCGTGCAGAAAATGGTCAAGGTCTATCTCGCGGTCAAGCGTAGGCTGCAGCCTGGCGACAAGATGGCCGGCCGTCACGGCAACAAGGGCGTGGTGTCCAAGATCACCCCGGTCGAGGACATGCCCTACATGGACAACGGCATGCCGGTCGACATCGTGCTCAACCCGCTGGGCGTGCCCTCGCGCATGAACGTGGGCCAGATCCTGGAAACCCATCTCGGCTGGGCCGCCAAGGGGCTGGGCCAGAAGATCGATGCCATGCTGCAGGCACAGGCCAAGGCCAAGGACATGCGCGCCTTCCTGAAAGAGGTCTACAACAGCCGCGGCGCCCAGGAGAAGATCGACGACCTTTCCGACGAGGAAATCCTCGAACTGGCGGCCAACCTGACCAAGGGCGTGCCGTTTGCGACCCCTGTATTCGACGGCGCCTCCGAAGAGGAAATCCTTCACATGCTGAAGATCGCCGACATGTCCGAAAGCGGGCAGGTCACCCTGTACGACGGCCGCACCGGCGAAGCCTTCGAGCGCCCGGTGACCGTGGGCGTGATGCACGTGCTCAAGCTGCATCACCTTGTCGACGACAAGATGCACGCGCGCTCCACCGGCCCCTACAGCCTGGTGACCCAGCAGCCCCTGGGCGGCAAGGCGCAGTTCGGCGGCCAGCGCTTCGGCGAGATGGAAGTGTGGGCGCTGGAGGCCTACGGCGCCGCCTACGTGCTGCAGGAAATGCTGACCGTGAAGTCCGACGACGTCACCGGCCGCACCAAGGTGTACGAGAACATCGTCAAGGGCGATCACAAGATCGAGGCCGGCATGCCCGAGTCCTTCAATGTGCTGGTGAAGGAAATACGCTCGCTCGGCATCGACATCGATCTGGAACGTTATTAATCGAAGGGTGAGGAACTAACCATGAAAGCACTGCTGGATCTGTTCAAGGAAGCCACCCAGGAAGAAGAGTTCGATGCCATCAGGATCGGCATCGCCTCCCCTGAGAAAATTCGTGCCTGGTCCTACGGCGAGGTGAAGAAGCCCGAGACCATCAACTACCGCACCTTCAAGCCGGAGCGTGACGGCCTGTTCTGCGCCAAGATTTTCGGCCCGGTCAAGGACTACGAGTGCCTGTGCGGCAAGTACAAGCGCTTGAAGCACCGCGGCGTGATCTGCGAGAAGTGCGGCGTCGAGGTGACGCTGTCGAAGGTGCGCCGCGAGCGCATGGGCCACATCGACCTGGCCAGCCCGGTCGCGCACATCTGGTTCCTGAAGTCGCTGCCCAGCCGCCTCGGCATGGTGCTCGACATGACCCTGCGCGACATCGAGCGCGTGCTGTACTTCGAAGGCTACGTCGTGACCGATCCCGGCATGACCCCGCTCAACAAGTGCCAGCTGCTCACGGAGGACGACTACCTGTCCAAGGTCGAGGAATACGGCGACGAGTTCAAGGCATCGATGGGCGCCGAGGGCATCCGCGACCTGCTGCGCGCGATCGACATCAACAGCGAAGTCGAGAGCCTGCGCGCGGAACTCTCCAAAACCACGTCCGACACCAAGCTGAAGAAGATTTCCAAGCGCCTCAAGGTGCTGGAGGCCTTCCAGCGCTCCGGCATCAAGCCCGAGTGGATGGTCCTGGAAGTGCTGCCGGTGCTGCCGCCGGAACTGCGCCCGCTGGTGCCGCTGGACGGCGGCCGTTTCGCGACTTCCGACCTCAACGATCTCTACCGCCGCGTCATCAACCGCAACAACCGCTTGAAGCGCCTGCTCGAACTGAAGGCGCCCGAGATCATCGTGCGCAACGAAAAGCGCATGCTGCAGGAATCCGTGGATTCCCTGCTCGACAACGGCCGCCGCGGCAAGGCCATGACCGGCGCGAACAAGCGGCCTTTGAAGTCGCTGGCCGACATGATCAAGGGCAAGAGCGGCCGCTTCCGCCAGAACCTGCTGGGCAAGCGCGTCGATTACTCCGGCCGTTCGGTCATCGTGGTGGGCCCGCAACTCAAGCTGCACCAGTGCGGCCTGCCCAAGAAAATGGCGCTGGAGCTGTTCAAGCCCTTCATCTTCAACCGTCTGGAAGTCATGGGCCTGGCCACCACCATCAAGGCAGCCAAGAAGATGGTGGAAGATGAAGAGCCGATCGTGTGGGACATCCTCGAAGAGGTGATCCGCGAGCATCCCGTGATGCTGAACCGTGCGCCCACCCTGCACCGCCTCGGCATCCAGGCTTTCGAGCCGGTGCTGATCGAGGGCAAGGCGATCCAGCTGCACCCGCTGGTGTGTGCGGCCTTCAACGCCGACTTCGACGGCGACCAGATGGCCGTGCACGTGCCGCTGTCGCTGGAAGCGCAGATGGAAGCGCGCACCCTGATGCTGGCCTCCAACAATGTGCTGTCGCCCGCCAACGGCGAGCCCATCATCGTGCCGTCGCAGGACATCGTGCTGGGCCTGTACTACATGACGCGCGAGAAGATCAACGCCAAGGGCGAAGGCAGCTTCTACGCCGACGTGGCCGAAGCGCGCCGCGCCTACGACAACGGCGCCGTCGAGCTGCACGCGCGCGTCACCATCCGCATCAGGGAAGCCAATATCGTCGACGGCGAGCGGGTGGAGACGGTCAAACGTGTCGAGACCACCGTGGGCCGTGCCATCCTGTCGGAAATCCTGCCCCCGGGCCTGCCTTTCAGCTACATCGACAAGGCGCTCAAGAAGAAGGAGATTTCCAGGCTCATCAACGCCAGCTTCCGCCGCTGCGGCCTGCGCGAGACCGTGATCTTCGCCGACAAGCTGATGTATACCGGTTTCAGCTTCGCCACCCGCGCCGGCATGTCGATCGCCATCAAGGACATGCTGATCCCGGTGGAGAAGTCTTCCATCCTGGAGGCGGCCGAAGCCGAGGTCAAGGAAATCGAGATGCAGTACACCTCGGGCCTGGTGACCCAGGGCGAGCGCTACAACAAGGTGGTGGACATCTGGGGCCGTGCCGGCGATCACGTGGCAAAGGCCATGATGGGCCAGCTGGGCGTGGAGAAGGTGAAGAATCGCAAGGGCGAGGAAGTCACCCAGGAATCCTTCAATGCCATCTACATGATGGCCGACTCCGGTGCGCGCGGTTCCGCCGCGCAGATCCGCCAGCTGGCCGGCATGCGCGGCCTCATGGCCAAGCCTGACGGCTCCATCATCGAGACCCCGATTACCGCGAACTTCCGTGAAGGCCTGAACATGCTTCAGTACTTCATTTCGACCCACGGCGCGCGCAAGGGTCTGGCCGATACCGCGCTGAAGACCGCGAACTCCGGCTATCTCACCCGCCGTCTGGTGGACGTGACCCAGGATCTGGTGGTGGTGGAAGACGATTGCGGCACCAGGGACGGCATGGCCCTCAAGGCCCTGGTCGAGGGCGGTGAAGTGGTCGAGCCCCTGCGCGAGCGCATCCTGGGCCGCGTGGCCGCCGTCGACATCGTCAACCCCGAAACCCAGGAGACCATGATCGAGGCCGGCACCCTGCTCTCCGAAGATCTGGTCGACGCCATCGACGCTGCCGGCGTCGACGAAGTCAAGGTGCGCACACCGCTCACCTGCAGCACGCGCTTCGGCCTGTGCGCCAAGTGCTACGGGCGCGACCTCGGCCGCGGCCACCTGGTCAACGTGGGCGAGGCGGTCGGCGTGATCGCCGCGCAATCCATCGGCGAGCCGGGCACCCAGCTCACCATGCGTACCTTCCACATCGGCGGCGCGGCCTCGCGGGCCGCCGCTGCCAGCCAGCTGGAAGCCAAGTCCAACGGCACGCTGCGCTATTCCAACACCATGCGCTACGTGACCAACGCGCGCAAGGAACTGATTGCAATTTCCCGCTCCGGCGAAATGATCATCGTGGACGATGCCGGCCGCGAGCGCGAGCGCCACAAGGTACCTTACGGCGCCACCCTGACCGTGATCGATGGCGCCAAGATCAAGGCCGGTGCCGTGCTCGCCACCTGGGATCCGCACACCCGTCCGATCATCACCGAGTACACCGGCAAGGTGCGTTTCGAGAACGTCGAGGAGGGCGTCACCGTCGCCAAGCAGATCGACGAGGTCACCGGCCTCTCGACCCTGGTGGTGATCGATCCCAAGACCCGCAAGGGGGCGGCCGCCAAGGGTGTGCGCCCGCAGGTCAAGCTGCTGGACGAAGCCGGCAATGAAGTGAAGATTGTCGGCACCGAAACGCTGGTCAACATCACTTTCCAGGTGGGCTCCATCATTACCGTGAAGGATGGCCAGGACGTGCATGTGGGCGACGTGCTCGCGCGCATGCCGCAGGAAACCACCAAGACCCGCGACATCACCGGCGGTCTGCCGCGCGTGGCCGAACTGTTCGAAGCCCGTTCGCCGAAAGATGCCGGCGTGCTGGCGGAAGTCACCGGCACGGTGTCGTTCGGCAAGGACACCAAGGGCAAGCAGCGCCTGGTCATCACCGACTTCGACGGCGTGGCCCACGAGTACCTGATTCCCAAGGACAAGCACGTCACCGCCCACGACGGCCAGGTGGTGCAGAAGGGCGAGATGATCGTCGACGGCCCGGTGGACCCGCAGGACATCCTGCGCCTGCAGGGCACCGAGGCGCTGGCCCGCTACATCACCGACGAAGTGCAGGACGTCTACCGCCTGCAGGGCGTGAAGATCAACGACAAGCACATCGAGGTGATCGTGCGCCAGATGCTGCGCCGCGTGAACGTGGCGGACACGGGCGATACCGGGCTCATTCCCGGTGAGCAGGTGGAGCGTTCGGAAGTGCTGCAGCTCAATGACGAGATGGTCGCGGCCGGCAAGCAGCCCGCCACCTTTGAACCGGTACTGCTCGGCATCACCAAGGCCTCGCTGTCGACCGATTCCTTCATCTCGGCGGCTTCCTTCCAGGAAACCACCAGGGTGCTCACGGAAGCGGCGATCATGGGCAAGAAGGACGAGTTGCGCGGCCTCAAGGAAAACGTCATCGTCGGCCGCCTGATTCCGGCGGGCACGGGCCTCGCCTACCATAACACCCGCCGCCGCCAGGCCGCGGGCGAGGACCTCGGCGCCGCGCATTTCATTGAGCCGCCGCAGGATTCCTCCCAGGAAAACCAAGAGGTGGCTTGACACGGGGGCATTGCCCAAATAGAATCATGCGTCTTTTTTCCGGCTTTTGCGCCGGAGTGCATGAATCTGACGCAACGGGACGGCCCAGGCCGTCCCGGTCGTTTTAATGGCTGTTTTGAGACATAGACTGAACGGAAGCTTAGATGCCAACGATTAACCAGCTGATCCGCAAGCCGCGCAAGGCTCCGGTGACCAAAAGCAAGGTGCCTGCCATGCAGGCCTGCCCGCAAAAACGCGGCGTGTGCACGCGCGTGTACACCACCACTCCCAAGAAGCCGAACTCCGCGCTGCGGAAGGTTTGCAAGGTGCGCCTGACCAACGGTTTCGAGGTCATCAGCTACATCGGCGGCGAGGGCCACAACCTCCAGGAGCACTCCGTGGTGCTGATCCGCGGCGGTCGTGTGAAGGACTTGCCGGGTGTGCGTTACCACACCGTGCGCGGTTCGCTGGATACCGCCGGCGTGAAGGACCGCAAGCAGGCGCGCTCCAAGTACGGCGCCAAGCGCCCGAAAGCTGCCTGATCTGGCAAGAGATTATTAAAGGACTGAAGACATGCCTCGTCGTCGCGAAGTAGAAAAACGTGAAATTCTGCCGGATCCGAAATTCGGCAACGTTGAAGTTTCCAAATTCATGAACGCCATCATGATCAGCGGCAAGAAATCCGTCGCCGAACGCATCGTGTATGGTGCGTTCGAGCAGATTTCCAGGAAATCCGGCAAGGATCCGCTGGAGGTGTTCTCCACCGCCATGAACAACGTGCGCCCCGTCGTCGAGGTGAAGAGCCGTCGCGTCGGTGGCGCCAACTACCAGGTCCCGGTTGAAGTGCGTCCTTCCCGTCGCAGTGCTCTGGCCATGCGCTGGGTGCGCGATGCCGCCCGCAAGCGCGGCGAGAAGTCCATGGATGCGCGCCTGGCCGGCGAGCTGCTGGATGCCGCCGAAGGCCGCGGCGCCGCCATGAAAAAGCGTGAAGAAGTCCATCGCATGGCAGAAGCCAACAAGGCTTTCTCGCATTTCCGTTTCTGATGGGGATTTGATTAGACATGGCACGTACCACCCCCATCGAGCGCTATCGCAATATCGGTATTTCCGCGCACATTGACGCGGGCAAGACCACCACGACCGAGCGCATCCTGTTCTACACCGGCGTTTCCCACAAGATCGGCGAAGTGCACGACGGCGCCGCCACCATGGACTGGATGGAGCAGGAGCGCGAGCGCGGCATCACGATTACCTCCGCTGCGACCACCTGCTTCTGGAAGGGGATGGAAAGCAATTACCCCGAGCATCGCATCAACATCATCGACACCCCGGGGCACGTGGATTTCACGATTGAAGTGGAGCGCTCCATGCGCGTGCTAGATGGTGCCTGCATGGTGTACTGCGCCGTGGGTGGCGTGCAGCCCCAGTCCGAGACCGTGTGGCGCCAGGCCAACAAGTACAAGGTGCCGCGCCTGGCCTTCGTCAACAAGATGGACCGCACCGGCGCCAACTTCTTCAAGGTCTACGACCAGATGAAGACCCGCCTGCGTGCCAACCCCGTGCCCATCGTGGTGCCCATCGGTGCCGAAGAGAACTTCAAGGGCGTGGTCGACCTCGTCAAGATGAAGGCCATCTTCTGGGACGAGGCCTCCATGGGCATGAAGTTCACCTACGAGGACATCCCGGCCGATCTCGTGGAAACCTGCAAGGAGTGGCGCGAGAAGATGGTCGAGGCTGCGGCCGAGTCCTCTGAAGAACTGATGAACAAGTACCTCGAAGAGGGCGAGCTCTCCGAGGCCGACATCAACCTGGGCCTGCGTACCCGCACCATCGCCGGCGAAATCGTGCCGATGCTGTGCGGCACCGCGTTCAAGAACAAGGGTGTGCAGCGCATGCTGGACGCCGTGATCGAGTACATGCCTTCGCCGGTCGACATTCCGCCGACTCCCTGTGAACTGGAGGACGGCAAGCCTGCCGAGCGCAAGGCCTCTGATGAAGAGCCTTTCGCCGCGTTGGCGTTCAAGATCATGACCGACCCCTATGTCGGCCAGCTGACATTCTTCCGTGTGTATTCCGGCGTGGTCAATGCCGGCGACACCATCTACAACTCGGTCAAGGGCAGGAAAGAGCGCCTGGGCCGCATTCTGCAGATGCACGCCAACCAGCGCGAGGAAATCAAGGAAGTGCGCGCCGGCGACATCGCCGCCGCCGTGGGCCTGAAAGATGCCATGACCGGCGACACGCTGTGCGCCCTGGACAAGCCGGTGATTCTCGAGCGCATGGTTTTCCCCGAGCCCGTGATTCACGTGGCGGTCGAACCCAAGACCAAGGCTGACCAGGAAAAAATGGGCATCGCCCTGGGCCGTCTGGCGCAGGAAGACCCGTCCTTCCGTGTGCGTACCGACGAGGAATCCGGCCAGACCATCATTTCCGGCATGGGCGAACTGCACCTGGAAATCCTGGTTGACCGCATGAAGCGCGAATTCGGCGTGGAAGCCAACGTGGGCGCCCCCCAGGTGGCCTACCGCGAAGCCATCCGCAAGGCGGTCGAGGTCGAAGGCAAGCACGTCAAGCAGTCCGGCGGCAAGGGCCAGTACGGTCATGTCTGGATCAAGATGGAGCCGAACGAAGCCGGTAAAGGTTATGAATTCGTCGATGCCATCAAGGGCGGCACCGTGCCGCGCGAATACATTCCCGCGGTCGACAAGGGCCTGAACGAGGCGCTGCCGAATGGTGTGCTGGCAGGCTTCCCGGTGGTCGACGTCAAGGTCACCCTGTTCGACGGTTCCTACCACGAGGTTGACTCCTCCGAGCAGGCCTTCAAGATGGCCGCGATCCTTGCCTTCAAGGAAGGCATGCGCAAGGCCAATCCCGTGCTGCTCGAGCCCATGATGGCGGTCGAGGTGGAGACGCCCGAAGACTACATGGGCGATGTGATGGGCGACCTCAACCGTCGTCGCGGCATCATCCAGGGCATGGAAGACATGGTGGGCGGCGGCAAGGCCATCAAGGCCGAGGTGCCGCTGGCCGAGATGTTCGGCTACTCCACCGACCTGCGTTCCATGAGCCAGGGCCGCGCCACCTACAGCATGGAATTCAAGCACTATTCCGAGGCCCCCAAGAACGTGGCCGAGGCCGTGATGAGCAAAAAGTAATCTAGGACGAGGATCAAGACATGTCTAAGGAAAAATTTGAACGTACGAAGCCGCACGTGAACGTGGGGACGATTGGTCACGTTGACCATGGCAAGACCACCCTGACGGCGGCGATCACCACCATTTTGTCGAAGAAGTTTGGTGGCCAGGCGAAGAACTACGCCGACATTGACTCTGCGCCCGAAGAGAAGGCCCGCGGCATCACCATCAACACCGCGCACGTCGAATACGAGACCGAAAGCCGCCACTACGCCCACGTCGACTGTCCCGGCCACGCCGACTACGTCAAGAACATGATCACCGGTGCCGCCCAGATGGACGGCGCCATCCTGGTCGTGTCCGCCGCCGACGGCCCCATGCCCCAGACCCGCGAACACATCCTGCTCGCGCGTCAGGTCGGCGTGCCCTACATCATCGTCTACATGAACAAGGCCGACATGGTCGACGACCCCGAGCTGCTCGAACTGGTGGAGATGGAAGTTCGCGAACTCCTGTCCAAGTACGACTTCCCTGGCGACGACACCCCCATCGTCATCGGCTCCGCCCTCAAGGCCCTGGAAGGCGACCAGAGCGACATCGGCGAGCCCTCCATCATGAAGCTGGCGGCCGCCCTGGACTCCTACATCCCCGAGCCCCAGCGCGCCATCGACCAGCCCTTCCTGATGCCCGTCGAAGACGTCTTCTCCATCTCCGGCCGCGGCACCGTCGTGACCGGCCGGGTTGAGCGCGGCATCATCAAGGTGGGCGAAGAAATCGAAATCGTCGGCATCAAGCCCACGCTCAAGACCACCTGCACCGGCGTCGAGATGTTCAGGAAGCTGCTGGACCAGGGCCAGGCCGGCGACAACGTCGGCGTGCTGCTGCGCGGCACCAAGCGCGAAGAAGTCGAGCGCGGCCAGGTGCTGGCCAAGCCCGGCTCCATCACCCCGCACACCAAATTCACCGCCGAGATCTACGTCCTGTCCAAGGACGAAGGGGGTCGTCACACCCCGTTCTTCAACGGCTACCGTCCCCAGTTCTACTTCCGCACCACCGACGTGACCGGTGCGATCGAACTGCCGGCCGGCACCGAGATGGTGATGCCTGGCGACAACATCAGCATCACGGTTGCGCTGATTGCGCCGATCGCGATGGAAGAAGGCCTGCGATTCGCGATCCGCGAAGGCGGCCGCACCGTCGGCGCCGGCGTGGTGGCGAAGATTATCGAGTAAATACTATGCAAAACCAGAAAATCCGTATCCGTCTCAAAGCCTTCGATTACAAGCTGATCGACCAGTCCGCCATCGAGATCGTCGAGACCGCCAAGCGCACCGGCGCCGTGGTCAAGGGCCCCGTCCCGCTGCCGACCTCGATCGAGCGTTTCGACATCCTGCGTTCGCCGCACGTCAACAAGACTTCGCGCGACCAGTTCGAGATCCGCACGCACCGCAGGCTGATGGACATCATCGACCCCACGGACAAGACCGTGGATGCGCTGATGAAGCTCGACCTGCCGGCGGGCGTGGACGTCGAAATCAAGCTTTAAGCCGGTCAGCCTCGGCCAGGGCCGGGGCAAACTGCTTGAGTTACAGGCAAAACGCGAGTATGATCTCGCGTTTTGCTGTTTCACCCCTGCCGACAGGCGGGGTTTTAGGATGCCGGCCAATTGAAGTCGGCGCTTTACAGCCCCCGGCGACGGGGTATGCAAAGGAATGAACATAATGAACATCGGACTCGTCGGTCGCAAGATCGGCATGACCCGCATTTTTACCGACGACGGCGCGTCCGTTCCGGTGACCGTGCTGGACGTGTCGAACAATCGCGTCTCCCAGGTCAAGACCGAGGGAAATGACGGCTATTCGGCCGTGCAGCTTGCCTTCGGCTCTCGCCGCAACAATCGCGTGAACAAGGCGCAAGCCGGACATTTCGCCAAGGCGGGTGTCGAGGCGGCCGAAGTCATGCGCGAATTTTCCGTTCCTGCCGATGTGGCGGCCCAGTATCAGGCGGGCGCTGCCGTCGGCGCGGACATTTTTCAGGCCGGCCAGATGGTCGATGTCACCGGCGTGACCCAGGGCAAGGGCTTTGCCGGCACCATCAAGCGCCACAATTTCGGTTCCCAGCGCGCCTCGCACGGCAACTCGCGTTCGCACAGGGTGCCGGGCTCGATCGGTATGGCGCAGGATCCGGGTCGCGTGTTTCCCGGCAAGCGCATGGCGGGCCATATGGGTTCGGTGCGCAGCACCGTGCAGAATCTCGAAGTGGTGCGCGTCGATGCCGAGCGCGGCCTGCTTCTGGTCAAGGGGGCTGTGCCTGGCGCCAAAGGCGGCCAGGTCATGGTGCGCCCGGCCGCGAAGGGGGGTGCGTAATGGATCTGATGATCATCAACGACCAGGGTCAGCAGACCGCCAGCCTGTCGGCCAGCGACGAGACCTTTGGCCGCGAATACAATGAAGCCCTGGTGCACCAGGTCGTGACCGCGTTCATGGCCAATGCGCGCAGCGCCAACAGCAAGCAGAAAGATCGCGAGGAAGTCCGCCACAGCACCAAGAAGCCCTGGCGCCAGAAAGGCACCGGCCGTGCGCGTGCGGGCATGACATCCAGCCCGATCTGGCGCGGGGGCGGCAAGACCTTCCCGAACACCGGCGAAGAGAACTATGCCCACAAGGTCAACCGCAAGATGTATCGCGCCGGCATTTCCGCCATCCTGTCCCAACTGGCCCGCGACGGCAAGCTGAAGGTGGTCGACAGCTTCGGCATCGATGCGCCCAAGACCAAGATGCTGGCGCAGAAAATCAAGTCCATGGGCTTCGACAAGGTCGTGATCATTGCCGACAGCGTCGATGACAACCTGTGGCTGTCTTCGCGCAACCTGAGCAATGTCTACGTGGTGGAGCCGCACCAGGCCGACCCCTGGAGCCTGGTCAAGTTCGGCAATGTGCTGATCACCAAGGAAGCGGTCAAGCAATTCGAGGAGATGCTGTGATGAGCGCGATGAATCAGGAGCGTCTGCTCAAGGTCATTCTGGCCCCGGTGATTTCCGAAAAGAGCACCCGCGTGGCCGACAAGAACAACCAGGTTGCCTTCAAGGTCGCAAGCGACGCCACCAAGGACGAAATCGGCGCCGCCGTGGCGATGCTGTTCAAGGTGGAAGTGACCGGCGTTCAGGTGATGAACGTCAAGGGCAAGGTCAAGAAGAACCGTTACGGCATGGCTCGCCAGAAAGACTGGAAGAAAGCCTATGTCAGCATCAAGCCGGGTCAGGAAATTGACCTGCAGGCGGCTTAAAGGAGCGCAACATGGCATTGGTTAAAGTCAAACCAACCTCCGCCGGCCGCCGCGCCGTCGTCAAGGTTGTAAACAAGGACCTGCACAAGGGCAAGCCCGTGGCTGCCCTGGTGGAGAAGAAGAACCGTACGGCTGGCCGCAACAACAACGGCCACATCACCACCCGTCACATGGGCGGTGGCCACAAGAAGAATTACCGCGTGGTGGATTTCCGTCGCAACAAGGATGGCATTCCTGCCAAGGTCGAGCGTCTTGAGTACGACCCGAACCGTTCTGCGCACCTCGCGCTGCTGTGCTACGCCGACGGCGAGCGCCGCTACATCATCGCCCCGCGCGGCATCGGCGCCGGCGCGCAGCTGATGAACGGCGCCGAGGCCCCGATCAAGGCCGGCAACTGCCTGCCGCTGCGCAACATTCCGGTGGGTACCACCATTCACTGCATCGAGATGCAGCCGGGCAAGGGCGCGCAAATGGCGCGTTCTGCCGGTGCTTCCGTGCAACTGCTGGCGCGCGAAGGCAGCTACGCCCAGTTGCGTCTGCGCTCCGGCGAGATCCGCAAGGTGCACGTCGATTGCCGTGCCACCATCGGCGAAGTCGGCAACGAAGAGCACAGCCTGCGTTCCATCGGCAAGGCCGGGGCCAACCGCTGGCGCGGCATCCGCCCGACCGTTCGCGGCGTGGCCATGAACCCGGTTGATCACCCGCATGGCGGTGGTGAAGGCAAGACCGCCGCAGGCCGTGATCCGGTGAGCCCGTGGGGCACGCCGACCAAGGGCTATCGTACCCGTAGCAACAAGCGCACGTCCGGCATGATCGTGCGCCGCCGCCACGCCAGCTGATTGAGGTAAATCGATATGGCACGTTCAATCAAAAAAGGACCTTTCGTGGATGCACACCTGCTGAAAAAGGTGGATACCGCGATCTCCAGCAACGACAAGCGCCCGGTCAAGACCTGGTCGCGCCGTTCCACCGTGCTGCCCGAGTTCATCGGGCTGACCATCGCGGTGCACAACGGGCGCCAGCATGTGCCGGTGTTCATTACCGAAAACATGGTTGGCCACAAGCTCGGCGAATTTTCGCTGACCCGCACGTTCAAGGGTCATGCGGCCGACAAGAAAGCCAAGAAGTAAGGAGAGAATGATGGAAGTATCCGCTATCCTGCGTGGAACCCGCCTCTCCGCCCAGAAGGGCCGTCTGGTGGCCGATCAGATCCGCGGACTGCCGGTCGATCGCGCGCTCAACATCCTCGCGTTCAGCCCCAAGAAGGGCGCGACCGTCATCAAGAAGGTGCTGGAATCCGCGATCGCCAACGCCGAGCACAACGAGGGCGCCGACATCGACACCCTCAAGGTGAAAACCATTTACGTGGACAAGGGCCCCAGCCTCAAGCGCTTCACCGCGCGCGCCAAGGGCCGCGGCAACCGCATTGAGAAACAGACCTGTCACATCACCGTGACGGTGGGGGATTGATATGGGACAGAAGATTCATCCGACCGGTTTCCGCCTGGGTGTGCAGCGTACCTGGACGGCCAAGTGGTTCGGCTCCAACAAGGACTTTGC
The DNA here is from genome assembly GCA_021847835.1 of Pseudomonadota bacterium. Lineage (GTDB taxonomy): Bacteria > Pseudomonadota > Gammaproteobacteria > Burkholderiales > Thiobacillaceae > UBA6918. The sequence goes on from JAJZPR010000003.1 coordinate 146,519, forward strand.
GACGACCCTGAACGAAGACATCAAGGTGCGCGAGTATCTCAAGCGCAAGCTTGCCGGCGCCTCGGTCAGCAAGGTCTTGATCGAGCGTCCCGCAAAGAACGCCCGCATCACGATTTTCAGCGGCCGTCCCGGTGTGGTCATCGGCAAGAAGGGCGAGGACATCGAGAAGCTGCGTGCCGATCTGGGCCGCATGATGTCCGTGCCCGTGCACGTCAACATCGAGGAAGTGCGCAAGCCTGAAACCGATGCGCAGATCATCGCCGACAGCATCGCCCAGCAGCTCGAAAAGCGCGTGATGTTCCGCCGCGCCATGAAGCGCGCCATGCAGAACGCCATGCGCCTCGGCGCCCAGGGCATCAAGATCATGAGCTCGGGTCGCCTGAACGGCATCGAGATCGCGCGTACCGAGTGGTACCGCGAAGGCCGCGTGCCTCTGCACACCCTGCGTGCCGACATCGATTACGGCTTTGCCGAAGCCCGCACCACCTACGGCATCATCGGCATCAAGGTCTGGGTTTACAAAGGCGACTACCTGGCGCGTAACGAGCAGCCGGTCGCTGCCGAGCCTGAAAGGCGCGGCAAGAAATCAGGAGTGAAACATGCTGCAGCCAGCTAGAAGAAAATACCGCAAAGAGCAGAAAGGCCGCAATACCGGCCTGGCCACGCGCGGCGCCAAGGTGAGTTTCGGCGAATATGGCCTCAAGGCCATCGGCCGCGGCCGCCTGACTGCCCGCCAGATCGAAGCCGCCCGTCGTGCCATGACTCGCCACATCAAGCGCGGCGGCCGCGTGTGGATCCGCATCTTCCCGGACAAGCCGATTTCCAAGAAGCCCGCCGAAGTCCGTATGGGTAACGGCAAGGGCAACCCGGAATACTGGGTGGCTGAAATCCAGCCCGGCAAGGTGCTGTACGAAATGGACGGCGTGGACGAGGCGCTGGCGCGCGAGGCCTTCAAGCTGGCCGCTGCCAAGCTGCCGATTCAGACCACTTTCGTCACCCGTATGATCGGGAGCTGAACATGAAAGCGAATGAACTGCGCGGCAAGTCCGCCGAAGAACTGAACAAGGAACTGGAGTCGCTGTTGCGCGCCCACTTTGCGCTGCGCATGCAGGTGGCGACCCAGCAATCCAACAAGACCGCCGATCTGGGCAAGATCCGCCGCGATATTGCCCGCGTCAAGACGGTCATGCGTGAAAAGGCATGAACATGACTGAAGCGAGCAAGGTTGTCCGCACCCTGACGGGTCGCGTCGTCAGCGACAAGATGGACAAGACGGTGACCGTTCTGGTCGAGCGCCGGGTCAAGCACCCGGTGATCGGCAAGATCATCCGCCTGTCCAAGAAGTACCACGCCCACGACGAGAAGAACGAGTGCCAGGAAGGCGACATCGTCGAGATCGCCGAAGGCCGCCCCGTGTCCAAGACCAAGTCCTGGCATGTGGCCAGGCTGGTCGAGCGTGCAAGCACCTGATTTTAGAAAGGGCTTGCCTTAAAGGGCGGGATTCGGTAGAATCCCGCGTTTCCCCGAACTCGTTTCAGTTCGGTCTTTCCTGAAAACGGATCCAAAACTGGCCGCCGCGCCCAACAGCAGGCGGGTTAAGTTGGAGAGTGAAAAATGATTCAAATGCAGTCCATGCTGGATGTGGCTGACAATACCGGCGCACGCACTGTCATGTGCATCAAGGTGCTGGGTGGCAGTCACCGCCGTTACGCCGGAATCGGCGACATCATCAAGGTCAGCATCAAGGATGCCGCCCCGCGTGGTCGCGTGAAAAAAGGCGATGTGTACAACGCCGTGGTGGTGCGCACCGCAAAGGGCGTGCGTCGCCCCGACGGCTCGCTGGTGAAGTTCGACGGCAATGCCGCCGTGCTGCTCAACAACAAGCTGGAGCCCATCGGCACCCGTATTTTTGGCCCCGTGACGCGCGAGCTTCGTACCGAGAAGTTCATGAAGATCGTGTCGCTGGCGCCGGAAGTGCTGTAAGGAGATCGACATGGCACGTATTCGCAAAGGCGATCAGGTGACGGTGCTCACCGGCAAGGACAAGGGCAAGCGCGGCCAGGTGCTGAGCATTGCCGATGCCGACCACGTGGTGGTCGAAGGCATCAATCGCGTCAAGAAGCACCAGAAGCCGAACCCCTATCTCGGCCGCACCGGCGGGATCGTGGAAAAGGAAATGCCGATTCACATTTCCAACGTCGGCCTGTTCAACCCCGCTACCCAGAAGGCCGACCGCGTCGGTTTCAAGGTGCTTGAGGACGGCCGCAAGGTTCGCGTCTTCAAGTCCAACGGCGAAATGGTGGACGCATAAGGGACTGATATGGCACGTCTGCAAACTTATTATCGTGAAACCGTGGTGCCCGAACTGATGAAGAAGTTCGGCTACAAATCCGTCATGGAAGTGCCGCGCATCGAAAAGATCACCCTGAACATGGGCGTGGGCGAGGCCGTGGCCGACAAGAAGGTCATGGAATTCGCCGTCGGCGACATGCAGAAGATCGCCGGCCAGAAGCCCGTGGTCACCAAGTCGCGCAAGTCCATTGCCGGCTTCAAGATCCGCGAAGGCTACCCCATCGGCTGCAAGGTGACGCTGCGCAAGATCCGCATGTACGAGTTTCTCGACCGTCTGGTAAGCGTTGCGCTGCCGCGCGTGCGCGACTTCCGTGGCATCAACGGCCGCTCCTTCGACGGTCGCGGCAACTACAACATGGGTGTGCGTGAGCAGATCATCTTCCCCGAAATCGAGTACGACAAGATCGATGCTCTGCGGGGCATGAACATCACCATCACCACCACTGCGAAATCGGATGAGGAGGCCAAGGCCCTGCTGTCCGCTTTCAAATTCCCGTTCAAGAACTGAGGTAGAGATGGCCAAATTATCTCTGATCAACCGCGAAGCGAAGCGCGCCAAGATGGTCAAGAAGTACGCTGCCAAGCGTGCGGAGCTGAAGGCAATCATCGACAACGCGCAATTGTCCGACGACGAGCGCATGGCTGCCCGCCTGGCCCTGCAGAAGTTGCCGCGCGACGCCAGCCCCTGCCGTCAGCGCAACCGCTGCCAGGTTACCGGCCGCCCCCGCGGCGTATTCAGCAAATTCGGCCTGGCGCGCGGCAAGCTGCGTGAGGTCGCCATGCGCGGCGAGATTCCGGGCATGGTCAAGGCCAGCTGGTAAGGGAGAGACAGAAAATGAGCATGAGTGATCCCATTGCCGATATGCTGACCCGCATCCGCAATGCCCAAGCCATGGAGAAGACGAGCGTCAGCATGCCTTCCTCCAAGGTCAAAGTGTCCATTGCCAAGGTGCTGAAGGACGAAGGTTATATCGAGGATTTTGCCGTCAAGGGCGAAAGCAAGCCTGAATTGCAGATCCAGTTGAAATATTACGCCGGCCGCCCGGTGATCGAGAAGATCGAGCGTGTCAGCACGCCCGGCCTGCGTGTCTACAAGGGCTCCCAGGAACTGCCCAGGGTCATGAACGGTCTGGGTGTGGCGATTGTTTCCACTTCCCGCGGCGTGATGACCGATCACAAGGCGCGTGCCCAGGGCGTGGGCGGCGAAGTGCTGTGCCTGGTGGCCTAAGGGGGATTTGAGATGTCACGTGTAGCCAATAATCCCATCAACCTGCCCAAGGGCGTGGAAGTTGCTCTGGGCGAAACCATCACCGTGAAGGGGCCGCTCGGCACGCTGAGCCAGAAAGCTCCGGCCAACGTCAAGGTCAACCTCGATGGTGGCGTCATCACTTTCGCGCCTGTCGGTGAAAGCATCCAGGCCAACGCCATGGCGGGCACGCTGCGCGCGCTGCTCAACAACATGGTCACGGGCGTGTCGAAGGGCTTCGAGAAGAAGCTGAATCTGGTCGGCGTGGGTTACCGCGCGCAGGCCCAGGGTGACAACCTCAACCTGTCGCTGGGTTTTTCGCATCCCGTGGTGCACAAGATGCCGGCAGGCATCAAGGTGGAAACTCCCAGCCAGACCGAAGTCGTGGTCAAGGGCATCGACCGCCAGAAGGTTGGCCAGGTGGCCGCCGACATTCGCGGTTATCGTCCTCCGGAGCCCTACAAGGGCAAGGGCGTGCGCTACGCCGATGAAGTCGTGGTCTTGAAAGAGACCAAGAAGAAGTAATAGCCGCTAAGGAACGCAGACGATGAATACCCAAGAAGCACGAGTCCGCCGCGCGCGCAAAACCCGCGCCAAAATCGCGGCCGTCAAGGCAACCCGCTTGTCGGTGCACCGCACCAACAGCCATATCTATGCGCAGATCATCTCCGCCGACGGCGGCAAGGTGCTGGCTTCCGCCTCCACCCTGGAAAAGGAAGTGCGCGCCCAGGCGTCCAACGGCGGCAATACCGCTGCCGCTGCCCTGGTCGGCAAGCGCCTGGCCGAGAAGGCCAAGGCGCTGGGCATCGACAAGGTTGCATTCGACCGTTCCGGTTTCAAATTTCATGGCCGTGTGAAGGCGCTGGCGGAAGCCGCGCGCGAGAACGGCCTGGTCTTTTAACGAGGCTGACAGACAATGGCTCGTAACGAACAAACTGAAGAGCGCGGCGACGGCCTGCGCGAGAAAATGATCGCGGTCAACCGCGTGTCCAAGACGGTCAAGGGCGGTCGCGTGCTCGGCTTCGCTGCGCTGACCGTGGTGGGCGACGGCGACGGCGGCATCGGCATGGGCAAGGGCAAGGCCAAGGAAGTTCCGGTGGCCGTGCAGAAAGCCATGGAAGAGGCGCGCCGCAACCTGAACAAGATCAACCTGAAGAACGGCTCCTTCCACCACCCCGTGGTGGGCAGGCACGGCGCCTCCGTGGTGCTGATCCAGCCGGCATCCGAAGGTACCGGGATCATTGCCGGCGGCGCCATGCGTGCCGTGTTCGAAGTGATGGGCGTGCAGAACGTGCTGGCCAAGTGCCTGGGTTCCACCAACCCCTACAACGTGGTGCGCGCAACCATCAACGGCCTGATGCAGATGTCCACGCCTGCCGAGATTGCGGCCAAGCGCGGCAAATCCGTTGAAGAGATCCAGGGGTAAGCCATGAGCGACAAGAAGCTTAAAGTGACGCTGGTCAAGAGCACCATCGGCGCCAAGAAGGACCACAAGGCGTGCGTGCGCGGCCTGGGCCTGCGTCGCATGCACCATACCGTGGAAGTGCTGGACACCCCTGCCAATCGCGGCATGATCAACAAGGTCAATTTTCTCGTCAAATGCGAGGGTTGCTAAATGGAACTGAATAATCTCAAACCAGGCGCTGGCGCCAAGCACGCCAAGAAGCGTGTCGGTCGCGGCATCGGTTCCGGCCTGGGCAAGACTGCGGGGCGCGGCCACAAGGGCCAGCACTCCCGCTCGGGCGGCTACAAAAAAGTCGGCTTCGAAGGCGGCCAGATGCCCCTGCATCGTCGTCTGCCCAAGCGCGGCTTCGTCTCCCTGACTGCAGAAGACACCGCCGAGGTGCGCCTGTCCGAACTGGACAGGATCGCAGTGGACGAGATCGATTTGCTGGTGCTGAAACAGGCTGGCATCGTGTCGGCCCTGGCCAAGAACGCCAAAGTGATCCTGTCCGGCAAGCTCGACAAGGCCGTCAAGCTCAAGGGCATTGCAGTCACCAAGGGTGCGCGTGCGGCGATTGAAGCCGCCGGCGGCTCGATCAGCGAATAAAGCGGATAGGGAATCACCTTGGCAACTGCTGCACCACTTGCGGGCATGACAGGAAAGTTCGGCGATCTCAAGCGCCGGCTGTGGTTCCTGCTGGGCGCCCTCGTGGTGTTCCGCATCGGCTCCTTCATCCCCGTGCCCGGTATCGATCCCGAGCAGTTGAAGCAGCTGTTCGACGCCCAGGGCGGGCTGCTGGACATGTTCAACATGTTCTCCGGCGGCGCGCTGGCGCGTGCCTCGGTGCTGGCGCTGGGCATCATGCCCTACATTTCGGCGTCGATCATCGTGCAACTGCTGACCGTGGTGTCGCCGCAGCTGGAGGCGCTGAAAAAGGAGGGCGAAGCCGGCCGCCGCAAGATTACCCAATACACCCGCTACGGCACGGTGTTCCTGGCCCTGTTCCAGTCGCTGGGCATTTCCATCGCCCTGGAGAGCCAGGGCGTGGTGATCGATCCGGGCATCGGTTTCCGCATCATCGCAGTCACCACCCTGACCACCGGCACCATGTTCCTGATGTGGCTGGGCGAGCAGATTACCGAGCGCGGCATCGGCAACGGCATCTCCCTCATCATTTTCGCCGGTATCGTCGCCGGCCTGCCGAGCGCGGTGTCCGGCACACTGGAACTGACCCGCACCGGCGCGTTTTCGATTCCCTTGGTGCTGCTGCTGTTCGTGGGCGCCATTCTGGTAATCGGCTTTGTGGTTTTCGTCGAGCGTGGACAGCGCAAGATCCTGGTCAACTACGCCAAGCGCCAGGTCGGCAAGGTGGTGATGGGCGGGCAAAGCTCGCACCTTCCGCTCAAGCTCAACATGGCCGGCGTGATTCCCGCGATTTTCGCGTCCAGCATCATCCTGTTCCCGGCGACGATCACCAGCTGGTTCGGCTCCAACCCGAACATGTACTGGCTGAAGGACATCAGTGCCGTGCTGTCCCCCGGCCAGCCGGTTTACATGCTGATTTATGCGGCTGCGATCATCTTCTTCTGCTTTTTCTATACCGCCCTGGTGTTCAATCCCAAGGAGACGGCGGACAACCTGAAGAAGAGCGGCGCATTCGTGCCCGGCATTCGCCCCGGCGACCAGACCGCGCGCTACATTGACAAGGTCATGACCAGGCTGACCCTGGTCGGGGCGATCTACATCACCCTGGTCTGCCTGCTGCCGGAAGTGCTGATTGCGAAGTGGAATGTGCCGTTTTATTTCGGCGGCACCTCGCTGCTGATCATCGTGGTGGTGACGATGGACTTCATGGCCCAGGTTCAGGCCTATGTCATGTCGCACCAGTATGAAAGTCTGTTGAAGAAAGCCAATTTCAAAGGCGGTCTGGTAGGTCGGTAATGTCGAAGGAAGACGTTATCCAGATGCAAGGGGAGGTTGTGGAAAACCTGCCCAACGCGACCTTCCGGGTAAAGCTTGAAAACGGCCATGTCGTGCTGGGACATATTTCCGGCAAGATGCGGATGCACTACATCCGTATTCTGCCGGGCGACAAGGTCACTGTTGAATTGACGCCTTACGATCTGACCAAGGGCCGGATCGTGTTCAGGGCAAAGTGAGTTAAACCGGATAGCCGGTTGTTAGGAGAGCGAACATGCGAGTTCAGGCTTCAGTAAAAAAGATCTGCCGTAAGTGCAAGATTGTGCGCCGCAAGGGCGTGGTACGCGTGATCTGCGACGATCCGCGCCACAAGCAGCGCCAGGGTTAAGTGCCTGACAGTTCGGCTTCCTGCTGAACATCCAGGCGTGGTATAATTTTCAGTTTTCTGTACGGAGTAACGCCGAATGGCCCGTATTGCAGGGGTAAACATACCCAACCACCAACACGCGGAAATCGCGCTGACCGCCATTTATGGCATCGGCCGCACCACGGCGCGCAAGATTTGCGAGGGCGCAGGTGTGCTGACGAGCGCCAAGATCAAGGACCTGACCGACGCGGAGATGGAAAAGCTGCGCGAGGGCGTGTCCCGCCACACCGTCGAGGGTGATCTGCGCCGCGAAGTGACCATGAACATCAAGCGCCTGATGGACCTGGGCTGCTACCGCGGTCTGCGCCATCGCAAGGGTCTGCCTGTCCGCGGCCAGCGTACCCGTACCAACGCGCGCACCCGCAAGGGCCCGCGCAAGGCTATCAAGAAATAAGGAAAGCTAGATGGCGACCAAATCCGCTGCTACCCGTGTTCGCAAGAAGGTCAAGAAGAGCGTTGCCGAAGGCATTGCTCATGTGCACGCCTCCTTCAACAACACCATCATTACCATAACTGACCGCCAGGGCAATGCCCTGTCGTGGGCGACCGCGGGCGGCGCCGGCTTCAAGGGCTCGCGCAAATCCACCCCGTTTGCCGCGCAGATTGCCGCCGAAAACGCCGGCAAGGCCGCGCAGGAATACGGCGTGAAGAACCTGGAAGTGCGCATCAAGGGCCCCGGCCCCGGCCGCGAGTCTTCCGTGCGCGCGCTCAACGCCCTTGGTTTCAAGATTACCGCGATTTCCGACGTGACGCCCGTGCCGCACAACGGCTGCCGCCCGTCGAAAAAACGCCGCATTTGAGAGGTTTGATATGGCCCGTAACCTGGATGCTAAATGTCGTCAGTGCCGCCGCGAGGGTGAGAAACTCTTCCTCAAGGGCGAGAAGTGCTACACCGAAAAGTGCGCCATCGAGCGCCGCAGCTACGCCCCCGGCCAGCACGGCCAGAAGAGCGGTCAGCGCTTGTCCGGCTATGGCACGCAGCTGCGTGAAAAGCAGAAGATTCGCCGCATCTACGGCGTCCTCGAGCGCCAGTTCCGCCTGGTGTACAAGAAGGCCGACAGCCTCAAGGGCGTGACCGGCGAGAACCTGCTGGGCCTGCTGGAGAGCCGCCTCGACACCGTGTGCTACCGCATGGGTTTCGGTGCGTCACGCACCGAGGCGCGCCAGGTCGTGCGCCACAACGGCATCATGGTGAACGGCAGGCGCGTCAATATTCCTTCCTACCAGGTCAGGGCCGGTGACGTCATCGAAGTGGCCGAGCGTGCCAAGAACCACCTGCGCATCAAGGGTGCCGCCGAGGCGGCAGAGTCGCGCGGATTCCCCGAGTGGGTGGAAGTCGACATCAAGGGCCTCAAGGGTACCTACAAGTCCATGCCGCAGCGTGCCGACCTGCCGCCCACCATCAACGAATCCCTGGTGATCGAACTGTATTCCAAGTAATTGACGAGACACCTGTCATCGTTTCTGGTCACAGCGTTTAAAGGACACTGCCTACATGCAAGCTGCAGCGGAATTTCTCAAACCCAGTATTGTTGAAGTCGATCGTGTGACCCCGCTCCATGCCAAGGTTGTCATGGAGCCGTTCGAGCGCGGCTACGGCCACACCCTGGGCAACGCCCTGCGCCGCATTCTGCTGTCGTCGATGGTGGGCTATGCGCCGACCGAAGTGAAAATCACCGGCGTGGTGCACGAATACTCGACCATCGAAGGCGTGCAGGAAGACGTCGTCGACATTCTGCTCAATCTCAAGGGCATCGCCTTCAAGCTGCATGGCAAGGGCGAGGCCCTGCTGCGCCTGGCCAAGAGCGGCGAAGGCGTGGTGACCGCTTCCGACATCGAACTGGGACATGATGTCGAGGTCGTCAACCCGGACCATGTGATCGCCCATCTCACCAAGGGCGGCAAGCTGGAAATGGAAATCAAGGTCGAAGCCGGCCGCGGCTACCAGCCCGTGCCCGCGCGCAAGATCGATCCGGATACCCGTGGCGTCGGCTCCATCCTGGTGGATGCCTCGTTCAGCCCCGTGCGCCGCGTGGCCTACGCGGTCGAGAACGCTCGCGTCGAGCAGCGCACCGACCTCGATCGTCTGGTCATCGACATCGAGACCAACGGCATCGTCGATCCCGAGGAAGCCGTGCGCACGGCCGCCCGCATCCTGGTGGAACAGCTCTCCGTGTTCGCCGACCTCAAGGGCACCGAAGCTGCCGCTGCAGAAGGCGCGCGTGCACCCCAGGTCGATCCCATCCTGCTGCGCCCGGTGGACGATCTGGAACTCACCGTGCGTTCCGCCAATTGCCTCAAGGCCGAGAACATCTACTACATCGGCGACCTGATTCAGCGCAGCGAAACCGAATTGCTCAAGACGCCCAATCTGGGCCGCAAGTCCCTGAACGAAATCAAGGAAGTGCTGGCCTCCAAGGGCCTGTCGCTGGGCATGAAGCTCGAGAACTGGCCGCCGGCCGGGCTCGAAAAACCCTGACCCGGGTTAATTACAACCAACCGAAAACAATAAAGTGCGGGGCGGTGTGGCAACTGCCCTGGCCAAAGAAAAAAAGCATTTTGAAAGGAAATCGCCATGCGTCATCGTCAATCCAACCGCAAGCTCAACCGCACGACCAGCCACCGGCTGGCCATGCTGCGCAACATGACCAACTCCCTGCTGCGTCATGAAGCGATCAAGACCACCCTGCCCAAGGCCAAGGAGCTGCGCCGCGTCGTCGAGCCCATCATCACCCTGGGCAAGAACCCTTCGCTGGCCAACCGCCGCCTGGCTTTCGACCGCCTGCGCGACCGCGAAATGGTCGTCAAGGTGTTCGACGAACTGGGCCCGCGCTTTGCCGCCCGTCCCGGCGGCTATGTGCGCATTCTCAAGTTCGGCTACCGCCAGGGCGACAATGCTCCCATGGCCCTGGTCGAACTGCTGGACCGTCCGGAAGGTGAAGCTGCCGAGGCCGTCGAGGCCGAGTAAGCCTTTCGCTTTCGCGATGAAAAAGCCGGGCTTGCCCGGCTTTTTTGTTGGTTTGCTTGCCAAGCGGAAAGCCCTGCCGCATAGTCATTGAACAAATGACAGGAGACGGCATGATCGTTCTGTTCACCGATTTCGGCACGCGCGATCCCTATGTGGGGCAGGTCAAGGCGCGCATTCACGAACTGGCGCCGGCGCAGCAAGTGGTGGATCTGCTGCACGAAGCGCCCGACTTCAACGCCCATGCAGGGGCGCATCTCATCGCCGCCTTCGCGCCCGGCTTCCCGCCCGGTACGGTGTTCATGTGCGTGGTCGATCCAGGCGTCGGCACCGGACGCGACGGCGTGGTGCTGACCGCAGGCGGGCGCTGGTTCGTCGGGCCCGACAACGGTCTGCTCTCCATCGTGGGCGCGCGCAATACCGATACGAAGATCTGGCGCATCACCTGGAAGCCCGAGCATGCCGCCGCCACCTTTCATGGGCGCGACATCTTCGCCGTCATCGCCGCGCTTGTTGCCAAGGGTGAGTTTCCGCACGAAAAGGTGGAAGCGAAATCCAAACTGCACGTCGAGTTCGACGCCGGCGACTTGCCGCGGATCATCTACATCGACCACTACGGCAATGCCTGGAGCGGCCAGCGCGCGGCAGGCGTGCCGCAAAGCTCGCGCATCGTCGCGCGCAATGTGGAATTCCGCCATGCGGACACCTTCGGCGCGGTGGACAAGGGCGAGGGGTTCTGGTTCGGCAACAGCGCAGGGTTGGTCGAACTCGCCATCAACCGCGGCAGCGCGGCCGAAAAGCTGGGGCTGAAGGTGGGCGACGCCATACAGGTGTTCAGGCCCAACTAGACGACGATCGCCAGCCTGAAATCGTTGACGTTGGTGCGCGTCGGGCCGGTGACGACCAGATTGCCGAGCGCGCTGAAGAATCCGTAGGCGTCATTCGCATCGAGCATCGCGGCGGCGTCCAGCCCGGCGGCTTCTGCTCGTGCCAGCGTGTCGGGTGTCCAGACCGCCCCGGCGTTGTCCTCGGTGCCGTCGATGCCGTCGGTGTCGCAGGCGATGGCCCATACGCCGGCCGCATCCTTCATCGCCAGGCCCAGTGCCAGCAGGTACTCGGTGTTGCGGCCGCCGCGGCCGCTTTCGTTCCTCACCGTGACCGTCGTTTCTCCGCCGGAGAGCAGGGCGAACGGCCGTCTGGCGGATTCGAGCTTTGTCCGGATCAGCCCCGCGTGGGCCAGGGCGACGCTGCTCGACTCGCCCTCGATTTCGCCAAGATTGATCACTTCCACGTCCTGATGTTCGAGCCATGCCTGCGCTGCGGCCAAGACCGAACGCGCGCTGCCGATGATGCGGTTCTCCACATGATCGAATACCGCGCTGCCAGGCTTGGGCGTGTCGGGGATCTCGCCACGCAGGCCGCGCTGCAAGTGATCGCCTGCCGCCTGCGGCGGATCGATGCCGTAGCGTTCGAGCAGCGCCAGCGCATCGGCGAAGGTGTCGGGGTCGGGGGCGCAGGGCCCGGAGGCGATGTAGCTCGGATCGTCGCCCACCACGTCGGACAGGATGAGCGCGCGCACGGGCGCCTTGCTCGCGGCGGCGACCCGGCCGCCGGAAAAGCGCGTGAGGTGCTTGCGCACGGTGTTGATCTCCTGGATCGACGCGCCGCAGGCGAGCAGGGCCTTGGTCAGCGCGCGCAGTTCCTTCAGCGTCACGCCTGTCACCGGCAGGGCGAGCAGGCTGGAGCCGCCGCCGGAGACCAGCACCAGCAGGAGATCGTCCGCGGTGAGTTCGCGGATCGCTTCCAGCATGCGGCTTGCGGCTGCCTCGCCGCGCCCGTCGGGCAAGGGGTGGCTCGCCTCGATCACCTCGATGCGCTTCAAGGGCAGGCCGTGCCGGTAGCGCGTGACCACGAGTCCGGACAGAGGCGCGCTGGCCGGCCACAAGTCCTCTACTGTCTGGGCCATTGCGGCGGCCGCCTTGCCGCCGCCGACCACCAGGGTGCGGCCCCTGGGGGGCGAGGGCAGTTGCGGCGGAAGCAGCATGCGCGGGCTGGCAGCCGCCAGGGCGGCCTCAAATGCGGATTGGAGAAAAGGGGGCTGAATCTTCATGAATGGAGTTTGCTGTCTTGTGCAGGGACGGGCAAGGAAAAGTGTTGACACGCCCATAGTATTAAATATAATAAGAACCGTTCTCATTATCATTGTCAAAAATGAAACAGCAGGAGCCGCTTCACCCTGGCAAGCGCGAAATAACGCTCGATTTTTCCGGCCCCATCCCGGCCGAGCGGCTGTTCGCCCATCAGGACAGGGTGCAGATCGTTTTCAGGGGCCAGATTTACACCCTGAGCCTGACCCGCAACCAGAAGCTCATCCTGACCAAGTGAGGTGATCGAATGTACGTGTGCATCTGCCGCCAAGTGACCGACCGCGACATCCGCCAGGCCGTGGCCCAGGGCGCCAGCCGCATGCGCGATTTGCGCGAGCAGCTGGGCGTCAGCGAGCAGTGCGGCAGGTGCGCGGGCTGCGCGCACGAAGTGCTGAAAGAGGCGCGCGAAAACTGCGCCTGCGCAGCCTGTCCCCGGGCAGCCTGAAACCGGGGAGGTAAACCGCTGCCGCCCCCTGGGCCGCAGCCTTTTTTTAGCCGGCGCCCTCAGCCGGCGCCGCAAGCAAGCCAGCCCGCTCCGGGCAAGCCAGCTAGTTTTTTAACTGCTTGAACGGAGTTGTCATGAATCAACCATCACACATCGCAACACCCATGGCCGACCACAACGAACTGATGGCGGGCGCCATTCACCATCTGCGCAATGCCATGGAAACGGGCTCGCGCCGTTCTTGCGCCGTGGCCTGCATGCTGTTCGCCTGCCTGGGGCAGGACGAGACGCTCGGCGAAAAGCTGTGCGAAGAATGCAAGAACCTGGGCGAATGCCTGGAGGGCCTCACCCAGTATGCCAATTGGGGTAACCGGCCATGACCTGCACGGGCGGAATGATTTTATCAACCAGCCAGTTTTATCAACCAGCCAGCCCAGGGCGCATTGCCTCCAGCCAGCCGAAATGACTCGATGAGGATGCAATGCGAACCCTGAAACTGATCGCGCCGGCGGCGCTCGCTGCCGCGCTGCTGGCCCAGATGCCGGCAAGTGCCGACGAAAACCTGCTGGGCTACGTGTCCGGCGCCGAAACCCTGCCACAGGGCGCGAGCGAAGCCTATTTCTTCGTCACCCGCCGCTGGGACAAGGGGCGCGGGGAATACACGGCGCATGACTACACGCTGGAATACGAGCACGGCCTGAGCAACCGGCTGACCGGGGCGATCGAACTCAAGGGCCAGTCGATCGACACCGGCGGGCTGGTCATCGACGGCTACATGCCTGGCCCGGAGCGTTACGGTTTCAAGCCGTCCGGCGTTGAGGCGAAACTCAAATACAACTTCCTCTCACCCGCCAAGGACGATCTGGGGCTGTCGGCCAGCTTCTCGCTCCAGCAAAGCTGGCTGGACCCGCATTCCGGCAGGGACAAGGACACCACCAAGTTCGAGCTGGGCCTGCAGCTGCAGAAACTCTTCCTCGACGACCAGCTGAGCGTGATGCTGAACACAGGCCTGGAGGGCACCTACGCCAAG
>JAJZPR010000016.1 GCA_021847835.1 Pseudomonadota bacterium
TGATGTAACATTCGTACCACATAATTTCCAATAACCCGGATTACGAGGAAGACAAAATGCAAGGTTTCAAGAAGCTGGCTCTGCCGTTGTTGATCGCTGCGCTGGCGGCGGGCTGTGGCGACAAGAAAGAGGAAGCGGCGGGCGGCGAAAAAGCTGCCAGCCAGGTTGCGGCCAAGGTCAACGGCACCGAACTCACGGTGCATCAGGTCAACTACGCGCTGCAGCGCATCCCCAATCTCGACAAGGATCAGACCAAGGCGGCTTCGCTGCAGGTGGTGCGCAACCTGGTCGAACAGGAAGTGGTCGTGCAGAAGGCGCTGGAGGACAAGCTCGATCGCGATCCTGCCGTGGTGCAGGCGCTGGATGCGGCGCGCCGCCAGATCCTGGCCGAGGCCTATATGGGCCGCAAGCTGGGCACGACGGCCGAACCGGGCGAGGCCGAGGTGTCGGACTATTTCAACAAGCATCCCGAACTGTTCGCCAAGCGCAAGCTGTATCGCCTGCAGGAAATCTCGATCAAGGCACCGCAGGACAAACACGAGGCCATCCGCGCACAGCTGACGGCATCCAAGAGTCTGAACGAATTCGGCGCATGGCTGAAAGCGGAGAACATTCCTGCGAGAGCCGCCCAGGGCGTGAAGCCGGCCGAGCAGCTGCCGCTGGAAATCCTGCCCAAGCTGGCAGAAATGCCGAATGGCCAGGCGATGGTGGTGAATGCGCCGGATGGCCTGCTGGTGATCGTGGTGGCGGATTCGCAGACGCAGCCGGTGACGCTGGAGCAGGCCAAACCTGCGATCAGCCGTCTCTTGCAGACGCAGGCGCGCCAGAAGGCCGTCAAGGCCGAGCTGGATGCGCTGAAGGCTGCCGCCAAGATCGAATACGTGGGCGAGTTCGCCGATGCCGGCAAGGAAGAGGCGGCCAAGCCCGCCGAACCCGTGGCGCCGGCTGCGGAAGCCGCGCCCAATGCTGACGCCGATGCGATCAGCAAGGGCGTTTCGGGTCTGTAGTGATGGTCTGACGGGCGCGGCGACAAGCCGCGCCCGTTTCATTATGTCTCCCATTTTCGTCCGCAGCCTGCCGTTCGGGCTGTACATCGCTCTGCTTGTGGTCGAAGGCCTGCTGCCCGACTGGGCACCCGGCTTCGACGTGCGCTGGCTCTACCCGGTGAAGACCGGGCTGGTCGCGCTGGCGCTCGCCGTGCTGTGGCGCCATTACGCCGAACTCAAAACCTGGGGCCTGTCGTCGGGACAGCTGGCGCTGTCGCTGGCGGTGGGCATCGTCGTGCTGGTGCTGTGGGTCAACCTCGACGCCGGCTGGATGCTGATGGGCGAAATGGGCGAGGGCTACGATCCCACCGACGCAAGCGGCCGGGTGGACTGGTTGCTGGTGGCCTTCCGCATCGCCGGTGCCGCGCTGGTGGTGCCGATCATGGAAGAACTGTTCTGGCGCTCCTTCCTGCAGCGCTGGGTACAGCAGCAGGATTTTCTGGCGCTCGAACCGGCGAGGATAGGCTTCAAGGCGCTGCTCATCGCCAGCGCGCTGTTCGCCGTCGAGCATCTGCAATGGTTTGCCGGGCTGGTTGCCGGGTTGGCCTACGGCTGGCTGTATATACGCACCCGCACCCTGTGGGCGCCGATCGTCGCCCACGCGGCGACCAACGGCGGACTGGGCGCGTATGTGGTGGCCACCGGCCACTGGAGCTTTTGGTGAAGCGGACGTTCGCGCTTGCGGGCCTCGGGCTCGCGGCCTTGCAGGCCTTGCCGGTGGCGGCGAAGGAGGGCGACACCTTGCGCCCCTTCGTGTCCTATACGCGCTATTACGACAGCAACCTGTTCCGCCTGGACGAGAGCGAATATGGATTGGTGCAGGAGAAATCGGACCAGTACGGCGTTTTGAGCGCTGGCGTCAACGTCGATTGGCAGCCTGGACGCCAGCGCGTCACTGCCGTCGCCAGCAAGAGTCTGGTGCGCTTCCAGAACAATACCCATCTCGATTACGACGGTTCGGACTATCAACTCAGATGGAACTGGCGCCTGGGCAATCACTGGTCGGGCCAGGTCGGCGCAACCGAGAGCGTGACGCAAAGCAGCTTCAGCGACCTGGTCGGCCTGCAGATCAACAACCAGGTCACCCGCGAAAACCGCTTCGCCAGCGCCGACTGGCAATTCCATCCGCGCTGGTCCGCGGGCGTGGGCGCGGCGACGGCCAAGGCGAGCAACAGCACTGCGCAGCAGGCGCCGCTGGACTACGAAGATTCGAGCGTGTCGGCCACCCTGGGCTACACGACGCCCAAGGGCAGCAAGCTGCGTGGGCAAGTGCGCAAAGTCGATGGCGAATACCCCAATCGGCCGATTACCTACGTAGACCGCCTCTACACGCAGACGGAGTACAACCTGCTGGCCGACTGGAGCCTCACCGGCAAGCTGATTGCGCGCGGAAGAATCGGCTATACCCAGCGCGAGAACGACACCCAGTCCCAGCGCGACTTCTCCGGGGTGACGGGGCGCATCACAGCAGATTATTCGCCCACCGGGAAAACGATACTGACCTGGGCACTCTATCGCGAGATCGCGAATTCCGACGACCTGAACGCCACCTACCAAGTGAACACCGGCACCAGCCTGGGCGCGGCCTGGCAGATGACGTCCAGGACTACCCTGCGCGCCAGCGGCAGTTACGAGAACCGCAGCTTCGAGGGCGACACCGGCCTGATCATCCCGGGGCTGGTCCAGCGCGACGATGACACGCTGAGCGGCACCCTGTCGCTGAGCTATTCGCCGGTTCCCATGGCCACGATCAACATCGGTGTGCAGGCGGGACGGCGGGATTCCAACATCCCTGCCAACGATTACAAGTTTCATTCGGTTTTTGTTAGTGTCAGGGCTGATTTCTAGCCGCCCGGAGCGCCGGGCGGCTAGGTATGGGTTTTGCTGTGAAAAGCAGCTGCAAGTTTCAGGCTGCAAGCATCAAAGCGGGGCAGCAGGGAACGGAGTGTCCGTAGTGCCGTCTCTACGTCCTGGTGGCTTGCAAGCTGTGACTTGAAACTTTAGAAAGCGGTGGCCGGTGCAGCCGCCGTCGATTGGAGAGAGAGATGAAGAAGTACTGGCATATTTTCCTGATGGCTTTTGCCTGCCTGCTGGCGGCGCCAGCGTGGAGCGCGGACGACGACTACCGCATGGGCACGGGCGACGTGTTGCGCATCACGGTATACGGGCAGCCCGATCTCACCACCGAGGCGCGCGTCAGCGAAAGCGGCAGCATCACCTTCCCGCTGATCGGCGAAGTCAAGCTGGCTGGCAGCACGCCTTCCCAGGGCGAGGCCGAAATCGCCAAACGCCTCAGCAAGGGCGGCTTCATCCTCGAACCCTTCGTCACCCTCAACGTCCTGCAATACCGTGGCCAGCAGATTTCGGTGCTGGGGCGGGTCAACCGACCCGGCAAGCACACCCTGGAAAAAGTCAGTCGCGTGACCGACGCATTGGCGCTGGCGGGCGGCATCGTTCCCGACGGCGCCGACACCGTCACCCTGGTGCGTGAGCGCGGCGGCAAGACCGAATACCGCGACATCGACGTCGTCGCCCTGTTCAAGCAGGGCGGCGAGGCCAGCAACATCGTCGTGCAGGACGGCGACATCATCAACGTGGCCCGCCAGCCGATGTTCTACATCTACGGCGAAGTACAGCGCCCCGGCGCCTTTCGTCTGGAACGAAACATGAGCGTGGTGCAGGCGCTGTCGATGGGCGGCGGCGTCACCGCGCGCGGCACCCAGCGCGGCATCCGCATCCTGCGCCGCGACGCCAGCGGTGCCATGCAGGAGCTCGAAGCCAAGCTCGCCGACATGGTGAAAAAGGACGACGTGATCTACGTCAAGGAAAGCCTGTTCTAAGGAAACCCCGCAATGAACTTCACCCAATTCCTGCTGATCCTGAATGCGCGCAAGTGGATCATCCTCGGCGTGCTGCTATTCACCGTCGCCGTTACTGCCGCGGTCAGTCTGCTGCTGCCCAAGGAATACACCGCGACCACGACCCTGATCGTCGATTCCAAGAGCAAGGATCCTGTATCGGGCCAGATGCTGCCATCGCAGATGTTTCCTGGCTACATGGCCACGCAGATCGACATCATCAACAGCAGCCAGGTCGCCAACCGCGTAGTGCGCGAACTGAAGCTGGCCGACAGCCCCGGTACCCGCGAGCAGTACATGGAGGCGACCGAAGGCCAGGGCACCATCGAGGAATGGCTGTCCAATCTTCTGCTGCAAAAGATCAACGCCGAGCCCTCGCGCGAATCCAGCATCATTTCCATCGAATTCACCGGCTCCGATCCGCGCTTCTCCGCCATCGTGGCCAATGCCTTCGCCAAGGCCTACATCGAAACCAACCTCGATCTGCGCGTGGCGCCGGCCAAGCAGACCACGGCCTGGTTCGACCAGCAGATCGCCCAGCTGCGGACGAACCTGGAAGAGGCCCAGCAGAAGCTCAACGCCTACCAGCGCGAGAAAGGACTGGTCGAGTCCGAAGAGCGGCTCGACGTGGAGACCCGCCGCATGGCCGACCTGGCCGGGCAGATGGTCGCCGCGCAGTCGACCTCGTACGACGCTTCGTCGCGTACCCGCGACAGCAGCAGCCTGCCCGAGGTCATCAACAATCCCGTGGTGCAGGGCCTGAAATCGCAAGTGGCGCAGGGTGAAGGGCGGCTGGCCGAACTGGCCGAGCGAGTGGGTCAGAATCATCCTGACTACCAGCGCACGCTGGCGGAGGTGAACAGCTACAAGGCCCGCCTCGCCAGCGAACTCAACACCGCCACCCGCGGCGTCGGCGCCACCGCCGGTGCGGCGCGCCAGCGCGTCAGCGAACTCTCGGCCGCCTTCGAGCGGCAGAAGGCCAGGGTACTGGAGCTGAAGCAGCAGCGCGAGGAAGCCATGCTGCTGGCGCGCGACGTGGAAAACGCCCAGCGCATCTACGATGGCGCGCTGCAGCGCTACAGTCAGAGCCGTTTGGAATCGCAGTCCACCCAGACCGACATTTCGGTGTTGAATCCGGCTGTTGCACCAACCAAGCCGTCCAAGCCGCGCGTGATTCTGAATATTCTGCTTTCGCTGTTCCTTGGGACCCTGGTTGGCGTGAGCGCCGGCTTTCTGGTCGAACTGCTGGATCGACGCGTGCGTTCCGGCCAGGACATCGTCGCCACGCTGGAAATTCCCGTCCTGGCCGAAGTGTCCAGAAAGGGGCGCGTGTCCGAGATGCTGCGCCGTCTGTTCCGCCGCAACCGTGCCGCGATGGCCTGATCCTCACATACCGCACAAGCCGAGGTAACCCATGAACTCACTCACCAGCCCCAGCGAGCAGGACCGCATAGCCCAGGCGGCCGCCACCATCCGTGCCGAAGCCAACATCGGCAAGCTGCTGCAGGACGCCGGCAAGCTCAAGCCGCAGGACATGGAGCGCGTGCTCAAACTGCAGCAGGAACAGAACCTGCGTTTTGGCGAGGCCGCGCAGAAGCTCGGCCTGGTCAGCGAGGCCGACATCCAGCAGGCCCTGTCGCACCAGTTCGAATATCCCTACATTCCCGCTGCCGAGGCCAGCCTCAGCCCCGAGCTGACCGCCGCCACCGCGCCCTACGGCAAGGAAGCCGAAGCGCTGCGTTCGCTGCGCTCCGAACTGCAGTTGCGCTGGTTCAAGGACGGCCACAAGGCGCTGGCGATCGGCAGTGCCCGCGCCGACGAAGGCGCGAGCTACCTGACCGCCAACCTGGCCGTGCTGTTCGCGCAGATGGGCCGCAAGGTGCTGGTGGTCGACGCCAACCTGCGCCAGCCGCGCCAGCACGAGATCTTCAACCTGGGCAACGGCATGGGGCTCTCCGACCTCCTGGCCGAGCGCGTGCCCTCGTTGCAGGTGCACAGCATCAAGCCGTTCCACACCTTGAGCGTGTTGCCTGCCGGATCGCCGCCGCCCAACCCCGCCGAACTGCTGGCGCGGCCCGCGTTCGGCGGGCTGCTGTCGGGGCTGGAAACCAGCTACGACATCATCCTGGTCGATACCGCGCCTTCGCAGCTCACCTCCGATTTCCAGCTCGTCGCGGCCCGCGTCGGCGGCATGCTGATCGCCGCCCGCCGCAACATCAGCCGCGTCACCCCGCTGGCCGAACTGAAAGAAAAGATCACCCTCACCGGCGCACAGGTGGTGGGAGCCGTCGTCCTGGACTGAACGCATGAACACGCTTGCCCCGCGCGCGTCCGCCCTCGACGCCCTCGCTCCGCTCAAGACCTGGTGGCCGATCGTGCTCGGCCTCCTGGTGCTGTACGTGCCCACCTACTGGGGGATGGCGCACGGACTGTGGAATTCGGACGACTATGCCCACGGCCCCATCGTGCTGGTCGTGACGCTGTACCTGATCTGGCAGCAGCGTGCCGCGTTCGTTGAAGCGAACGCCCCTGGCCGCGGCGAGATAGCCCTCGGCTGGGCATTCTTCGTCATCGGCTTGCTCGCCTACACGCTGGGGCGTTCGCAGGACATCCTGTTGTTCGAGGTCGGTTCGCAGATCCCCGTCATCCTTGGCGCGCTCTTGATCACACTGGGCAGGAAGGCGGCGCGCGCGCTGTGGTTCGCGCTGTTCTTCCTGCTGTTCATGATTCCGCTGCCCGGCTTTTTCGTGGACGCGGTCACCGGCCCGCTCAAACAATACATATCGATCATTGCCGAGCAGGTGCTCTATGCCGCCGGCTACCCCATCGCTCGCAGTGGCGTCACCCTCACCGTGGGGCAGTACCAGCTGCTGGTCGCCGATGCCTGCTCCGGCCTGCATTCCATGTTCAGCCTCTCGGCCATGGGGCTGCTCTATCTGTACCTGATGCAACACACCAGCCTGGCACGCAACCTCGTCATCATGGCGGCGATCATCCCGATCGCCTTCGCCGCCAACGTGGTGCGCGTCATGGTGCTCATCCTGGTGACCTACCACCTCGGCGACGAAGCGGGGCAGGGCTTTCTGCATGGCTTCGCCGGCATCATGCTGTTCGTAATCGGTCTGCTGTTCCTGTTCGTACTGGACTGGCTATTGGGATTCGTCTTCCCCGACCGTCCGCGCGCTGTGGCGCAGCCCTGATTTCCGGAGACAAGGATGAAAATCATCAGCTTCAAACACCTGGTCATTGGCCTGTCCATGTTTGCCGCGGCCGGCTTGGCGTTCGCACTCAAACCGACGATCAAGGTTGCCGACCATGGCCCCAGGATAGACCTCGAAGCATTGATCCCCAAACAGTTTGGCGACTGGAGAATCGATGAGACTGTGGTGCCACTCATCGCCAATCCCGAGCAGGAAGCTGTCATCAACAAAATTTACAACCAGACGCTCACGCGCACCTACATCAATTCGCGCGACGAACGCATCATGCTGTCGATCGCCTATGGCGGCGACCAGAGCGACAACATGGCCGTGCATAAGCCCGAAGTGTGCTACCCCGCCCAAGGCTTTCAGATACTCAAAAGCCCCACCATTGGTTCTTTTTCCACTGGCGAGGGCGGCAGCATTCCGGTCAAGCGGCTCGTGGCTACACATGGGCCCCGTATCGAGCCGATTACTTATTGGACCACGGTGGGTGATGTCGTTGCCGTCGAGGGCCTGAAATGGAAGCTCCAGCAACTGAAATTCGGCCTCACCGGGAAAATCCCCGACGGTCTGCTGTTCCGTGTTTCAAGCATCCAGGCGGATGACGCCAAGGCCTACCAGATCCAGGATGACTTCACGCGTGCGATGCTTGGGGCCATGAACCCCAAGGAACGCGGACGCATCATCGGCAATCCTGGCGCCGCGAGCTAAACTTTCCGGCCGATCCGCCCAGCCCTTTACGACTAAGACAACACCATGACCAAAAAAGCACTCATCACCGGCGTCACCGGCCAGGACGGCGCCTATCTCGCCGAATTCCTGCTGGGCAAGGGCTACGAAGTCCACGGCATCAAGCGCCGCACCTCGCTGTTCAACACCGACCGCATCGACCACCTGTACCAGGATCCGCACGAGACCGGCCGCCGCTTCATCCTGCACCACGGCGACCTCACCGATTCGTCCAGCCTCATCCGCATCATCCAGCAGGTGCAGCCCGACGAGATCTACAACCTCGCCGCGCAGAGCCACGTCGCCGTGTCGTTCGAAGAACCCGAATACACCGCCAACTCCGACGCCCTCGGCGCCCTGCGCATCCTCGAAGCCATCCGCATCCTCGGCCTCGAAAAGAAAACCCGCTTCTACCAGGCCAGCACCTCCGAACTCTTCGGCCTGGTGCAGGAAATCCCGCAGAAGGAAACCACCCCCTTCTACCCGCGCAGCCCCTACGCCGTCGCCAAGCTCTACGCCTACTGGATCACCGTCAACTACCGCGAGGCCTACGGCATGTATGCCTGCAACGGCATCCTGTTCAACCACGAATCCCCCATCCGCGGCGAGACCTTCGTCACCCGCAAGATCACCCGTGCGCTGGCCCGCATCAAGCTCGGCCTGCAGGATTGCCTATTCCTCGGCAACATGGACGCCAAGCGCGACTGGGGCCACGCCAAGGACTACGTCGAGATGCAGTGGCTGATGCTGCAGCAGGACAAGCCCGAGGACTTCGTCATCGCCACCGGCGTGCAGTACAGCGTGCGTGACTTCGTCAACGCTGCCGCCAAGGAACTCGGCATGCAGATCCGCTGGGAAGGGCAGGGCGTCGACGAGAAGGGCTACCTTGTACACCCCTCCCCCGCAAGCGGGGGAGGGGCAGGGGGAGAGGGTCGCTGCATCGTCGCCGTCGACCCGCGCTACTTCCGCCCCACCGAAGTCGAAACCCTGCTGGGCGACCCCGCCAAGGCCAAGTCCAAGCTCGGCTGGACGCCGAAGATCACGTTCGACGAACTGGTCGCCGAAATGGTGCGCGAAGACCTCAAGGCCGCCGAGCGCGACGAACTGGTGAAGAAGCACGGCTATAAGGCCATGGATTACCACGAGTAAGGGCAGATACAAGATTCAAGGGGCAAGATTCAAGAAACGCAGCCATGGCCCGGTTCGAGGAATTGGAAGTCTGGAAGAGGGCAGCGCGGCTAAGTGCCGATCTTTACAAGGCGTTTGTCGATTTGAAGGACTTTGGGTTTCGTGACCAGATCACGCGTGCTGGCTTGTCGATTCCCTCGAACATCGCTGAAGGACACGAACGTGGATCGGACAAGGAAGTCGCCAATTTCCTGAACTATGCAAAAGGCTCGGCAGGCGAACTCAGAACGCAAATTTATATAGGAATGGATATCGGTTACATAGAACGAGAGGAGGGAAAACGCTGGCTGGTCGAAGCGGAGGAAATATCCAAAATGCTTCATGCCCTAATAAAAACCATCCGTGCCAGAGCATCCTGACCCTTGAATCTTGCACCTTGAATCTTGAGACTTGAATCTTGAATCTTGAATCTAAAATCTACATCGCTGGCCATCGCGGTCTCGTCGGCTCCGCCCTCATGCGCAACCTGCGCGCCAAGGGCTATGGCAACTTCCTGACCCGCACCCACGCCGAACTCGACCTCACCAACCAGGCCGCGGTCGAAGCCTTCTTCGAACAGGAAAAGCCCGACTACGTCTTCCTGGCCGCGGCCAAGGTCGGCGGCATCCACGCCAACAACACCTATCCCGCCGAGTTCATCCGCGACAACCTCGCGATCCAGACCAACATCATCCACGCCGCGTACCGGAACGGCGTCAAGCGCCTGCTGTTCCTTGGTTCCAGCTGCATCTACCCCAAGCTCGCGCCGCAGCCGATGAAGGAAGAACACCTGCTCACCAGCGAGCTGGAGCCGACCAACCGCCCCTATGCGCTGGCCAAGATCGCCGGCATCGAGATGTGCTGGGCCTACAACCGGCAGTACAAAACGCAGTACCTGGCGGTCATGCCCACCAACCTCTATGGGCCTGGCGACAACTACCACCCGGAAAATTCCCACGTCATCCCTGCGCTGATCCGCCGCTTCCATGAAGCGAAGCTGGCGAACGCGCCGAGCGTAACCGTGTGGGGAACCGGCACGCCGAAACGCGAATTCCTCTACAGCGAGGACATGGCCGATGCCTGCGTCTACCTGATGAAGCTGCCGGACGAACAGTTCGTCCCCCTGCTGGGCCAGGACCGTAATGACGGCCTGCCGCCGCTGATGAACATCGGGGTGGGGCACGACCTCAGCATCCGCGAGTTGGCGGAGATGGTGGCGGTCACCGTCGGTTATCAGGGCGCGCTCGAATTCGATCCGACCAAGCCAGACGGTACGCCGCGCAAGCTGATGGACGTTGGGAGGCTTAATGGCATGGGGTGGAAAGCCGCCACAGGCATGCAAAAGGGCTTGTCTGTGGCGTATCAGGATTTCATTGCCTCGAATGCGCGTTCATGAACATGGCGCATCACCCTCGCGACATGGCGGGTCGCTCCCACCCGTGCCGAGCATAGACCATGCTGGGGCTCAAACGACTCAACCCCCTTGCTGCTGTCGCCGACCAGGCCTGGCTGAGTCTGTTGAGCTTCGCCATTTCCCTCGCCTTCATCTGGGGAGGGACCAAGGCGGAATATGGCGCCTATCTGCTGCTGCTCGCGCCCTTGTTGCTGATCCAGAGTGTCCAATACGCCATTGTCAATTCGCCGCTGGCCACCTTTCTGCCGGCGGCTGCCGAATCTGAGAAAGCGCGTCTCCGGACGACGGCCGTCACCCTGCACATCTATTTGGCGCTGACATGCGCTGTGCTGGGTCTTGTGGGTTTGCTGATTTATGGCTCGCTCGCGCACTTCCGGGTAAGCGCGCTGCTACTGGCGGGATTTGCGCTGGCGATCATCGGGACCATTGCGCGCGAATCCCAGCGCTCGTTTGCGTATGTGCAAGGCCAGGGAGTGCGGGCGCTGGGGGGCGACCTTGTATATGGCGCGATTTTGTTGGCGGGCATCGGGCTGGCAATAGCGGGTTCCACGCTGTCTGCCTCTTTCGTATTGATGCTGACCGGCATTGCCGGCATCACCCCTTTGCTGATGAGAATCGGGAAATTCGAAGGCCTGCAGACCCACGCCGATCCCATCAGGCAGTTCTGGTCATGTGGTCGCTGGGCCTTGCCCTCGGTCATCGTCACCTGGGTCAATCTCAGTTCCTATCCTTACTTTGCGGGCAAGGCGCTGGGCATCGCGGCCGTGGCGGACATTGGAGCGGCACGTCTTTTCCTCATGCCGATCGGGCTGTTGATGCCTGCCTGGAGTAACTGGTACCGCCCCAGAATCAGCCGCTGGTCTGCCGCCGGCGATGTCAATGCAATCAAGCGCATCACGCACACCAGCCTG
The DNA here is from genome assembly GCA_021847835.1 of Pseudomonadota bacterium. Lineage (GTDB taxonomy): Bacteria > Pseudomonadota > Gammaproteobacteria > Burkholderiales > Thiobacillaceae > UBA6918. Next base: position 11,329 of record JAJZPR010000016.1, read on the forward strand.
CTTGCCGGACTTGCGATCATGGCCTTGCTCGCCGTGTTTTTTATCGTGGCCTATCCCTTCCTGGAACATTGGCTCGGGCCGCAATACCAAGGACTGCAGCCCCTGGTGCTGATGTGGCTGCTTTTCTTCGCCCTCAGCCTTGCGCGCAATTTTTATATGGCCACGCTTATGGTCGACGGGGGAGGATACAAGATCCTCCACCACATCACCTGGCTGGCACTGGCACTGGCACTGCCGGGCTTCGTTCTGCTTTCGCCCCAAGGGGCGACCTGGGTGGTCGGTGTGTTGTGTGCAGTAGAGCTGGTTCAAATGGTGCTTGTGGTCATCAAGGCCAGACAATACTGGAGTCGCCTGGAGGCACGGTCATGAGTTCGTCACCCTTCCAGTCTCAGCCCGGGGCGCACACCCCCGTCATCGAATCATCGCAATCCGGAATGGGGCACGAGCCGGGGGCGGGCGGGAGCGAGCCGTCCGTCACGGTTGCGATATGTACCTTTCGCCGGCCGGAAGGGCTGCAACGTGCATTGGATGGCTTGTGGCGCCAAACGGGAATTCCGGTGGCGAAGGTGACGGTGATCGTGGTCGACAATGATCCGGCTGGTTCCGCGCGAGCCGTCGTCGACCGAAATCGGCCGCCCCCGGGCTGGATACTGCGATACGTGATCGAACCTCAACCCGGCGTGTCGCATGCGCGCAATCGCTGTTTGGCTGAATCGCGTACCGATTTGATCGCGTTTTTCGACGACGACGAGGTGCCGGAGCCCGGCTGGCTGGCAGCGTTGCTGGAAACACGGAAGGCAAGCGGAGCCGACGCCGTGTTCGGGCCGGTGATTTCGCGCTTCGAGACCAGGCCGCCGTCCTGGATGGCGGGCTGCACGGCGCATAGAAGACCCCGGCATCCGACAGGCAGCATGGTGAATTGGAAGAATTCCCGCACTGGAAACGTGTTGTTAGGCCGCAGGCTGGTGGCACTGGCAGGCGGCGGGTTCGACGTCAGATTTGCAACATCCGGGGGGGAAGATGCATTGTTCTTCGCCCGGGCTGAACGCGCAGGAGCAAAACTGATCTGGTGCGATGAGGCGGTCGTTGTGGAGGACGTGCCGGCCACGCGCATGCGCTTAATTTGGGTACTGGAGCGTTCGTACAAGGGCGGTCAGACCTGGGTGCGTATCCGGGCCGAATTCAGCCGCGGAATCTGGTTGCCCATGGCCTTGCGCGGCGCCGCGTCCGCCCTGCTTGCCGCCATTGCGCTGTTCCCGGCGCTCCTGATCTCGCGCGGAGCGGCCGTCCGGCAGGCACAGCGGGTGGCGGGCGGGTTGGGCAAAATGACGGCATGGTGGGCGGCGAATCCGGAGCGTGGCGTGCGTGCCGGCCACTACGTCGGATGAGGGGGCGCACGCCCGCGCGCCCTGGCGACAGGCGCGGCGCGCAGTATGGAGCCTGGGGGGTGCGTATGGGGGCAGGCGTGAACGCACTCGGGGGACATGGTCGAATGCAATGTTTATCAGTGATGGACGGGCGATGAATAGCATGGAGCACGTGGCAAGTTACAAGAAACCCGTTTCGTTCGGCGCGCTTCGCCTCGATGAGGTGTTCGGCTATGTCGTGTTCGTGGGGATGATTGCCAGCGTGGCGCTGCCGCCTCTTCGCTATCTCAATTATCTGCTGCCCCTGATCGGCTTGCTGGTCGTCCTGGCGAACCGTGGCATGCACGTGCCCGATCTGGCGCGCCCCTACCTGGTCGTTGTCCTGGCGAGCCTGGTGCTGATGCCCTTCGCGAACGGCGAGGGCGTCAAGGACATTTACCTGATCCTGACGGGTTTATCCGTGGCACTGGTGGGCTTCAGGCAGCTATGGCCATGGCGGACGATACTGATCGCGGTGCTTCTCGGCTTGGCGGTGAACTTTGCCCTGGTGGGCGCGTACAACGGCTGGAACGCCGTCCTGTCGCATTTCACGTTCGACGTGGCCACCTCGCGCTCCACGCTCGAATCCGGGTTCTCCTATGTGTTCGGCCTGCTGGCCGTGTGGGCGGCGTACACGCGGCGCTGGCGCAGTTTTGCCGTGGCCCTGGTGTTCGCCTTCCTGACCCTGAAGCGCATCGTGATGCTGGGCATCCTGATTTGCCTCGTCGTTCAGTTCATGCCCAGGACATGGCTGCTCAGGCTGTTGAAGCCGATCCCCATGATGATGGCGAATGCCCTGTTCCTGGTCTTGATCCTGTCATACGGATCGGGCAGTTTCGATGCCATGATTCACGAACTGACCTCGCAAAGCGCCAACCAATTCGGCATGGGCAGACAGGTGCTGTACAGCTATATTGTGGCAGATTTCTTCCGTGAGCCTTGGCGATTCCTGTTCATGGGAATGGGGCCGGGTGAAGCCTACGATGTGCTGAAAGGAAGCATGAGCTGGGTGCGGAAGGAGAACCTCCATGGCGACACTCTGAAGATCCTGTATGAATATGGCGGCGTGGTGCTGGGGGTGTTCATCTGGGCGCTTTATTCATCGCGGCGGCTGGGCGTTCTTCTGATTGCGCTCTACACGAACATCCTGCTGCTGACCGACAACACGCTGATCTATCCCTTCTACATTTATTTCGCCACCCTGGTGGCCGCGTGCATAGCGGCCGATGACGATGCCACTGCGACGCCCAAATCGGCAGGCTGAACCGGCTGTGCTCTTCCAGATGTGCGCGGGCCTGCTCATGCTGGCCGGCGCATCCGCCAGCGGGGCCCAACAAACGGACAGGCTGCTGCCGCCCGGCAAGCCCGTCCCGCTTTCCTACTTTGGAATGCACAACCCTCGTTTTCATGACCCGGCCATGCGGCCGAGCATTGAATTCGGAACATGGCGCCTATGGGATGCAGGTGTCACATGGAGCCAGCTCCAACCGAAGAAACAGGAGTGGCGGTTCGGCAGGCTCGATTTTGCCTTGAACGTGGCCAACGCCAAGGGCTACGAGGTTTTGCTGACATTCGGCCGCACGCCGTCGTGGGCATCCGAGAAACCCGGCGAACGCTCGTTTTATGGCGCAGGCGAAGCGGCACCGCCGCGCAACATGGACGATTTTGCGCATTTTGTCCGCCAGGTTGCGACGCGCTACGCAGGCAGGATCAGGCTGTACGAGGTGTGGAACGAGCCCGCATCGAGCGGCATGTTCTCCGGCACGGTCGATCAGATGGTCGAGATGACCAGAATCGTCGACGAGGAGATGGGGCGCGTCGATCCGCAGGCCCGCGTCGTGTGCCCCTCTCCGGCAAAACATGAGAGCCTGGCCTGGTTCAGGCGCTTTCTTGCGGCCGGCGGCGCGAACCATTGCGACATCATCGGCTATCACTTCTATACGGATAGCGGGCAACCCGAAGACAAGTTGAAACTGGTCAGGGAGGTGTCCGGCATTCTCGAAGAAAACGGCCTTGCGTCGAAACCGCTGTGGGATACCGAGTCGGGCCATGCCATCGGCGTGCCCAAGTACGCGGATTCGGCAGCCGCCAGCGCCGCGGGGCATGTGGCGCGCTGGCTGATCCTCGAATGGGCAAGCGGGGTGGAGCGCTTCTACTGGTATGCCTGGGATCACGACCGGTTGGGTTTCAAGCACCCGTCCGGCGTCGTCAGGGACAAAGCGCTCGGGGCATACCGACGTGTCCAGCGGTGGATGCTGGGATCGACATTCAAATCATGCAGCCGAATGGGCCAAATGTGGAGTTGCGAATTAAGTCTTGGTAACGGTGATGCGGCAAAAATAGTATGGACGGCAGACAACCGTGAAGCGGAGGTTGGGATAGGGGCGGAAGCCTGGGTCGAGGATATATATGGTTATAAGGGGCGGCCCGGAGTGAATCGCCTGATCGTGAAGGGAGATCCGGTTTTGATCGTCGCGATCGACGCGGCATCGAAATCCTGGATGAACTGATACGGGATAAGCACTCGCTCATTCACCCGCTTGCGCAGGGTGCGCCAGATGTGTTCCAGCAATTTCAGATAACAGTCAAATGAAGCGAGTTGTAATTGCCCAGCGTAGGTTGACCCATTACCGGGAGCCGCTTTTCGATACCTTGCGCGAGCGTCTCCGCGAAAGAGGGGTAGAACTTGATCTCCTCGTCGGGCGCGGCACGCCGCAGGAAGAAAAAAAACAGGATGTTGGCTATTTGAGTTGGGCAAAAACGATCCCGACGCATTATCTGGCTGGAGGAAGGCTTTGCTGGCAGCCCCTCAAAATCCATCTGGAGGAGGGGGATCTGCTGATCGTCACCCAGGAAAACAAGCTCTTGCAGAACCATTTGCTCATGCTGAAGCCGCGCCGTTTCAAGCTGGCGTTCTGGGGACATGGCGCGAATCTGCAAAGCGGAAATCCCGGCGGTTTCAAGGAAAGGTTCAAGCGCTGGACGACCAACAGGGTGGATTGGTGGTTTGCCTATACGCAAATAAGTGCGGATTTGGTGAAGGCGGCGGAATTCCCGGACGAGCGTATCACTGTGTTGAACAACGCAGTGGATACCGCCGAAATGCAGCGGCAACAACAATCGGTTACGCAGGAGGAAACCCAGGCACTGCGTGCCACGCTGGGCTTCGGTGCGAGGCCGGTGGGGGCGTATGTGGGCTCTCTCTACGCTGACAAGCGGCTGGATTTCGTGTTCGATGCCGCAGAGGCGATACGTTCTGTAGTACCGGATTTCCATCTGTTGATCGTGGGCGAAGGACCGGAGCGGGACAAGGTGCAGGCATGGTGTGCGGCTCGCCCTTGGGCGCGCTGGGTGGGCGCGCGTTTCGACAGGGAAAAGATGGCGTATCTGTCGGTTGCGCAGGTGATGCTGAATCCTGGCTTGGTTGGGCTGGGCATACTGGATGCGTTTGTTTGCGGGGTGCCGATGCTGACAACGGACTGTGATCTGCATAGCCCCGAAATTGCCTATCTCGAAAACGGCGTCAACGGCCTGATGACGGCAGATGACCTGAATGCCTATGTTGGAGCGTGCGTGCGTCTGCTGCGCGAAGAAGGGGCGCTGGCAGTATTGCGCGCAGGGTGTGCTGCCGCTGCCCTGGAATACACGGTGGAAAATATGGCGCAGCGCTTTTCCGACGGCATCGAGCGCTGTCTGCAAACGCCGCGCTGCGCTGGAGGGGGGCGCTGATGGTGTGCCGCATCCTTGTCGCCCACAACGCTTATCAGCATCGCGGCGGCGAAGATTCCGTGGTTGAGGCTGAAATCGCCCTCTTGCGTGATCGTGGGCATGAGGTGGACGTTTATTCACGGAGTAACGACGGCGTGGGGAGGATGTCATCTCTGGCTTTGGCCCGGACCACGCTGTGGTCCGATCGCACTGAAAGCGATCTGGCGGAGCGAATTTCCCGTTTCAAGCCTGACGTGATTCATGCCCACAATACTTTCCCGCTGATTTCACCTTCGCTCTACTGGGCCGCGTCATGTGCTGGCGTGCCGGTAGTGCAGACATTGCACAACTTTCGATTGATGTGCCTGAATGCATTATTCCTGCGCGAGGGGCGGGTGTGCGAGGACTGCATGGGGAACGTACCTTGGCGTGGGGTGGCGCGGGCGTGCTACCGGGGATCGCATGCAGCGTCGGCGGTGTTGGCAGGGATGCTCACGTTGCATCGTGGGCTGGGCACATACCGGCACAAGGTGGCGCGCTACATCGCACTAAATGAATTTTGCCGGGGCAAGTTTATCGAAGGCGGTCTGCCAGCTGACCGCGTGGTGGTGAAACCGAATTTCGTGGACTTTGATGTGCTTGAGCCGATGCCGCGTGCGGGTTTGTTGTTTGTGGGGCGTTTGTCGGTAGAGAAGGGTGTGGCGACGCTGGCCGAGGCGATGCGGCAACTGCCCGATGCTGAGCTAAGAGTGGCGGGCGACGGCCCCGAGTCTGGTTTGCTTGAAGGTGTGGCGGGCGTGATGCGGATGGGTAGCGTGCCGGCCGAAGTGGTACGCCGGGAGATGGGGCGGGCGCAGGCGCTGGTGGTGCCGAGCATTTGTTATGAGAATTTCCCGCGAACCATTGCAGAAGCCTTTGCGTGCAACCTGCCAGTGATCGCGAGCCGCATCGGTGCGCTGGCGGAGATTGTCCGTGACGGCAAAACAGGGCTGCTGTTCGAGCCGGGGAACCCCCGCGATTTGGCCGATAAGATGGCGTGGGTACTGGCGCATCCGGAGCAGATGGAGGTGATGGGACGTAATGCCCGTGCGCAATATGAAGCCGAATTTTCGGCCGAAGTGAATTACCGGCTCCTGATGGATATATATGACGGGGTGCTGGTGGGACGTCGATGAGCAAGTTCCACCATTCCAGGGCGGGTTATCTGCCGTCCTTTACGGTTTTTTGAATTAGGGGAATAGCTGTCATGAAAATTGCCATCGCCGGCACGGGATATGTCGGGCTCTCCAACGCCATTTTGCTGGCACAACACAATGAGGTGGTCGCGCTCGATGTCGTTACCGAGAAGGTGGATATGCTCAATCGCAAGATTTCGCCAATCGTGGATGCCGAGATCGAGGATTATCTTGCCAACAAGCCGTTGAACTTGAGGGCGACGCTCGACAAGCGGGACGCTTATTCAGGCGCAGAATTTGTCATCATTGCGACCCCCACCGATTACGATCCCGAGACCAATTACTTCAATACCCGTTCGGTCGAGTCGGTTATCCAGGATGTGATTTCGATCAATCCCAAGGCGGTGATGGTGATCAAATCAACAGTTCCGGTTGGCTACACTGCCAAGCTAAGGGAGCGCTTTGATTGCCCGAACGTCATCTTTTCGCCGGAGTTCCTGCGCGAGGGGAGGGCGCTCTACGACAACTTGTATCCATCGCGCATCATTGTCGGTGAGCGTTCGTCGCGTGCAGAAGCCTTTGCCGGCCTGCTCAAACAGGGGGCGATCAAGCAGGACGTTTCCGTGCTGTTTACTGATTCCACGGAGGCGGAGGCGGTCAAGCTATTTTCCAATACCTACCTCGCGATGCGGGTGGCTTATTTCAACGAGCTGGATACCTATGCCTCTACACATGGGCTGGACACAAAGCAGATCATTCAGGGCGTTTGTCTGGACCCGCGTATAGGTGATCACTACAACAATCCCTCGTTTGGCTATGGCGGATACTGTCTGCCCAAGGACACCAAGCAGCTGCTCGCCAATTATCAGGACGTGCCACAGAATCTTGTCCGTGCGATTGTCGATGCCAATACCACGCGCAAGGACTTCATCGCGGATAGTATTCTTAAGCGTAAGCCCAGAGTAGTTGGCATCCATCGTCTGATCATGAAAAGCGGCTCAGACAATTTCCGCGCTTCCAGCATTCAGGGAATCATGAAACGTATCAAGGCCAAGGGTGTAGAGGTCGTGATTTATGAGCCGGTGTTAAAGGAAGCTGAGTTTTTCCATTCCAGAGTCCTCAATGATCTGGAGGAGTTCAAGAGACACTCGGAAGTGATCGTGGCCAACCGCGTTACAGATGACATCCGCGATGTCGCTGACAAGGTTTTTAGCCGGGATCTGTTTGGACAGGATTGATTTCTGGTGGCGGCAATCGGGATGATTCTGAACGAATAACTTGATGGTTATGGATAGAGGCTGATTTTGGATCATCGGACCACAGGCTCGGTGCTGGGCGCGCAGATCGACGCGTTGTCGTGGGACGCGGCGATGGCACGCCTGCTCGGCTGGGCGCGGGCGCGCGAATCGCGCTACGTGACGATCTGCAACGTACACGTGGTGGTGAGCGCGTCGCGCGATGCGGCGTATCGCGACATCATCAATGCCTCGGACATGGCGACGCCGGACGGCGCGCCGGTGGCGTGGATGCTGCGGCGGCAGGGGTTCGCCAACCAGCCGCGCATCAGCGGGCCGGATCTGATGTGGGCGCTGTGCGAGCAGGCGGCGGCCGAGGGGCTGCCGATCTATTGCTACGGCAGCACGCCGGCGACGCTGGCCTTGCTGGAGCAGCGTCTGCGGGCGGCGTTCCCGGCGCTGCGTATGACGATGGAGTCGCCGCCTTTCCGTGCGCTGACGCCGGAGGAAGACGCGGCGGCGGTGGAGCGGATCAACGCCAGCGGGGCGGGCATCGTGTTCGTGGGCCTGGGCTGTCCCAAGCAGGAGCGCTGGATGGCGGAGCACCGCGGTCGGGTCGATGCCGTTCGGCCTGGGCTTGTCGAAGGGCATGGGGGCTTCGACAAGCTCAGCCCGAACGGGGGTGGGGGCTTCGACAGGCTCAGCCCGAACGGTGTGGGGGGGGGCGACAGGCTGGGCCCGAACGGCGGGGAGGATAACGCGGTATCTGGCTGTCGCCACTCCATGCAGGTGAATGCGGTGATGATCGGGGTGGGCGCGGCGTTCGATTTCCACGCCGGCACGGTGCAGCGCGCGCCGGCCTGGATGCGCGACAACGGGCTGGAATGGCTGCATCGTCTGCTGTCCGAGCCGCGCCGCTTGTGGAGGCGCTATCTGGTGACGAACACGCTGTTCATCGCGGGGGCGGCGCGGCAGTGGCTGGGGAGGTGAGATTCAAGATTCAAGTTGCAAGATTCAAGGGCAAGGTTCAAGTATGGGGGGCTGGCTCCAGCGTGCAGACACAACCGTATGTGAAATTCCCTCTTCCTTTTTGGGAGAGGGGCAGGGGGTCACAGCCAGCGGGGGGCGGCGCTGGAACCGGATTCCGGGCTGAAGATAAATCGGGGGGGTGAATTGAAGGTTTTATTGACCGGCGGGGCCGGCTATATCGGGTCGCACACGGCGGTGGAATGCCTGGCGGCGGGGCATGAGGTGGTGGTGTTCGACAACCTGTCGAACAGCAGCGCGACGTCGCTGGAGCGGGTGGCGCGGATCGCGGGCCGGCCGGTGGCGTTCGTGCAGGGCGATATCCGCGACCGGGCTGCGCTGCGTGCCCTGTTCGCCAGTCATGCGATCGACGCGGTGGTGCATTTCGCGGGGCTGAAGGCGGTGGGCGAGTCGGTGGAGAAACCGCTGCTCTACTACGACAACAACATCGGCGGCAGCATCGTGCTGTTCGAGGAAATGGCGGCGGCGGGGGTGAAGTCGGTGGTGTTCTCGTCGTCGGCGACGGTGTACGGCGACCCGGCGACGGTGCCGATCACCGAGGATTTCCCGCTGTCGGCGACCAATCCCTACGGCCGCTCCAAGCTCGTCATCGAGGAGATGCTGCGCGACGTTGCGCGCGCGGACGGCAGCTGGACGATCGCGCTGCTGCGCTATTTCAACCCGGTGGGGGCGCACGAGTCGGGGCTGATCGGCGAGGACCCGCGCGGCATTCCCAACAACCTGATGCCCTACGTCGCGCAGGTGGCGGTGGGCCGCCGGCCGCATCTCAACGTGTTCGGCGGCGACTACCCGACGCCGGACGGCACCGGGGTGCGCGACTACATCCATGTGGTCGACCTGGCGCGCGGCCACGTGGCGGCGCTGGACAGGCTGCGGGGGCTGGACGGGGTGCACGCCTGGAACCTGGGCACTGGACGCGGGGTGAGCGTGCTCGACATGGTGCGCGCGTTCGAGTCCGCCAGCGGCAGGCAGGTGCCGTACCAGGTCGTGGCACGCCGCCCCGGCGACGTCGCCCAGTGCTGGGCCGACCCGTCGCGCGCGGCGCAGGAGCTGGGCTGGCGGGCGGAATACGATCTGGCGCGGATGTGCGCCGATGCCTGGCGCTGGCAGGCGGGCAATCCGGACGGCTACGCTTGAAAGGCAGGTTCAAGATGCAAGGTTCAAGGTGGCTGTGGTCAGGCGGAAAGCCGCTCGCTCATCTTGAACCTTGCATCTTGAATCTTGTGTCTTGAATCTGTCTTTCAGGCCGAAGGCCGGCTGCCGAACAGGCCGCGGCCGCGGAAATACTGCACCGCCAGCCAGCCGCCGAACAGTCCGCCCAGGTGGGCGAAGTGGGCGACGCCGGCGGCGGTGTTGGTGACGCCGAGGAAGAGTTCGATGGCGCCGTAGCCGAGCACGAAGGTGCGCGCGGGGATGCGGACGAAGGGCAGGAAGATGAGGGTGATGACCCGGTTGGGGAAATACAGCGCATAGGCCAGCAACAGGCCGAAGACGCCGCCGGACGCGCCGATGACGGGGCTGCTGGCGTGCAGGAAGTAGCCGCTGACGGCGATCTGCGTCATGGCGGCGACGATCACGCTGAATAGATAGGTGAGCAGGTAGCGCAGGTCGTTCCAGCGCCTTTCCAGCGCCGCGCCGAACATCCAGATGGCGATCATGTTGAAGGCCAGGTGCAGCACCGATCCGTGCAGGAAGCTGTAGGTGACGAGCTGCCAGAGATGGAATGCGCCCCCCGATCCCGGCGGCCACAGGCCAAAGACCCGCACGATCTCCGGCCCGGTGCTCACCGCCAGCGCAAAGACCAGGACGTTCAGCAGGATGAGGGCGAGGGTGATCGGCGGCATGGGGGATTCAAGTTACAAGTTGCAAGTTACAAGGTTCAAGATTCAAGGGGCAAGATTCAAGACTCAAGGGTCAGGGTGCAAGTTACAGGATTCGGGGTCCGGGGGGCAAATTGCAAGGTTTCACCTCGGCGAGCGGCGCTCTGTCCGGCCACGAATTCCTTGTAACTTGCATCTTGCATCTTGTAACTTTTGAAGCGCGTGCCCCTGGCACGCGCGCTCTCTATAAGCCGAACGGGTCAGTCGCAGGCGCCGGCTGCGACATCGTCCGATCACACGCCGGCGGTAGCCTCGCTGCTCCTTATAATATTTGTGGAGCACTGAAATGAAGAAACATTCCCTGGGCATGCTGGCGGCTGCCGTGTTGATGACGCTGGGCGCGCACGCTGCGGCGGACGACGAGCGGCACGGTTCGGCTTCCTTCGCGCTGATCGGCGACGTGCCCTACGGTGCTGCGGTCGAGACGAAGTTCGACAAGGTGATTTCGAGCATCAACGCGGCGCCGCACGTTCGTTTCGTGGTCCACACCGGCGACGTCAAGGCGGGCAGCGAGCGCTGCGACGATGCGCTGCTGCAGAAGCGTTTCAACCAGTTCCAGACCTTCCGCGACGGCGTGATCGTGACGCCGGGCGACAACGACTGGACGGACTGCCACCGCGCCAACAACGGCGGCTATCTGCCGACCGAGCGCCTGGCCAAATTCCGCGAGATCTTCTACCCGGTTCCCGGCATGACGAGCGGCCAGCATCGCTTCCCGGTGCGCACGCAGGCGACGATGGCGGGCTTCGAGGACTACGTCGAGAACATGATGTGGAGCTTCAACGGCGCGATGATGGCGACGATCCACGTGGTGGGCAGCAACAACGGCCTCGACCCGTGGAGCGCGATCGACCCGACCGACAGCTATGCCGCGCCGCGTCCCGACCGCCTGGCCGAAGTGCAGGCGCGCGAAGCGGCTGCGCTGGCGTGGATCGACGAGGTGTTCGCCCAGGCCGCCGCGCGCAAGTCGGCCGGCGTGATGATCGCGATGCAGGCCAACCCCAACTTCGACCTGCCGGCTGCCGACCAGGAGCGCCAGGGCTTCAACAAGGTGCTCGAGCGCATCACCCAGCACGCCATCGCCTTCGGCAAGCCGGTGCTGCTGGCGCACGGCGACAGCCACTACTTCCGCGTCGACAAGCCGCTCGCCGGCCCGGTGCAGCCGTCGGGCAAGCAGATGCTGGAGAACGTGACGCGCGCGGAGAATTTCGGCGCGCAGAACGTCCACTGGGTCGAGGTGTCCGTCAACCCGCGCGACCCCAACGTGTTCCGCGTCGAGCCGCGGATCGTGAAGGCGAACCTGTTCGCGCGCTGAACAGCCGGGGGCAGGCGGCCTTGAACTGACAAGCCGCCTGCCGGCCCGGACCTTGAACAAACGCCGCCCCTTTCGGGGCGGCGTTTGTTATCCCAGGTCTTCGATCTCGTCCGCATGTCCCGGTGCAATGCCGGGATGACGGTCGTGCGGCAGGCGTCCCAGGCGGTCGTCCAGCCAGGGATAGCAGCCGGCGTAATCGCACAGCACCGCGTAATCGTCGGATTCGTCCGCTTCGTCGAGCGGTTCCACACCGAGTTCATTCAGCGCTTCTTCGGCCACCTGGTCGGCCTGCACCTGCAAGGTTTCGTCCTCTCCGTTCATGCGTGTCCCCCTGGTTTCGAGCTGAGCGGAAATCTTCACCCTGCGAAGTGATTTCCTGATGACAGCCGAACGGTGTCCGGATGGCCCGACTATCCGGCTGCGGTACGGGAACTGGTCCGAACGTGCCATACGGGTGGGTCGCCGGAAGGGGGCAGATGCAACATCGATGCACGACACTCCATTCGTACTACACGCAGACGGCCAGTGGCCAGTCTGCACCTTGATCGAGCATCACCTTCCTGGGCGCTGGAGAATCCGCATGAAATGTGTTCAAACCATGGTGGCGCTGGCACTGGCCGGAATGATGGGCCAAGCCGCCGCGGCAGGTCCCGGCTACCTGGGCGACCTGGTCGGCCGGAACGTCAGCATCAACAACACCCTAGACGGCTTCGGCACGCTCATCGACGACGTGTACGGCTTCGACGTCGGCTCCTTCACGTCCGAAGCCATCGCGACGTCGGTGAAGGTTTCGCTGCAATTCGATTCCGCCAGCACGCCGGTCTACGACATCAGTAATTTCGCGATCAGGCTGGAGAACGCAAACGGTATACGGTACGCCTCCGACGATACCTTCAACGCCCTCGGCGCGCTGGAATTGAGCGCCGTCCTCGCACCCTCAGTAGTGGGCGCACCGGGCTTCTACCGGTTCGTCGTCAGCGGCACCACGGCAGGCTCCGCAGGCGGCATCTATGCCGGCGCGCTGTCCGCAACGCCGGTCCCCGAGCCGAAGGACTGGATGCTGGTGCTGGCCGGAATCGGCCTGGTCGGCCTGATGGTGGAGCGCGTCAAGCGCCGCGTCATCTGAGCCGGCAATCGCAGGACGTTCTGTAAGTTACAAGATTCAAGATGCAAGTTGCAAGTTGCAAGTTGCAAGTTGCAAGTTGCAAGTTGCAAGTTGCAAGTTGCAAGTTGCAAGTTGCAAGTTGCAAGGTTCAAGGTTCAAGGTTCAAGGTTCAAGGTTCAAGGTTCAAGGTTCAAGGTTCAAGGTTCAAGGTTCAAGGTTCAAGGTTCAAGGTTCAAGGTTCAAGGTTCAAGGTTCAAGGTTCAAGGTTCAAGGTGAGCGAGCGGCTTTCCGCCCAACCACGACCACCTTGCAACTTGAATCTTGCAACTTGAATCTGATTGTCAGGCGCAGTCCGCCTCGGGGACCGGCTCCTCGGACGCCAGCTTGCGCCCGAAGGGCATGCGGCGCTGGTCGATGAAGAGGCTGCTGCCGTCGATGCGCTTGGCCATGCGCTTGGCCTCGGAGGCGGCGCGGGCGACTTCCTGGTACTGGTGGAAGTGTGCGGGGTCGACCAGGACGGCGCCGATGGACAGCGTGACCAGAGCGTGGAAGGCCATGACGCCGCGCCTGTCCTCGCTGCGGTAGCCGCCGTCCGCCACGTGCTCGGGGCTGAAGAAGGCCTGGCACTCGCGATCGAAACGCGCCAGCAGGCCGTGGCAGCGTATCTCCCAGTCGAGACTCTGGAACAGGACGACGAAGTCGTCGCCGCCGATGTGGCCGACGAAATCGAGTTCGGGGTTGCAGCTCTCGCGCAGGATGCGGGCGAGCAGCTGGATGATGTCGTCGCCGCGGCGGAAGCCGTAGACGTCGTTGTAGGGCTTGAACTGGTCGAGGTCGAAATACGCGGTGACGAAGGTCTGGCCGTTGGCGAGCAGGCGTTCCAGGTGTTCCTGGATCGGCACGTTGCCGGGCAGGCCGGAAAGGGGGTTGGCGTAGCGGGCGGCGACGATCTGCATCTCGGTGACTTCGCGCATCAGGTCGAATCCGGAGCCGAGCCCGAGGTAGCGCCCTTCGCTGGTGATGATGAACCCCTGGGTGAAGGCGGCCTTGCCCTTTTTCACCACCAGTTCCGACAGCTCGGTCATGCGCGTGGCCTTGTCGACGATGAGCGGGTCGGCGTCCATCATGTCGCGGCAGGGCTTGCGGCCGTGGAGTTCGCGTCCGTAGAGGCTGATGAAACGGTCGAGCAGGGCGGGGCGGTGGATGATGCCGACCGGGACGCCCTGGTCGACCACGGCGACCGCGTGCAGCTCGGGGTGCTGCATCAGCAGGTCGAGCACCTCCTGGCTGGGGGTTTTCGGGGAAACCGCGGGCGCCGAGGCGACCAGCCGGTCGGCGGAAGCCTGCAGGCTGTCGCGCGCCTGGGCCATGGGAAACACGCTGACGGTGCCCGACTGCAGGCAGGCTTCCACGTCGCGCGGCAGCAGCCGGATCGGCACCGGCGAGGGACGCCCGATCAGGTAACCCTGCGCATAGCGGATGCCGAGGTCTTTCAGCACCGCCAGTTCGGAGGTGTTTTCCACGCCTTCGGCGATCACGCAGGAGTGCGCGCCTTCTGCCAGCTGCCGGATCGAGCGCACGAACTGGATCTTGTGGGGGTCCTGATGGATGCCGGAGATGAAATGCTTGTCGATCTTGACGAAGGCCGGCTTCAGTTCCGACCACAGGCGCAGGCTGGAGAAGCCTTCGCCGAGGTCGTCGATGGCGACCTCGATCCCTTCCGCGCGGAAGAGCGACGCGGCCTGCCGTAAGTCGCCGTAATCGAGCGCAGCGGATTGTTCGGTGATCTCGAACACCACCTGGCCGCTGGAAAGACCGGCGTCCGCCAGCGCCGCCAGCATGGCGGATGGCGAAAAGCTGGGGTCGAGCAGGCTGCCGGGCGACAGGTTCACGAACAGCCGCCCCGGCAGATTGAGGCGGGCGAAGGTCTTGAGCGCCACCCGTGCGCAGGCCCAGTCGAGTTCCGCCAGCAGGCCATGATGCTCGGCCGCGCGGAACATCGCCTGCGGCGCATGCAGCGGACTGTTCGACGGCCCGCGCGACAGCGCCTCGTAGCCCGTGACCCGTCCTTCCACCAGGTCGAGCACCGGCTGCAACAGGGTCATCAGGCGCGATTTGGCGATGATGTCTTCCAGATGGGAACGCATTTCTTCGTGGCTCATGAAGGGCGGGGAAATGGACTGAACCGCGAACGATAGGCCGGATGCATTACGGGGGTGTGAAGGGGGGCAGAGCGCCCGCTTTGCGGGCTTCAAGTTGCAAGTTACAAGGTACAAGGGATTCGTGGCCGGGCAGGGGGCGCGCGCCGGGTTTGAATTTCCTTGAATCTTGAATCTTGAATCTTGCAACTGTCATCCCGTTGTCATTGCGCATGCTTATGCTCGCAGCCCACCAGGGGAGGCATATGAATAACGCAAGCGATCTCGGCGACGAAGAGTGCGGCCATCTGGCGCGCATTCTGCTCGCCTCGCGCCGGGTCACGCTGCGCCATCATTTTTTCAGCTGGGTGCATGGACCGGTGCAGTCGCTCATCCCCCACGAAATCCTCCTGTGCGGGGTGGCGGACGAGAGCGGCTGCCTGCTGCACGAGCGTTTCACCGCCTGCCGGTATTTCAAGGACGACCATTACCACCGCGTGATCCATCCGGGCCATGGACTCATCCACCAGCTGGCCCAGGAATGGCATGCCCTCGGCGAGCCCCGCATGATCCCCGCGCCGCACGATGAAACCGGCGGCTGGCACACGCGCCTCGTCGATCTCGAACTCAAGAACGTCGCCTTCCACGGCCTCGGCTGGCTCGACGGCCAGATGAAGGGCTATGCCAGCTTCTCGCGCGTGCGGGCGCCGTTCGACAGCCGCCTCGCGATGTACATCGAGATCCTGCTGCCGCACCTGCTCGCCACCCTGGCGCGGGTGCTGGCCAACGAGGCCCGCACCCGCGCCAACAGCACGCGGCCGGTGGGCCTCATCACCGCGCGCGAGGTCGAGGTGCTGACCTGGGTGCGCGACGGCAAGACCAACGAGGAAATCGCCGCGATCCTCGGCCTGTCGATGCTGACCGTGAAGAACCACCTGCGCCACGCGATGAAGAAACTGGTCGTGCGCACCCGCGGCCAGGCCGTCGCCAAGGCGATCGCACTGGGTTTTCTGCGCGCGCAGGCGATCCGCAGCAGCGCGGAATGAGAGCGCCCGCGCGGGGCGCGGGCTTCAAGAAGCAAGATTCAAGTTGCAAGGTGGTCGTGGCCGGGCAGAAGTCCGCTCGCCGGGCTTGAATTCCCTTGTAACTTGCAACTTGAATCTTGAGACTTGAAGCGCGTGCCCCCGGCACGCGCGCTCTGTCCCCGGGATGAGCCGTCCGGCTCAGTTTTCTCCTCCCTTCATCCCCATCGCATGTCATCCCCGATCCCTAAAGTGGGCCTGTCCGCATACGGCGGGCTCGATTTCCGGTTGGCCTGCCATCCACGGCAGGCCTGCCCCACAGGGGGGCGGAAAGCTTTGCAAACTTTCTGGGTCTTTTTTCAAAAAGAGGAGTACTACATGAAACTGAAACTTATCGCCCTGGCCGCCATGCTGGCCGCGGGTTCCGCCAACGCTGCCATCGACAATGGCAAGCTCTCCGGGAACGGCGAAATGTTCCTGGTCGTCAACGACGCGGTCGCCGGCTATTCCTTCGTCGGCGATCTGGGCATTGCCATGGACAGCTTCAACGGCGCCGTCAGCCAGTCCTTCAACCTGAATGGCTTCTCGCAGTGGGGTTCGTTCATGACCGCCATCGGCGGCAATTTGAACAATGCTGTGTTTGCAGTTCTGGCGCAGGATAGTCTGGGCTCTACTGCAGGCGCTGATCGTATGCTGGTTTCGACCTCAAGCGCCGTGAGTGAGGCTGACATGGAGGCAACCAAGAGCAACAATTTTGCTTCGGCCGCGACCCAGATGAATACTTGGCTGGACTCGCTCAATAACAACACCAACGTGGTGGGCGGCGACATGAATACTGTGGCCAATGGTTCCGCTTATTCGGTAGTCGGCTCCGGTACCTATTTCGATGATGAAATCCAAGGCTATATCAAAAACAAGCTGACCTATAGCGTTTACACCGACGCCAACGAGGCTGCCAAATTTGGTATGCAGGTTACGGGTGGTACGCAATCCTCCCTCGCTGCCACCATCTACACCCCCTATGCCGGCAGTTTCACGGTCGATGGTACGACCCTGGCCTACACCGTGGCTGCCGTTCCCGAAGCCGAAACCTACGCCATGATGCTGGCCGGTCTGGGCTTGGTGGGCTTCATGGTGAGCCGTCGCCGCAACGCGGCCTGAATGCTGTCTGTATGAGTCCGGCCTCTCTACAGGAGGCCGGTTGGAATCTGTTTTGCCCATGGCTGAGGCCTTTGCCGGCGGCCAGGCTGCTGTGAATTTATCTTTGGAGATCGAAACATGAAACTGAATCAAATCGCTGTTGCCGTGGCCGCACTGGCCGCTGGCGTTGCCCATGCCGCCCCGGTGACCCCGGACCTCGTGATCAAGCTCGACGGCGCTACTGCCGTGGCGCAATCCGTCGTCGACGTCGCCTCCTTCCTGTGCAAGGACGGTGCCGGCGCCGCCACCACCAAGCTGATGAGCAACAGCGCAGACAAGGTCAGCGCGGTGTACTGTTCGGCCGGCGTCAAGGCCGAATCGGGCCTGCCGCTTGCCACCAAGGTGCTGGTGATGAAGAACAACAAGGACGGCTCGCTCGAAACCTTCGACCGCGCCCTGTCGCGCAAGGCCCAGACCAAGCTGCTGAAGGTCGCCGGTCTGGACGACACCTGCGGCACCACCTGCGCCACCGAACTGGTCGATGCCGACGGCGGTTTCTCCGACGTGGACGAAAAAATCTGGATCGGTCGCAACCAGTTCGACCCTTCCCTGGTGAGCGGCGGCTACACGGTCAAGGCCGGTTTTGCCGGCCAGGGCTTCGGCATCGTCGTGACCAAGGCGTTGTACGACGCTATGCAGCTTGCTCAAGGCCTGGACGATGCTGACGATGCCCCGGGTGTCAATCAGCCCAACATCACCAGCCAGCAGTTCACTTCTATCCTTTCCGTTACTGGCGGTTACAAGATCGATTGGTCGCCCATCGTCGGTGCGGCGGGTTCCGGCATGGCGATCAATCTGTGCCGCCGCACCAACGCCTCGGGCACCCAGGCTTCGATGGATGCCTTCTTTCTTGGTAATCCTTGCCTGAGCTCTGCCAAGCCCACTTTCGGTGCGCTTGAACCCGCCTACGCGGCCGATTCCGCTCCTGGCGAGTTCGAAGTGATCGAGAACCCGGGCACCGGCGACGTGAAGACCTGCCTGAGCAGCCGCAATGCCGTGGCCGACGCCAACCAGTTCGCCATCGGCGTGATGTCGCTGGAAAACGCCGACTCGGCCGACTACAAGTACGTCAAGCTCGACGGCGTGGCGCCCAACGAGGAAGCCACCCGCCGCCAGTCCGTGGTCGACGGCCGCTACAACTTCGCCGAGGAAATGGTGCTGGCCTATCGCAACGACGCGCCGGCCAACGTGAAGACCTATCTGGCCAACTTTGCCACGGTGATGGGCGACCCCACCAAGGTTGCCGCGCTGAACGGCGTGTTCGTGGTGCCGGGTACCTCCACGCATGCTGACTTCTCCAACCGCGTGCACAAGGGCACCCGCGGCGGCAACGCTTGCCAGGCCTTCCAGTTGTACGAGTGATCCAACCTGAAAGCGAGCGGCTGAAGTGGGCCGCCGCTTGATGGTGCAGCAGGCCATTCCCCGCGCAGGCGGGGAATGGCTTTTTTGCCGAATGTGAACGCCAAGAACAAGACAGAACGAAACAAGCATGTCGACACACCGACACCCGAATTCCCCGATGGCCCACCTGTTGCGTCTGGCGACGCTGGTCGGGCTGTGTTTATTGAGTGTTTTCCCCGGCGTTGCCGCAGCTGCCGAGACGGGCGCGGCCGAAGCCAGCCATTTCGACATCCTGGAATATGTGGTCGAGGGCAATACCACCCTGCCGACGGCGCGTATCGAGGAAGCGGTCTACCCCTTCATGGGCGAGCAGAAAACCATCGCCGATGTGGAACAGGCGCGCGAAGCGCTGGAAAAGGCTTATCACGCGTCCGGCTACCTGACTGTGTTCGTGAACATTCCCGAGCAGAAGGTGCAGAACGGCGAAGTGCACCTGCAGGTGACAGAAGGCAAGGTCGAACGGCTCAGGGTGAGCGGCTCGCGCTACTACTCGCTGGGCGCGATCAAGGCCGGCGCGGCGGAACTGGAGGAGGGCAAGGTGCCCAACTTCAACGTCGTGCAGCAAGAGCTGGGCGACCTCAACCGCAATGCGGGCCGCCGGGTGACGCCCGTGCTGCGCGCGGGCCGCATTCCCGGAACCATCGAGGCTGAGCTGAAGGTGGACGACCAGCTGCCCCTGCACGCCAGCGTGGAGGTGAACGACCGTTACAGCCGCGACACCACGAAAACCCGTCTCAGTGCCGCGGTGCGCTACGACAACCTGTGGCAGGAAGGCCATAGCCTCAATCTCAATTTCCAGGTGGCGCCCGAAGCGCCGGAAGAATCCAAGGTGCTGGTGGCGACCTACGTTGCGCCGCTGGCCTCGGGCAATACGCTGGCGGCCTACGCGGTGGCCTCGGACACCGACGTGACCACGGTGGGCGGCATCAACTCGCTGGGCAAGGGCACCATCCTCGGCCTGCGTTACATCCTGCCGCTGCGCCCGCTGCCGGGCATGTTTCATTCGCTGAGCCTGGGAGTGGATTACAAGGATTATGAGGATTCCGTGCTGTTTGGCAGTTCGCAGGACTCGAACCTGCCGATCACCTACATGCCGTTCACGCTGGGCTACGACATCAGCCTGAACGGCAAGCAGGATCAGGTTCAACTGGGATTGTCCACCGTGTTTTCGCTGCGTGACGTGGTGAGCGATACCGCGGAGTTCGAGGCCAAGCGCACCGGGGCACGCGCGAATTTTGCGTATTTGAAAGCCGATTTCCGTCATCGCCATACCTTCGGCAACGGCATCAGCCTGGCTGAGAACGTCTCCGCGCAGTTCACCGATTCGCCCCTGATTTCCAACGAGCAGATGGCCGCGGGCGGTGCCGACACGGTGCGCGGTTACCCCGAATCGGCCGCGCTGGGCGACCGTGGCTGGCGCGTAGGACTGGAACTGAGCAGTCCGTCGCTGGCGGGCGCGTGGTCGCCCGGCTTGAACGAACTGCGTGTGCTGGGTTTCGCCGAAGCCGCCCGGCTGGATTACCTGGAAGCCAGCGTACTTCAGGAAAGCCGTTTCGATCTGGCTTCAGTGGGGCTGGGCATGCGTTTTCGTGCTGCCAGATACGTGAGCGGCGCGCTGGATTACGCATGGCCGCTGGAAGACGCCGGTGGCGTGGAAGCGGGAGATGGCCGGATCCATTTCCGCCTGGGGGCGGAATGGTAAGCGCCGCTGACGGCCGCCTGGCCTGGTGGAGGGGCGATATGAGCTGATCGGCTCATGCCCGGTGTAACCCCCGGGAAGCACCCAAAAATTAATGTAGACGAACAAAACAGGATGTCGGCTGGCTTTTTGGACCCCGGCCCTGAGTGGAGAGCACCATGAACCGCAACACCTATCGGCTGGTTTTCAACGCGACTTTAGGGATGCATGTTCCCGCCGCCGAAACGGCGCGCGGTCGCGGCAAATCGGCGAGCGGCCCGGCACGTGCGCTGGCCGGTGCGGTACTGGCGGGAGTGGCGCTGGCTACGCCGGCCTGGGCGGATCTGGCGGCCAACGCGCTGCCGGAAAACCCGGTGGTGAAGCACGGCAACATCGGTTTCGCGCAGAGCGGCAATACGCTCAACATCAACCAGGCCAGCCAGGCCGGCATCATTCATTGGAACAAGTTCAACATCGGCTCGGGCGCCACGGTCAACTTCAACCAGCCCAACGTGACCTCGGCCACGCTCAACCGCATCACCGGGAATGAAATCAGCGTCATCCAGGGGGCGATGAACGCCACCGGCGCGGTGTACGTCATCAACCGCAACGGCATCGTGTTCGACAAGGGCGCGCAGGTGAACCTGCATACCCTGGTGGCCTCGACACTGGACATCAAGGACGATGCGACGTTTCTTGCAGGCTATCTGAGCCTGGGTGGTGCGGAGGCTGCGTTTGCTGACGGCTACAACAGCACCGGCGAGCTGAACATGAGCGGGATGCCGGGCAAGGTGGAAGTGGCGGCAGGCGCCTACATCCTGTCTCAAGCCGGTGGCCGCATCGTGCTGATGGCGCCGGAGGTGGAGAACAAAGGGAAAATCGACACCCGTGGCGGCCAGATCATCGTGGCGGCGGGCAAGAAGGCCTACATCCGCACGCCCGAATCATCGGACAGCCTGCTGCGTGGCCTGGTCGTGACGGTGGAAAGCGGCGGCACCGCCAGAAACCTGGGCACGCTGGACGCGGGCGCGGGCGGCGACGTCAGCCTCATCGGCGCGATCGTCAAGCAGGAGGGCGTGGCGACGGCTTCCACCACGGTGAACGTCAACGGGACGATACATCTGCTGGCGCAGCAGATTGACCCAAGCAAACCACAGCAGGTTGGAGGGAGTAACGAGCATCCCATCGCCAATTCAACTGGCGAGGTTGTGATCGGCGAGAACAGCCGCACGGCGGTCATGCCCGCACTGGACGCAAACAAGGTGAAGGCGGCCATCGCCGCCGGCGAGCTGACCCAGGCGCAGGTGGATGCCTATTACCGCGGGGAGAACAAGCAGGCCAGCGTTACCAAGTATGTCGCCGCCGATACGCTGCAGGACGCGCAATCCTTCGTGACGTCAAAAATCGTCGCTGAAGGCAAGACGATCTGGGTGCAGAAAGGCGCCAGCCTGGTTGCGCCGAGCGGTGAGATCAGCCTGTTTGCGCGCGGTGATGCGGCCTTGTTGCCGGCATTGCTGAAAGACGGCACATCCTATTATGACGACCCTGCAGCGCCCTGCCTGGATTGCCGCGTGCAAATCGATTCTGGCGCCCGACTGGATGTCGCCGGCTTGCGCGATGTAGCGGTGGCGATGGAACGCAATGTGGTCGAGGTGGAGTTGCGCGGGAACGAACTGCGCGATGCGCCGCTGCTGCATGGCGAGACCAACAAGTTCTACGAGGCGATGTACGGCGACGCGACCAACCCGCTGTATGCCAAGAAGATCAAGGTGGATATCCGCGACGTCGCCACGGTGGACGTCAACGGTGAGAGCGTAGAGCGCAAGGGTACCGTACTGGCTGACGCCTCCGGCTACATCGCCCAGATCGGGCGCACGGTCGATGAGAAGAGTACCGTGGGCGGCGCCATCAACCTGTATTCCGAAGGCGGCGTGGTGGTCCAGCAGGGCGCGACCCTCGACGTGTCCGGCGGCTCGGTGCAATACCAGGACGGCACGGTGACCACCAGCCAGTTGCAGTACAAGGGACGGCTGTACGACATCGCCACCGCCACGCCCGACAAGCTCTATTCGGGCCTGGGGCCGGACAAGACGGTGTTCGAGCAAGGCTATCTCGAAGGCAAGGATGCCGGCACGGTGAGGATCGTCGCCCCGGTGGCGGCGCTGCAGGGCACGGTGACGGGGCAGACCGTGTCCGGCCGCCGCCAGCGCGGCGATGCGGGCAATCCGCTGCCGCAGGGCGGGCAACTGGTGCTGGGTTTCAAGACCGCCAGCAACACGGACGGCACGTACGATTACCGCCTGATGACTCCGGTTCGATTCGGCGCCATGAAAAACGACGCGCCGGATTTCGCAACCCCGCTGTGGCCGGACGTGAATGCCCCGGTACTGAATCCTGCGCTGCGCGAGCTGGTGCTGGACCCGAACGCATTGAAGCAGAACGGCATCAGCCGGCTGGCGGTGTACACCAACAACGCGATCACGCTGGCGTCCGGCCAGACGCTGGACATGGGCGCCGGTGGCACGGTCGATTTCTCCGCCGGGCAGATCGACATCGGCGGCAACATCAGCACGGCAGGCGGACACGTCAATCTGACGACCGAGCAAACGGCCTACACCGACGCCAATGCCGCCAAGGTGGGGATGGATCCGCGCGTTCTGGATGGCCATCTGACGGTGAGCGGTGCCATCGTCACTGCGGGCCGCTGGGTCAACGATGCGATCGATACCCGGCTGCGCGCCAGCCTGGCGCCGCTGGCGATCGATGGCGGGGCGATCAAGCTCAGCGCCCGCGACGGCGCGTTGCGGCTGGAGCAGGGCAGCGTGCTGGACGCCAGCGCGGGCGCCTGGCTGAAGGTCGACGGCAAAACATTGAAAGCCGGCAAGGCCGGCGATATCAGCGTGCGGCAGCAGGCGCCGCTGAACAACGGCACGCCCGACAAAACCCAAAAAATGGTGTTGAACGGCACGGTGCAGAGTTTTGGCGTGCTGGATTCCGCAGGCAAGACGGGCAAGGGCGGCGCGCTCGATGTGCAGACCTATGGCGACGTGCAGATCGGCGGCAGCGATCCGCACCTCGATACGGCAGTGTGGCTGGGCGAATCCTTCTTAGGCAGCGGTGGCTTTTCCAGCTATGCGATCACCAGCCTGGGCGGCGACGTCGCAGTAGCCGATGGCGCCCAGTTGGCGCCTCGCGCCAAGACGCGCTTGCTGTCGGGCAATCGCGTCAACCAGGCATCGGGCGCGAACCTCGCCGGCTTTGCCCGGCTTGAAACGCTCAATCGCGATAGCGTGGCGAAGGCGGAACGCCCGGCAACCGATCTGGCCCTGAGTGCCAAAGCGATCGCGTCGACGACCAACGGCACCGTCACGCTGGCAGGCGGCAACCTGAACGTGGGCCACGGCGCGGCAATCGAACTGGATTCGCTTGCCAAACTGTCGCTCACGGCCGATCACGTACTGACCGTGAACGGCCGGCTCGCAACGCCGGGTGGCCAGATCAAGCTGGCCGCGGGCAGGGCGGACAGCGCGTATGTGCCCACCGCCTCGATCTGGCTGGGAAAGGATGCGTTGCTGTCGGCCAAGGGACGCGCCCGCACCTATGCGGATGGCGGCCAGATCAAGGGCAGTGTGCTCGACGGCGGCGAGATCGCGCTGCTGGCCAATGGCTACATCGTGGCGAAATCCGGTGCATCGCTGGATGCATCGGGCGCACTGGCCCCGCTCGACCTGCCCGATCCGGCAAGCGGCCGCATGGTGAGGACGCAATTGCCTTCGGCGGGGGGCGACATACGCCTGGCGGCAGCCGAAGGAATTTTTATCGATGCGGGCGCAACGCTCAACGCGGAAGGCGGCAACGCGCAAGCGGAAGGGGGGACACTGAGCGTCGAGCTGGCGCGCCCTGAGCCTAGCGGGGCGAATCTCCCGACGTTCCCGGCCCGCCCCCGTACGCTTGAACTGCATGCCAGCCAGGCCGACGCCAACCCGTCCCTGGCTAAACCCGGTGCGGCACTGGCCGTTGCGGGCAACGGCCGCGCGGTGCTGTCGGCTGCCCATCTGGAAGGATTCGACAACGTCACGCTCAAGTCCGCCGACCGTGTCGTGTTTGCCGATTCGATGCAGGTGGATGTGCGTGGCCGTCTGACGGTAGATGCACCGGCGATCGAGCTGGCGCCGGCCGCCACTCCGGACAGCAAGACGACGGTCAGCCTCAATGCGATGGCGGTCAGCCTGGGCAACGCGGATCCCTTGTATCAGGCGGCCGCGCCTGCTGCGACAGCGGGTTCGGGCATACTCAACGTCAATGCCGGGAAGCTCGATCAGAACGGGAGCCCCGTGAGCGCCGGCCTGATCGACCTGAACGGCAATTTCGTGTTGTCCGGCGTGGAGCAGGCCACGCTCACCAGCACGGGCGACATCCGCCTGAACGGTGCGTTTGATACAAATGACCTGATAACGAGCAGTACGACGCTGGTGCCGCAAGGACAACTCGCCACGGCCGGCAATCTCAGCCTCAAGGCTGCGCAGGTGCTGGCTTCCACCTTGAGCGATTTCACGCTGAAGAGCACCAAGGCAGACGGACTGATCGAGTTCTCCGGTTGGCGCAACCAGAGCAACGAACTCTATGTGCCGCCCCTGCCACTCTCGGGCGCGGGCCGCATCCAGGTGAAAGCGGATGCGATCAAGCAGGACGGCGTGCTGCGCGCGCCTCTGGGACAGATCGTGCTCGATGCCGCCAAGACGCTGACCCTCACCGACGGCAGCCTGACTTCGGTGTCGGCCGAGGGGCAGGCGATTCCGTTCGGCCGCGTGCAGAACGGCCGCGACTGGGTGGTCGACCTCTATGGCGTCACGCGTACGGTCTATTCCGGTGACGACGGCGTCATCAATCTGCCGGCCAAGGATATCCAGCTGAAAGGCGCGTCGGTCGACGTGAAAGACGGCGCCACGGTGGACCTGTCGGGCGGCGGCGATCTGGTGGGATACGAGTTTGCCAAGGGGCCCGGCGGCAGCCAGGATTACCTGGCCATGCCCGGCGTATTCGCCATCATGCCGGCGGCCAATCCGGCTTTTGCACCTGCCGATTTCCACGCCAACCAATACACCTACAACTCGGTCACCAACACACTGGCGCCCACCGGCGCGTCGCAATCGGTCAAACCGGGCGATAGCGTCTATCTGTCGGCGATCCCCGAGCTGGGCATCCAGGCGGGTTACTACACCCTGCTGCCGGGGCATTACGCCCTGTTGCCCGGCGCGGTCGCGGTGCGCGCCGTGTCCAACACGCAGGACATGCTGCCCAGCCAGAACACGCGGCGGCAGGATGGCTCCTATCTGGTGGCGGGTTACCAAGGTGCGCTGGGGAGCGCATATACCGGCGCCAAGCGTTGGTCGGGATTCGAGATTGCCGGACGCGACGTGGTGGCGACCCACAGCAGCTTCAGTTTCAACACCCCGGCGGCGCAATTGCAGGGCCAGACGCTGACTGGACGGTCGGAAATCACCGACTACCGGATCAGCCAGCTGATTCCCGCGATCAACCAGACCTTTGACCTGGCCTTGCCGCGCTTCGGCCAGGATGCCGGGCGCCTGGGCGTGACCGCCAGCACGGAGATGACGCTGGATGGCACGTTCAAGTTTGGCAAGGATGGCGGCGCGTTGGGCGGCGAGCTGGATATCGCCGCGCCCAAAATCGCCGTGACTGACAGCACGCCGACTATCACCATCCCGGACGATTATCTGGTGCTCGATGCGGCGCTGCTGGCGAGTTTCGAGGTCGACAGCCTGATGATAGGCGGCACGCGTGAGTCGATTGCCGGCGAAACGGGCAGCCTGAAAGTCAATCAGGTGGCGAATGATGTGCGGGTCGATGCCACCCTCAAGGGGCCTGAGGTCATGCTGGTGTCGAGCGGTGGCATTACGCTGGCCGACAACAGCGCGGTGATAGGCACAGGCACGGGCGGACTCGGTAGCGAGACGCTGGTGTTCGGTAGGGAAGAAATCAAGGATGCCGACGGCACCGTTCTAGTATCTGGCATCTCTGGCGACGGAGTGCTGGTGCGCGCCTCCAGCGGCGCGGTGCGCAGCGTGGTGCGCAGGAACATCCTCCGCAGCGGCAGCGCCACCGACGGCCTGTTCGCCGCAAGCACGTCCACGGTGCGCGGCGAGAAGAGCGTCAACCTCGACACGACGTATGCGGCATTCATACCGGGCAAGGTCGAGCTGGGTAACAACGGCACATTGAGCCTGGGCGCGACGCGGATCAACCTGGGTCAGACCAGTCAGGCGACGGAAGGTATTTTTGTCACTAATGCATTGCTGGCCGCCCTTGGCGCGCCGCAGGCCGTGGTGCTGAAAAGCTATAGCAATTTCGACGTGTACGGGAAGGCTTCATTAGGCAACGCCACTACCGAGCGCCTGGTTTTCGAAGGCGCCGGCTTTGTCGGCAAGAGCGGCACGATCGCGGGCGATTTCAATATCGAGGCGAAAACGGTGCGCTTCAGCAATCCCGATGCGGCTGCCCTGGACGCGAGCGGCGCGGACGGCGTCGCCACGATGAATGTTCAGGCCGATACGATCGAACTCGGCAAGGGCGTGGTGAGCACGGCAGGATTTGATCAGGTGAATCTGGCCGCACAGGGCGCAATCGCCGGGGTGGATGGCGGCAGCGGCGGATTTGCGTCGTCGAACGACCTCAAGCTGACTGCACAGCGCATCATCGGTTACGACGGCAGCGACACCCGCATCAATGCGGGAGGCGCGCTCGTCACGGCGCAAGCCGTCGCGCCGCAGGGCGTGGACTTGCCGACTCTGCCCGACGCGCCGCTGGGCGCGAAACTGGCGCTGACCGGCGCCAGCATCGAGCATGGCGGCAACATCGAACTGCCGGCGGGGTGGCTGACGATGACGGCGGAAACCGGTGATCTGACCCTGAAAGCCGGCTCGGCCATTTTTGCCGGCGGCGTGGTGCGCGAATTCCAGGGCGCCAACGATACGGTCAAGGTGTATGTGGCGGGTGGCTCAGCCACCTTGGAGGCCCGACAGGCAAATTTGACGATCGAGCAGAATGCACTGGTGGACGTTAGCGGTAAAGAGGGCGCCGACGCCGGTTCGCTCGCCATTCGGGTGCCGCAGGGAACATTTACGCTGCTGGCCGACCTGACGGGCGGCGCGGCAGCCAAAACCGCCACGGTGGCCAACCCTGACACCGATACGCCCTGGCAGGGAACGCTCAGCGTGGATGCCAAGGCGCTGAGCGACAACAACGCGGATACCACCAACGATTTCTCCAGGCTGCTGGCGCACGTGAAAGGCTTTGGTGAGGGCTTTGCCCTGCGCCAGCGTACCGGCGACGTGAAGCTGGAAGCAGGCGATACGATCAAGGCGCAGCGCGTGGTGCTGTCGGCCGATGCGGGCGTGCTCGATCTCGCCGGCACGATAGACAGTGACGCCGACGAAGGCGGCTGGGTGGCGGCGGCGGCAGGCAAGGAACTGTATCTGCGCAACGGGGCCACGATCAATGCGCATGCCACCGGTGCCGACCAGCGCGGCGGCGAGGTGACGCTGATCAGCGGGATGGACACCGCGCATGTCGCGGCGGGCCCGGCCAACGGCGCGCTGGTGCTGGAAAACGGCTCGACCATTGCGGTGGGCGGCACCCTGCCGGACGAAGTGGTCTACGCAGGAAACAATCCGGGCGACCCGGATATCGTCCTGGCGCAGGTCACCGGCGGACGGGTGCACTTGCAGGCGCCGCGCCTGGCGAACGGGCAGGATGTGCGCATGACCGGCAAGACGCTGAGCGATCCTGATCTGTTCAACAGCAGCGACATGGACGGCACGATCGACAAGATCGGCACGACGATCAATGGCGCGGCCTTGGTCGAAGCCATCGGCAACAAGGTGTTCGACTACGACGTGTCCAGCCATACCCTCGGCACGGCACAGATGAATGCGCTCAAGACCGATACGCAGACTTACATGGGCACGGCAGCGGCGGCCAGAACCCGCCTCAATCCCAGCCTGGGCAATGCGTTCCAGGTGCGGGCCGGCGTCGAGGTACGCAACAGCGGCGACCTGGTGTTCGCCAACGACTACGACCTGGGCAGTTTTACCGCCGTTTCGGGCAACCAGCCCGGCACCTTGACGCTGCGCGCCGGCGGCGATCTGCTGGTCAACGGCAATCTGAGCGATGGCTTCAATTCGGCCTTGTCCACCGGAAACACGCTGGACAGCGGCGAGTCCTGGGCCTACCGGCTGGTGGCTGGGGCCGATCTCGGCGCCGCCGATCCGATGGCGGTGCAGCGCAATCTGCCTGCTGGTGAGGGGCGTTTCGTCCTCAAGGGCGGCAAGCTGATCCGTACCGGCACCGGCGCGATCCAGATCGCCGCTGCCGGCGATGTGGAAATCGGCCTCAACGCGGACGGCACCAGCTACAACCCGGCATCGGTGATCTATACCGCGGGCCGCAAGGACGCCAACGCCCCGGTCCCCCTGAAGGCGGACTCCCTGTTCAAGGCGGTTCACCCGGTGGACGGCGGCGCGCTCTCCATCGACGCGGGCGGAGCCATCCGCGCGCCGAAGACGGCCCAGTTGATGAACAACTGGCTGGTGCGGCGCGGGCAGGAAGACGCCGCCACGGACGACGTGAAAGTGTCGCTGGCATGGGGCATCGATTTCAGCAAATTCAACCAGGGCGTCGGTGCGCTCGGCGGCGGCGCGGTACGCGTCGCGGCAGGCGGCGACATCGAGAACCTGTCGGTTTCGCTGCCAACGAGCGGGCGCGACTACGCCACGCAACACGCAGGAAGCAAGCTGTTGCAAACAGGCGGCGCAAACCTGGACGTGCAGGCGGGCGGCGATATTCGCAGCGCAGTGTTCTACGTGCAGCGCGGCGCAGGGCGCATCGTTTCGGGTGGCGAGATCGGTGCCAAGGATGGCGGGCTGAACCTGCTGCTGGCGCTGGGCGAGGCCGACATGCAGGCGACGGCGCGCACCGGTCTCACGCTGGAAAGCGCGTTCAATCCCACCGTCGTGCCGATGGGAACAGCGGTCAGCTCGACTTTGCAGTTGAGCGGCAAGGATCGCCAGAGCAGCTTCTTCACCTATGGTGCAGCCAGTGCGGTGAATCTGGTGGCGGTGCAAGGCGATCTGGTGTTGAGCAACGACCAGGAGAAGATCGCGGCAACGGTCGGTGCATTGCTGCCCGGTAGCGCCACCTTGGACGGCTACCTTGCCTACCCGGGCAGCCTGACGGCTGCCGCCCTGCAGGGCGATATCCGTGTCGCCAAACCCTTCACACTCTACCCTGCGGCAAAGGGCCGGCTGCACCTGCTGGCGGGCGAGGATATGGAAATCGCCAACAGTGCGATTTACATGTCGGACAAGGATGTGAGCCAGATGTCGTCCCTCACGCATCCAACCTCATCTTACGTGGGTCCCGAGCGTAACAATGCCAAGGTGTCGAGGGCGACCGTGCCGGTTCACATGGAGGATTACGACCCGGTCCGGCTTTATGCCGAACGCGGCACGATCAAGGGGGAAGCGGGTCTGGGGTATGGCCTGGGCTTCTCCAAGCCGGTCGAGGTTCTGGCAGGACAGGACATTCTCAACCTCTCTGTGGTGGCGCAGAACCTCCGTTCCGACCAAACCAGCCTCTTCAGGGCGGGACGCGACATCCGCTATTCGCCCACCCGGAATGAATTCGGCCAGTTGACGGCCAACGGCGAGGGTATCCGTATCGGCGGCCCTGGTTATCTGGAAGTAGTGGCCGGTCGCCATCTCGATCTGGGCACCACCGGCGGCATCGTCACCACGGGCAATCTGGACAACCCGGCGCTCCCGTATGGCGGCGCGGACGTCACGCTGCTGGTCGGCATGGGAACCGAGCTGGATGCAGAAGGGCGGCCACGCCCGCGCCTGCCGGACACCGAGGCCTTCCTTGCCGCCAAGGGCGAGCTCGCCGTCGCGGACTACTACGCCGGTTTGCTCGATTACGAGCGTTTGCGCCAGGCATTGCTGGACCCGGCCAACACCGGGCTGAGCTACAAGGAAGTGCTGAACAGGCTGGAGGATCCTGTATATCGCAGCAAAATGACGGAGCTGGCACAGCCCGAATACCTGCGCGCCAAAACCGCCTTTGAGAATCTTCTGGGCAGCAATGCGGCTTCGGTGCGCGCCCAGGCTGCGCGTCGACTCTATTTCAGCGAGTTGCAGCAGGCCAGTAGCGAATCGAGTGTCCTGAAGCAGCTGGCCGGGTTGGGCTTCGACCTGAATGCCTTGAACAGGGCCGATCAACCAGGAGTGATCGCCGGTTTCAATGCCACCCTCGCGAAGAGTGGCTTGCCTGCATCTACGCTGGAACGCTACGCGCGCTTTTTCGAACGCACGAAAGCGCTGATCGAGCAGCACCGTCAGCAACCGGGTTATGACGCGGCCGCGCCCTACGACGTGACTGCGGAACTGGGATATGCCGGTCGCGCCGATTCGGCCATTGCAAAGTATCTGCCGGCAGGCAACTACGCCGGCAATTTCGGCGGTTTCTATAGCCAGGTCCGTACGGAGCAGGGCAACGACATCGACATGTTGA
Organism: Pseudomonadota bacterium; assembly: GCA_021847835.1. Taxonomy (GTDB): domain Bacteria; phylum Pseudomonadota; class Gammaproteobacteria; order Burkholderiales; family Thiobacillaceae; genus UBA6918. The sequence continues at coordinate 42,226 of JAJZPR010000016.1, forward strand.
CCCCGGGCGGTAACGCCACGGTGGGGCTGGTGAACGCCGAGCCGGTGATCGGCAAGGGGGATGCGAATATCGGTCTCTATACCATCAACGGCGGGGCGATCCGCTCGTATAGCCTGGACGATTTCCTGGTCAACTCCTCGCGCGTATTTACCCTGGGCTGGGAGGCGACCGTGCAGCGCGACGAGCGGCAGCGGCTGTTGCGAGACGATATTTTCCTTTACAGCCAGACCGGCGACGTCGATGCGGGCAAGGGGGCCAAAACCACGTCGTCGACGCCTCCACCCACCTTCACGACCGACGCCAATGGCTTCACCAAGTCGAACATCGGGGCGGCCATCTCCGGCTCGGGGATCGGCGTGCTGCTGGCACGTGATGTGATCAACCGCGGCGCGACCTTCCTGATCGCACCCAACGGAACGGTCAATGCGGGAGACGCTGGGGTGCGTGCTTCGGGTGACCTGTTCATCGACGCCAACCGGGTGTCCGGGCTGAACAACATTGTCGCCGTCGGTCTGTCGATAGGCGTGCCTGCAGCGGTGGACACCGGCGGTCTCGGCGTGTCTGGCGTGGGCGGTCTGGGAGACGCAGCCAAGGCCGCCAGCGACGCAACGGGGGCATTGGCCTCGGCCAGCGAAGATGCGCAAAAGGCCGCCAATGACATGAAGCAGAGCCTGGCTTCCTTCAAGCCTAATCTCATTACGGTGGAAGTACTGGGCTTTGGCGGCGAGAAGGATGAGTGTGGGGACGGAAACGCGGATTGCCGCAAGCAGAAAAATAATGATATTTGAAACAAATTGATCAACTGACCGCCCCGATATGCGCCATTCGGCTCATATCGGGGCGCAGCGTTTTCATGGCCATGCAATTGTCGGCCTACATACTCAAAGGCTTTGTAAATCCAGCGAAGTCATCCGGACATGATCAAATTTCTGTTGCCCCTGCTGCTGTTGGCGGCTTCGCCGGTTCACGCATGGTGGGACAGCGACTGGGCTTCCCGCCGGGCGTTCACGATCAATACTGCGGAGACGGGGGCCGGGGTGAAGGAAGCCCAGGCCAATGTGCCGGTGCTGATCCGTTTGCACATGGGCAATTTCGATTTTCTGGGCGCCAATCCAGACGGCTCCGATCTGCGTTTTGTGGCGGGCGACGACAAGACACCTTTGAATTTCCAGATCGAAAAATTCGATAGCACAGCCGAGCAGGCGCTGGTCTGGGTGCAGGTGCCCAAGCTGGAGGGCGGCAACGACAAGCAGCAGATCTGGCTGTATTTCGGCAACGAAGGTGCGCCTGCCATAGGCGACGGCAAGGCGACTTACGACCCCACCTATGTGTTGGTGCAGCATTACGCGGAAGCCAGCGGCGCACCCCAGGACAGCACGGCGTCGGCAATCCCATCCGGTGCATTCACCGGTACGCGTACGCCGGGCGGCGTGATCGGCGCGGCCGTCAAATTCGATGGCGCGCAGTCGTTGGCGATTCCTGCTGCACCGAAGCTCGTCTTTAGCGCGGCAACAGGGATGACCGTCTCGCTCTGGGTCAAACCCGACGTGGCAGGACAGACGGCGACGCTGATGAATGCCGGGCAAACGCTGGTCCTGGCGCTTGAAGGCGGCAAACTGGTTGCCCGCTCGGGAAATGCCGTAGTGACGGGCCAGGATGTGCCGGCTGGAAGCTGGAGCCTGGTGTCGGTGTCGCTGGGCGACAAGCTCGCTTTGTATCTCAATGGCGCGATGGTGGGCGAGGCGGCGGCAGCGGCCGCGGATGCTGCGTTGAGCCTGAATGTCGGCTCGGGCTTCAAGGGCGAAGTCGACGAACTGGTGCTCTCCAATGTCGCGCGCGGCGCGGACTGGCTGCGCCTGGCCGCGATGACGCAAGGGCTGGACAGTGACAAGGTGGTGCTGGCGGGCGATGAGGAAAGTGAGGAGGGCGGTGGCGAGGCGTCCTATTTCGGCGTGATTCTGCAAAGCGTGACGCTGGACGGCTGGGTCGTGATCGCCATCCTGATGGTGATGCTGGGCATCAGTATCCTGGTGATGGCTTCCAAGGCGCTGTTGGTGAACAGGATATCCAAGGCAAACAAGGAGTTCCTGGAAGCGTTTCATGGTCTGAAGGCGCAGGAGACAGCCGAGCTGGATGCTGACGACGATCCGGAAGACGCTGATCTGAAGGACAGCGGCATGGCGGAGATACTGTTCGGTCATCACGACCACCACCAGCACTCGACCCTCTATCGCATCTACCACGCGGGCATTCAGCAAGTGAAGAACCGCATGGGGAACCGCAGCAGCGTGAGCCTGTCGCCGCAGGCTCTGGACGTGGTGAAGGCAAGCCTGGATGCCACGGTGGTGCGCGAAAACCAGAAGCTCAACAGCCTGATGGTGCTGCTTACCATTGCGATTTCCGGCGGGCCTTTCCTGGGGCTGCTCGGCACCGTGGTGGGGGTGATGATCACCTTCGCGGCGATCGCCGCTACCGGTGACGTGAACGTGGCTGCGATCGCACCGGGTATTGCCGCTGCGCTGGTGGCCACGGTGGCAGGTCTGGCTGTCGCGATCCCTGCGCTGTTCGGATACAACTATCTGGGCTCGAGAATCAAATCGATCAGCGCCGACATGCATGTGTTCGTGGACGAGTACATCGCACGCATCGCCGAAACCTACAGCCGATAGGAGACGGACATGGCAGAGATCCGCGAAGACAACGAGCCGTTCGACGACATCAACATTACGCCGATGCTCGATCTGGCGTATGTGCTGCTGGTCATCTTCATCATCATGACGACCGCATCGGTGCAGGGTATCAAGGTCAATCTGCCGAAAGCCAGCAATACGCCGAGCCTGGCCAAGCCCAAGACCAAGTCCGTCACTATCGACGCGGCGGGACAGATTTATCTGGACACCTATCCCGTCAGCATGGCCGAACTGGAAAGTCGCTTGCGCAGTTTCAAGGCGGTCACCCCCGACCTGCCTGTGGTGATCAAGGGCGATTCGCAGATTGCCTACGAAAAAGTGATCGATGTGATGGATTTGTGCGGGCGGCTGGATATCACCCAGCTGGGATTGGTTACGGCCAAGCAGCCGAAGTAGCGATGCCGGCACACAAACGATCCCTGCGCAGCCGGCTGCCGCTTATAGGCGGCCTGTTGTTCATGGCGCTGTTTACGGCTGCCGTGATCTGGGGGGTGATGGGATTCATCAACGATTCAGGCGCGCCAGAAAGGCCGAAGATCCAGACGATTTCCTTGGTCAAGCCGCCGCCGCCAAAACCACCGGAAGAAAAGCCGCCGGAACCGGAAAAAATCGAGAAGCCGAAGGAAGAGGTCAAGATCGACCAGCCCCAGCCGACCCCGGAAGCACCGCCTCCACCACCGGGAGGCATTCCGGACGGACCGGCTGGCGGGATGGCCACTGATCTGGCTGCGGGCAGCGGTGTGGGCATTGGGGGCGGAGGCGTCGGAGATGAGCGGCGCAACTGGTATTCACGCATGATTTCGCGCCAGCTCGAAGACGAGCTGAAACGCGCCAAGCGCCTGCAGGGCAAGGATTATCGAGTGGTTGCGCAGATATGGTTCAGCCCGGCAGGCACAGTCAGCCGAGTGCAGTTCGACAAGAGCACGGGCGATAGCGAGCTGGACGAAACGCTGCGCCAGGAAATTCTGCAAGTGAGTTTGCAAGACCCCTTGCCCGGCGATATCCCACAGCCGGTGCGGCTGCGCGTGGTGTCGCGCTGATTTCATCTTTTGAGCATTCATTCCCTGAATCGAATCACCATGAAAATTCGTTATTTCAAACCATTGGTCAAGCCGCTGGCGATGGCGGTGGCGTTGAGCCTGACTGCAGTGACGCCCGCGCAGGCGAGTAGCGAGCGCGAGGAGCTGGAAACCTTGCGTGCAACGACACAGGCCATCCTGGATGCGCTTGTGGAAAAAGGCGTGTTGAGTGCCGAGGTGGCGCAAAGTCTGGTGAAACAGGCTGAAAAAAAAGGCCAGGAACAAGCTGAGGCCAGCGCCAAGGCTGACGCGACCTCTAATGTGGTTCGCGTGCCTTATATTCCGGAGGTGGTCAAGCGCGAGATTCGCGAACAGATCCGTCAGGAGGTGGTGGCGCAGGCCAAGGCCGAGGAGTGGGGCAATGTCAACGCAGTTCCGGAATGGGTCGGGCGGCTGAAGTGGGAGGGCGATTTCCGGTTGCGTTATCAGGGAGATTTGTTTGCGGATGGCAACGCTCCCGGTACGAGCTTCGTAGACGAGCCCTATGGCCTGGGCAGCATCAGCGACCCGATCAATACGGAAAAAGACCGTCAGCGTCTCCGCATCAGGGCGCGCCTGGGGTTGTCGGCAAAAATCACCGATTATGTGTCCGCAGGTCTACGCGTCACAACGGGCAACACAAGCGATCCGGTTTCCACCAACCAGACCTTGGGCAATGATTTCAACAAGTTCTCCTTGGTGCTCGATCGGGCGTTTGCCAAGGTCCAGCCGTGGGACTGGTTGTCCGTTTCGGGCGGCCGCATGCCCAACCCCTTCTTCAGCACCGATCTGGTATGGGACGACGACCTCAACTTTGATGGGGTGGCAGCCACATTCAAGCCTTGGGCGCGCAGTGATCGTGCGGGTAAGCCATTCATCACGCTGGGGGCCTTCCCTTTGCAGGAAGTCGAGTCGTCGGTGAACAATCTGGCGCGAGACCAGTGGCTTTACGCTGCCCAGGCCGGCCTGGACTGGAAGATGGATGCCAATACCCGCTGGCGGTTCGGTTTGGCCTATTACGATTACCAAAACATTGCTGCGGTTGAGGATACGGTTATCGATGGCTTGTATGACTACGCGGGATCTGTTCTGAGCTCTCGCCAAAAGGGCAACACGCGATTCGAAGTGGCGCCAGTCGACCAGCCGGGCCTGTTCGGACTGGCTGCCGACTACTCGCTGGTCAACCTGACCGCAACGTTGGATCTGGCGCACTTCGAGCCCGTCCATGTGATTCTGGACGGTGATGTGGTGAAAAACATCGGCTACGATGAGGCCGGTGTAAACAGCCTGGTTACACCGCAGGAAGCCAAGACACTGGGCTGGCAGACCAAGGTCACGGTTGGTTGGCCATCGATGCAGAACCGCGGCGACTGGCAGGTGTTCCTCGGTTATCGCCATCTGGAACGCGATGCCGTGCTGGATGCGTTCGCGGATTCCGATTTCCGTTTAGGCGGTACCAACAGCAAGGGATTTTTCATCGGCGGCCTATATGGCGTGGACCGCAACTCCTGGTTGTCGGCCAAGTGGCTGTCGGCAGACCAGATCGATGGCGAGCCGTTCGGCGTGGATGTGCTGCAGGTGGATTTCAATGCGAAGTTCTAAGTGGTTGCTGGCGCTGCTGCTGGTCAGTGCGCCAAGCTGGGCTTTCGACATGGAGCGCGACGACTGGTTGCTGCCCGAGCCGCAGTCGCTCGCACCTGAATCGCGGCCGCGTTATGACCCGATCGAATTCGCGCTCATCAAGGCAACAGGAAATGATCGCGACCCGGTGTATGCCGAAGGCAGACAAAGTGAACTGATTGAGGCGGCTGCACGTAACGACATCAAGCAAGTGGAAGCCCTGCTTAAAATGGGCGTCAACCCCAATGCCGTGATCGATCAATGGGGCGATAACGCCCTGATGCACGCGGTATTGCACGGCAATGTCGATATGGCGCGCGTCCTGTTGGAGGCGGGCGCCAATCCTGATTTGAAAGGCCGTGGTTTTACCCCGCTGGGCATGGCGGCCTTGCGTGGGCATGGCCAGATTGCCCGGCTGTTGCTTAAATCCGGCGCGGACGTCGATAGAAAAAGCAGTGATGGCAATACTCCTCTTATTGCAGCCACCATCATGCATAGGACGGACGTGGTGCGAGAACTGTTGCCTTATCGCCCCGACATGTCGATCTGGAACCGTGAGGGCCGGGTGAGCCTGGGAATCGCCGTTGAGGAAGGTTTCAAGGATATTGTTGTATTGATGCTGGCAGCCGGCGCGGACCCCAATGCCATGGACCGCAATGGAAACCGTCCACTGTTTTGGTCTGGCGATCATCATGACATCGCGGTCATGCTGGTCGCTCACGGAGGCGTTTCGTTTTGATGCGCCAGGGCCTCGGCGCGCCAATGTATGCACTTGGAAAGCGGCTTATGAATCGAACACCTCGCATCGTGTATTTTTTCAGCCCATTCATCAAAGCATCGATACGGTCGGTGCTGTCATTCGTGTTCCTGTTGTGTCTGTCAGGGGTGGCCTTGCATGCCGAGGCTTCCGATAAAAAAGCCAGCCGCGAGCGCGAGGCGTTGCGGCGGATCCAGCAACAGTTGTCCGTGTTGCAGGGCGAGATGGCGGTTTTGGAGCAGGACAAGGCAAAGCTGAGCGCGGATCTGGACAAGGCTTCAGCATCGCTCAAGGCAGAAGAAGGCAGGGCAGCGCGTCTGCAGCGCGGTTTCAATAGCAGCAAGCAGCAGTTGGCATCCCTCACAACGGAACTCACGCTGGCCAAAGAGGAATTGTCCAGCACGGCAAAGCAACTGGCAGAAACCCGCAAAACCCTGGAAGAAACTACCCGGGCCTTGCAACAGTCCGAATCCGAGAAACGCGGCCTGGAAACTGTCAAGGCGCGCCGTGAGCGGGAGATAGCCTCGTGCGAGAGCAAGAATATTGCTCTCTATGAGATTGGCCGTTCGCTGATGGACCGTTACGAAAACAAAACCTGCAGCGAAACGCTGGCCCAGAAAGAGCCATTTACGGGGTTCAAGAAGGTCGAAACGGAAAACCTGCTGGAAGAATATCGAGACAAGCTGGATGAGCAGAAACTTATCAAACCACCAGGTGGGTAGTCGAGGCTTACGGCAGAATTCATCTGTTGGGATTCAGACATGAATCCCAACACGAGTGCTAATTTCCGACTCGGCAACTTTCTGAATCAAGATTGTCGTGGCGGATATGGAGTTGGAAGAGAATTGACTTGTCCAAGGTGAAGCCAGGAAGGATTGTTAAGGCTAGAGATAAGCGCTTCATTCGTTCGAAACTTGGCGATCCTCTCAAGTCGGGAAGTTTGTTTTGGCCTGGGTTGGCATGAGCCGTTCGGGCCATGTCGAAAAGATTATGGCTGGATAAAAAAGTCATTCGTCATCGGCACAATTCAGGCTGTTCAGGCGCAGGCCATGCGCATTGTTCAGTCCTCCGGTAGTACGGTTTGGGCGGGGTGGTTCACCCCG
>JAJZPR010000004.1 GCA_021847835.1 Pseudomonadota bacterium
CGTTGGCGCCTCCCCCGCTCGCCGGGGGAGGTTGGGAGGGGCGGAGAAAGAAGGCAGCGCGACGTTTGCTCCTCCCCCGCTCGCCGGGGGAGGTTGGGAGGGGGTAAATGCCAAGGCAATCGAACTCTGGTGTCTACCCCACCCCAACCCTCCCCGGCAAGCGGGGAGGGAGTTAATTTCAAGAAGCTATGTTTCTTCCCATCAATAAGGAACTGCAATGAAGGAGCCGCGATGATGAACCTGGCCGTACCGCCCCCCATGAACGCCCTGATTGCCAGGCTTCCGTCCACGCCGCCGAGCGCGGCGTTTTCCCTGGCGGCAAACCGCCTGCTGTGGCCGGCATTGAAGACGCTCGACCATCAGCCGCTGCTGGGCCGCCGCTACGCCATCCGCGTCACGGATATCGGCCTTAGCCTGCGCTTCACGGTCGGCCGCAACGGATTCGCGCCCGCCGGCGGCACGCCCGACCTCACCATCAGCGCCACCGCGCGCGATTTCCTGCTGCTGCTGGGGCGCCGGGAAGATCCGGACACGCTCTTCTTCAGCCGCCGCCTGGTGAGCGAAGGCGATACCGCGCTCGGCCTGGCGGTGAAGAATCTGCTCGATGCCCTCGATCCCGAAACCGTCCTGCGCCGCCTGCCTGCGCCGCTGGCCTACGCGGCGCGCCGCCTGATGGCGGGCTAAGCCGGCAGCAGGATCTTGTTGTCGATGCTGTACTGGTAGTCGCGGAACACGTGCTCCGCGCTCAGCAGCTGATAGCTGCCGTCCGGCTGGAGGATGGTGGTGTCCTTCAGGCGCCAGGTGGTCTGGCCGCAGGTCCAGATGTCGAAGTTGCGCATCTGCGTGCACAGGCAGGTCTTGTCCTTGACGGAAATCTTCTTTGCATCCGGGTGCAGCGCGACCTCGCGGTTGTAGGCGTCGATGTAGGCACAGCGCCCCTTGTCGTCGAGCAGGTAACCATAGGCCTCGCAGTTGGGGCGGATGCCGTCGCCGATGCCGGGGCTGTCCTTGAGCATGCGCATGGGATAGCCGGTCGGCGAGATGCCGTTGACCTCGATGTCCTCCTCGCGCGCCTTGAAGTATTCCTGCTTGACCTTGTCCGGCAGGCCGCACTCGTGGGTGACGGTGAAGCGCGTCGCCACCTGCACGCCGGCCGCGCCCAGTTCCATGAAACGCACCGCATCGCTGCCGGTGAAGATGCCGCCGGCGGCGATGACCGGAATATCCAGATGTTCCGCGCGCAGGTAGGCGAGCACTTCGCCGACGATGGTGGCGAGATCGTATTTCATCCAGTCTTCCAGGCCGAAGCCCAGGTGGCCGCCCGCGAGCGGGCCTTCGATCACGATGTAGTCGGGCAGGCGGTCAAGCCGCGCGTTCTTGCGCAGGAACAGTTGCAGGGCGCGGTGCGAGGACACGATGATGCCGAGCTTGGCGTCGCGGAAGCGCGGGTGGTCCTGCATCAGCGCGAACGAGCCCAGGTGCAGGCCGGCGGACAGGGTGATGCCGTCGATGCCGGCGTCCAGCGCCGAGTTGAGCCGCACGCGCAGGGTCTCGCGCGCGCCGTTCATGGTCAGCTTTTCCATGCAGTTGACGAAGATCAGGCCTTCGCCGCGCTTGGCTTCCATGGTCTTGCCAATGTGCATGCGCGTGGCTTCGGCCAGTATGCCCAGGTCGAACTGCACGCCGGTCTTGTCGCTGCTGGTGACGTTGGCCTTGTACAGCTGGAGCTTGTCCTTGACGTGGCGGGTCTTGAAGCGGCGGTCGGACACCGTCGGTACCATGGCATCGGAAATATGGCCGATGCCGCCCAGCCGCGCCGCCTCCAGCGCCAGTTCGGCGGTGGAAATGTCCACCCCCATGCCGCCGATCATGATCGGCACGAATTCCTGCTTGACGCCGGAAAAGCGCAGGCGGAAATCATCCACGCGTTTCATTGAAGTCCTTCTAATCGGGAGTTGCCGGCCCGCTGTATATTGCAGCATAGTGCAACGCGTCGGGCCGTGGTTTGTCTGTTGCAATGCGCATTGTATCCGACCGCCGCAAAACTGATCGAAAATCTGCCCGTATGACAGGCGGCGGTGCCGGTTTTCGTGCACCCCTCAGCGCCGGCTTTTTTCGCCTCGCCGAGCCGGGATGAGGGATGCGGCGGCTTGCAGCAGGAACCACGCCAGGGTCGCCGCGCTCAGCAGCAGGCCCCATTCCTGCTTCAAACCTGCGGCGATGCTGCCAGTGAAAAACAGCAGCGCGCGCACGCCGTTGTAGCGGCCGAGCCGCCTGCGCATGTCGCCATGCCAGGCGTTCTGCACGCCCGGCTTCAGCCATACCGGCAGCAACTGGCTGGCCGCGCCGGATACCAGCGGCAAGAGGAAGCCGGCGATGAACACCGCGGCCGGGTCGAGCGCTGCGCCTGCCGTCGCCGCCGCACCCGCCAGCAGGCACAGCGCGAAGCCGGCGGTCGCCATCGCAAGCAGGGGCGCCGCGCCATGCAGAGAAATAATTTCCGCGCGGTAGAGCTGCAGCCAAGCCGCCCCCATGCGCGCCAGAGCAACCGCCCACGCGATCAGGCCCAGCCAGGCAAGCGGCGCCAGCCATGCCGCACCGAGGGCGATGAGCAGCGTGCCGCCCAGCGCCCAGGGCAGGTCGCGGCGCAGGCGCTGCGCAGCCCCTGCATCCGGCCGGCCGGTCACGGTCGGCATCAATACCGCGAGCGTGCCCACTGCCGTCAGGCCGATGAAGCCCAGGGTGTTGAGATGCAGATGCAGGTGGCGCAGGCCCGGAAAGTATTGCGGCCATACACCGGTTGCGAGGATGGCCAGCAGTGCTGCGAACAGGCAGGCGAGCGCGGCTTCGTACCAACCCAGGCAGGGATGCGGGTTGCCCAGCATGGCCGCGCGCCGCTTGCGGCTCCAGACGAAGAGCGCGAGCACCGAGGCCATGGCCAGCACCGCACCGGCCCGCCAGCCCCAATTGATCCCGCCCAGGCTGAATGCGGCCACCGCCAGCGCGCCGCCGGCCAGGGCCGCGACGGGGATGATGCCGATGCCGCGTCCGGCCTCGCGCGTGCGCGTCAGCACCGGGATGAAATGGCTCATGGCGCCGAAGATGAGCGGCATGGCGCCGGTGGCCAGCATCAGGTGCAGATACGCGGCGCGGCCGGCATGGGGTGACCACAACAGCGCCCCGGCGAAAACCGCCAGGGCGAGGAAGACCAGTGCCGGAAGCATTGCGCTTTAACGTAGACCGGGATGTTCGCGTGCCGCAAATGCGTCCTCATCCGGCCTGCGTGCCACCTTCTCCCCGAGGGAGAAGGGGTTCAAATCCCTCTCCTTTGATAGGGGCAGGGGTGAGGGGGCTTTGCATGTCACGCAGTCAATTGCGAATGAAATCGATCACGATCGCGCCCGGGTCGCGCTGCAGATATTCGATCGCCACGGCATCGCCGTAGCGGTTGCGCAGCTGGTCCAGCAGCGGCAGGGGATCGTGGTCGTTGACGAAGCGCATGCGCTCGCCCGGGGTCAGCGCATCCAGCGCGCCGAAGATGGCGGCGTGGCGGAAGCGCTTGGCGATGCCGCGCGCGTCGAAGGGGTAGATCATGTCCTGGCGCAGGTGCAGGTGGGGGTGCGTATTCATGGCTTCTCCTTTAAACATGTAAATAGGAAACATATTATAATCACAGTAAAATGGCCTGTGGCAAGATAATATTTTTCCAATTTACATAATTAGGCATGCAGCTCACCCGCTTCACCGATTACTCGCTGAGAGTGCTGATCTACCTGGGCTCGCACCCCGAGTCGCTGGCCACGGTAGGCACCATCGCCAGCGAATACGACATCTCGCGCCATCACCTCACGCGCGTGGTGCACCAGCTCGGCCTCAGGGGCTACATCGAAACCGCGCGCGGCAAGGGCGGCGGCTTCCGCCTCGCGCGCGCGCCGGAACGCATCCGCATCGGCGACGTGGTGCGCGACATGGAAAGCGGCTTCGAACTGGCCGAATGCTTCCGCCCCGGCGAGAGCACCTGCCGGCTGCTGCCGGCCTGCGCGCTCAAGCCCGTGCTGGCCGAAGCCGGCCGCGCCTTCCTCGCCAGCCTCGACCGCCACACCCTGGCCGACCTGCTGCCCCCTGTCCAGAGTTCGCCCGCCAAACGGGCCGCGCGATAACGAAAGCGAAGTTTTTTCAGTGATTTCTTAACGGGGCAACCCCCTCGGGCAGTTCCCCGGCTGCACTATGATGAACCGTGTAGCCAGACCGGGAGAGTTGCCATGCCCGTCACCGAAACCGGCGAACTCGCGCGCCGCATCGTCGACACGGCGGTCGAGCTGGCCGAGCAAAGCTCGTGGGAAGCCGTGCGCCTGCATCAGGTGGCCGAGGCCCTGGGCATCGGCCTCGATGACGTGCACAGCCGTTTCCGCGAAAAGGACGAACTCATCGATGCCTGGTTCGAGCGCGCCGACGATGCCGTGCTGAAACTGTCCGACAGCGGAGAACTGGCGCAGCTCTCGCCGCGCGAAAGACTGTTCCGCCTCATCATGGCCTGGCTGGATGCGCTGGAATCCCATCGCCAGGTCAGCCGGCAGATGATCCAGTCCAGGCTGGAGCCCGGCCACCTGCACATCCAGATCCCCGCGCTCATGCGCATCAGCCGCACCGTGCAATGGATGCGCGAAGGCGCCCGGCTGGAAGACGCCGGCGTGATGCGCGCCGTGCTGGAAACGGCGACGACCGCCATCTACCTCGCCGCCTTCGTCAACTGGATGGGGGAGAACACCGCCGGCTCGCCGCGCACCCGTCGCCTGCTGGACGGCCTGCTGGGGCAGGCCGAAGCCATCATGCAGGTTTGCCCCAGCAGGGCTGGGAAGGCTGGGGGAAAAGGCATCCCGCGGGCGCTCTGACCGCGAATGGCAAAACCCCGGTCACTCGCGAACTCGCCATCAAGGGCTACATCACCTCATCCGCCAAGGTCACCCGCTACCGCCTGGTCGAGCCGCTGCGGGCGGAGGGGATCAATCCGGATGACTATCGGGAGGATTTTGATTACGAGTGAACCAGAGTTAAGTCGAATGAAACAAAATATATATCCATCAGCAGATGGCGTTCATGAATGTCTGCTACAGGGTAACCGAGATGTCCGTTGTGGGCCGTTTTTGAACCTTTGCATTCCCTATTCGACCACACTTAAACGGCAGAAACGTGCTGCCGTCGCCGCTTTTCTGCGACACTCCAAACACTTTTCTTTTTCAACCGAGCGGCACTCTCCCTAAGCAGCCATTTATGGAATTCCTACTCTATTGGGTCGGCCTGGCGGCGGTGGCGGTGAATGCCCTGACCGGCGTGCTCGATGCCGGGCGCAAGCAGATGGATCTCGTCGGCGTGGTGATGGTGGGGACGGCCACGGCGCTCGGCGGCGGGACGGTGCGCGACATTCTGCTGCAGCGGCCGGTGTTCTGGCTGAGCGACCAGATCTACCTGGTCGTGGCCGTGGCGACGACGCTGATCGTCTTCTTCGCGGTGCGCGGCCTGCGCCTGCCCCCGCGCCTGTTTCTCATCCCTGACGCAATCGGCCTCGCGCTGTTCACTGTCGTCGGCACCCAGATATCGCTGCAGGCCGGCGCGCCCTGGCTGGCGGCGAGCCTCTTGGGGGTGATCACCGGCGTGGTCGGCGGGGTGGTGCGCGATGTGCTGTGCAACGAGGTGCCGCTCATCTTCGTGCGCGGCGAACTCTACGCAACGGCTGCCTGGATTGGGTCTTTGGCGCTGATCGGACTGCAGTCGCTTGGCGTGTCGGCCATCATCGCGGCCTGGGCAGGCATGGCGACGGTTCTGGCTGTGCGCCTGGCGGCGATGGTGTTCAAGATCACGCTGCCGACCTATTCTTCACGCGAGTAGCGGTTTCGCCAAAGAATCGGGTCTTGATTCTGCGTTTGCCGGCAGTCCGGCCGGCCTGATGGTTCAGGACACCCGCCCGCCGGTTTGCAGATAAGGCCGCAGCGTCAAGGCTTGTCCGGCGGCGCGCCTTCGTCGCACTTCTTGCATTTCAATACCTGGCCCAGCATGGACTGGCGGCCCTCTGGCGTCACCACCCACGGGCGGCTGATCCAGGGCGGGTCGTGGCGGGTGTGCTGGAAGTGGCCGCACTCCAGTTCCGCGACCCAGTGGTTTTCCTCGTCCTGGTGGAAGCCGATGATGCGTTGCCGCATGACCGTCAGCGCCATTCGCGCGGCAGGAAGTAGTCGCCGTAGCCATCCGATTCCATGGGAATGTCGATCACGCCGCTGGACACGGCCTGGGCGTGGTGGCCGACCAGTTCGGGGAAGGCGATGACCATGGCCACCATGAGCAGCTGGATCATGAGGAAGGGCACGGCGCCCCAATAGATGTCGGTGGTTTTGATCTCGGGCGGGGCCACGCTCTTGAGGTAGAACAGGCTGAAGCCGAAGGGCGGGTGCATGAAGGAGGTCTGCATGTTGACCGCGAGCATGACGCCGAACCAGATGGGGTCGATGCCGAGCTTCAAGGCCACCGGCATCAAGAGCGGCACCACGATGAAGGCGATCTCGAAGAAGTCGAGGAAGAAGGCGAGCAGGAACACCAGCAGGTTCACCGCGATGAGGAAGCCGATCACGCCACCGGGCAGGTGCTCGAACAGGCCCTCCACCCAGAGGTCGCCGTTGAGGCCGCGGAAGGCGAGGGCGAACACGGTGGAGCCGATGAGGATGAAGATCACGAAGCTGGTGAGCCTGAGCGTGGAGTCCATCGACTGCCTGAGCATGTCCAGCTTCAGCCGGCCCTTGGCCATGGCCAGCAGCAGCGCGCCGGCCGCGCCCATGGCGCCGCCCTCGGTGGGGGTGGCGATGCCGAGGAAGATGGTGCCCAGCACCAGGAACATCAGCACCAGCGGCGGGATCAGCGTGGTGAGCACGCGGGACGCGAGTTGCGCATGCGACAGGCTGCGCGCGGAAGCGGGCAGGGCGGGCACGGCGGAAGGCCTGAAGAGGGAGATCGCCAGCACCAGCAGCGTGAACATCAGCACCAGGCCCAGGCCCGGCAGCAAGGCGCCCTTGTACATGTCGCCCACCGAGGCGCCCATCTGGTCGGCCAGCACGATGAGCACGAGGCTGGGCGGGATGATCTGCGCCAGCGTGCCGGAGGCGGCGATGACGCCGGAAGCGAGGCGCTTGTCGTAGCCGTAGCGCAGCATGATGGGCAGGGAAATCAGGCCCATGGCGATGACCGAAGCCGCCACCACGCCGGTGGTGGCGGCGAGCAGGGCGCCGACGAAGATGACCGCATAGGCCAGCCCGCCGCGCACGCGGCCGAACAACTGGCCCAGGGTGTCGAGCAGTTCCTCGGCCATGCCCGAGCGTTCAAGCACCAGGCCCATGAAGGTGAAGAAGGGAATCGCCAGCAGGGTCTGGTTGGCGGCGATGCCGAACACTCTCTCCGGCAGCGCCTGCAAGAGGGCGAAGTCGAACAGGCCGGCTTCGATGCCGATGAAGGCGAACAGCAGTCCGTTGGCTGCGAGCGAGAAGGCCACCGGATAGCCCAGCAGCAGGAATGCAACCAGGCTTGCGAACATGAGCGGCGCGAGGAGTTCGATCACACTTCCTCCACCGGTTTTTCTTCCGGTGCCGCATGGCTGCCAGTCAGTACGCCGATGCGCTTGATGACTTCGGACACGCCTTGCAGGAACAGCAGGCCGAAGCCGAGCGGCAGCAGCAGCTTTACCGGCCAGCGCACGAGGCCGCCGGCGTCGGGCGACATTTCCTGGATGCGCCAGGATTCCGCGAACAGCGGCCACGACAGCCAGGCGAGCAGCCCGGCGAAGGGCAGCAGGAAGAGCAGGCCGCCCGCAAGATCGATCCAGGCTCGGGTCCTGGCGGACAGGTGCTGGTGGATGACGTCGATGCGCACATGGCCGTTGTGCCTGAGGGTGTAGCCCGCGCCCAACAAGAAAATCGCGCCGAACAGATACCACTGCGCTTCCAGCCAGGCGTTGGAACCCTGGCCGAAGAAATGCTTGGCGAGCGCGTTGCCGGTGGCGACCAGGGTGGCGACGAGCACGCCCCACATGACGAAGCGGCCGATGGCTTCGTTCATGCGGTCGATCAGGCGGCTTAAGGCCAGAAAAGCATCGATCATGATGGCATTAAAAACTCAAAACAGCCACAGAGGACACGGAGAGAAAAACCTTATCCGCCTCGTCTGGGTGACCTGGGTTTTCTCTGTGTCCTCTGTGGCTTGAATTAAGGTTTCTGTTATTCAACCGCGCCGGATTTTTTCAGCAGTTCGGCCAGGCGTTCCGCAACGATCTTGTAGCCCTCGGCGTTGGCGTGGATGGGGTCGGCCTTGAGGCGCGGGGTCTTCAGCACCTCGTCGAAGATTTCGCCTTCGTAGGGCAGGCCGAATTCGTCGGCGAGTTTTTCGTAGAAGTCGGGCGGCCCGGAAAACAGTTTCGGTTCCGGCACGCCGATCAGCACCACGCCGGCGCCGCTGGCGCGTATGGCCTGGATCATCCGGCGCAGGTTGGCTTCGGTGTTGTTCACATCCTGCCGGCGCAGCATGTCGTTGCCGCCCAGGCACAGCAGCACGATCCTGGGGCGCACCTCGCTCAGTACGCCGGGCAGTCGCGCCAGGCCATCGCTCGTGGTTTCGCCCGGCACGCCGGCGTTGACGACGGTGTGGCCGGTGAGTTGGCTCAAAACCGCGGGATAGGCGCTGTCGCGCGTGGCGCCGGTGCCGTGGGTGAGGCTGTCGCCGAAGGCGAGGATGACGTCGCCGTTATTGAGGCGCGGCAGTTGCGGCGGGCGCTCGCAGGCGGCGAGCGCGAATGCGAGCCAGATCAGCAAAAGCTGGAGCGCTCGCATTGTCCCCCTTGCGCCTGACGCCTCACGCCTCACGCTTTTTTCACTCCCCCGCCACCATCATGTTGCCGATCAGGATCGAGCCGGTCTGCTTGCTGCCGCGCACTTCCACGTCACTGCCGACGGCCTGGATGTCGCGGAATATTTCCTTCAGGTTGCCGGCCACGGTGATCTCCTCCACCGGATACTGGATCTCGCCGTTTTCCACCCAGAAGCCGGCGGCGCCGCGCGAGTAGTCGCCGGTCACCATGTTGGTGCCATGCCCCAGCAGTTCGGTGACCAGAAGCCCCGTGCCCATTTTCTTCAAGAGCGCCGGCAGGTCGAGCTGGCCGCCGGCTTCGGTGCAGGACAGGATGAGGTTGTGGCTGCCGCCGGCATTGCCGGTGCTTTGCATGCCGAGCTTGCGCGCCGAATAGCTGGAGAGGAAATAGCCCTGCAGCACGCCGTTCTTCACCACGTCGCGCGCGGCGACTTTCACGCCCTCATTGTCGAAGGGACAGGAGCCGAGGCCTTTTTTCAGGAAGGGGTCTTCGCGCAGGTTGACGGTGGGCGAGAAGACTTCCTGGCCGAGGCTATCCAACAAGAAAGAGGACTTACGGTACAGGCTGCCGCCGGACACCGCGCCGACGAAGCTGCTGATGAGGCCGGAGGCGATCGGCGCCTCGAACACCACCGGGCAGTTGCGCGTGGAAAGGCGACGGCCCTTGAGCCTGCGCACCGCGCGCTCGCCGGCGATGCGGCCGACGTATTCCGGCGACTTCATGTCGGCGGCATCGCGCGCCGTGCTGTACCAGTAGTCGCGCTGCATGGCGCCCGATTCCGAGGCGATCACCGCCGCGGAAATGCCCTGGCGCGTGCTGGCGTAACCGCCGGCAAAGCCCAGCGAGTTGGCGTAGATGAAATGCGAGGCCTGGGTCGACACGCTGCCGCCCTCGGAATTGTCGATGCGGCGGTCGACCTTGAAGGCGGCGGCCTCGCAGGCGCGGGCGAGTTCCGCCGCCTCTTCCACCGTCAGGTCCCAGGGGTGGAACAGGTCGAGCTCGGGCTGCTCGGCGGAGAGCCACTCTGGCTCGGGCAGGCCGGCGGCCTCGTCCTCCGCAGTGTGCTTGGCGATGGTGGCGGCTTTTTCCACCGTTGCCTTGAGCGCGGCGTCAGATAAATCAGAAGTGCTGGCATGGCCGCGGCGCTGGCCCACGTAGACCGTCACGCCCACGCCCTTGTCCTTGTTGTACTCGACGGTCTCGATCTCGCCCTTGCGCACTGTCACGGTCTGGCCGAAGCCCTCCGATACTTCGGTATCGGCGGCGGTGGCGCCGGCGGCCCTGGCGTAATCGAGCACCTGCCGGGCGATGCGCTTGAATTGATCTTGGGAGTAGCTGAAATGCGAATTCGACATGGATTAGGCGCTTGAAGCCGGGAAGTTTAAAATGATTCGAAACGAACGAACTTGACGCTCCTCCCCCGCTCGCCGGGGGAGGTTGGGAGGGGGTAGATGCAAGCGGATATGGCTTCGATGTTTACCCCACCCCAACCCTCCCCTGCAAGAGGGGAGGGAGTGTTGTTCGGTTCAACTATTGTCTATTCTACTTCCCCAGCACCTCATGCGCGATTTTGAACAAGCCCCCGAAGAGGGCGAGGACATCCAGCCGCTTTCCAAGACCAGGAAGAAGCAGGCCATGCACGCCCTGCAGGACATCGGCAAGGAACTGGTGAAACTGCCGGCCAACAAGCTGGAAAGGCTGGACCTGCCGGAGGAGCTGCGCCGCGCGGTCGAGGATTGCCGGCGCTTCACCAAGCACGAGGCCATACGCAGGCAATTGCAGTACATCGGCCGCTTGATGCGCGGCGTGGACGAAGAGCCCATCGCCCGCCAGCTCGCGGCGTGGCGCGGCGAATCGGACGAGGAGAAGGCGCTGATGCACCGCATCGAGCGCTGGCGCGACCGCCTGATCGAGAATGACGATGCGGTCACGCTGTTCCTCAACGAATATCCGCAAACGGATACGACCCAGCTTAGGCAGCTGATCCGCAATGCGCGCTTCGAGGCGGCAAACAACAAGCCGCCCAAATCCAGCCGCGCGATTTTCCGGCTGGTGCGCGAAGCGATGGAGTCGGCCGCCTGAGCGAAGCTACCACACGCTTTCCAGGCTGAAATAGAAGGAGCGCGCGCCGGTTTCCACCCTGCGCTGGCGGCTGGCGATGCGGTCTTCGTCCGGCGCCGGGTGGTAGCTGATGGCGGTGCGGTCGGTTTTTTCGTCGAGCAGGTTGTGCGCGCCCATGCGCAGGGTGAGGCCGCCGGAAAACTTCCGGGTAAGGTTGACGCTGAGGAATCGCTGCGGTTCGAGCGATTCGTGATCGCCCACGCCCATGTTCTGTTTGCCCGAGAGGCGCAGGTTCACGCCGAGGGTCAGCTTCTGTGCCGTGAATTCGTAGTCCGCGCCGAGGTTGGCGGCGTACTCGGGCAGGTCGCCGACCTGTCCGCTTTCGCCGGTCGCGGCATCCCTGGCGCGCGAGTTCTGGGTGACGAAATTGCCGCGCAGGGTGAGCGCGGGCAGGCCGATCATGGCCATTTTCGCGCGGCCGTCCAGCTCCGCGCCCCAGATCGCGGCATCGCCGATGTTGACCGGGCGCGAGACGTAGCGCGCGCCTTCCGGCCGGGTGCGGCGCTGGATCAGGTCGGTGAGGTCGCGGTAGAAGAAATTCACGCCGAGCACGCCGGCCTTGTCATTCAGATAATGCTCCAGGCCGAGGTTGTAGACCCAGGCGGTTTCGTTTTTCAGATCGGGATTGCCCGACTGGTCGGGCCGCGTCTGCGTGCCGTCGCGCGTGGCGATGACGCTGGTGAGGTCGGAGAAGGCCGGCGGCTTGAGGATGTGCGAGGCGCTGGCGCGCAGGTTCCATTGCTCGCCCGCTTTCCACAGGTAATGCACGCTGGGCGAGAAGGTGCTGCTCTTCGAGTCGGCGGCGACGCCGGCGCCGTCCCGCGATTCGCGCTCGATATGGCGGAAGCGCAGGCCGGGCGTGAGCGCCATTTTGTCGTTCAGCGCCCATTCGTCCTGCACATAGCCGATCCAGCTGTGTTCGCCGATGTCGAAGGCGGCGGCCGCGCCGCCGGCCGGCACGCCGTCCACGATCACGTCGCTGGTTTCGTCGAGCTTGCGAAAGGCGTATTCCGCGCCCGCAGTCAGCAGGTGCGCCGATGCCAGCGGCTGCTTGATCTGCGCGCCCAGATCCAGCGCCCAGTCGCGCGCTTCGCCGTCTTCGCTGCGCACGCCGGTCTGCGCGCCGGCGGCGTCGAAATTCCGCGTGAGCTTTTCCGCAAGATCGATGCCGCGCTGCGCCGATGCGCGCAGCGTGCGTTCCGCCTTGCCCTCCTTGCGTTGCCATTCGCCGCGCATGCGCAGGGCGGTCTGTGTGTCCTCGCCTTGCTCCGTGCGGCTGCCGGTGGGGGCCAGCCCCGTGCCGTTGACGAAGTCGGCGTAGGTGAACTGCGAGTAGGCGTTTTTGAAAGGGCTGCGGCCGTGGCTGAGCGAGGGTTCGAGCAGTAGGCTGTCGGTCGCGTTCAACTGCCAGGTGAGCCTGGGCGCGAGATTGAGGAAGCGGCCGGTGGCATCGCCTTCGCCGGTTTCCCGCGTCCAGGCGGCGGGCGCGCCGGCGGTGTCGAAGCTGCGCGTCTCGGTTTCCACCGTGCTCGGGCTGCCGCGCTGGTAGTACGAGCCCACGACCAGCCAGCTGAAATCATCCTTGCGGCCGCCGACCTGCCCGCTGAGGAGGCCGCCCACGCGGCTGGATTGTTCGCCCATGCGCACGTTCAAACCGGCCTTGAGCGCCTGCCTGACCTTGTTCTTGAGCACGATGTTCACCACCGCCCCTGCGCTTTCGTTGGACAGCGCGGCGGTGGGGCTGCGCGTGACTTCGATGCGCTCCACCATGTCGAGCGAGATCCGCGAGAGCTGCACGTTGCGCGCCCGCCCCGCGGCGACCGGGCTGCCGTCGATGAGGATTTGCGGCGCGCCGCCCGCGATGTTGCGCGCCCTGTTGCCGACCGGCCCCAGGCCCGGCAGCTTTTTCAGATAGTCGGACATGGAAAGGTCGCCGGATTTTTCCAGCTCCTCGCGCGGGATGACGGTTTTCGCCACGTTGGACTGTTGGCGCTGTTCGGTTTCGCCGGCGCGGGCCCTGCCTTTCACCACCACTTCTTCGAGGGTGAACTCGGCCGGTTCCTGGGCATGCGCGGCAAGGCCGGCCAGCAGCGCAAGGAGGGTGAGCGGAATTTTCATGGCGCGAACGAATAGGGATGCAAACCGCAAGGAGCCGGTTTGCGCGAACAAGTTCCGCAATTATACGGGCAGGGCGCCGGACTGCTCGCGCCGCTCGCGCAACTTGCCCAGGCAATAGTGGATGAAGGCCAGGCCGGTGAACACCGGGGCGAAGAAATTCAGCAGCGGCACGAACTGCACCAGGCCGAGCAGGATGCCCAGCGCCCACAGCCCGCCGCGGTTCTGCTCGATGACCGCTTTCAATTCGACGGCATCGGCATGGATGGCGAGCGCATCGTAGCGGAACAGGCGCTGGTTGAGATAGCCCGCGGTAATGAAGGGAATCAGCGCGCCCACCGGGCCCAGCAGCCACAGCGGCAGGGTGACGATCCACAGCCCGAGGTACACCACCACGGCCACGAAGGCATTGGCCGTGCTGCCGATCACGCCGCCGCCGCGGCGTTTCTCCATCTGCGGGAAGAAGCGTTCGCCCACGGTTTTTACCATGGCGTCCATGCCGAAAATCGCGGTCAGCACCAGCGCGGTCAGCATGACCAGCGGCACGAACAGCATGAGGTGCAGCAGGACTTGCAGAATGACGCCGATCCAGGACGGCTCGATGCCCGTCATCCATTCCGCGATGCCGAAATAGTCGTACAGCCACAGCCAGGCGTTTTGCAGCGGCGTCCAGAACGCGAAGGCCAGCACCGCCCACAGGGTGATGGCGACCATGACCGGCCAGATCATCAGCCACAGCATGTGCAGCGAGAACAGGCTGCGGAAGGCGCCTGCGATGGCTTCGAACATGGCTATCATGGCGATTCTCCTTAATTTTTCCGGCGAATGGCGGACTTGGGACGGAAGGCCTGGACTCTTTCCGGCCGCGTTTCCAGGTAGGGCCCGCCGATGAGGTCGATGCAGTACGGCACCGCGGCGAACACGCCGTCCAGGGTTTCGGAAATCGCTTTCGGCTGGCCGGGCAGGTTGAGGATGATGCACTTGCCGCGCGTGACGCCGACCTGGCGCGAGAGGATGGCGGTGGGCACATATTTCAGCGACACCGCGCGCATGGCCTCGCCGAAGCCGGGCAGGACCTTGTCCGCCACCGCCAGCGTGGCTTCGGGCGTGACGTCGCGCGGCGCCGGGCCGGTGCCGCCGGTGGTGAGGATGAGGCAGCAGCCCTTGTCGTCGGCGAGTTCCTTCAGCGCGGATTCGATGGCGGGCTGCTCGTCGGGAATCAGGCGCGCCTCGAATTCCAGCGGATTGAACAGGGCGGCGGCGAGCCACTCGCGCAGCGCGGGCAGGCCCTTGTCTTCATACGCGCCGGCAGAGGCGCGGTCGGAAATGGAAACGATGCCGATGCGGGCGGGGTCGTATGGGTTCATGGCAGGAATGTACTGGTTGCGCTTTGTGTGGAACTTACCACAATTGGAATCATGAAAGCCCTATTCGCCGCCTTGCTTCTTGGCATGTCAGTCGCGGTCCCGGCCGACCCGCCGCCGGACTATCCCTTCGTCAGCTACGACAAGGGCCTGAAACTCGCCAAGGAGACCGGCAAGCCGATCTTCCTGTATTTCGGCCGCTACGGCTGCGCCTGGTGCGAGCACACCAACAAAAAGAGTTTTTCCGACGCCGAGCTGAAAAGGATTTATCCGGAGCATTTCGTGCTGGTGTACGTGGACGCGGAAAGCGGCAAGCGCCTCAAGCTGCCCGGCGGCGAGCGCATCACCGAGGCGGAACTGGGCGTGCGTTTCAAGGCTTTCGCCACGCCGCTGTTCGTCTACCTGACCCCGCAGGGGCAGGAGATCTTCAAGGCCCCCGGCTTCAAGACGGTGCAGGACTTCAAGGACTTCGACCGCTATGTGGTCGAGGGCCATTACAAGTCGCAAAGCCTGCTCGAATTCCTGGGCAGGAAATGAAACGGGCCGCCGCGGTATTCATGCTGCTGGCCATGCCGGCATGCGCCGGCTGGGAGTTCTCGCCCGCAGCCGAAGTGGGCGCGTCCGGCGGCAAGAAAATATTTCATCACCTGGAATCCGCCAATCGCAAGGGACTGGCCGAATCCCGCGGGCGCGTCGCGCTGGTCTGGGAGGACGATCGAAACGGCGAACCGCGCTGCTGGCTGGCGGTGCGCGAAAAAAGCGCGGCTGTCTTTTCCAGGCCGCAGGCGCTGAGCAAGGGCGAATGCTACGAACCGGTGGTGCAGGGCATGGGCAGGGGGCGCTTCGTGGCAGGGTGGGAGGCGGACGGCGCAGTCTGGGCCAGGCCGTCCGGCAAGGGCAAGGCCCTCAAGCTGAGCCGCGGGGAAGCCGCCCACCTCACCCTGGCCCGCGCGGACGAACGCACGCTCTATGCGGCGTGGGCGGAACTCGCGGGCAACTACAAGCGCATCATGCTCGCGCGTCTCACGCTCGATGCCGGTGGCTTGAAGGCCGAATACAGCGTGCCGCTGGAAGAGGCTTTGCCGAGCGACGACCAGGCCTATCCGGCGCTGGCGGTGAGTGCGGACGGCGGCGTGACGGTGGTGTGGGAGGACCGCCGCAAGAAGCACACCATGATCCTGGCGGCGCACAGCGCGGACGGCAGGAAGTTTGCGGCGCCCTACCGGCTGATCGACATGCCCCAGGTGCGCACCGTCGACCTCGGCGCGGGCATGGGCAGCATGCGCCCGACGCTGGCCTCATGCGGGCCGGGCTGCCTGGTCGCGGCCTGGCTGGACAAGCGCGATTTTCTCTCCGGCTACGATGTCTTCGCTGCATTCAGCCAGGACGGCGGGCGTTCCTTCGGCCGCAATTTCAAAGTGCAGGACAGTTTCGGCGACAACATGGCGCAATGGCATGCGGCTGTCGCCGCCAACCAGAGCGGGCGAGTGGCGGTGGTGTGGGACGACGAACGCGACGGCACCGCCGATGTCTGGCTGGGCGACTGGAACGGCAAGGATTTTTCCGACGATCTTGCCGTGCCCGGCGCTTCCGGAGCAGGCGCGCAAAGCGATCCCGTCATTCATCTCGACGAATCCGGCAGGCTGCACCTGGCCTGGCTGGAGCGTACCGAAGCCGGCGGCACGCGGCTCAAGTACGCCAGCGCGGGGCGGAAGGAGTGATAAAAAGGCAAAAGGCAAAATTCAAAAAGCAAAATTCAAAAATAAAAAACGAAGGCGGCCAGGATGGTTTGCCTTTTGCTTTTTGAATTTTGCCTTTTGATTTTCTTTCCACCCTTCAAATCCACCCGTGTCTTTTCAGTCGCCGGTAGAGCCACACCATGCCGCCCGCGCTGGCGATGAGGACGGCGGGGTAGCCCCAGGGCTGGCGCAGTTCCGGCATCCATTCGAAGTTCATGCCGTAGAGGGAAAAGATTACCGTAGGGATGGCCAGGATCGCGCCCCAGCCGGCCAGCTTCTGCACCGACTCGTTCTGCCTGAGCGTGAGCGAGGCGAGGTGGAACTGCATGGCGTCGGAAGCGCTGGTGCGCAGCGTGTCGATGGCGTCGGTGACGCGGATCGCATGGTCGTGCACGTCGCGGTAATAGGCTTTCAGTTCTTTGGTGACGAATTCCGGATGCAGGCGGACCAGGTCCTGCACGATGTCCTGCATGGGCTCGGCCGCATCGCGCAGTGAATTGAGCTCGCGCTTCACGTTGTAGAGCTTTTCCAGGTCGCCGCGGTCGAGCGCGTCGGTCAGCAGCACGCTTTCCAGGGTGCGGAAGCGCTCATGGGTGCTTTCCAGCGCCGGGCGGTAATGGTCGACGATCAGATCCAGCACCAGGTACAGCGCAAGCGGGCTGCCGGGCCTGAGCCCGTTCCTGGCGGCGGCAAGGCGTTCGCGCCCGCGCGCGAAGGTCAGGCCGGGCCCGTGGCGCACCGAGGCGACGAAATTGGGCCCGGCAAAGAAATGCACCTCGCTGAAATATATGCGGCCTTCCAGTAGCTGCGCGGTTTTTGCGCTGATGAACAGGTGCTCGCCATATTCCTCCAGCTTGGGCCGCTGATGGGTGGTCAGCGCATCCTCGATCGCCAGCTCGTGCAAACCGAGTTCCTCGCCCAGCCTGGCGAGCAGGGGATGTTGCGCGTCGGCGATGTCGATCCAGATGAAATTGCTTTTGTCCCGGATGTGCTCGCTTACCTCTTCGAGCGGGATTTCCGCGGGTTTCTGGCCGGGGCGGTAGAGCAGGCAGTTCGTGTCGGATCGCATCTGCATCGGGTCTGAATGGGCGGGATGACTGGATTATAGCGGCCCGCCGGCAGGGGCTGCCCCGGATATTCCGCCAGGCCGGCCCGCAGCGCCCCGCGACCCGATGGAATACGCGGGCTAAACTTCCCGCCGGAAATGGCCGTTTTGTGAGGCATTCCGCCCACTGCAATGTCCGCTCCCACAAGCATGACAGCAATGAATACAAGCCATAGCCAGTCCTGCCCTCGGCGCACAGCCTTGCGGGGCAAGGCCCATGCCGGATAGGAAGGGGAGCGTGTCCGGCCGCCTGCTGCTGCGGCCTGGCCACAGTCCTGCCTGGCAGTCGGCATTGCTGGCCGGCTTCATCGTGCAGTTGCTGCTCATCCTGTTCGTCACCGGCATCGGCCTCGAACAGCTGAGAGTCACGACAGACGCGCTCAAGTCGGTCGTGAACGTCCACATGCGCAAGCAGTATCTTGCCAAGACCTTGCTGACCTCTTCGCGCGAACGTGCGGTCAATCTGTTCCGGATGGTGGAAAGCAAAGACCCGTTCGAGCTGGACGAGATGCGCATGCGCTTCAATGGCAATGCAAGCGATTTCCTGGGGGCGCGCGGCGAGCTCATGGGCATGCCGCTCAGCGACAGGGAGCGCGAGCTGCTCGAACTGCAAAGGCGGCATAGCCGCGTTTCCGTGCCGCTGCAGTTCAAAGTGCTCGAATTGCTGGACGCCGGCCAGCCCCGCAAGGCGGAGGCCCTGCTGCTCAGAGAGGTTCTCCCGGTGCAGGACAAGGCGCTGGAAGCGTTGACGCTGCTGGAGCGCGAGACCCAGCGGGCCGCCGCCGCTGCCACCCGCGAAGCGGACGAAGAATATCGCGTGGCGCGTTTCTGGATGGGCATGCTTTCCATCGCTGCCCTGCTGGCGGGGCTGATCGTTACCGCCGCCACCCTGCGCTACGTCAATCGCGCCAGCCGCGAGCGCGAGCACTTGGCGACGCATGACGCGCTGACCGGCCTGCCCAACCGCATGCTGTTCATGGATCGGCTGGAGCAGGCGCTGGTGCGTGCGCAGCGGCACGGTTCCATGGTCGGCGTGATGTTCATCGACCTCGACCGCTTCAAGCGGGTGAACGACACCCTGGGCCATGATGTCGGCGACAGGCTTCTTTGCGAAGTGGCTGAGCGGCTCAGGCACGCGATGCGGGCAGAGGATGTGGTGGCACGGCTGGGCGGCGACGAATTTGTCGTGGTCGTTACCGATCTGGAGAATGTCGGCCAGATCGTGCATCTGGTGGAAAGGGTGCAGGATATCGTGGCCGACCCTCATCCCATTTCAGGGCACGAGCTGTTCGTCAGTTGCAGCATCGGCATCAGCTTTTACCCCGGCGACGGCACCGATGCCAGCACCCTCATCCGCAAGGCGGATACGGCGATGTATCACGCCAAGGGCAGCGGCGGACGCTTTCAGTTGTACGACGAGGCGATGAACGCCATGGCCGAGGAAAGGCTGAGGCTGGAAACGGAGCTGTATCACGCGATCGAGCGCGAAGAACTGGTGCTCCATTACCAGCCCCAGCTCGACCTGGAAAGCGGCCGCATTTGCGCGGTCGAGGCGCTGATGCGCTGGAACCATCCGGACAGGGGCGTGCTCGACCCGGCGCTGTTCCTGGATTTGCTCGAGGAAACCGGCGAAATCGTCGAGATCGGGCGCAAGCTGCTGGTGGAGGCCTGCCGGCAGGCGGCGAAATGGCATGCCGCCGGTTTCGGCGATCTTCAGATCGCGGTCAACGTTTCCGGCAAGGAGTTCTGGCACCAGACGATGATTCCGGGCGTGCGGGATGCCTTGGAAAAGTCCGGGATCCCGCCCACGCTGCTCCAGATCGAGCTGACCGAGGGCATCCTCATGCAGGACGTCGACAACGCCCTGAGCCGGATCAAGGCGCTGAAGGAAATCGGCGTGACTGTCGCGATCGATGATTTCGGCACCGGCCACTCCTCGCTCGCGCACTTGAAGCGCTTTCCGGTCGATTGCCTGAAAATCGACCGCTTTTTCATCAAGGATATCCAGGACACCGCGGTGAACGAAGCCTTTGTCGGCTCCATCCTGACCCTGTGCCAGGGCTTGCATCTGGATGCCGTTGCCGAAGGCGTGGAGGACGTGCGCCAGATCGAGCGTTTGCGCAGGCTCGGCTGCAAGCGGGTGCAGGGCTATCTCGTCAGCCGCGCCGTGCCGGCAGATCGGATTGCGGACCTGCTTGGGCGCGACTGGCAGGATGCGTTCGGCCGGGCCGGACAGGCGACCGCCTGACGGCAGGCGGCCGGAAACTGCTCAGAAAGGCAGCGCCAGCCCCGGCGCCTGCTCCGCGATCACCCGCCTGAAATCTTCCTGAATGCGTCTGAGCGCGGCCTCGTCATCGGCCTCGAAGCGCAGCACGATCACGGGCGTGGTGTTGGAGGGGCGCGCCAGGCCGAAGCCGTCGGCGTATTCCACGCGCAAACCATCGAGCGTGATGACTTCCCTTGCATCAGGGAACTTCGCGGTTCGTTGCAGCTTTTCCATGAGCGCGTAATGCTCGCCCTCGTTCATCCTGATCTGCAGCTCGGGCGTGTTGACGGTGTCGGGCAGGCCCTTCAGCGTGGCGTTGGGGTCGGCCTGCCTGCTGAGATATTCCAGCATGCGCGCGCCGGCGTAGAGGCCGTCGTCGAAACCGTACCAGCGTTCCTTGAAGAAAATGTGGCCGGACATCTCGCCCGCCAGCAGCGCGCCGGACTCTTTCATCTTGGCCTTGATGAAGCTGTGGCCTGTTTTCCATAAAGTCGGCTTGCCGCCGCGTGCGCGTATCCAGTCGAACAGCGTGCGCGTGGATTTCACGTCGAAGATGATCTCGGCGCCGGGGTTGCGCGAGAGCACGTCGTCGGCGAAGAGCATCAACTGGCGGTCGGGGAAGATGATGCTGCCGTCCCGGGTGACCACGCCCAGGCGGTCGCCGTCGCCGTCGAAGGCGAAGCCCAGTTCGGCGTCCGAGGTCTTCAGGCGCGCGATCAGGTCTTCAAGGTTTTTCGGCACCGAAGGGTCGGGATGATGGTTGGGGAAAGTGCCGTCGACTTCGCAATACATTTCCTCCACCGCGCAGCCCAGGCGGCGATAGAGTTCGGGCGCGAAGGCGCCGGGCACGCCGTTGCCGCAGTCGACGATGATCTTCATCGGCCGTGCCAGCCTGATGTCGCCGGCGATGCGGCTCAAATAAGCCTCGACGATGTCGTGCGTGCGGTAGCCGCCCATGCCGCTGCTGAGATTGTTTTCTTCCAGCCGCACTCGCAACTGCTGGATGGTTTCACCCGACAGGGTCTCGCCGCCCAGCACCATTTTCAGGCCGTTGTAGTCGGGCGGGTTGTGGCTGCCGGTGACCATGACGGCGGAATTCGTGCCCAGCTCATAGGCGGCGAAGTAGGTCATGGGCGTGGCCACCATGCCGAGGTCGATCACGTCGACGCCGGCTTTCTGGATGCCGCGCGCCAGCGCCTGCGCAAGCTCGGGACCGGACAATCTGCCGTCGCGGCCGATGCAGATGGCGGTCTGCTTGCGCGCGAAGGCTTCCGAACCGATGGCCCGGCCGATGGCTTCGACGATTTCGGGCGTGAGGGTCTTGCCCACGATGCCGCGTATGTCGTAGGCCTTGAAGATTTCCTTGGGAATTTGCATGTGTAGTCGGAGCGGGTCTGGCAAAATTTCATTATAAGACGGGCTTTTTTCAGTTCCGTTCCATGAATGCAAGAATGCGCCCTGGCAGCCAGTCGATGTGCCCCGGGAAAGCGCCGCCGGGAAACCCCACGTGGCCGCCGCTTGCAGGCTGCTGCAAGGTGACGCTGGCCGAGACTTCATGCGTCTTTGGCAGGGCATGGGCGGGAAGGAAAGGATCGTTCTTCGCGTTCAGCACCAGGGCGGGAATGGCGATGTGTTTCAAAAACGGCTTGCTGGAAGCGCGCGTCCAGTAGTCCTCGGCGTCGCGGAAGCCGTGCAGTTTCGCCGTCACCAGGGTGTCGAATTCGCGGAAAGTCGTTGCCGAGCGCACGGCTTCGACATCGAGCAGGCCGGGAAAGCGCGCGGCCTTGGCCAGGGATTTCCTTTTCAGCGTGGCGAGGAAGTGCGCGGTGTAGACACGGCGGTTGAAGCCGCTGTCGAGTGCCCTGCCTGCGGCATTCATGTCCAGCGGAGCCGACACCGCTGCCGCGCCGTCGACGAATTCGCGCGCGCCGTCGCCGGCTTCGCCCAGCCATTTGAGCAGCGCATTGCCGCCCAGCGAAATGCCTGCCGCAAAAATCAGCGTGGCGGGAAATCGCGCCCGCAGGCGCGCGAGCACGTTGCCGATTTCCACGCTGTCGCCGGCGAAATAGGCGCGCGGCAGGCGGTTTTCCTCGCCCGAGCAGCCGCGGAAATTCACCGCCACGCCCCGCCAGCCGGATTGCTGCACGGCACGCATCAGGCAGCGCGCATAGGGGCTGGCGGAACTGCCTTCGAGGCCGTGGAACAGCACCAGCAGCGGCGCGTCGGCAGGCCCGTCCGCCCAGTCCGCGTCGAGAAAGTCGCCGTCGTCGAGTTCCCAGCGCTCGCGCCGGTAGGAGGGGCGCGGGCCGCGAAGAAACAGTACCGGATACAGGGTCTGCAAATGGCCGCCGGGCAGCCAGGGCGGGGCGGTGTAAGTCTCTGGATTCATGCGGCTATTTTCTCCCGGGAGTCCGCTGCGGGATTGGAAGCAACTGGACAAAAGCCGCCCGCTCCAATAGGATTGAAAGGTCTGAATTATCTTGCCTGCCATGCACCCCGATATCGCCCTGCTGACCAAGTACAGCCAGCCGGGCCCGCGCTACACATCCTATCCGCCCGCGCCGCATTTCGCCGAGGATTTCGGCATCGGCCAGTGGCGGCAGGAAATCATCGAAAGCCAGGATTCGGCCCGGCCGCTGTCGCTGTACGTGCACATTCCCTTCTGCGACACGCTTTGCTACTACTGCGGCTGCAACATGGTGGCCACGCAGAAGTACGGCAAGGCTACCGAATATCTGGACTTCCTCAAGCGCGAGATCGATGCGGTCGCGGCGCTTGCCGATCCTGCCCGTGCCGTGGTGCAGCTGCACTGGGGCGGCGGCACGCCCACCTTCCTCAAGGCCGAGGACATCCGCGATCTGGCCGCGCATCTCAGGGCGCGCTTCAATTTTGCCGCCGATGCCGAAGTCTCGGTCGAAGTCGATCCGCGCGGCCTCACGCGCGAACAGGTGCAGGCGCTGCGGGAATCCGGCTTCAACCGCGCCAGCCTGGGTGTGCAGGACATCGACGAGAAGGTGCAACAGGCGGTCAACCGCATCCAGCCGCTGTCGCTGATCGAGGAAGTGTACGGCTGGTTCCGCGCCGAGGGTTTTTCCAGCATCAACCTCGACCTGATGACCGGCTTGCCGCACCAGACCCTGGACGGCTATCGTAAAACCCTGGCCGAGATCGTGCGCCTCAATCCCGATCGCCTGGCGGTGTTCGGCTATGCGCATGTGCCGTGGCTGAAAAAGCACCAGAAGCTGATCGTGCAAAGCGATCTGCCGAACTTTGCAACGCGCATGGCCATGCAGGAACTGATCCTCGATACCCTGGAAACCGCGGGCTATGTGCATATCGGCATGGATCACTTCGCCAAGCCGGAGGATGAGCTGGTCAAGGCGCAGCGCGGCAAGACCCTGTGGCGCAATTTCCAGGGCTATACCACGCACCGGCATGCGGACATCTATGCCTTCGGCGCCTCGTCGATCAGCCAGACGGAAGACATTTACGCGCAAAACGAGAAGCGCCCCGATGGCTATCAGAAGCTGGTCGGCGAACAAGGCCTGGCCACGGTCAAGGGCTACCGCATGACCACCGACGACAAGATCCGCCGCGACGTCATCACCGAGCTGATGTGCGATTTGTCGCTCTCCAAGGCCGCGATCGAGTCGCGCTGGAACATCGGCTTCGACGACTACTTCGCCGACAGCCTGCGCGCGCTGGAGCCCTTGCAGGCCGACGGCCTGGTGGAAGCGGACGCCAAGGAAATCCGCGTCACCGCCCTGGGCCGCCTGTTCCTGCGCAACATCGCCATGGGTTTCGATGCCTACTTGAACGCGCCGAAGAAGGATGCGCCGCGCTATTCCATGACGGCCTGAGCGGCCGGCGGCAAAAATCAGTGCAGCACCGATTCCGGCTTGGCCTTGTTCGGCACCGGCAGCGGGCTGGCGTGATGCATCAGCAGCTTCCATCCGGATTCGGGCGCGTACGCATACACGTGCGTGGCATGCATGCGCGCTTCCACACCCTGCGGCAGCATGAGACGCTCCTCGATGCCATGAATCGCCAGGCTGCCTTCACTGCGCCGGTACAAGCTCTGGTGCGTCATTCTCCCGCCGCCCTTGGACAGGATGCTCGCCCAACTGCCCACGATTGCAGCATGGCCATAAAGCGGCGCGGACATGGGGTGGATGCAGACCGCATGTGGCGAATCCGCCCATACCCGCTTCATGGTTTCGAGATCGGCAGATGAAAAAGCCGCGTAGAACGCGGCTTCGGCTTCGTCAGCGGTGTTGAACATGTTCAAGTCCATGCGGTGCGGTGTCCATGTCAATGGCCGGCGTGCGGCCCACCCTGCAGCTTGTAGTGCGTGCCGCAGTAGGGACACACCGCCTCGCCGGTTTTTTCGATGGGCAGGAACACGCGCGGGTGGGCGTTCCAGGCCGTGTGTTCCGGCAGCGGGCAGTGCAGCGGCAGCTGCGAAAGGCTCACTTCGATGATGCGGCGGGTGTTGTCGGCGGCGGGCATGGGTTCCCCTCAAACGTAGGTCAGCCAGGCTTCGTGCTGGGGCGAGCGGCCCTGCACGCAGTCGAAGTACAGCGCCTGCAATTTTTCCGTGACGGGGCCGCGGCGGCCTGCGCCGATGGCGCGGTTGTCGAGTTCGCGGATGGGCGTGACTTCGGCGGCGGTGCCGGTGAAGAAGGCCTCGTCGGCGGAGTAGACTTCATCACGCGTGATGCGCTTCTCGATCACCTGGTAGCCGAGCTCGTTGGCGAGCTGCACGATGGTGTCGCGGGTGATGCCCTCCAGTGCGGAGGTGAGGTCGGGCGTGTAGAGCTTGCCCTTGCGCACGATGAAGATGTTCTCGCCCGAGCCTTCGGCCACGAAGCCGTCCACGTCCAGCAGCAGGGCCTCGTCGTAGCCGTCCTGCTCGGCCTCGCGGTGGGCGAGGATGGAGTTCATGTAGTTGCCGTTGGCCTTGGCCTTGCACATGGTGACGTTGACGTGGTGGCGCGAGAACGAGGAAGTCTTCACGCGGATGCCTTTTTCCAGCGCTTCCTGGCCGAGGTAGGCACCCCATTTCCAGGCCGCCACGATGACGTGGGTGGACAGGGTCTTGGCGGAAATGCCCATGGCTTCTGCGCCGTAGAAGGCCATCGGGCGGATGTAGGCCGATTCCAGCTTGTTCTCGCGCACCGCCAGCCTGTGCGCCTCGTTGATCTCGTCCTTGGTGTAGGGCATTTTCATGCCGAGGATGTGGGCCGAACGGAACAGGCGGTCGGTGTGGTCGTGCAGGCGGAAGATCGCCGTGCCCTTGGGGGTCTGGTAGGCGCGCACGCCCTCGAACACGCCCATGCCGTAATGCAGGGTGTGGGTGAGCACATGGGTGGTGGCATCGCGCCAGTTCACCAGCTTGCCGTCATACCAGATAAAGCCGTCGCGGTCGGCCATCGACATAAGAAACTCCGGGACTTCGAATGGGTTGGGAAAGAACCGGAATTGTATCAAAGGCTTGGGCGGCCTGCCTGCCTGTTCTATTGGCCGAAAACGGCATCCCACAGCAGTTGGACCGATGCGCGCTCCGTTTCGAGCCGTGACGCATCGATCCGCGCGTGTTCCGCGCCCGCCAGCTTGACTTCATGCTGTGCGCGGCGCAGTTCGCGGTAGGCATCGGCCGCATTGCCGGCGGTTTCCGCAGGCAGCAGGCCGAGTTCGCCGCAGCGCTTCAGGAGGGCGATGTTGCCGACGTTGTCGAGCAGGGCGGGGTAATTCCTGGCGTGCAGCAATATCAGGTATTGCACGGCGAATTCCACGTCGACGATGCCGCCTGCGTCGTGCTTGATGTCGAACAGTTCGGTGGCATTGGGGTGGCCGTCGCGCATCTTGCGGCGCATGGCCAGCACTTCCTCCTTCAGCTTCGCCGGGTCGCGCGGCAGGGTGAGGATGGCGCGGCGGACGGCCTCGAACTTCCCGCTGACCCTCGCATCGCCGCAGACGTGGCGCGCGCGGGTGAGCGCCTGGTGCTCCCAGGTCCAGGCGTGATTGCGCTGGTAGTCCTCGAAGGCCTCGACCGGGCTCACCAGCAGGCCCGAGGCGCCGTCCGGGCGCAGGCGCAGGTCGGTGTCGTACAGTATGCCGGCGCCGGTGGTGGTGGTCAGCCAGGTGCTGAGCTTCTGCGCCAGGCGCGCATAAATCGTCCCCGCGTCGGGCGTGTCATCGTCGTAGAGAAACACGAGGTCGAGGTCGGAAGCGTAACCCAGCTCCTTGCCGCCCAGCTTGCCATAGCCGATGACGGCGAAGCGCGGTGCATCGACATGGCGAGTGGGCAGCGTGGCCCAGGCGCGTTTCAGGGTTTCGGCAAGCAGCAGATCGGCGAGCGCGGCGAGGTGATCGGACAGGGTTTCCAGTTTCAAGCGGCCTGCGACGTCCTGCGCCAGCAGGTGCAGGGTCTGCACCTGCTTGAAGCGGCGCAGGCGATCCATCTGCGCTTCCGTGTCGCCGGCTTCCTCGTCCAGGGTCTGTGCCAGGCGTGCAGCCAGCGCAGGCCAGTCGGGCACGGTGAACAGCTGGCGCGGATCGATGAGTTCGTCCAGCAGCTGCGGCTGCCGCGTCACCATCTGCGCGGCCCAGGGGCTGGCCGAGAACAGCCGCGCCAGCTGGTTGAGCGCGGCCGGGTATTCGGCGAGCAGGGCGAGATAGGTCTGGCGCCGGGCGACGGCTTCGATCAGATCGGCGAGCCGCGCCAGGGCATCGTCCGGGTGTGCCTGCTGCGCGGCCAGCTCGATGATGGGCGGCATCAGGCTGTCCACGCGGATGCGCGCGGATTCGGTGAATTTCTGGCGCGAGAGATCGCGCAGATGCGCGATCCGCGCCGCGGTGCCGGCGGTGTTCCGGTAGCCCAGTTCCGCCAGCCGGCTTTCGTGCCCGGCGGGGTCGAGCCACGCGCCGTGCAGGGGGTGCGTGGACTGGTCGGTCTGCGGCGCGGCGAACACCTGGTCGAAATGCTGCTCGACCTTGCTGCGGTGGCGGTCGAGCTCCGCCAGCAGGCCGTTCCAGTCCTTGAAGTTCATCGCCTGCGCGATCAGCGCCTGGCTCTGAGGGTCGGCGGGCAGGGTCTGGGTCTGCGCATCGTCGAGGTATTGCAGGCGGTGTTCGAGCTTGCGCAGGAAGCGGTAGGCGGCAAGCAGGAAGCCTACCGTGTCCTCGGGCAGCAGCTGTTCTGCAGCCAGCGTCTTCAAGACTTCCTGGGTGGGCCGCACGCGCAGCGCCGGCACGTGGCCGCCGCGGATCAACTGGAACACCTGGGCGGTGAATTCGATTTCGCGGATGCCGCCGGAGCCCAGCTTGATGTTGTTCTGGCGGTCCTTTCTCACCACCTCGGCGCGGATCTGCGCATGCAGCTCGCGCAAGGACTGGTAGGCGCCGAAATCGAGATATTTGCGGAACACGAAAGGCCGCACGATGGCCTCGAGTTCGCCGTTCTTCGTGCCGGTGAGCGCGCGTCCCTTGATCCAGGCATAGCGTTCCCAAGGGCGGCCGTGCAGGCTGAGGTAGTCCTCCAGCATGGCATAGCTCATGGCGAGCGGCCCCGAATCGCCCCAGGGCCGCAGGCGCAGATCGACGCGGAACACGTAGCCGTCGGCGGTGTGCTCCGAGATCGCGCCGCTGATTCTCCTGGAGAGGCGCACGAAAAATTCGTGATGCGACAAGGGCAAGGGGCCGTTCGTCTCGCCTTCTTCCGGATAGAGATAAATGAGGTCGATGTCGGAGGAGACATTGAGCTCGCGCCCGCCCAGCTTGCCCATGCCCACCACAACGAGCTGCATGGGGCTGCCGTCCGGATTCATGGGCTGGCCGTGCCTTGCGGCCAGCTCGCGGGTGTAGAAATCCTGCGCGGCGCCGATGCAGGTTTCGGCGAGGTCGGAAAACGCGCCGGTGACTTCCTCCAGCGGCGCCAGCCCGGCGATGTCGCGCGCGGCGGTACGCAGCCAGACGCGGATTTTCAGCCGGCGCAGGGTGCGCTTGAGGATGGCGTCGTCCCGCCCGTTTTCCCATGGCGGCAATTGTGCGGCAAGAAACGCTTCCATTTCCCCGCGGCCGAACCGTTCCTGGAGGCCGGCCAGGGTTTCGGCTTCGAGGCCGGGCTGGCTGTCGAGCAGCCGGCCGGCATGGCGGGACACGGAACGGAGCGGGGCGAGAGAGGGTGCAGACATGGGCGGGATTGGTTTAGTATTGCTGGCTTACTATAAACCCAATTCGTTCCGGCCTTCCCAGGAGATCTCCCATGACCGCCATCACCTCCGTGCTGCATGAAACCCGCGTCTTCCCGCCTTCCGCCGACTTCGTCGCGCAGGCCAACGTGTCGGGCATGGAAGGGTACGAGGCGCTGATGAACGAGGCCCGCTCGGATTACGCCGGCTTCTGGGGCAGGCTGGCCCGGGAAAGCATCACCTGGCACAAGCCCTTCACCCAGGTGCTGGACGAGTCGAACGCCCCGTTCTGCAAGTGGTTCCACGACGGCGAGCTCAACGTGTCCTACAACTGCCTGGAGCGCCACATCCAGGCCGGCAAGGGCGACAAGACCGCGCTGATCTTCGAGGCCGACGACGGCAAGGTCACGACCTCGACCTACAACGATCTTTTGAAGCGCGTGTCCAAATTCGCCAATGCGCTGAAGTCGCTGGGCGTTGCCATGGGCGACCGCGTCATCATCTACATGCCCATGAGCATCGAGGCGGTGGTGGCCATGCAGGCCTGCGCGCGCATCGGTGCCATCCATTCCGTCGTGTTCGGCGGCTTCTCCGCGAAATCGCTCAATGAGCGCATTGCCGATGCCAGGGCCAAGGTGGTGGTCACTGCCGACGAGTCCCTGCGCGGCGGCAAGGCCGTGCCGCTGAAGGCCGCGGTGGACGAGGCGATTGCGCTCGGCGGCTGCGACAGCCTGGAAAAGGTCGTGGTCTACAAGCGCTCAGGCGGCCCCGTGAACATGGCCGCAGGCCGCGACCTGTGGTGGCACGAGCTTGCGGACAGCCAGGCCGATGTGTGCGAACCCACCTGGGTCAACGCCGAGCATCCGCTCTTCATCCTCTATACCTCGGGTTCCACCGGCAAGCCCAAGGGCGTGCAGCATTCCACCGGCGGCTATCTCTTGGGCGCGATCCTGTCCATGCAGTGGGTGTTCGACGCCAAGCCCGACACCGACGTGTACTGGTGCACGGCCGACGTGGGCTGGATCACCGGCCATACCTACGTGACCTACGGGCCCCTGGCGCTGGGCATGACCGAAGTCATTTTCGAGGGCATACCCACCTGGCCGCATGCCGGACGTTTCTGGGAGATGATCCAGAAGCACAAGGTCACCACCTTCTACACCGCGCCGACTGCAATCCGTTCGCTCATCAAGCTGGGCGCCGACCTGCCGGCGAAGTTCGATCTCTCTTCGTTGCGCCTTTTGGGCACGGTGGGCGAGCCCATCAACCCCGAGGCCTGGATGTGGTATCACGAACACATTGGCCAGGGCCGCTGCCCCATCGTCGACACCTGGTGGCAGACTGAGACCGGTTGCCACATGATTGCCCCGCTGCCCGGCGCCGTGCCTACCAAGCCCGGTTCCTGCACCCTGCCGCTGCCCGGCATCATGGTCGGGGTGGTGGACGAGGCCGGCCACGACGTGGAGAAGGGCAAGGGCGGCTTCCTCGTCATCAAGCGCCCCTTCCCCTCGCAGCTCAGAACACTGTGGGGCGATCCCGAGCGCTTCAGGAAGACTTATTTCCCCGAGGAACTCGGCGGCAAGATGTACCTGGCGGGCGACTCCACCCACCAGGATGACGATGGCTACTTCTGGATCATGGGCCGCATCGACGACGTGCTGAACGTGTCCGGCCACCGTCTCGGCACCATGGAAATCGAATCCGCGCTGGTGGCGAACCCGCGCGTGGCGGAAGCTGCCGTAGTGGGCAAGCCCCATGACGTAAAGGGCGAGGCCGTGGTGGCTTTCGTGGTGTGCAAGGGCGCGCGCCCTGAAGGCGACGAAGCCAGGAAACTGGTGAGTGAGCTGCGCGACTGGGTGGGCAAGGAAATCGGCCCGATCGCCAAGCCCGACGACATCCGCTTCGGCGACAACCTGCCCAAGACCCGCTCGGGCAAGATCATGCGCCGCCTGCTGCGCGCCATCGCCAAGGGCGAGGAAATCACCCAGGACGTGTCGACGCTTGAAAACCCCGCGATCCTGGACCAGTTGAAGGCATCCGTAGTCTGACTTACGCCGAAGCCTGTCCAAAGCCAGAGGGATCGCGGGGTTTCGGTGAAGGCTAACCTGGCGCAGTGCGCCAGGTTAAGCGCCGTGAGGCGCGGCCGTAGCCAAAACCTCCCCTGGACCAGCTGAAGGCGTCGGTGGTCTGAATAACAAGCACGAGTGTAATCAGGTCAAAGGGGCCGGGTTTCGGCGCAGGCTAATGCCAGCTGGCCGGCGTTAAGCCGCGAAGCGGCGGCCGTAGCCAAAACCTCCCCTGGACCAGCTGAAGCAGGCAGTGCAGTAATTTCCCCGCCGGGCTCAGCCCCAGCGCCGGATCGCCTCGGCCAGGGCCTTGCCGGTATCGGCCAGGCCTTGGAGCGCCTGCGAGGTCGGGTCGGCCAGCGCCTTGTCGGCCTGGGACAGCGCCATCTGCCTGGGCAGGACGAGAACCTGCAGGTTGGCGAGGATTTCGCGCACGTGCCTGAGCCCGCGCAGCCCGCCCAGATTGCCCGCCGAGGCGGCGATCAGCGCGGCGAGCCTGCCCTCATAGGGCGCCAGCCCCGATTCCTCGCCGTGCGGGCGCGAGACCCAGTCCAGCGTGTTTTTCAGCAGCGGGGTGATCGAGCCGTTGTATTCGGGGGAGGCGATCAGCAGGCCATGGTGCGACTTGAACAGGGCCTTCATGCGTACTGCCGCCTCCGGCAGGCCGTGGCTTTCCTCCAGATCGCCGTTGTAAAGCGGCATCGAGTAATCCCTGAGATCGATGAGCGTGACTTCCGCGCCGGCATCGCGCGCGCCCTGCACGGCGTGGTCCAGCGCCTGGCGGTTGAGCGAGCCATTGCGAGTGCTGCCGGCGAAGGCGAGGATTCTTGGGGCCATATGTCCTCCCTGATGCTTGTGATGAATTTGCCAAACCGGCATTGTCACAGAAAAGCAGTTACTCAGTTATCAGTTGTCAGTTATCAGTGACGTATGCTTTAAGCTTTTACTGACGACTGACGACTGACGACTGACGACTGACGACTGACGACTGACGACTGACGACTGACGACTGACGACTGATTTTGCATGCGCATAGACAAGTGGCTGTGGGCCGCCAGATTCTTCAAGACCCGCTCGCTCGCCGCCCAGGCCGTTGACGGCGGCAAGGTTCACCTGAACGGCGAGCGCTGCAAGCCGGCGCGGGAAATCCGTGTGGGCGACGGCTTGCGCGTGCGCGCGGGCGAAACGGAGTGGCAGATGGTGGTGCGTGCCTTGTCCGACAGGCGCGGCCCGGCCAGCGTGGCGCAAGGCCTGTACGAGGAAACCGCCGCAAGCCGGGCGCGGCGCGAGGAGCAGGCCGCCGTGCTCAAGCTGGCCCGCGAGCCCGCGCGCGACATCAAGGGCCGCCCCACCAAGCGGGACCGCCGGCTGTTGAAGAACTGGCAGGCAGGCGAATAAAAAATGCAGCCGATCCGGCTGGCGCCTGTTTCCCGGGCGAATCAGGCAATACAATGGGGAAATGATCCGTTTCGAATTCGCTTCCCTGTTGCGCCGCCGCTGGCTGTGGGCGCTTGCGGGGGTTCTTGCCGCCATTCCGGCGCTGGTGCTGGCCTGGCTGTACTGGGTGATGTTTCCGAATTTGCCCCAGTACAAGGACGACATCGCCGGGCTGCTGTCATCCGCCACCGGCTATACGATTACCTTCGAGGCAATGGACGGCGATTGGGGCGGCGCGCGCCCGCGCTTCACCCTGGAGGGCGTGCGCATTTCCGATGGCGGCCGTCCCTTGCTGTATTTCACCAGGCTGGAGGGGCGTTTCGGCTGGCGCACCTTGACTGCGCTGGAGCCGAGGTTTCACGAGCTTTCCGTCGAGGCGCCGGGCTTGACCGTGCGCCGGGCGCGGGACGGCCTGATCCATGTCGGCGGCATCGTGGTCGATCCGAACAGCCCGGACACCTCGTTCAGCGACTGGCTGCTCAGGCAGGGCAGGGTGCGCATGCAGGGCGCGACCGTGGCCTGGGTGGACGATATGCGCGACAGCCGGCCGCTGATCCTGCATGACGTGTCGCTGCACCTGCAAAACCTGCTCAATCGCCATGCCTTTCGGGTTGCCCTGTCGCCGCCGGCTCATCTCTCGAAGCCGCTCGAGTTGAGCGGCGTGCTGTACGGCCGCAGCCTGGCAAAGCGCGAAGCCTGGCACGGCAAGATGACGCTCAAGGCGCCGGCGCTGGAACTGGCGTCCTGGCGCCCATGGCTGCCGCCGGAATATGCACGGGCGCGCGGCCACGGCAGCGTCGAGGCCGAACTGGGCATCGAACAGGGCCGGCTGTCGGCGAGCGATTTCAAGCTCAATCTTGCCGATCTCTACGTTGAATCACCGCAGCTGGCGGCGCCCGTCGATCTCGCCAGACTGACGGGGAGCCTGGGCTGGGTGCGCGAGAAAACCATCAAGGCCGCGACGGCGCAGACGGTTCATGCGCGCGCCCTTGCGCTGAAAGGTCGATCCGGCGTCGCGGTTGAGCCCTTCGACTTTTCCTATCGCTGGGGCGATGGCGAGCAGAAAGTTTCCGCCGCGCGGCTTTCCCTGACCCCGCTCGCTGCGCTGGCCCCGGCGTTGCCGCTGGAGGCGTCCTGGCGGGCGCGGATCGAGGAACTGGCGCCGCGCGGACGTTTCGACAGCCTGGAACTGCGCTGGCGCGGCGACCTGTCCGCGCCGGAGAACTTTGGCCTGGATGCCCGCTTTGCCGGTCTGGGCTGGGCGGCGCGGGAGGGGCGTCCCGGCGCAGCCAACCTCAGCGGCATGCTGGCGGGCAACGAGGAAAAGGGCAGCTACGCCATCACCGGAAAACAGAGCGGATTCGATTTGCCCGAGTTCTTCGCCGAGCCGGCGTTTCGTTTCGATATCCTGAACGTGCGCGGCGGCTGGAAGCGCCAGAAGGACAGTCACTACCGCTTCGACATTGCCGAAGCGATGCTCTCCAATGCCGATTTTTCTGCCGCCTTGTCCGGACGCTATCAGACGGATGGGCAAGGCCCCGGCGTTGTGGATCTGACCGGCCGGGTGGAGCGGGCGAACGGTCCGAAAGTGCAACGCTATCTGCCGCTGGCAATAAACGAGGACACGCATGAGTGGCTGAGAAACGGCATTCTGCGCGGCGAGGTGAGGCAGGGCAGCTTCAAGCTGCATGGCGACCTCAGCCGGTTTCCCTTCAGGACGCCCGCGGACGGCACATTCCGGGTGGCGGGCAGGGTCTACGGCGGCCAGCTTCGCTTCGCGCCCGATTATCCGCAGATCGACGACATCGAAGGCGAGCTGCTGTTCGACGGAGTGCGCATGGAAATCCATTCCGACAAGGCGCGCATCTACGGCGCGCAATTGCACAAGGTCAAGGCCGTGATTCCCGACCTCGACACGACCGAGGAAATGCTGGATATCAGTGGCGAAGCCAGCGGCCCCGCGCAGGAATTCATCCGCTTCGTGAACTTCAGCCCGGTGAGCGAGAAGATCGACGGGCTGACGGAGGAAATGACCGCCAACGGCGATCTGCGCCTGCAGATGAACATCAAGATCCCTTTGCGGCACAGCGCAGACTCGACCCTGGCCGGACGGCTGGCTTTTGGCCGCAACACCATTTTTCCCGGCCCCGACATGCCGCGCTTCGATCAGGTCGGCGGGGTTCTTGACTTCACCGGGCAGACCGTAACGGCGCAAAAAATCACCGCACGCCTGCTGGGCGGGCCGGCGACCGTGATGGCGGTAACCGAGGGCGGCCAGGTACGAGTGCGTGGCCAGGGCACTTTCATGGCGGCGGCCCTGAATGACTGGTTCGGCAAGGACATTGCCGGGCGTCTGTCCGGCCAGGCCGACTGGAAAGGCGAACTCAGCCTCGAGCGCGGCAGGCAACGCTTCCGTCTGGAATCGAATCTGCTCGGCCTGGGCGTGCGTCTGCCCGCGCCCCTGGAAAAGGCGGCGGGAAAATCCGCAAGTTTCGTTTTCGAGCAGCAAGGCCTCGATGGCGGAGCCAAGCGGTCGGCGCTGCAATACGGCAACATCGCTACTGCGGTGTGGGTTTCGAAGCCGGGCGCGGCGGGATACGCGCTGGAGCGCGGCGAGATCAATTTCGGCGGCAAGGCGCAACTGCCGGACGGGCCCGGCATGCAGATCGTCGGCAGCGTGAGCAGTTTCGATCTGGGCGGCTGGCTTGCCCTGCTGCCGCAAGGCCGGGGCGTGGGCGGCGGCGGAGTGTCGGGCATCGACCTCGAGCTGGCCAGCCTCGACTTCATGGATCGCCGGTTTGACGACATCCGCATCACGGGCGGGCTCAAGGGCAGTCTGCTGAGAACGTCGGTGAGCGGGCGCGGCATGGCGGGCAATGTCACCTACCGGCCCGCAGAAGGCGGAAACACGGCTCGCATTTCCGCGCAATTCAAGCAGTTCGTCCTGCCGAACCCGCTGCCGCACGCCCAGGGCGCTGCCGCTGCCGCGATGCGCTTGCGGGCAGCCGACTTCCCGGCTTTCGACCTGCAGGTGCAAGAACTCAGCTTCGGCAGCCGTCCCATGGGCCGGCTCGAGCTCATTGCCCATGGCTTGCACTCCGGCATGGCCGTCGATCAGCTCAACCTGATTCATGCCGACAGCGTGATCCGCATGAGCGGCACCTGGAAGGACTCCGGCATTGGCGAAACCCGCATGAAGGTGAATGCCGAGATCAAGGATGCCGGCCAGATGCTGGGTCGTTTCGGTTATGCCGATGCGCTCTGGAAAGGGGTGGCCACCGTCGATGGCGAAGTCGTATGGCTGCGCTCACCGGCCGATTTCAGCTTCGCCACGCTGGACGGGACGCTCAGGCTCAAGGCGAAAAACGGCCAGTTTCTGAAAGTCGAGCCGGGCGCCGGCAAACTGCTGGGCATCGCCAGCCTGCAATCGCTGCCGCGCCGCATCACGCTCGATTTCCGCGATGTCTTCTCCGGAGGGTTCGCATTCGATGAAATTTCCTCTACCATGCAAGTGGCTGACGGGACGGTGTATACCAGCGATTTTCTGATGAAAGGCCCGGCCGCCAGCGTGAAAATGTCCGGCATGGCCAGGCTCAGGGACGAGTCGGTCAAACTGCGCGTGAAGGTCACTCCCAAACTATCCGAAGGCGTGGCGGTTGCGGGCGCGTTGCTTGGCGGCCCGGTTGCGGGCGTTGGCGCGCTGGTGGTGCAGAAAGTCTTGAAGGATCCCTTCGAGGAAGCCATATCGTATGAATATCTGGTGGACGGCCCCTGGGACAGTCCGACCGTCACCAAAGTGGCCAAGCCCAAATCCGCACAGGAAAAAGAACCGGAATCATGACAGTCAGAAAAACCACTTCCATCGCCTCCGCCAAGGTGTCGCGCGCCAGACCGGTCATGGCAAGAAAGGCCGTGGCCCAGCCGGGCACCATGCGCGTGGCGGCCATCCAGATGGCCTCGGGGCCGAATGTGACGGCCAATCTGTCGGAAGCCGAGCGGCTGATCGAGCAGGCGGTCAAGGCCGGGGCGAAGCTGGTGGCCCTGCCCGAATACTTCGCCATCATGGGCATGAAGGATACCGACAAGGTTGCGGTGCGCGAGGCCGAGGGCAAGGGCCCGGTCCAGAATTTCCTGTCGCGCATGGCGAAGCGTCACGGCATCTGGCTGGTGGGCGGCTCGGTGCCGCTCGAGGCCTCGACTGCCGACAAGGTGCGCAACAGCTGCCTGGTCTATGACGACAAGGGCAAGCTGGTCGCGCGCTACGACAAGATCCACCTGTTCGGCCTGGACCTCGGCAATGAGCACTACCGCGAAGAGAAAACCATCGAGCCGGGCGCACGCATCGTGGTCGTGGAAACCCCTTTCGGCCGCATCGGCCTGTCGATCTGCTACGACTTGCGCTTCCCCGAGCTTTACCGGGCGATGAAGGACGTGGACATGATCATGGTGCCGTCGGCGTTCACCGCCACCACCGGCAAGGCGCATTTCGAGACCCTGGTGCGCGCGCGCGCCATCGAGAACATGGCCTA
Source organism: Pseudomonadota bacterium (assembly GCA_021847835.1). Lineage (GTDB taxonomy): Bacteria > Pseudomonadota > Gammaproteobacteria > Burkholderiales > Thiobacillaceae > UBA6918. The sequence continues at coordinate 35,837 of JAJZPR010000004.1, forward strand.
TGTCATCGCCCCGGCGCAGGGCGGCTACCACCTGTCCGGGCGCGAGACCCACGGCGACACCATGATCGTCGATCCCTGGGGCGTGGTGCTGGATCGCCTGCCGCGCGGCTCCGGCGTGGTCCTTGCCAACATCAACCCCGCCTACCAGGCCAGCCTCAGGAAGAGCCTGCCCGCGCACAAGCACCGCATGATCGGCTGCGACAAGCAGCACGTGGAACTCGTGGAGCTTCGCGCCGCGCCCAAGAAGAAATGAAAGCCATGAACCCGAAAGACGCCGCCTCCCCGATTGCAACCAGCGAGCAGTTGTTCCGCGTGGCGCAGGACACCCTGCTTGCGCCCAATGATCTCGATGGCAGCAGCCTTGCCCCGGTGTTCGGCAAGCTGCTCATGCACGACCTCGACTACGCCGACCTCTATTTCCAGTACAGCCGCTCCGAGGCGTGGACGCTGGAAGAGGGACAGGTCAAATCCGGCAGCTTCAACATCGACCAGGGCGTGGGCGTGCGCGCAGTAAGCGGCGAAAAAACCGCCTTCGCCTATTCCGACGAAATCAGCCTCGACGCGCTGGCGCAGGCAGCCGATGCCACCCGCGCCATCGCCAGGAGCGGGGGCGGCAAGTCTTACGCATTGAGCAAAAAGGGCGAAGGCCGCGCGCTGTACCAGCCCATCGATCCGCTGGCGAGCCTGGAAGATGCGAAGAAAATCGTGCTGCTGGAAAGGCTGGAGTCGATCGCGCGCAAGCTCGATCCGCGCGTGATCCAGGTCATCGCCAGTCTGGCCTCAGAATATGAAGTGGTTTATGTGGCGCGCTCCGACGGCCATACCGCGGCAGACGTGCGGCCGCTGGTGCGCCTGTCGCTGCAGGTCATCGCCGAGGAGAACGGCCGCCGCGAGCAGGGCTCGGGCGGCGGCGGCGGCCGCTTCGGCTACGAATATTTCACGGATGAAAAACTGGAAGAGTACGCGCGCCAGGCCGTGCACCAGGCGACCACCAATCTGGCCGCGCGCCCGGCGCCCGCCGGGGTGATGCCGGTGGTGCTGGGGCCGGGCTGGCCCGGCATCCTGCTGCACGAGGCGGTGGGTCACGGGCTCGAAGGCGACTTCAACCGCAAGGGCAGTTCCGCGTTCTCCGGCCGCATCGGCGAGCGCGTGGCCTCGCCCGGCGTCACCGTCATCGACGACGGCACCCTTCCGCTGCGCCGCGGCTCGCTCAACGTGGATGACGAGGGCAACCCCACCCAGCGCACCGTGCTGATCGAGGACGGCATCCTCACTGGCTACATGCAGGACAGCCTCAACGCGCGCCTCATGGGCGTGCCCGTCACCGGCAACGGGCGGCGCGAATCCTTCGCCCACCTGCCCATGCCGCGCATGACCAATACCCTCATGCTCGGCGGCGACCGCGAGCCGGAGGAAATCATCCGCTCGGTGAAGCACGGCCTGTATGCCGTCAACTTTGGCGGTGGCCAGGTCGACATCACCAGCGGCAAGTTCGTGTTCTCCACCGCCGAGGCCTACATGATCGAGGACGGCAAGGTCGCCTACCCGGTCAAGGGCGCCACGCTGATCGGCAACGGCCCCGATGCGCTCACCCGCGTGATGATGATCGGCAACGACATGCAGCTCGACTCCGGCGTCGGCACTTGCGGCAAGGAAGGACAGAGCGTGCCGGTCGGCGTGGGCCAGCCCACGCTGCGCATCGACGGGCTGACGGTAGGCGGCACGGCCTGAGCCGCGAGAGGCCGGGGAAGCCGCGGCACGATCATGCAAGGCGGTCAGCCCATGTTCGAGCACGAAGACAGGCTGGGGCCGCTCAACCTGAATGTCGCGCTGCGCGACAAGATCGGTTCCATCCATGCCGCGCTGAGCGAGCGCTTCCCCTTCATTCGCCGCATTGCCGCCGCCGTATACGATCCGGCAACGGATACCTTGAAGACATTTCTTTACGTTGGCGAGGACAAAACCCCGCTGGCGCATTATTCGGCCAGGCTTTCCGAGACGGCTTCGCTGCGCGAGATCCTTGAAAAGGGCCGGCCGAGAGTGGTGAACGAGCTTTCCGTGTTCGCGGCCGGCACGCATGAGCACACCCGCCGCATCGCCGAACAGGGTTATCAGTCCAGCTACACCATGCCCATGTACCACGAAGGACGGCTGTTCGGTTTCCTGTTCTTCAATTCCTACGATCCGGACAGTTTCGGCGAGGAAGTGCTGCGCCAGATCGATCCGTTCGGGCACCTCATCGCGCTGACCATCATCAGCGATCTGGTTGCCATGCACATCCTGCTGGCGACGGTGAAAACCGCGCGCGACCTGGTGCATGCGCGTGACGGCGAGACCGGTGCGCACCTCGACCGCATGTCGCGCTTCGCCCGCGTCATTGCCCTGGGCGTCGCCGGCAAATATGGCCTGAGCGACGAATACATCGAAAAGATTTTCATTTTCTCGCCGCTGCACGACATCGGCAAAATCGCCATCCCCGACCGTGTCCTGCTGAAGCCGGGCAGGCTCGATCCCGAAGAACAGGCCTTGATGCGCACGCACACGCTGCGCGGGCGCGAGATCATCGATCGCATGCTGCAGCATTTCGACCTCGCACAGATGCAGGGCAACGACATTCTGCGCAACATCGCCCTGTTCCATCACGAAGCCGTGGACGGCAGCGGCTATCCCGAGGGGCGCGCGGGCGAAGCCATCCCGATCGAGGCGCGCATCGTGGCGGTGGCGGACATCTTCGATGCGCTCACCAGCCGCCGCCCCTACAAGCCGGCCTGGAGCAACGACGAAGCCTTCGCGCTGCTGCGCAAGCTGTCCGGAACCAAGCTGGATTCGGGCTGCGTGGAGGCGCTCATCGACAGCCGCGGCGAGGTGGAGGAAATCCAGCAGCGCTTCCAGGAAAACACCGTCGGCTGATGCAGTCCGCACAGCGCAGGGCGATTGCAACCGGGGCTGGCGCGCTCAATCGCGGCGTGAAGAAGCGCGAGGTGTGGGCGTGGGCAATGTACGACTTCGCCAATTCCGGCTACACCACGGTCGTCATCACCGCGGTCTACAACGCCTACTTCGTGGCAGTGATCGCCGGCAACGCGGCCTGGGCGAGCTTCGCCTGGAGCGCGGCGCTGGCCGTGTCCTATGCCGCCATCATGCTGAGCGGACCGCTGCTGGGCGCCTATGCCGACCTGCACGGCGCCAAGAAAAAACTCCTGCTGCTTTCGACCATTGGCTGCGTGGCCGGCACCGCGTCGCTGGCCTGGGCTTCCCCCGGGCAGGTGGTGCTGGCCATGGCGCTGATCGCGCTTTCCAACTTCTTTTTCGGCACCGGCGAGAACCTGATTGCCGCCTTCCTGCCCGAGCTTGCGCGCAGCCGCGCCTTGGGCAAGGTTTCCGGCTGGGGCTGGGGCCTGGGCTACGTCGGCGGCCTGCTGGTATTGGCCATTGCACTGGCCTACGTTGACCATGTGCAGTCGGGCGGCGGCAGTGCGCAGGATTTCGTGCCCGGCGTGCTGTTCATCACCGCCGTGCTGTTTGCATTAAGCGCCTTGCCGACCTTTTTGTTGTTGAAGGAGCGCGCCCTGCCCAGGGGTGAGGCTGCGGGTTTCGCACGCGATGCTTTCCGCAGGGTGGCAGACAGTCTGGCCCATGCGCGGCAGTCCCGCGACCTATTCCGTTTTCTCGTTTGCATCGTGTTCTACCAGGCCGGCATCCAGGCGGTGATCGCGCTGGCCGCCATCTACGCGCAGCAGGCCATGGGTTTCGATACCCGGCAAACCATACAACTGATCCTGGTGGTCAACATCACCGCGGCCGTCGGCGCGTTCGGCTTCGGTTATGTGCAGGACCGCATCGGCCACAAGCGCGCGGTGGGCGTCACTCTTCTGGGCTGGCTGGCCATGGTGGCGCTGGCCTACAGCGCCGTCGAGCCCGGACGGTTCTGGCTGGCCGCGAATGTGGCCGGGCTGTGCCTGGGGGCTTCGCAGTCGGCGGGCCGCGCTTTCATCGCCTATCTCAGTCCCGCTGCGCATCGCGCCGAGTTCTTCGGCCTGTGGGGGCTGGCGGTGAAACTGTCTTCCATCCTCGGTCCCATGACCTACGGCGCCGCGGCCTGGGCCAGCGGCGGCAATCACCGCCTGGCCATGCTGTTCACCGGGGTGTATTTCCTGATTGGTTTGGTGGTGCTGCTGGGCGTCGATGTGCGGCGTGGCAGACGGGCCGCGCTGCGAAGCAAAGGCCGGGCGCTCAGTACTTGACCTTCATTTTCGCCAGCTCCTCCTTGGTTACCCCGGGCATGTCGCCCTTGGCGTCCCAGCGCTTGTGGGTCCAGGCATCTTCACCCACCCAGGCCTTGAAGAGCGTGAAGTTTCGCTGGCGCTCTTCGTCGTTCGTCCCCAAATGCTGGTACATGTTGCCCGGCTTGCCGTCCTTGGTGTTCCTGCCATCGTCCAGCCGGCGCATGATGGCGCCGGTATCCGGCCAGCCGACGAAAAAGATCAGGTCCGCGTAGCTGTCCATGCGCGGGCCTTTCATCAGTTTCTTGTACATGTCCTGATTTTCCAGGAAATCGCCCAGGTAGGGCGAGCCGGCGCCGTGGCAGGCTGCGCACCTGGCTTCCCACAGCGGCCGGATGTCCTTGCGGTAGGTGACCTCGCCGGCGAGGGCATGCGCGGCGAAAAACATGAATAGCGTGGCGGCGATGACCGTTTTGTGCATTTTGATCCTCTGGTGAGTTGGCTTTTTTGTGCCCTGACGGCATGCTTCTCAGTTTAGTGCTTGCGCGGGATTTCATACCCGACTAAAATACTCGGGTAATTTTGGCTGCCGTCCCAAGGAGAATTCCATGACCCAACAACTGATCGAAGCCGTCAATGCCGGCGATGTCGCCCGCGCGAGCCAATTGCTCGGCGAAGGCGCGGACGTCAATGCCCGTGACGCCTATGGCGCCACGGCGCTGATGAATGCAGCGCACAGCGGCAACCTGGAAATGGTGGAAACCCTGCTGGCCGCCGGTGCGGAAGTGGACGCCAGGGATGAGCTGGGCTGGACCGCGCTGATGAAAGCCTGCTTCAACGCCGATCTGGATCGCGGCTTCCCGGACATCGTCCAGCGCCTGATCGCTGCCGGCGCCGATCCCAACGTGAAGATCACCTATGGCATCCGTCCCCTGATGCTGGCCGCGGGCTACGGCGAGGCCGGCGTCTGCCAGGCACTGCTCGCCGGCGGCGCCGACGTGCTGGCCAGGAACGACGGCGACCTCACCGCGCTGATGATGGTGAAGGACAAGTTCTATGTCGAAGTCATCAACATCCTGCACGAAGCCGAGCGCGAAGCCGGCGTGGGCGAGGGCAGCTGCTCGACCAAGAACGCGCCGGGCTCGAACGTGGTCACCTTTCTCAAGCCCCAGGTGCGCAATCCCGATCATTGACAACAAGCAGGAGAAACCGTGGAAGATCCCGTCATCGCGCAAAAAGCCCCCTACGAACTGGAACTGGAGCCCGGCACCTATTACTGGTGTTCCTGCGGCCGTTCCAAGAACCAGCCCTTCTGCGACGGCTCGCACGAAGGCACCGGCTTCGAGCCCAAGGAGTTCGTCATCGCGGAAAAGCAGACCGTGTACCTGTGCGGCTGCAAGTGGACGGCGGACGCGCCCTTCTGCGACGGCGCGCACGAGAACCTTTGACTGTCAAACCGACAGGTTGTTTGCAGCGGGCGCGTCTGATAGCATTCAAGTCATGAACAAACTGTTTTCCGGCTTTTTTTATTTCCTTTTTCCCACGCTTCCGGCGGTCGGGAGGGAATGACGCAAGCAGGATAAGCCCTTCAAAAGACCGCCGGATGAGGCGGTCTTTTGTTTTATAAGGACAAAAAATGACGCACTACAGAACCGACGACACCCGCATCGAGCAGGTAGGCGAGCTGATCACGCCCATGCAGCTCATGGCCGACCTGCCGGCCAGCGACAAGGTGACGGAAACCGTGTATGGCGCGCGCAACCAGATCCACGACGTGCTGCGCGGAGCGGACGACCGGCTGGTGGTCGTCGTCGGCCCCTGTTCCATCCACGATCCCGAGGCGGCGATGGAATACGCGGCCGGCCTGAAGAAGCTGGCGGACGAGCTGCAGCACGATCTCGTCATCGTCATGCGCGTGTATTTCGAAAAGCCGCGCACCACGGTGGGCTGGAAAGGCCTCATCAACGACCCGCACCTGAACGAGAGCTTCGACATCAACGCAGGCCTGCATCTGGCGCGCAAAATCCTGCTCGACATCAACGAGCTCGGGCTGCCGGCCGCGACCGAATTCCTCGACCTGGTCTCGCCGCAGTACATCGCCGACCTGGTGGCCTGGGGGGCCATCGGTGCGCGCACCACCGAGTCTCAGTCGCACCGGCAGCTGGCCTCCGGCACCTCCTGCCCCATCGGCTTCAAGAACGGCACCGACGGCAACCTGAAAATTGCCGTGGACGCGATCAAGGCGGCGGCCGCGCGCCACCATTTCATTTCCATCACCAAGTCCGGCCATGTCGCGGTGTTCAAGACCGCGGGCAACGAGGACTGTCATGTCATCCTGCGCGGCGGCAAGCAGCCCAATTACGCTGCTGCCAGCGTGGAAGCGGCGTGCGGGGAGCTGGCCGCCGCCGGCCTGCGCCAGCAGGTGATGATCGACCTTTCGCACGCCAATTCCAGCAAGCAGTACGACAGGCAGCTCGAAGTGGGGCAGGACGTGGCGAACCAGATTGCCGGGGGCGAACATCGCATCATGGGCGTCATGATCGAGTCCCATCTCAAGCCCGGGCGCCAGGATCATTGCCCCGATCGCGCGCTGGAATACGGCGTTTCCATCACCGATGCCTGCATCGGCTGGGACGACACCGTGCCGCTCCTGCGCGAACTCGCGGGCGCGGTGCGCACTCGTCGCCTGAAAGAGCCGCTGGACGATCAGTAAACCTGTAAAAATCGTTCAACGCAGAGGCGCAGAGACGCAGAGAAACCCCAAAGCAATTACAGGGAGGTATGAGAGGATACAGGGAGGAACAGGGAATTACTCCCTCACCTCCCTTAACCTCTTTGCGATTGAGTTTTTCTCTGCGTCTCTGCGTTCAAGGTTTTTGAATTTGCTTTTCGGGTTTGAATGCCGTTTACGGAATTAAAGCGGTAAAATGTCGCTGGCGGGCCTCCCCGCATGGCAGCCCCGTGAACCTGGTCAGGTCCGGAAGGAAGCAGCCACAGCGGATCGTTACCAGTGCCGGGGTCAAGGCTCGCCACTAATTCCAGGATTCAGGGATCAGGATTCAGGGAAGACTGAAACTACTTGCATCGAGTCCTTAAATGTTAACTATGCCTTTCCTGACCCCTGACCCCTGACCCCTGACCCCTGACCCCTGACCCCTGACCCCTGACCCCTGACCCCTGACCCCCCTATGTCAGACCTGTTCGGCGAATCCTCACAACCCGCCAAGAATCAAGCCTCGGTGGCGCTGGCCCGCAAATGGCGGCCGCGGCGCTTTGCCGACCTCACCGGGCAGGAGCATGTGGTGCAGGCGTTGTCCAACGCGCTGACCCAGGGCCGCCTGCATCACGCCTATCTCTTCACCGGCACGCGCGGCGTGGGCAAGACCACGCTGGCGCGCATCCTGGCCAAGTGTCTCAACTGCGAAACCGGGGTGACCCCGGAGCCCTGTGGCGAGTGCAGCGCCTGCAGGCAGATCGACACCGGGCGCTTCGTCGATCTGCTGGAACTGGACGCAGCGTCCAACACCGGCGTCGACAACATGCGCGAGGTGCTCGACAACGCGCAGTACGCGCCCACCGTCGGCCGCTACAAGGTCTACATCATCGACGAAGTGCACATGTTGTCGAAGCCGGCGTTCAATTCCATGCTGAAGACGCTGGAAGAGCCGCCCGAGCATGTCAAGTTCATCCTCGCTACCACCGACCCGCAGAAAATCCCGGTCACCGTGCTCTCGCGCTGCCTGCAGTTCAACCTCAAGCCCATGACGCCGCCGCAGGTGGTGCAGCGCCTCTCCTTCGTGCTGGGCGAGGAGGGCATCGCCGCCGAAGCCAGCGCGCTCAACCTGCTGTCGCGTGCCGCCAACGGCAGCATGCGCGACGCGCTCTCGCTCGCCGACCAGGCCATCGCCCACGGCAGCGGGAAACTCGAAGCCGCGGCCGTCGAGGCCATGCTCGGCACCGTGGGGCAGGAATACCTGTTCGACATCCTCGATGCGCTCTCATGCCAGGATGCCGACGCCCTGCTGGCGCAGCCGCGCCTGCTGTCCGAAAGAGGCTTGTCGCTGAGCGCCGCGCTGCAGGACCTGGGCAGCCTGCTGACCCGCATCGCCCTGGCGCAGGCCGCGCCGGGTGCGCTTGTCGAGGACGGGCAGGACGCCGCGCGCGTGCAGGAATATGCGCAGAAGCTCGATGCCGAGACCGTGCAGCTTTACTACCAGATCGCCCTGAACGGCCGCCGCGACCTGCCCTTCGCACCGGACGAGCTGTCCGGTTTCAGCATGACGCTGTTGCGCATGCTGGCGTTCGCTCCGGCCGCGGACGCATCGCGGCCGCTTGCTGCCAGGCCGGCAGCATTGTCCATGCCCAAGGCCCAGATCGCGCAAGCCGCTGCGGAAAAACCGCAGGCGTTGCACGCAGCCGAGCCGAGCCCGCCTCCCGCAAGCCCGGCTCAAGCAAGCGCGGCGCCGACGGTTTCCATGCAATCCGGCCAGGACTGGCCCGCCATCGTCGTCGATCTCAGGCTGGGGGGCATGGCGCGCATGCTGGCCGACCAGTGCGAACTCAAGTCCTTCGACGGCAGTGCCATGCAGCTCGGCCTGGCCGAGACGCACAAGCACCTGCTCGACAAGATTTATCAGGAAAAACTCGAAGCCGCGCTCAGGCAGAAATTCGGCGCCGGCCTCAAGGTGAGCTTCGAAGTCGGCGCCGTCTCCGGCCACAGCCCGGTCGAGGTGCGCGCCCGCGCCAGGGCCGAGAAGCAGGCGGAAGCCGTGGCGGCCATCGAGACCGATCCCTTCATCCGGGATCTGGTGGAACAGTTCGATGCACGGATCGACCCGGCATCCATACAACCCTTAGGAGAGCAGCAATGATGAAAGGCGGAATCGGCAACATGATGAAGCAGGTTCAGCTGATGCAGCAGAACATGCAGAAGGTCCAGGAGCAACTCGCCGAAACGGAAGTGGAAGGCGTGTCCGGCGCCGGCATGGTCAAGGTCACCATGACCTGCCGCAACGACGTGCGCCGCGTGCAGATCGATGCGGGCGTGATGGACGACAAGGAAATGCTCGAGGACCTGATCGCCGCGGCGGTGAACGATGCCGTGCGCAAGGCCGAGACCACCAGCCAGGAAAAAATGGGCGCGGTCACCCAGGGCATGCCCTTGCCTCCCGGCATGAAGCTGCCCTTCTGACATGGCGCCGGAAAGAATCCGCTTCTGGGCCGGCAACGCCGTGCTGGTGGCGGCGCTGCTGGTCATGTTCAACATGGGCAGCCTGTCTGAGCGCTACGGCATGGGCGCGGTCGTGCTGTGGATGGCGCTGGTTGCCGTGGGTTTCTATCTGATTCTTTCGGGCAAGGAGCCGCCCGGCTCGATGCCGGAGTAAATCTGGAAAAAGCACAGTCAGCCACAGAGAACACAGAGTTCACAGAGAAAAAACCAAGACTTTGGGTTCGTGGTGGCCTTCCCGGTGGCGAGGCTTTGATGCTTCGGGAAGAGTCCTCTCTGTGTTCTCTGTGGCTTGAAGTGAGGTTTTAAAACAGCTAATGAGCGACAAGCAGCCCGGCGCGCTCGCCGCACTGATCGACGCCCTGCGCGCCCTGCCGGGCGTGGGGCCCAAGTCGGCGGCGCGCATGGCCTACCATCTCCTGCAGCGCGACCGCACCGGCGCGGAAAAACTGGCCTCCGCTCTCGGTCATGCGCTGACCAGCCTGCAGCATTGCCGCCTGTGCAACAATTTTTCCGAGACGGAGATCTGCCCTACCTGCGCCAATCCGCGCCGCGACAAAAAGCTGCTGGCCGTGCTGGAAATGCCGGCCGACCTCAATACCCTGGAATCCACGCAAAGCTACAACGGCCTGTATTTCGTGCTGATGGGCCGATTGAGCCCGCTGGACGGCATCGGCCCGCGCGAAATCAGCATGGACAAGCTCTTGAACCGCGCGCTCGACGGCGTGGTGGAGGAAGTCGTGCTGGCCACCAATTTCACGCCCGAAGGCGAAGCCACCGCGCACATGCTGGGCGAGCGCCTGCACGAAAAAGGCCTCAGGGTGTCGCGCCTGGCGCGCGGCGTGCCGCTGGGCGGCGAGCTGGAGTATGTCGACCTGGGCACCATCGCCCAGGCATTCCGCGAGCGCCGGCCGGTCTGATGTCTGGCTTGCCGAAACGTACGTTCTGACGTACGATTACAGGTTCGGAACAGGAGCGAAACCATGAGCACGCTGACCGCGAGCGAAGCCCGCGCGAGCCTTTACCGTCTGATAGACGAAACGGCAAACAGCCACGAGCCCGTACTGATCACGGGCAGGCGCCGCAATGCCGTGCTGGTTTCCGAGGAGGACTGGCGGGCGATACAGGAAACCCTGCATTTGTTGTCCATCCCGGGCATGCGCGAATCCATACGCGAAGGCATGGAAACCCCGGCAGAGGAATGCGGCCGGGAGCCCGGCTGGTGAAGTGGACGCTGGTCTACACCAAACAGGCGCAAAAGGATGCGGTCAAGATCAGCCGGGCAGGACTGAGAGACAAGGCGCAGGTGCTGCTGGATATTCTGGCGGAAAATCCTTATCAAAACCCGCCGTCCTACGAAAAACTGGTGGGCGACCTGAGTGGCGCCTGCTCCAGGCGAATCAACATCCAACATCGTCTGGTTTACCAGGTACTGGAAGAAGGCCGCACCGTCAAAGTCATCAGAATGTGGACGCACTACGAATAATTCCCGAATAGAGGCACGCTAGACACCATGGAACTCTCCGCACTCACCGCGCTTTCCCCGCTCGACGGCCGCTACGGCCGCAAGATCGCGGGCCTGCGCCGCTACTTCAGCGAATTCGGCCTGATCAGACACCGTGTCCGGGTGGAAGTGGAATGGCTGAAGGCCTTGGCCGCCAATCCCGGCATCGCCGAAGTGCCGGAATTCTCCGCTTCCGCCATCGCCTTCCTCGACGGCATCGTGGAAAACTTTTCCGAGGACGATGCGGCGCGGATCAAGGAGATCGAGTCCACCACCAACCACGACGTCAAGGCGGTGGAATATTTCCTCAAGGAGCGTTGCAGGCAGAACGACGAAATCCACCGCGTGAGCGAGTTCTTCCATTTCGCCTGCACTTCGGAAGACATCAACAACCTGTCGCACGCGCTGATGCTGAAGGGCGCGCAGGAATCCCTCATGGCCGACGGGCTGACCGCCATCATCGACAAACTGCACGCCATGGCGCACGATCTCGCCGCGCTGCCCATGCTGTCGCGCACCCACGGCCAGCCCGCCAGCCCCACGACGGTGGGCAAGGAAATGGCCAACGTCGCCTATCGTCTGCGGCGCGCGCGCGTGCAACTGGCCGAGGTCGAATACCTCGGCAAGATCAACGGCGCGGTCGGCAACTACAACGCTCACCTGTCCGCCTATCCGAATGTCGACTGGGAAGCCTTCGCCGAGAAGTTCGTCACCGGCCTGGGGCTGGGCTTCAATCCCTACACCATCCAGATCGAGCCGCACGACTACATGGCCGAGCTGTTCGACGCCCACGTGCGCGCCAACACCATCCTCGTCGACCTGTGCCGCGACGTGTGGGGCTACATCTCGCTGGGCTACTTCAAGCAGAAAGTGAAGGCGGGCGAGGTGGGTTCCTCCACCATGCCGCACAAGGTCAACCCCATCGATTTCGAGAACGCCGAGGGCAACTTCGGCATGGCCAATGCCGTGCTCACGCATATGGCGCAGAAGCTGCCGATCTCGCGCTGGCAGCGCGACCTTACCGACTCCACCGTGTTGCGCAACATGGGCGTGGGCCTGGGCTACACCCTGCTGGGCTACGAATCCTGCCTGCGCGGGCTCAACAAGCTGGAAGCCAACCCGGCCCAGCTTGCCGCCGACCTCGACGCCAACTGGGAAGTGCTGGCCGAACCCATCCAGACCGTGATGCGCCGCTACGGCGTGCCCAACCCTTACGAGCAACTCAAGGAACTCACGCGCGGCAAGGGCGGCATCAACCGCGAGACGCTGCACAAATTTATCGACGGCCTGGCCATTCCCGATGCGGAAAAGGCGCGGCTCAAGGAAATGACGCCCGCGAGCTACACCGGCAAGGCGGAAGAACTGGCCAAGCGCATCTGACATGGCCGAGCCGGTTGAAATCCTGCGCGCCAAGCTCAACGGCGAGACCGCCAAGGTGTGCTGGGCCGAAATGCAGCGCCATCACGCGCGTGGCGTGGTGGTGCGCGTGGCCGGCAATCTGGACCTGATCGACGTGGCGGTGGCGATGGCGCACGACGACGGCGCCGCCGTCAGCCGCTGGATGCAGGCGGGGCAGGTAGGCAAGGTCAGCGACGAAGAGGCGCGCGACTGGCTGGCGCGCGACCCCGCCCTGTGGAGCGTGGTGGTGGCGCCGTGGGTGCTGGTGCAGGAGCGTGCCAACCATTGAAATCCAGCTTTCCTATCGCGATGTAATGATTTTTGGCATTCAACGAGAGCAATCCCATGTCCGCATTCGATAAAGATGTCGGTCTTGCCGACTTCGAGCAGGAAGTCATGCAGGCCTCCTTCAGGCAGCCGGTGGTGGTGGATTTCTGGGCGCCGTGGTGCGGCCCCTGCAAGACGCTGAAACCCATCCTGGAGAAACTCGCCGCCGAATACGGCGGCAAGTTCGTGCTCGCCAAGGTCAACGCCGACGAAAACCAGGAACTGTCCGCGCAGTTCGGGGTGCGCGGCATCCCCGCGGTCAAGGCGGTGGTCAACGGCAAGCTGGTGGACGAGTTTTCCGGCGCGCTGCCCGAAAGCGCCGTGCGCGAGTGGCTCGACAGGCTCGTGCCGAGTCCTGCCGAGGAACTGCGCCGGCAGGCGCAGGTGAAGCGCGGCGCGGGCGACGATGCCGGCGCGCTGCAGTTGCTGGCCCAGGCCTCGCAGCTGGATCCCAACAATGAATGGGTGCGCGTGGACGCCGCCGAAATCATGTTCGCAAAAGGCGAACTGGAAGAAGCCCGCCGGCTCCTCGCCAGCATACGCGATGATGACGTGGCGAAGGATGCGCGTACCATGCAGCTTCTGGCCCAGATCAAGGTGGCGGAAATGAGCGCCGGCGGCGAGAACGAAAGCACGCTGGCAGCTGCTGTCGAGGCCGATGCCAACAACCTCGACGCGCGGCTCAAGCTCGCCAATCTGATGATCGCCTCGGGCCGATACGAAGAAGGCATGGACCAGCTGCTGGAAATCGTGCGCCGCGACCGCGGTTTCCAGGACGACATCGGCCGCAAGACCCTGCTCGAGGTGTTCAGCCTGCTGGGCGGCCAGGGCGAGCTGGTCTCGCGCTACCGCCGTTTGCTGGCCAGCGCGCTGAACTGAGTCGCATCCCCGCTGCCGGAGTAAAAAACTGCTGCGTTACGCGGTAACATAGGCTCACTCATTTCCCCGATTGACCATGCGCGTCGCCCTGTTCGTTTCCTGTCTTGTCGATCTGTTCCGTCCCCGTGTCGGTTTTGCGGCTGCAAGCCTGCTGGAGCGTCTGGGCGCGGAGGTGGTGGTGCCGCCCGCGCAGACCTGCTGCGGCCAGCCCGCCTACAACAGCGGCGACTTCGACACCGCGCGCGAAATCGCGCGCCCGCTGATCGACGCCCTGGGCTTTTACGAGCATGTGGTCGTTCCTTCCGGCTCCTGCGCCGGCATGCTGATCCTGCATTACCCCGAACTCTTCAAGGCCGAGCCGCTGTGGCAGGCCAAGGCCGAGACCCTGGCCGCGCGCACGCGCGAACTGTCGGCCTTCCTCGCCGAGCACGGCGGCGACAAGCTGATCGACGCGAGCTTTGCCGGCAAGGTGGCGATGCACGATTCCTGCTCGGCGCGGCGCGAGCTCGGCGTCCACGCCCAGCCGCGCGCGCTGCTGGAGCAGGTGGCCGGGCTCGAACAGGTCGAACTCAAGGACGCGGAAACCTGCTGCGGCTTCGGCGGCACCTTCTGCGTGAAGTACCCGGACATCTCCGGACGCATGGTGTCGGACAAGGCCGAGGCGGTGGCCGCCAGCGGCGCCGACGTGCTGGTCTCCGGCGACCTCGGCTGTCTCATGAACATCGCCGGGCGCCTCAAGCGCATGAACAGCCAGGTGCGCGTGTATCACCTGGCGGAAGTGCTGGCCGGCATGGCAGACCAACCCGGCATGGGCGAACCCGACAAGCCATGAAGCCGAACTCGCACGCGTTTTCCGGCAACGCCCATCGCGCCCTGCACGATGCGACCCTGCAGCAGGCCCTGGCCAAGGCCGGCGTGGGCTTCGTCGACAAGCGCCGCGCCGCCATCGACGGCCTGCCCGAGTTCCGGTCACTCCGTGAAGCAGGGCGCAGGATCAAGGAGCACACCCTCGCCAGGCTCGACCACTATCTCTTGCGCTTCGAGCGGGAGGTGCAGGCTTCCGGCGGCCGGGTGCACTGGGCGGAAACGCCCGAAGAGGCCTGCGCCGCCGTGCTGGCCATCTGCAAGCAGGCCAACGCGAAAATGGTCGCCAAGGGCAAGTCCATGGTCGGCGAGGAGATCGCCGTCAACGACGCGCTCGAAGCCGCCGGCTTCGAGGTGGTCGAAACCGACCTCGGCGAATACATCATCCAGATCGCGCACGAGCCGCCCAGCCACATCATCGCGCCGGCGGTGCACAAGACGCGCAAGCAGATCGCCGACCTGTTCGAAGGCCGGCACCGCCAGCCCGGTCTCACGCGGCCGCTGCAAACCGTGCCGCAGATCGTCGATGAGGCGCGCCAGGTGCTGCGCGAGAAATTCCTCGCAGCCGACGTCGGCATCACCGGCGCCAACTTCCTCATCGCCGAGACCGGCTCCACCGTCATCGTCACCAACGAGGGCAACGGCGACCTCTCCGCCACGCTGCCGCGCGTGCACATCGTGCTCGCCAGCATCGAGAAGGTGGTGCCGAACCTGGAAGACGCCTCGGTGCTGCTGCGGCTCCTGGCGCGCAGCGCCACCGGCCAGGAAATCACCTCCTACACCACCTTCTTCACCGGTACGCGCCGCGCAAATGATCCGGACGGGCCCGAGCAATTCCACGTGGTGCTGGTCGACAACGGCCGCAGCCGCATGCTGGGCGGCGACTACCACGAGATGCTGCGCTGCATCCGCTGCGGCGCCTGCCTCAACCACTGCCCCGTGTACGGCGCGGTCGGCGGCCACGCTTACGGCTGGGTCTATCCGGGGCCGATGGGCGCGGTGCTGACCCCGCTGATGGTGGGCCTTGAAGAGGGCAGGCCGCTGCCCAACGCCTCCACCCTGTGCGGGCGCTGCGAGGAAGTCTGCCCCATGTCCATCCCGCTGCCGAAAATGCTGCGCGAGCATCGCCGCCAGGAATTCGCGCGCCGGCTCACGCCGCCGCGCGCGCGCTGGGCGCTGGCGGCCTGGGCGTATTTCGCCAAACGGCCCGAACTGTATCGCCAGGCCTCGCGCATAGCCATCAAGCTCCTGAATCTGCTTTCCGGCGGCAAGGGGCGCTTCCGCAGCCTGCCGCTGGCTTCCGCGTGGACCGCGGCGCGCGACCTGCCGGCGCCGCAAGGCGACACCTTCATGGCGCAGTGGAAGCAAAGGAAAAAGCCATGAGCGACAGCCGCGCCGTCATCCTCGCCCGCATCTCCAAAACCCTCGCGCACGAGGCCGCGGCCGATGCGCCGGAAATCGTGCAGCGCATGGAAATGCATGTGCGCGGACCGCAGCCGCAATGGAGCGAATCGCCGCGCGAGCGATTCCTGAACAAGCTGGAAAAAGTCGCCGGCAGCTGGGCCGAAGTGGCTGGGAGGGAAAACATCGCCCAGGCCGTGGCGGGCTATCTCGCCGCGCAGAACCTGCCGCAACGATTGGCCGTCGCGCCGCATATGCTGCTGGACGGCATCGACTGGCCCCAGGGCTTTCAGGCGGAACGCCGCCGCGCGCAGGGCGAGGATCGCGTCAGCCTGGCCGTGGCCTACTGCGGCATTGCCGAGACCGGCAGCCTCGTTCTATTGGCCGGACCCGACAGTCCCACCACGCTCAATTTCCTGCCCGACGATTTCCTGTGCGTATTGTCCGAGCACAGAATCGTGCCGCGCATGGAAGACGTCTGGGCGCTGCTGCGCCAAGAGCGCAGGGACATGCCGCGCGCGCTCAACATCGTCACCGGCCCCTCGCGCACCGCCGACGTCGAGCAGACCATCCAGCTCGGCGCGCATGGCCCGCGCCGGCTGCATGTCCTGCTGCTGACGGAATCCCTTGCGTGGGCCTGACGGGCCTTGTCGCGCATCCTCGTCGTCCACTATTCGCGCAGCGGGCATACCGCCAGGCTGGCGAAGGCGCTGGCGGAAGAACTCAACCGGCGCGGACACGAGGTCGTCGCCGAGGCCATACGCGCCGAGCGCGAGTGGAGCAAATGGCTGCTGCCCCTTCCGCTCTTGCCGCTGCTGCCCGTGCTGCCGCTCTACCTGGCGAGCGGCCGCTTCCGCCGCTTCTGGCATCGCCACTATTTCCAGCCGCGGCAGGCGATCCGGCCGCTGGCGATACCCGACGTATCCGGCTTCGACCTGGTGTTGCTCGGCACGCCCAAGTGGCTTTACCTTTCCTGGCCAGTAGCGCGCTGGCTCGACACCGTCAGCGGCCTGCAAGGCAGGCGCGTGGCGGGCTTCGCGACCTTCTGCGGCCCGCCGCTGGAAATTTTCGAGATCGAAATGCTGTTCGAGCCGCTGGAAGCGCGCCTGCGCTCCCTGGGCGCGATTCCCGCTGCGCGCCTCGCCATTTCCAGCGATCATCACGAATATTTTTTCTTCAACGAAATGCGCGGCCTGTTCCGCTGGCTGTCGCGCAAAGCCTTCGCCCGCCCGCTGTCCGACTTCACACTGGATGGCGTGGTGGGGCAGTCGGAGGTGAGGCGGTTTTGCGATGAGGCCGCTGGCGAACAGAATATTCCGTATGGCCCCAATCAACCCGCATTTCGGCAATCGGATAGTTAAGCGAGAGGAAACATGATGAAGACCATCGGCAAATACATCCTCACCGGCCTCATCACCACGCTGCCGGTCATCCTTACTCTCTATATTCTTTACTGGCTGGCGGTTACTGCGGAAACCTTGCTGGCCGACCTGGTTCCGCGCGGAATCTACCTGCCCGGCATGGGGGTCGCGACTGCTCTGCTGGTTATGCTCGTCATCGGCATGATGATGCATACCCGGCCGATACGGCGGCTTTTCATCCGTGCCGAGCGCATTTTCTACATTCTGCCGCTGGTGAAGACGGTCTACTCCGCATTCCGCGATTTCATGGATTTTTTATCGCCTGCAAGGAAGAAGAAGCTCGAACAGGTCGTCGCGGTCACGCTGGGCGAAACGGGCATGCACCTGATCGGCTTCGTGACCCAGGCGGAGAACGATCAACTGCCGGAAGAGTTTCAGGATGGCGACAACGTGATGGTCTATCTGCCCATGAGCTATCAGCTCGGCGGCTATGCGGTGCTGGTGCCGCGCGCTTCGGTAAGGCCGCTGAACATGAGCATGGAGGAAGCGATGCGCTTCGTGCTGACGGCAGGCATCACGCGCCTGTCGGCGCCATAGCGTCGGCGCAGGCGCTACTCCCCGCCGCCCAAGGCCTTGAACAGCGCGACCTGGCTGCTGCGCAGCTGGCGCTGCGTCGTGACCAGCGTCTGCTCGGCGGCGAAGGCTTCGCGGCTGGCGTCGAGCACTTCCAGATAACTGGCGATGCCGGTTTGGGCGCGGGCTTTCACCCGTTCCAGCCGCGTTTGCTGGGCTTGCAGGTTGGCCTGTTGCGCGGACAACTGTTCGCGGTAGGTGGTTTGCGCGGCGAGCGCATCGGCCACTTCGCGGAAGGCCTGCTGGATGGTCTTTTCATAGTCGGCCACCGCCGCGACCTTGCGCGCGTCGGCCACGTCCAGGTTGGCCTGATTTCTTCCGGCGTCGAACAGCGGCAGCTTCAGCGCGGGCGAAAACAGCCAGGCCTGGCTGCCGGCGCCGAACAGGCCGGAAAGCTCGCTGCTGGCGGTGCCGAGATTGGCGGTCAGGGAAATGCGCGGGAAGAAGGCCGCGCGCGCGGCGCCGATGTTGGCGTTGGCGGCAATCAGGCGCTGCTCGGCGGCACGCACGTCGGGGCGCTTGAGCAGCACCTCGGACGGCAGCCCCGGTGCCAGTTCGGCCATGGCGAACTGGCTGGAAACGCCAGCCGGCGGGGGCAGGGGGGCCGCCATGCCGGTGAGCAGGTTGAGCGCGTTTTCCGTCTGCATGCGCTGGCGCCTGAGTTCGGCCCACTGGCCGCGCACCGATTCGGCCAGGCTTTCCGCGGCGAGTGCGTCGAGGTCGGTGGCGAGCCCCACGTCGCGGCGCTTGCGGATGAGTTCCAGGCTTTCTTCGCGGGTTCTCAAGGTTTCACTAGCCAGGCGTTCGCGTTGCGTCAGCTCGGCAAGCTGGAACCAGGCGCCGGCGACATCGCCGATGAGGCTGATGCGGAAGCTCTTCGCAGCCTCCTCGCTGGCGAGGTAGCGGGCGCGCGCGGCTTCGTTCAGCGCCGCCACGCGGCCCCAGAAATCCAGCTCGAAGGAGGTGATGCCCAGGCCAAGATCGTAGCGGCTGCCGATGCGCGCTTCGCCTGCGGCGGAAAAATCGGCGGGCGTGCGGCTGCGGCTGGCCGAGGCCTGGCCTTCCAGCGCGGGAAAGCGGTCGGCGCGGGCGATGCCGGCCAGCGCGCGCGCTTCCTCGACCCGTGACAGGGCGATGCGCATGTCGCGGTTGTGGACGAGCGCGGTTTCGATCAGGGCGCGCAGTGCGGGATCGGCGAAATATTCCTGCCACCGGGGCACTGCGCTGGCGGCCGTGTCGCTTGCGCCGGTGAATTTTTCCGGCACCGGCGCGGCCGGGCGCTCGAGGTCGGGGGTGAAGGAGCAGCCCGCGACCAGCGCCAGCGCGGCGAGCGCAGCAGCCGGGCGCGTGGCGCGCGGACAGTCAGAGCGGTTCTTAGTCATGTTCCATTTCCTCCTGGTTTTTCCTGGCAGGAAACAGCCTGCGCACCACCACGAAGAACACCGGCACGAAGAAAATCGCCAGCACGGTCGCGGTGAACATGCCGCCGATCACGCCCGTGCCGACGGCATGGCGGCTGGCGGCGCCGGCGCCGCTGGAAGTCGCGAGCGGCATCACCCCGAGCATGAAGGCGAAGCTGGTCATCAGAATGGGGCGCAGGCGCATGCGGCAGGCCTCCAGCGTGGCGGCGACGAGTTCCTTGCCCGCATCGAGCTGCTGGCGCGCGAACTCGATGATGAGGATGGCGTTCTTGGCGGAGAGGCCGATGATCGCGATCAGGCCGACTTTGAAGAAGACGTCATTGGCCATGCCATGGTCGTAGAAAAAATTATTGCCCAGCATCACCGCCAGTACCGCCCCCAGCACGCCCAGCGGCACGGCCATGATCACCGAGACGGGAATCGTCCAGCTTTCGTACAGCGCGGCCAGCGCCAGGAAAACCACCAGCAGCGACAGCGCGAACAGGACGGGTGCCTGAGCGCCTGCCCGCCGCTCCTCGAACGAGGTGCCCGACCATTCGAAGCCGAAGCCGGGCGGCAGTTTCGCCGCGATCTCCTCCATGGCCAGCATGGCGTCGCCGGTGGAATGGCCCGGCGCGGGGGTGCCGGCGATCTTCATGGAGGGATTGCCGTTGAAGCGGTCGAGCTTGGGCAGGCCCGTGGTCCATTCGGGCCTCGCGATTTCGCCCAGCAGCACGATCCTGCCGGCACGGCTCCTGACCGGCAGCTTCATCAAATCCTCCGGCGTCTTGCGCAGGTCGGCATCGGCCTGCATTTGCACGCGCAGGATGCGGCCGGCACGCACGAAGTCGTTGACGTAGGAAACGCCGATCGCCGAGGCGAGCGTGTCGTTGAGGTCGGCCATGTCGATCTGCAGGGCCTGGGCCTTTTCGCGGTCGATGTCGAGGTAGACCTGCGGCCCCGGTTCCTGGCCTTCCGGGCGCACCCCGGCCAGGCGCTTGTCCTGGTTCGCCATGCCCAGCACCATGTTGCGCACGTCCATCAGTGTTTCACGGCCCTGTCCGGTGCGGTCGAGCAGGCGGAAATCGAAGCCGCCGGCCGCGCCCAGTTCCGGAATCGGCGGCGGATTCACCGCGAACACCATGGCCTCCTTGATGCGCATGAAGTTGCCCATGGCGCGGCCGATGACGCCCTGCGCGGAATTTTCCTGCCGCTTGCGTTCGTCCCAGTCCTTCAGGCGCGTGAAGACGAGCGCCGCGTTCTGGCCGCGGCCGAAGAAGGAGAAACCCACCACGCCGATGACGCGCTCCACTTCCGGCTGCTGCATGTAGAACTGTTCAACCTGCGACAGCACTTCCACCGTGCGCTCCTGGGTGGCGCCGCCGGGCAGCTGTACCAGGGTGATGAAATAGCCCTGGTCCTCGTCGGGCAGGAAGCTGCCGGGCAGCTTGGCGAACAGCCAGCCGGTGGCGGCGACGATGGCGAGGTAGATCACGAACCAGCGTCCGCTCCTGGCGAGGATGCGCCCGGTGAGGCCGCGGTAGTTGTCGGTCACCTTGCGGAAAAAGCGGTTGAACCAGCGCTTCTCGTCCTGGTCCTCGTGGCCGGGCTTCAACAGGGTGGCGCACATGGCCGGCGTGAGCGACAGCGCCATCAGCACCGAGAACGCCATGGTCAGGATCAGGGTGGCGGCAAACTGGCGGTAGATCGCGCCCACCGAGCCGCCGAAGAACAGCATGGGCATGAACACCGCAGACAGCACCACCGAGATGCCGAGGATGGCGCCGATGATCTGGTCCATGGCCTTGATCGTCGCCTGCAATGCCGGCAGCCGCTCCTCGCGCATGATGCGCTCGACGTTCTCCACCACCACGATGGCGTCGTCCACCAGGATGCCGATGGCGAGCACCATGGCGAACAGGGTGAGCACGTTGATGGAAAAACCGAAGGCATACAGGCCCGCGGTGGCGCCCGCGAGCGAAACCGGCACCACCACGGCGGGGATCAGCGTGGTGCGCCAGTGGCCGAGGAACACGAACATGACGACGAACACCAGGATCATGGCCTCGCCCAGGGTCTTCACCACCTCGAAGATGGAAATCTCCACAAAGCGCGAGGTGTCGTAGGGCACGGCCCAGCCGATGCCCTCGGGGAAGAAGCGGGCGAGCTCGGTCATGCGCGCCTTCACCGTCTTCGCCACGTCCAGCGCGTTGGCGCCGGGCGCAACCCTGATTGCAATCGCGGCGATGGGCTGTCCGTTCATGCGCGCGTAGCGCTCGTAGGTGTCGCCGCCCAGTTCCACGCGCGCGACGTCCCTGACCTTGACCGTGGCGCCGCTGGGCAGCG
Source organism: Pseudomonadota bacterium (assembly GCA_021847835.1). Taxonomy (GTDB): domain Bacteria; phylum Pseudomonadota; class Gammaproteobacteria; order Burkholderiales; family Thiobacillaceae; genus UBA6918. The sequence goes on from JAJZPR010000004.1 coordinate 57,400, forward strand.
CGCGCACCACGACGTTGCCGAATTCTTCCGGAGAGTTGAGGCGCCCGCGCGTCACGATCACGGCGTTCACCTGCGCGCCTTTCGCGCCCGGCGCCTGGTTCAGCTCGCCGGTGGCGAGTTGAACGTTCTGTGATTGCAAGGCGCGCTTCACGTCGGCCGGGGTGAGTCCGTAGCTGACGAGTTGCTCCGGCTTGAGCCAGATGCGCATGGAATATTCCGTGCCGAACAGGATGGCCTCGCCCACGCCCGGCACGCGGCGGATGGGGTCGAGCACGTTGGCGGCGGCGAAGCTGCCGAGGTCGATGGCGCTCTTCTTGCCGTCCCTGGAATGCAGGGCCACGAACATCAGGTAGTTGCGCTGCGGCTTGGTCACCGTCACGCCCAGCCGCCGCACTTCCTCCGGCAGCCGCGCCTCGACGCGCTTCATGCGGTTCTGCGCCTCCACCGAGGAAATGTCCACGTTGGTGCCCGGCTCGAAGGTCAGCGTCAGCGTGCCCGCGCCCAGTTCGGAAGACGCTTCCATGTAGAGCAAGCGTTCGATGCCGTTCATCTCCCGTTCGATGAGCTTGATGACGGTGTCCTCGACCACCTGGGCGGAGGCGCCCGGATAGGTGACGTTGAAGGCGATCTGCGGCGGCGCCACCTGCGGGTACTGCGCCACCGGCAGGTTCTTCAGCGCGATTACCCCGACCAGCATGATCAGGATGGCGATGACCCACGCGAAGATGGGCCGATGGATGAAGAAGCGCGCCATGTCAGCCAGCCTGCTTCATGGGAACCGGTTTCACCACCGTGCCCGGCCGCGCTTTCTGCATGCCTGTGACGATGAGGCGCTCGCCGCCCGCCAGGCCCTCCTCGACCACGAAGCGGTCGCCCGCCATGGCGCCCAGCTTCACCGGGCGCGGCATCGCCTTGTTCTCGGGCCCCACCAGCATGACGAACTGGCCCTGCGGCCCGGACAGCACCGCGCGCTGCGGCACGGTGATCACGTCGGCGGCCACCGCCTGGGCCACGCGCACGCGCACGAAGGTGCCGGGCAGCAGGAGGCGCTGGGGGTTGGGGAACTCGGCCTTCAGCGTGATGGCGCCGGTGCCCGGGTCCACGCTCATGTCGCTGAAAATCAGCCGGCCCTTGTGGGCGTGGGGCTGGCCGGTTTCGAGGATGAGTTCCACGTTGCGCCTGTCCGGTTTCTGCAACTTGCCGGACGCCAGCGCGCTCTTCATGCGCAGCACCTCGGCATTGGGCTGGGTGAACAGCACGTTGACCGGGTCCAGCTGCTCGATGACGGCGAGCAGGGTGGCCTCGTTGCGTCCGACCAGCGCGCCTTCGGTCACCTGGGCGCGGCCGATGCGGCCGGAGATGGGCGCGGGCACGGTGGTGTTTTCCAGGTCGAGCCTGGCGCGCGCCAGCTGCGCCTCGGCCTGCTTCAGCGCGGCGCGCGCGGCATCGACTTCCTGGCGGCTCACGGCCTTGATGGGCAAGAGCGATTGCACGCGTTCGAAGTTGAGCGTCTTCACTTCCACGTCGGCCTCTGCCGCCTGGGCCGCGGTGCGGTAGATGCGGTTGTCGAGCCGGAACAGGGCCTGGCCGGCGCGTACGTCGCTGCCTTCAACGAACAGGCGCTTTTCCACGATGCCCTCGACGCGTGCGCGCACCTGCGCAGTGCGCACCGCTTCCACGCGGCCGGGCAGCTCGGGCGTGAGCGTGGCTGCGCCGCGCCCGACCTGCATGACCTCGACCTCGGGCGGCGGCATGGCGCCCATGCCGCCTGGACCGGGCGGCGCATTCTTGTCGCCGGGGCCGCAGGCGGCGAAGAGGGGCAGGGCGAGCAGCAGGGCGAGGCGTTTCATTGCATGTCCTTTCCGGGGGCATAGGCGCGCAGGAAGCAGTCCACCGCCTGCGCCGTCCTGGCGGGCTTGGGCAGATCGGTTTGCAGATTGAGCAGGCCGCGCAGGCGGTCCGTGTCCACCAGCATGGCGGTCAGCATCTCGGCGGCGAAATCTGGATCGTCGCGGCGCAGCTCGCCGGCTTCCATGGCGCGCGCCAGATACGCGGCCAGGCGCTTGCGCGTGGCGAGCGGGCCTTGCCGGAAGAACTGCTTGGCCAGATCGGGGAAACGCGGCGCTTCCGCCGTCATGGTGCGGAACATCGCCAGCCCTTGCGGGCTCAGCAGTTTTTCGCGGTAGGCGTTGCCGAAGGCAAGCAGGGTCGAGCGCACGTCGGTGTCGCCGTCCAGCGTGACCAGGATGGACTGGATGGCATGATTCACCACCTCCGCGAACAAGGCCCCCTTGCCGGGAAAGTGGTTGTACAGCGTCTGCCTCGCCACCTGCGCGCGCTGCGCGATGCGGTCGATGCTGACGCGATAGCCTTCTTCGCGGAAGGCTTCGCACGCCGCGTCCAGCAGGCGCTGGCGGGCGTCCAGGGGGGCTTCCAATACAGCGGTCATGATATGGCTGGCAGAGGTAGACTAATCAGTCTACTTGGCGCGCCGGCTATCTACAAGTGGAAATTCCGTTGTTTACGAAAGCTCTTTCCGGAGCTTATGCCGTCCTATTCCTGCCGGTTGGCCGGAGTATGGCCACTCCCGGGCTTTTCTGCATGGCATTTCCATCCTGCATTGCGATACCAGAACGAAAGCGCTGTCTGTTCTTCCGGGCTGAAAGGGTTGCGGTGTCCCTGCTCGGCCATGCCCTTCACACCCAGGAAGAGCCGAGCCTCCAGTGCTGGCGGCGCTTCTTCGCAGGCAAGACGATAGAGGTTTTCCGCCGGAAGCAGGGCAGCCGGATTGGAGTGGTCGTGGCAGCCGGCGCAGGCCTGGGCGTGGATGGTGCGGCCCAGTGCGAGCAAACGCTGGCGGCCGGCCGGGGCGGGAAACGGCCGGAAGGGATGCGCTGCCGCCAGCGTGCGCACGGCGATGAGCGCCTTGTCCGTTTTGCGTCCGCTGATGATCCGATACAGGGATCGGGCGCGCTCTACCTCGTCGCGGCTTGCCTGGATCTCCCGCAGCATGATGGGCAGAAGGGAAGCGCTCTCCAGCAGACGCGCGTGGCGGCCCGGCGTATCGGGCCGCACGAGGTCGGCATCCATTACGGCGATCAGGGCCGCGACGCGCATCTCCGGTTCTGAAACGCCAAACGCCGCCGTGCTCCCCAGAAGCAGGGCGGCGCAGCATGCGATCAGCGTCTTTCTCAGGGCAGCTTCACCTTCTGTTCGACCGGCCCGGCCTTGGTCATGGTCCATTCCACCATGGAACCGTCGTACAGTTTCGCATCCTTGTTGCCCAGAAGCTCGTGGGTGACGAACCAGCCGTTTGCCGCGAAGTGGCCCGTATTGCAGAAGTCGATCTGCGGGCCCTTTGCCGGTACGCCGGCAAGCTTGGCGAGTTCCTTCAGCTGGGCCTGGTTGCGGAAGGTGCCGCCGCCATTCTCGGTGAGCCACAGGGAAGAAAGGTTCTTCGCGCCGGGCAGGGTGCCGTTGGCGGTTGCCTTGGGGTTGCGGTTGATGCCGGAATACTGGTCCTCCGGACGAAGATCCACGAGCGTGACCTTCTTGCTGGCAAGAGCAGCCTTCACGTCCGCGGCGGTGGCGATCATGTCGCGCCGAAGGTTGACGGTAAAGGTCTTGGCTTGAGTCGTCACCGAACCGTTCTGCAGTGGGTTCTTCTTGTCTGCCGTGTAGGCTTTCATGCCGCCATTGAGGATGGAAACCTCATCATGGCCGAGCACCTTGAACGTCCAGTAGATCCTCGTTGCCCAGCCCATGTCGATGTTGGTGGCACCGGGCGGCACGATGACCACGAGCGTCTTGTTGTCGATGCCCAGCTTGCCTATGTATTGGGCGAGCTTGTCCGTATTTTCCGGCAGCATGTCCGGCACCTTGTCGCGCGCCCGCTCCTCGCGCCATCCGTCCTTGTCGAAATTGGTGTTAACCGCGCCCGGGATGTGGCCACGCAGATAGTCGGCGACAGGCTGCAGGTCGAGGAACGCGACGCCCTCCTTGCCGGTGCTGGCCTTGACCCACTCGACGTCCACCAGCGGCGTGGCGGCGAATGCGTTCAATGACCACAACAGTAGAAGTGCAAAAGCCGCCCGGATGGCGGTGGCGAGGCTTGTCATGCTTTTCATGTGTCTGCTCCTTTGGCTTAGAGGGTGATGACGCAATCGGCGGCGAGCAGCGCATCCGTGATGCGATCCCAGTCCGCCGCTTCCATGTCCGGACGGCGCAAGTCGAAGCGGCGTGCGTCGGCCCCAAAGGCCGACGCCGTTGCCGCTTCGACGGTTGCTGCGTCCGGAAACAGATCCGTATGCAAAACGATTACAGAATTCATAGGTTGATAACCAGATCGGTCTCCCGCAGGGCTTTCCCCAGGAGCGCAGTGTTGAGGCAAGGAAGGTCCTGCTGGGCGGCCACCGTGGTTTCCGGGGCGATGTCGGAAAGCTCGAGCAGTTCCGCATGGGCCGCGTTTTCCGCAGTTTCTTCCACGGGGTGATCCATGAACACGAGCCGTACCCGGTGACCGAAGATGGTCAGCCCCGCGGCGACCCGCATGGCCTCGGTGTGGTCGCGCCTTGCCAGGATAAGGATGGATTTTCTGTTTTCGCTCATAGGCTCACCACCCGCTTCGCTTCGCCCATCAGGGCACTGTTCACGGTCTGGCTGCCGGCTTCCACGGGGCAGGGCCGTCCGGGGTGGAAGCGGTGCCAGGATTCCTCGCACATCACTGCGCGTCCTTCCCCGATCGCTTGCTTGAAGCCGGGGTCGGACGCCACGCCCACGCCGTCAAAGGTGAAAAAGCAGGCGATGCTCGCCCCGCGGCGCCTCGCGGCGGCAATCAGCGGAAACAGGTAGCGCGCCGAATCGCGGTGGGTGACATGAAACAGGACATCGATCATGAATGTTTCCTTGAAATTAAGTAAGCCGATATCCCGGCGGCGGCGGCCGCCAACAGGAAAAGCGCGGCCAGCGGCGAGCCGGCGCCGGTCGTGTACATGAGCAGGGCGGCCTGGCCCTGGCGGCGCAGCTGGGTGTCAGTCCAGCGCGCCACCGCCTGGACGGGCGAGTCGTCGGTCACCACTGTCAGTCGCCCGGCCGGTGCGGCAGCCAGGCTCCCGACTGCAAGCCAGTGGCGGCGGGGATCGTACTCATGCGGAAACAGCAGGAGTTCATCGCGCATGGGCGCGGTGTATGCCATCTGCCGGGCGAAATCGCGGGGCGTGCCCGGCGCCCCCGGCCAGCCGGCACTGAGCAGCGCATCCGGCGGCTGCGCGACGATGCGCACGTTTCTTTGCCCTGCCACCTGCAGAAGCCCGGCCACGAACTGCCTGCGCTCGGACGTGTCGCCGAGCACCAGCACCGTTTCATCCCCGGAAAGCCGGGCGGTGGAAAAAAGCCAGAGGATCTCGCGCCATGGTGCGAGCTTGCCCTGGGCATCGGTGAATTCGCCGGCAGGCAAACAGCGCGCCCCGGCAGCGGTTCGGGCAGTGCAAAGCGCTTCCGTCCGCGTGTCCACGAGAGCCGCCGATGCCGGCGGCGGCACCGTTGCCGGCCAGGCGCCGAGCTCCGCCCAGGCGGGCAGGGCGCAAAGGGCAAGCAGCAGGGCCTTGAACACGTTCAGCATCCCCCGAAGCGTTGCACGGAGGCCGGCGTCCCCTCCTCGCCTTTGGGCGCGGGCGGGTGGTCCATCCAGTACGCCATGAGGTCGATGCCGGAGACGCGTCCGAAGCTGCCCAGATCGAACTCCGGCAACTGCTCCGGTGTGACGGGGGCGGCCGCCTTGGCGACAGCTTCGGGTGGGCGCGCGGCATAGTGGAAGCCGACGGCGGAGAGGCCAATCGAGGCGGCGAGCGCCACGACGCAGAAAATCAGGCTTTCACGGTTCATGATGATTTCCTCATAGCGTGTCATGGAGCAGTGCGAGATACATCACCCCGAAAGCCACGACGAACATGACGATTTGCAGCAGCGATTCGAAATCCAGGTTCATTTGGTTTCCCCTTTGTAATGGCGAACCAGCGTCTCGACGGAAACCGTCTGGCCAGTCGCGGGATCGATCACCGGCGGGGTGAAATAGGGCACGCCGTCTCGTGTCACTTTCATGCTCTGCAACGGGTGCTCATAGAGACGGAAGAGCCCCCATAGGCACGCCGTCACGGCAAGCGCAAGATAAACACGCATCAGAAGCCGGGCCATGATCACAGCTTCCTAAGATAAACATGCCAGGCGCGGCCGGTGTTGACCGTCGCTAGATGCTCGCAATGCAGCTCGGCGCACATGGGTGGCAGGGCCTCGACCGAAGTCGGGTTGTCCACGAGGATTTCCACCACATCGCCCGGGCCCACTTCGCCCACCGCTTTCTTGGTCATGAGCTGGGGGCGAGGGCAGGAATCGCCGATGGCGTCGACCTGCCGGGCAACCGCGACGGCTCGGCCGTCCGGCAGGGTGGCCTGGCCCGCTGCGGCGGCGGGGGTGGTTTTTTTGCTGCCGAATAGTCCCATGATTTTCTCCTCAGTTGGATTGGGGTTCTGCGGTGACTGCGGGCTCGGCACTGGCGGAAAGGGCATCTCGCGCCCGCTCCTTGCGGCGAATCGCCCGGTAGATGGCGAGCAGGACGGAAAATTGCACAAGCCCGAAGACAATGGCGGGAAGGCCGGTCTTTTCCTGCAAGGTGGCGGCGTTGGAAAAGCCCGCCTGCAGCGCTTCCGGGTTCGGATTGCCGGTCATGGAAGCAGGCGCGGGCGGCCACTGGTTGTAGGACCACAAGAGTGAAAAGAGGAACATGCCGATAAAGGTGAACAGCAGGGCCCAGGCCGCACCAACGTTGCCTTCCGCCGCCTTGACCCAGGTGGAAACGGTGCATGCGCCCGCGAGCACCATGCCGATGCCGAACAGGAACAGGCCGAGGAAAGTGTTGAGGCCTACGTCGAACTCCAGCGGATGTCCCGCGCCAACCGTCATGAAGGCGGTGAAACCCAGGGTCAGGATCATCATGGCGACCAGCAGCGCCTTGGTGTTGCGATAGGTCTGGAACATCATGGCGTCCCGCAGGGCGGCCGTGTTGCAAAAGCGCGAGCGTTGCACCAGGAGCCCCACGGCGCTGCCGAAAATGAAAGCGATCATGCATTCAGCAATGGTAGACACGTTCAACCCTCCAGGATTTTCTTGTAGATCAGCGATCCGGCCCAGGCGCCGGCGACGATGCCGGAGACGGCCAGGTAGCCGCCCAGGTTCATCTCGGGCGTGAGGCCGAAAAAGGTAGAGACGTTACAGACGAAGGCGAGCCTGATGCCGACGCCCATAAGAAGCCCGCCCAGCGTGATGAGCGCCCACTCGGATACCCGGCGGGGAAAGCGCAGGTAGAACTCCTTGCTCACGACGGCGCCGATGAAAGCGCCGAAGAACATGCCGAAGCTGATGTACATCTTCCAGTAGTCCCATTGGGGCTCGAACACCAGGTTCCAGAACGGCAGGCGCTTGAGATCATCGCCCAGGATGCCCTGGGCGATCAGCCCCGTCATCATGGTCTCGCCGCCGCCCACGGTCCAGGCGCCGATGGTAAGAAACAGGAAAATGTCCAGCACCGCGATGACCGCCAGCGCGAATACCGGGTCCAGCGTTTTCTTGAAAAGCTCCATCCTGTCCTCCTTCGATGTCGTGGCCGCAGGATAGAAGCACGGGCGGCGGGGTTGGTAGTAATCTTTGCAAACAGATTGCAAACATTCTTGTGCTGGGATGTAATCGAGAAAAGATTTGGAGGAAAAGATGCGGATTTTCGTCGAGGAACAAGATGCGTTGGACCACATGTTCAATGCCTGCACCACGTCCCAGATTACCGAATTCATCCCGGAAAAGCGCGGATTCCGAATTCATGGACATAGCACGACCATCGCCCTGGAGCGGGCGTTCTGGAATGTACTGGAGGACATGGCCAGGTCGCTTCAGCTCACTTTGCCTAAGCTCGTCGAACGGGTTCATGACGGCTGCCTGGTTGCCAACGACAAGAACATCGCCTCCTGCCTGCGCGTGATTTGCGTAAAGTGGCTGCTCATCTATGCGCAGGGGGGCGCTGTGGATTCCTCATTGCTGCTGGCCTGAGTCCGCCGCCGATTCAATTCCTGCCGGAAGGCCGCACCGTCAGCGGATTCTGTTTAAAATCCTCCGATGCTCGCCCTGCGCATCCTGTCCATCGTCTTCCCGGTCTTCGCCATCATCGGCATCGGCTATCTCTACGGCCGCGTCAAGCGGCCGGACATCGGCGTCACCAACCAGATCAGCATGGACGTGCTGGTGCCGGCGCTGGTGTTCGCGGCGCTGGCCTCGAAGGACTTCGATTTCACGCACTACTGGCAGTTGGCGCTGGGCGGGGCAGTGGTAATCCTGGGCTCGGGGCTGCTTGCCTGGCCGGTTGCGCGCATATTGAAGGTGGACGCGAAGACTTTCGTGCCGCCGATGATGTTCAACAACTCCGGCAACATGGGCATCCCGCTCATCGTGCTGGCCTTCGGCGACGCGGCGCTGGGGGCGGCGATCATCCTGTTCCTGGTGGAGATGGTGCTGCACTTTTCCATGGGGCCCTACATGCTGGCGCATCGCATGAACCTCTTGCAGCTCCTGAAGACGCCGGTGATGGCGGCGACGGTGCTGGGCGTGGCGGTGAGCCTGTCCAACACCGTGCTGCCGGCCCCGCTCTACACCGCGATCAAGATGGTGGGCGACGCCTCCATTCCCATGCTGCTGTTCGCGCTCGGCGTGCGGCTCAACCAGGTGTCGTTCAAGGACTGGCACATCGGCGCCTGGAGCGGTGTGGCGGCGCCTGCCACCGGCGTCATCATGGTGCTGGTCGTGTCGCCTTTCCTCGGCCTCGATCCGCTGCAGCAGTCCATCCTGCTGGTGTTCGGCGCGCTGCCGCCGGCGGTGCTGAACTATCTGATGGCGGAGCAGTACCGCCAGGAGCCGGAAAAAGTGGCGTCCATCGTGCTGCTCGGCAATCTCTCGGCACTTCTGGTCATGCCGGTGGTGCTGGCGTTTGCGCTGGACTGACGGGCTGTCCCACTTTCGCCGCGTACTGGGTGCGCTGCCCGGCCTGCTTGCCGGCTAGGGCGAAGCCTTGCAGCAGTTGGTCCTTATCGAGGTGCAGCGCGCAGATGCCGTCGTCATTGCAGTCCACCTGCCAGCCTCCTTCGGCGCCGATCGCTGGCGGTAATACCGCCAGCGGCAGGGCGGGGGTCTTCACCACCACCGGCATGACCGGATAGCGCACCTCGGTCCTCTCGCCTGCGAGGGTGGCGGCCAGCGCGCGCGCCTGCTGCATCAGCGGCAGGACAAAGGGCAGCACCTGGCCGTCGACCTCGGCGCAATCGCCCATTGCGTAGACATCCGGTACCGAGGTCTGCAGGGTCTTGTCCAGGACGATACCGCGCTTGACCTGGATACCGGCGCTTGCCGCCAGTTGCGTGCGCGAACGCAGGCCGATGGCGGAAAGCACGATGTCGGCTTCAATCCGGCTGCCGTCGTCGAGGGTGAGGGCGACGCCGTCACCGGCAGGCTCGATGGCCTTGGCGGTGCGGCCGAAGTGCCAGGCGACGCCTTTCTCCGCCAGCGCATCGGCGAGCGCGCGTCCGACCTGTTCGGGAATAAGACGCTCCAGCGGCCAGGGGCCGAGGTGCACCACTTCGACCTTGTGGCCGGTAGCGGCGAGATCGTTGGCGAATTCAGAACCGATGAGCCCGCCGCCGAGGATGGCCACCCTGCCGCCGGGCCTGAGCGCGGCGCGGAACGCGGCGTAGTCCTGCAAATCGTTCACGGCGAAGACCTTTTCCGAACCGGGGCCGGTGAGGCCGTGCGGGATCGGATCGGCGCCCAGGGCGAGAACCAGCTTCGAATAAGTGGTTTCACCATCGTTCCAGCGCACCTTTTTGCCGGCGATGTCGATGGCGGTGACGCGGGTGTTGGCCAGGACCTCGGCCTTGAGGTCGGCCGCCATTTTTTCGCGCGGCGTGTTCACCAGCTGCCCGGCCGTCCTGCCCGCGGCAAGCGCATTGGAAAGATTGGGCTTGGAATAGAAGTGGCCGTCGTCCGAAGAGATCAGCGTGACCGGGGTTTCATGGTCGCGTTTCCTGAGCTCGCGCAGCACGGTGTAGCCCGCTAGGCCCGAGCCGATGATGACGATGGGTTGCATGTGTTTTCCTGACCGCTAAGCAAGGGGTTGCAGAATCAGAGGGCATCAGGGAAAAGCAGGTGCCCTCTGTGTTCTCTGTGGCTGACTTTGATTAAGCCGCCTCGACTTCGACCATTTCGAAATCGGCCTTGGCGACGCCGCAGTCCGGGCATTCCCAGCCTTCGGGCACGTCTTCCCAGCGGGTGCCGGGCGCGATGCCGTGCTCGGGGTCGCCCTGGGCTTCGTCGTAAATGTAGCCGCACACGATGCATTGCCAAACTTTCATGATGTTTCCTTTCAGTTAATCAAGTGTTCGTTGCTGATCCTGCCTTAGGCAGCGATCCTGTCCTCAGCCGAGATCTTGTCCTTCTGGGCCTGGTAGTGGTGGGCGTGCTTCTCTTCCACCCTGGCCAGCGCGGCGAAGCGCTTGGCCGCCTTGTCCAGCACGCTCCGGAACATTTCCGCGTGCTCCTTCGATTCGGCGATCTGTTCGTCCATTTCAGCCACGGCATCCATGCGGCCTTCGCTCATGGCCTCGTGGCGGAACCTGGGGTACATCTCGGCGTACTCGTAGGTCTCGCCCTCGATGGCGTACTGCAGGCACTTGGCCGGGGTCATGGTTTCCTGCGCGAACAGCAGTTCGGCATGGCCGAAGGCGTGCAGGATTTCCTGGTCGGCGGTGGCCTCGAACACTTTCGCGGTTTCCTCGTCGCCGGCGGCGCGGCAGATTTTCGCGAAGTAGCGGTACTTGGCGTGGGCCATGCACTCGCCGGCGAACGCCGCTTCCAGGTTCCGGATGGTGGGGGATTTGATGTCAACAGCCATGTCGTTTCTCCTTGGGTAAAGTCGGGTTTCAACCTCCTGGCCCCGTTTGTGAAGTTCACTGCGCTGGCCACGGATGCAACTTTACGGGCAGGGAAACGATAGGTCTAATTGATTGTTACAATTTATTCGATAGTTTTATACAAACTGTTGGCGAAACCGGTGCCGCGGCGGGTTCCGGCACGAAGTGCGGGGCGGCTGAATGATTGCGCTTGAGCACGCTGATCGTCCCGCTTTGGCGAAGGCCTGCTTTTATGAACTGGACTATTGAGGAAGTCCTTGGTCTGCCGCCGCCGAATAATGTGGCGTGGAAGCCAGCCACGCCATGAACTCCTCTGCCGGCATGGGCCTGCCGAAGTGGTAGCCTTGCGCCAGGCTGCAACCATGGCCGCGCAGCAGCCTGGCCTGCTCGGCGCTTTCCACCCCCTCGGCAACCACTTCGAGTCCGAGCTTCCTGGCCAGGAAAATACCGGCCTCGACGATGGCCGCGTCCTTGGGGTCCGTGGTGAGTCCCCTGACAAACCCCTGATCGATTTTCAACGTATCCAGCGGGAAGTTTTTCAGATATGCCAGAGACGAGTAGCCTGTGCCGAAGTCATCGAGGGCGATGCGCACCCCCAGGCTTTGGAAAGCCCGCAGGGTTTCGGCCGCCTGGATCGGATCCCGCATGATGATGTTTTCCGTGATCTCCAGTTCCAGCATCTGCGGCGGTACTTCCTCGTTTCTGATCGTGGCCAGGACCTTGTTGACCAGTTCGGCATCGTTGAACTGCACCGCGGAGACATTGACGCAGATCCGGAGCCGCCCCAGGCCGGCGTCACGGAGCTTTCGGTGCATGCGGCACGCTTCGCGCAGCACCCACTCGCCCGCCGGAATGATCAGGCCGGTATTCTCCAGAATCGGGATGAAATCCGCTGGCCCAATAAGCCCGCGCGAGGGATGATGCCAGCGGATCAGGGCCTCCGCACCGCTGATGCGCCCGCTTTCCATATCGAGCTGCGGCTGATAGTACAGGCAAAGCGCCTCATGCTCGACCGCGTGGCGCAACTCCGCCTCCAGGGCAAGCAATTCATGGCTGCGGGCATTCATGTCGGGCGCATAAAAGCGATATTGATTGGAGCCTGCCGCCTTGGCGGCGTACATGGCCGTATCGGCGTGCCGCAGCAGTTCTCCCACCCCGCTACCGTCATGCGGATAGCATGCGATGCCCATGCTGAATGTGGCATAGATCTCCTGTCCTTCGACCAGCACGGGTCCGTCGAATGCCGCACGGATCTTTTTCAGGACGATCAGGACATCCTCTACTTTGGCGAGGTCGGCAACCATAATGGCGAACTCGTCACCCCCATGCCGGGCCACGATGTCGGTAGACCGCAGACAACCGGACAGCCGCTGTGCAACATGCTGCAGCAACTGGTCGCCGGCGGCATGCCCCAGGCTGTCGTTGACGCGCTTGAAGTTGTCCATGTCCAGGAACAGGACCGCCACATAACGGCCATGGCGCTGCGCATGATCCAGGGCGCTGCCGAAGCGGTCGAGCAGGAATAGCCGGTTCGGCAGATTGGTCAGCTGGTCGTGCGTGGCACGATGGTGCAGTTCCGCCTCGAAGCGTTTTCTCTCCGAGAGATCACGGCCAATGGTCGACAGGTATTCGATTCTGCCCTCGGCGTCGTGGTGCGCCAGCACCACCTGGGACAGCGGCATCTCCGTGCCATTGGCCATGGGCAGGAGGATTTCTCCCGACCAGGCCCCATCGCGCTCCACCGCGGGAAAAATATGGTCCTCGAACTGCCGGACGATGGATTCCGGAAAGATGTCGCGCAGCGTATGGCGCTCGACATTTTCCTCGTCCCGCAGACCGAGCAGCTTCCGCCCGGCACCATTCACATAGCGCAGGCGTCCGTCGGGCTCCAGAATGGCGACCAGATCGGGGGTGGCCTCCAGTATGGCCGCCAGGCGGGCACGCGCCTCCTCGGCCTTGATGCGCGGCGTGACATCCCTGCCAGTCGAGACGAAATGGGTGATGCGCCCCTGTTCGTTCTTCAACGGCGCAATCACCTTCTCTTCGTAGAAGAGCCCGCCGTCCTTGCGCCGGTTAACTATGGTGCCCCGGAAAATTTCCCCGCGCTTTACGGTTTCCCATAAGCGCTTGTAATAATCGGCGCCGTGGTTGCCCGAGCGCAGCAGGGCAGGAGTGCGACCCAGGACCTCGTCGCTGCGGTAGCCGGTGAGTCCTTCGAAGGCCGGGTTGACGTATTCGATACGTCCCTCCGGATCGGTAATGAATACGCTGTCTATCGCCTGTTCCACCACCAGCGAGAGCTTGCGCAGGGTCTCCTGGGTCTCGCGGCGTTCCCGGCGCAGCACGACTTCGCGCAATTCGCGTTCGATGACGTGCGGCAGGCGCGTCAGCTGCCCCTTGATGACATAGTCCTGGGCGCCGGCCTTCATCGCCTCGACTGCGACTTCCTCGCCGATGGTGCCGGAAACAAAAATGAAGGGGGTGTCGGGTTTGTGTTCACGCAGCACCTGCAGGGCACGCTCGCCGCTGAAAGCCGGCATGGAATAATCCGAGCACACGATATCCCAATGCTGCCGCATGGCCTCGCGCATGTCACGCTCGTTGTCAACCAGCCGGCTGTCGATCTCCATGCCGGCGGAGCGAATGAAGTCCACCAGCAACAGGGCATCGTCCTCGACGTCTTCTACGATCAGAAGACGGAGCGGCTTGCGCTTGTTGTCTTCCTGAGCCACCCGGCCACCTCGCTGTGTCTTGTCAACAAGGCGGCGCCTCGTTCAACAATAGCCAGTATAGACCCAGCTGTCCCGCCGCCTTGACGAATTCATCGAAATCGACCGGCTTGCGCACATAACTGTTGGCGCCCAGGGTATAGCCCTTGAGGCGATCCTCATCCTCGTTGGAAGAGGTCAGAATGACCACCGGCGTCATCCGCGTACGGGGGTCTTCACGGATGCGGCGCAGCACATCCAGGCCGTCGATCTTGGGCAGCTTCAGGTCCAAGAGGACGACGGCGGGCAGCTCCGTCACCTTCCGCCCCGCCCAGGCCCCTTCGCCGAACATGTAGTCGAGGGCCTCCACGCCGTTGCGCGCCACGACGACCTTGTTGCCGACCCGGTTGGCCTCCAGGGCATCCAGGGTCAGCGCCTCGTCATCCGGGTTGTCCTCGACCAGCAGAATCACTTTGTCGTTCATGAACCCTCCCATCGCCCCAAGGTGAAATAAAAGGTCGCGCCCTTTCCGACCTCACTCTCGGCCCAGATACGGCCGCCATGTTTGTGAATCACCCGCTGTACCGTGGCCAGGCCGATGCCGGTACCAGGAAATTCCTGGGTGTCGTGCAGGCGCTGAAAAGCGCCGAACAGCTTGTCGGTGTAGGCCATGTTGAAGCCAGCGCCGTTATCGCGGACGAAATAGACGGGCTCGTCACCATCGGTCTTGCTCCCCACCTCGATGACGGCATCGGGGCGCCGGCTGGTGAATTTCCAGGCGTTGCCGAGCAGATTGTCCATGGCAACCCGCAGCAGCCGGGCATCGCCATGGACGATCAGTTCATCGGGAACGGAGAACGCCACCGTCCGCGCAGGCTCCTGCTGCCGTAAGGGCGCCATGATTTCACTGGCGATCCGGGACAGGTCGACCGGCTCGCCATGGACTTCGGTGCGGCTGATGCGCGCCAGCTTGAGCAGGTCGTCGATCAATGCCGCCATGCGTTGTGCGGCGGCGCGTATCCGATCGAGACGGTCCTTGCCCCTGTCGTCCAGCTGCGCCGAATAATCCGTCAGCAGGGTCCGGCTGAAGCCGTCCATGGCGCGCAGCGGCGCGCGCAAATCGTGCGAGACTGAATAACTGAATGCCTCGAGTTCACGATTGATGGATTCCAGCTCTATCGCGCGCGCCTGCAATTGCGCATTCAGTTTCCGTATGCGCCGCTCGCTCTCCTTGCGCTCGCCGATGTCCTCCACGATGCCATCGAAATAGACCTGCCCGTTTTCGTCACGCTTCATGACCGCGGTAATTGCAGCGTCGAATTCACGGCCTTTCAGGGTCTTCAGCCGCATCTCTTTGGCGTCGACTCGATCCTGCCCCGGGCCGAGGGCGCGGAACATCCTGTCATCCTCAGGATTGCAATACAGCTGGCGCACCGGCTCGCTGAAAAACTGTTCCGCGGAGTCGGCCTCGAACATGCTCACCATGGCCGGATTGACTTCGAGAAAACGGCCCTCTCCCTCCGGGGTATAGCGGTATACGCCCACCGGCAGGTTGGCGATCAACTCCTGATAGCGCTTTTGCGCCTGCAGCCGCATCGTCTCGGCGCGTTTGCGCTCGGTGATGTCGCGGATGATGCTGGTGACCAGAACACCCTGGTCGGTCTCCAGCGGGCTGAGGCTGATCTCGACCGGGAACTCGCTGCCATCCTTCCGCAGGCCCTGCAATTCCGCCCTTTCTCCCATGGGACGGGTCACGGGTCTGGCAAGGTAGCGGTCGCGATCCGCGACATGGGGCTTGCGCAGCCTTTCCGGCATCAGCACCTCGATGGGCTGCCCGATCAGTTCGGTGCGGCCGTAGCCGAAGCGCTTTTCGACCTGGGCATTGGTCAGGGCGATGCGCCCCGTCTGATCGACGATGACGATCGGGTCGGGCGCCGAATCAAGCAGGCCCCGGAAACGGGCCTCGCTGGCACGTGTCCTGGCCGCCTCTTGCCGGCGGCGCTCGCTGTAGTGGGCGAGCGCCGCGCTCAGCATGGCCAGCAGGATGGCCAGCACCAGGAAGGTGATGATCAGGTTGCGGGCATGGCCGCCAACCCTGTCGGCGAGCAGGGCGGCGGGCTGGTGGCTGATTATCGTCCAATGCCTGTCACCGGCCTGCGGCATGACGCGGGCATGGGTGAAGAGCCCCTGCGCCGAGGTGAACTGGCCGGATTGCGGCGCCCCGCGCAGGGCCGCCCAGGCATCGGGAAAGTACTGTTCGAAGCGCATCTGTGCGCGCTCCGGGTACATGAAGCCCCATTCCGCCCCCGGATTCGGGCCCAGCAGCCAGTAGCCTTCGGCATTGAGCAGCCAGAGCTGGCCGTCCTCGGCGGAGGAGAGGCCCCGCAACTGCCCGAGCAGGCGTTGCCCAAGATAGTTCAGGACGATGATGCCGCGCTTGCGCCCCTGGGCATCGAATACCGCGGCGCCCAATCGAATCATCGGCTTGGGCGGCTGTTCGATCTTGCCGTGTTCGACATTGAGATCGAATGGCGAGATATAGAGCTGATTGCGGTCGAGCGCGAAGGTTTCGCGCACATAGTAGCGTTCATCCTTGTCCTGGAGTTCGTCCTTGGGCACGGCGCGGAACCCGTCATCCTGGCGATTGATGCGTATCAGCTCGCGCCCGTGCGGGCCGATAAACCGGACCTGATCATAAAGGTTCCTGTGGCGGGCGAAGGCGAGCAGGCCCTGGGTCAGCCGCGCTTCTGACTCGTGCGTAGCCTGATCGAGCCACTGCTGCAAGGCCGCGTGTTCCGCCAAGAACAAGGCGTCCCCCTGCAACAGTCCCAATTCGGAACGGATGGTGCGTTCGGCCAGCTGGATGGAGTGGCGGCCGCCGCTCTTGGCGATAGCCGTGATCGATTCGACCTGGCTGCGGTGCAGCAACCAGAGGACCAGTGCAAGCAGCGCCAGGAGCGGAAGCCAGAACAGCAGCATGCGCCCTGCAAAGCCCAGGTCTCCCTTCTTGTCCGAGCTAGACGACATCAAGCCCCCGCCTTTCTGGGACATTCCGGCTGCCAAGCCCGGGCCCGAGTGAGGAATTTATATTTGTCTTTCAAATGCGAATGAAGCACATTTCGGTGATGCGCGCAAGCACGGGTTTTCAGGCAGGCAGCGATGGCCTCGCAAAATGCCGCTGCCCGAACCCGGCCGCTGATGAGCCCGCCGTTGTTTCCGTGATGGGGTTTGTGCCTTTAATGGCACTCCGCGGCCGAATGCCGTGGCCCGGGCCTGGTTTCTCGTTTGGCGTTTTTGGGCTCGGCGACGGGCACCTTGCCGGCAGCAAGGCTTGTGGGATAGGCCGCCTAAGCCGTCAGTCCCGGAAACAGCCCGGCCAGCCCGCGCGCGATCATCTCGATCGAGATGGCGGCGATGATGAGGCCCATCAGGCGGGTGACGACGTGGATGCCGGTCTTGCCCATGCGCCTGGCGATGGCGGGGGCGGCGCGAAAGGTAATCCATACCGACAGCGCCACCAGCGATACCGGGATCAGCAGCGCGGCCTGGTGCAGCACGTCGCCGGGCGCCTGCCCGGCGGCAACGATGACGTGGGTGATGGCGCCGGGCCCGGCCAGCAAGGGCACGCCCAGCGGCACCGCGCCGACCGCTTCCTTTTCCTCGGCTTCCATGGCCTCGTCCGGCGTCTGCTTCAGGGGACTCACGTGCGCCTGCAGCATGGACAGCGCCAGCATCAGCAGCAGCAGGCCGCCCGCCACCGAAAAGGCCTCGATGCGGATGCCGAAGAATCTCAGCATGGGGTCGCCCATGAAGGTGAAGGCCACCAGCACCAGCCACACGGTCAGCGCCGATATCCAGGCGGCATGACGGGATTGCGCGCGCGAGAAACCGCGCGTGGCGAGCAGGAAGATCGGAATCACGCCGACCGGATCGACGATGGCGAAAAGCGTGAGCGCGGCCTGGAAGAGGGCGGCGATGTCCATGCGCGAATCATAACCCGGCGGGAGCCGCAGTTGCGGTTCCCGCCGGATCGATGCCGGGCGTGCCCGGGCCGGCGGGCGGTCAGGACGCGCTGGCGGACGTCGCGCGCAGTTGTCTGGCGGCTTCGACCATGTTGCCGAGCGCGGCCAGGGTTTCCGTCCAGCCCCGGGTTTTCAGCCCGCAGTCGGGGTTGACCCAGAGGTTTTCCGGCGGGATGACGGCCGCGGCCTTCTGCAGCAGCCGCGCCATTTCCTCCGTGCCCGGCACGCGCGGGGAATGGATGTCCCACACGCCCGGGCCGATCTCGTTGGGGTACTTGAATTCGCCGAAGCCGCGCAGCAGCTCCATGTCCGAGCGGCTGGTCTCGATGGTGATGACGTCGGCGTCCATCGCGGCGATGTCGGGCAGGATGTCGTTGAACTCCGAGTAGCACATGTGGGTGTGGATCTGGGTCTCGTCGGCCACACCCGAGGCGCTGACGCGGAAGGCGCGCACCGCCCAGGCGAGATAGTCCTTCCATTGCGCGCGGCGCAGCGGCAGGCCTTCGCGGATCGCGGGCTCGTCGATCTGGATGGCGGGAATGCCCGCGGCCTCCAGCCCGGTCACTTCGTCGCGGATCGCCAGCGCGATCTGCAGGCAGGTTTCCGATCTGGGCTGGTCGTCGCGCACGAAGGACCATTGCAGGATGGTCACCGGCCCGGTGAGCATGCCCTTCATGGGCTTGTCCGTCAGCGATTGCGCATAACGCGCCCATTCCACGGTCATCGGGCGCGGACGCGACACGTCGCCGAAAATGATGGGCGGCTTGACGCAGCGCGAGCCGTAGCTCTGCACCCAGCCATGCTGCGTGAAGGTGAAACCTTCGAGCTGCTCGCCGAAATATTCCACCATGTCGTTGCGCTCGGCCTCGCCGTGCACCAGCATGTCCAGGCCCAGTTCTTCCTGGATTTTCACGGCGTGGGCGATCTCCTGCTTCATCGCGGCCTCGTAGGCTTGCGCGCTCAGTTCGCCGCGCTTGAAGGCCGCGCGGGCGGCGCGTATCTCCGGCGTTTGCGGAAACGAGCCGATGGTCGTCGTGGGATAGGCAGGCAGCTTGAAGCGCGCGCGCTGCTTGGCCTGACGGATGGGGAAGGGAGAATCGCGGCGGTCCGCCCCGGGATCGAGCGAGGCCGCGCGCTGCTTGACCGGCGCACAATGCACCCGCGGGCTGGCGCGGCGTGCGGCGAGCGCGCGGCGGGCCTCTTCGAGCTTGCCTGCAACCGCGCCTTCGTCTTGTTGCAGCGCGGCCTTGAGCACGACGAGCTCATCCAGCTTCTGCCGCGCGAACGCCAGCCAGGATTTGAGTTCGGGGTCGAGCGCGGCCTCCAGGTTCAAGTCCAGCGGCACGTGCAAGAGCGAACAGGACGGCGCCAATGCCAACTGGCTTCTCTCGGCCAGCGGCTTCAGCACGGCCAGCGCCGCGTCCAGGTCGGCGCGCCAGACGTTGCGGCCGTCGACGATGCCCACGCTGAGCAGCTTGTGCGCGGGTAGCCAGTCGGCGACTTGCGCGAGCTCCTGCGGCGCGCGCACGGCGTCCACGTGCAGCCCCGCCACCGGCAGCTTGCAGGCCAAAGACAGGTTTTCCTGCAAGGGGCTGAAGTAGGTGGCGAGCAGGAGCTTCGCGCCGGCGGCATTGAGCCGGTTGTAGGCCGGTTCGAAGGCATTGCGCCAGGCGTCCGGCAGGTCCAGCCCCAGGATGGGCTCGTCGATCTGCACCCATTCGACGCCCTGTTGCCTGAGGCGGGCGAGGATGTCTCCATACACCGGCAGCAGTTTCTCCAGCAGCGACAGCCTGTCGAAGTCGGCCACTTTGGATTTGCCCAGATAGAGGAAGGTCAGCGGCCCGACCAGCACGGCCTTGACCGCGTGGCCCAGCGCCTGCGCTTCCGCCACTTCGCCGAACAGGCGCTCCGAGCCCAGCCTGAATGCGGTGTCCGCATGGAATTCCGGCACCAGGTAGTGGTAATTGGTGTCGAACCACTTGGTCATTTCCAGCGCCCAGGTGCTGTGCGACCCGCAGCCGCAGCCCGCCTCGTGCGCGCTGATCTGACCGCGCGCCATGGTGAAATGACGCGTCAGCTCGTCCTCGTTGCCGAAGCCGAAGCGCGCCGGCTCGCAGCCCAAGAGCTGGATGTGGTTGAGCATGTGGTCGTAGAAGGCGAAGTCGCCGACGGTGACGAGGTCCATCCCGGCATCCTTTTGCGCCTGCCAGTTGCGTGCGCGCAACGCCTTGCCGGTCCGTTCGAGTTCGTCCGCGCCGATTTCGCCGCGCCAGAATCTTTCCAGCGCGAATTTCAGCTCGCGCGCCTCGCCCATGCGCGGGTAGCCCAGGGTATGTGTCGTGATCATCATGCTTCTCCTATTGAGTTGACGGCATGATGCGACTAAGCTTTGCATGAAACAAACGAATTGTTTTCAATTAAACATGAAAAATATAGATGGTATGAAGAAATGATTGAGCTTCGCCACCTGAAATTCCTCGCGGCGGTGCGCGAAACCGGCTCGCTCACCGCCGCCGCGGCGCGGGTCAACCTGACCCAGTCCGCCGCCTCGCACATGCTGGCGGCGCTGGAGCATTATCTGGACGTGCGCCTGGTCGAACGCGGCCGGGGCGGGGCGCGTTTCACCCCGGCGGGCGAGCGCCTGCTGCTGCTGGCCGAGCGCGTGCTGCCGGAAATGGAAGCCGCGCGCGCGGATTTGAGGCAGCTGTCCAACGAGCCGCCCGCCGAGCTGTTGCGCATCGCGGTGGAATGCCATACCTGCTTCGAGTGGCTGATGCCGGCGATGGACGCCTACCGCGAGCTGCGCCCCGAGGCGGAGCTGGACCTGGTCGGCGGCTTTCACGCCGAGCCTTTGACCCTGCTGCCGGAGAACAGGGCCGACTGCGTGATCGTTTCGGAAAACCGCAAGCAGTCCGGCATCGCCTATTTTCCGCTGTTCCGCTACGAGATGGTGGCGCTGTTGCCGGGCGACCATGCGCTGGCGAAACGCAGCTATCTCAATGCCGAGGATTTCGCGCAGCAAACCCTGATCACCTATCCGGTGCCCGACCGCATGCTGGACCTGGTGCGCCGCGTGCTCAAGCCCGCCGGCATCGATCCGCCGCGCCGCACCGCGGAACTCACCATCGCCATCCTGCAACTGGTGGCTTCGCGCCGGGGGCTGGCCTGCCTGCCCCACTGGGCGGTGGAAAGCTACATCGAGCGCGGCTACGTGCTGGCCAAGCCCATCGGCAGAAAAGGCCTGTGGGGCGAGCTTTACATGGCCATACGCAGCCGCGAGAAAAACACGCGCGCAATCTTCGCGCAAACGCTCAGGCAGACCGTGCGCACGGCCCTGCCGGGGATCAAATTGATCGATGCGGATTGAGTCAGGATTTGCCGCGTCCCGGCTGGATTTTCTCGACGCAGGGCAGCTTGGCGGCGAGCACCGCCTGGCGCACCATCTCGATGGCGCGCGGCCGCGGAAAGCTCTTGCGCCAGGCCAGGCTCACCACGCGCGTCGGAGCAGGCTTGGTGAAGGGCCGGTAGGCGAGCAGGCTGTCGGATGAAGAATGCAGGCGCGTGGCGGTGCAGGGCAGCACCGTCGTGCCCATGCCGGAGGCCACCATGTGGCGGATGGTTTCGAGCGACGAGCTTTCCAGGGTTTTCTGCAGGCCGTCGGAAGCCGAGCGGTTGAGCGCGGGGCATGCCTTCAGCACCTGGTCGCGGAAGCAGTGGCCGCTGCCCAGGAGCAGCAGGCTTTCCTGTTCCAGCTCGTCGCTGGCGATGGCCTTCTTTTTCTTCCAGGCATGGCCGGCAGGCACGGCCACGACGAAGGGCTCCTCATACAGGGGCAGTGCAAGGAGGGAAGGGTCTTCGACCGGCGTGGCCACGATCATGGCGTCGAGTTCGCCCTTCTTGAGTTTTTCCGTCAGCACGCGGGTGTAATTTTCTTCGAGCAGGAGCGGCATGTGCGGGGCGCGCTCGTGCAGCTGCGGGATCAGCTCCGGCAAGAGATAGGGCGCGATGGTGTAGATGGCGCCCAGTTTCAGCGGGCCTTGCAGATCGTCCTTGGCCTCGGCCGCAAGGTCCTTGATGCCATCCACCAGTTCGAAGATGAGCGCGGCCTGTTCCGCCACGCGCTCGCCCGCCGGGGTGATGGAAAGCTCGCCGCTGCCGCGCTCGAACAGGGTGACGCCGAGTTCTTCCTCCAGCTTCTTGATCGCGACCGAGAGTGTCGGCTGCGACACGAAACAGGCTTCGGCCGCGCGGCCGAAGTGCCTTTCGCGCGCCACGGCAAGAACATATTTGAGTTCGGTGAGCGTCATGATTAGTTAAAAGCTATCGGTGACTTTGAAAAGAAGTATTAGAACAAGTCTAAATCATGAGCTTGAATAGGAACACTCTGAAAGCAAAGAGTGTGTCCCTTAATTCAAGAGGAGCGAGAGCCATGTCTGAAAGCAGATGTCCATTTGTACACAAGGCCGGCAGCGGCACAAGCAACCGCGACTGGTGGCCGAACCAGCTGCGGCTGGAAGTCCTGCACCAGCATGGTCCGCAGGGCAACCCCCTGGGCGAGGACTTTGATTACGTCGAAGAATTCAAGAAGCTCGACTATGCAGCGCTGAAGAAAGACCTCGCCGCGCTGATGACGGATTCGCAGGACTGGTGGCCGGCGGATTACGGCCACTATGGCCCTTTTTTCATCCGCATGGCTTGGCACAGCGCCGGTACCTACCGCACGGGCGACGGACGTGGCGGCGCGGGCCACGGCAACCAGCGCTTTGCCCCGATCAACAGCTGGCCCGACAACGTCAATCTCGACAAGGCACGCCGCCTGCTGTGGCCGATCAAGCAGAAATACGGCAACAGGATTTCCTGGGCCGATCTCATCGTTCTCGCCGGCAACGTCGCGCTTGAGTCGATGGGCTTCAAGACCTTTGGTTTCGCCGGCGGGCGCGAGGACATCTGGGCGCCGGAGATCGACGTCTACTGGGGCAGCGAGCAAAAGTGGCTGGACGACAAGGCCCGCTATTCCGGCGAGCGCGACCTGGAAAACCCGCTTGCCGCCGTGCAGATGGGCCTCATCTACGTCAATCCGGAAGGCCCCGGCGGCAACCCTGACCCCATCGCTTCCGGGAGGGACGTGCGCGAAACCTTTGCGCGCATGGCGATGAATGACTATGAAACCGTTGCGCTCACCTGCGGGGGCCACACCTTCGGCAAGTGCCATGGTGCCGGCCCGGCCACGCACGTGGGGCCCGAACCCGAAGCAGCGCCCATCGAAGAACAGGGCCTGGGCTGGAAGAGCAGCTTTGGCAGCGGCAAGGGCGGCGACCAGATCGGCAGCGGCCTGGAAGGCTCGTGGACGCCCACCCCGACGAAGTGGGACATGAGCTACCTCGAAATGCTGTTCGGCAACGAATGGGTCGTGGAAAAAAGCCCGGCGGGCGCCTGGCAGTGGACGCCCAAGCGCGAGACCGACGGCAACATGGCCCCGGCGGCGGGCGATGCCTCGAAGCGGGTGCAGATCATCATGACCACCGCCGACATGTCGATGCGATTCGATCCGGCCTACGAGAAGATTGCGCGTCATTTCAAGGACGCGCCGGAGGAGTTCGCCGACGCCTTCGCGCGCGCCTGGTTCAAGCTCACCCACCGCGACATGGGGCCCAAGTCGCGCTACCTCGGCCCCGAAGTGCCGAAGGAAGACCTCATCTGGCAAGACCCGATCCCGGCCGTGAACCACCCGCTGGTCGACGAGCGGGACATCGCCGTGCTCAAGGCCAGGGTGCGGGACTCGGGCCTGTCGGTTTCAGAACTGGTGTCCACCGCCTGGGCCTCGGCCTCGACATTCCGCGGTTCCGACAAGCGCGGCGGCGCCAACGGCGCGCGCATCCGTCTCGCCCCGCAGAAGGACTGGGAGGCCAACCAGCCCGAACAACTGGCGAAGGTGCTGGGCAAGCTCGAAGCCATCCAGAAAGACTTCAACGCGCAGGCAGGCGGCGGCAAGAAAGTCTCGCTGGCCGATCTCATCGTGCTGGCCGGCTGCGCCGGTGTCGAACAGGCCGCGAAGAACGCGGGTGTGAGCGTGACGGTGCCCTTCGCGCCCGGCCGCATGGATGCCTCGCAGGAGCAGACCGACGTCGAGTCCTTCGCCGTGCTGGAGCCGATTGCCGACGGTTTCCGCAATTACCAGAAGGCCAAATACAGCGTGCCGGCCGAGGAGTTGCTGCTCGACAAGGCGCAGCTGCTGACGCTCACGGCGCCCGAAATGACGGTGCTCATCGGCGGCATGCGCGCCATGAGCGCCAACGCCGGACAGGGCCGGCACGGTGTCTTTACGAAGCGGCCGGGTGCGCTGGCCAACGACTTCTTCGTCAACCTACTCGACATAGGCACGGTGTGGAAGCCGCTGTCGAACGATGCCGAAATATTCGAAGGCGCCGATCGCAAGACGGGCGCGAAGAAATGGACCGGCACCCGCGTCGACCTGATCTTCGGCTCGAACTCCCAGCTGCGCGCGCTGGCCGAGGTCTACGCCCAGAGCGATGCAAAGGAGAAATTTGCCCGGGACTTCGTGGCGGCGTGGACCAAGGTGATGAACCTGGACCGCTTCGATCTTGCCGCGTGAGCAACGCCCGCCCCGCGAGGGGCGGCCATATTTCAACGGAGGGCGAACATGAACGGAAATTTTGCAGGCAGCGTGATGGTGGTTCTGGCGATGTTCGGCGCCGGGTTCGAAGGCATGGCGCTGGAGCTGGCATGAACCGGCCCGCCGTCTTCATGCGCGCGCCTGCCGAAATGGTTTCGATCCGGCCGGCGCAGGCCGCGGACATCGCTGCGCTCAATGGCGTGATCGAGCGCGCGATCCTGGCATGGAACCTGCCGGAAAGAGTGAAGCGCCTGAGCCTGCCGAGCTACCGCTACCAGGAACATGACCTCGCGCATCTGCACATCGTGGTGGCCGAGGATGGGGCGCATGCCATCGTCGGCGTTGCCGCCTGGGAAGAAGCCGGTGCGCGCGACGTGCCGTCAGGCAAGCGCGGGCTGCTGCTGCACGGGATCTTCGTCGATCCGGCAAAGCAGAAGCAGGGCGTGGGCAGCCGCCTGCTTGATGCTGCGATGAACGCGGCGCTTGAGAGCGGCTTCGACGGCCTGCTGGTCAAGGCGCAGGCGGATGCGAGCGGATTTTTCGCCGTGCGCGGCATGACGCGCTTGCCGGTGGAAAACCGGGAACGGGACTACCCGCACCGCTTTTGGCAGCCTGTTTGAATCATTGTTAATTGCTATCGAATGTTTTTAATAATTCAATTTAATAAATGAATGAAAATGCCGTGTAATGAACCCAGGACACGCTGTGTCGAGGCCGAAAATCCAGGCCGCGTTTAATAGGAGAATCATCATGGCATTGAGCTTGTATAGCGTTTATAAAGCTTGGCGGCGTGACGTGGCAGCCGAGCGTGCCGCCGCGCAAAATGAGGACGTGCCGATCGGCTACTGTTAAATTGACTGAAAAGGGGCAGGGCGAACATGGAGCTCGCACATCAGGAACAGCCGCTGAGCTGGCGCGCGACCTGGGCGATCCAGGCACACGAGCATCCCTACGCTGCGCTGGGACTGGCGGTGGCGCTGGCTGCGGTCGTGCTGCTGCTGGTTTCCAGCATCTGGCGCGTGGCCGCAGGTGAAGCCGACGCTGCGCTGCGCCTTGGGTTCCTCGGCGGTGTGGCAGGATTCGCCGCCACTGCCCTAGGCGCGCTGCCGGCATTGTTCCTGCGCGGGATTTCCAGCCGTACCGAGGACACCATGCTGGGACTCGCCGCCGGCATGATGCTGGCGGCGAGTTCCTTCTCGCTCATCCTGCCCGGCCTCGCGGCCGGCGAGCAAATTACCGGCAGCACGCCTATTGGCGCCCTCACCGTGGTCGCGGGCCTCGGACTCGGCGTGCTGCTGATGCTGGGGCTCGACCTGTTCACCCCGCACGAGCATGAGCACGGCGGCCCCTGCGGCGCGGGCTGCGGGCGCGTCTCCCGGGTGTGGCTGTTCGTGTTCGCCATCGCGCTGCACAACCTGCCAGAAGGCATGGCCATCGGCGTGTCGTTTGCGCAGGGCGATCTCAATGTGGGCCTGCCGCTCACCACCGCCATCGCCATCCAGGACATTCCAGAAGGGCTGGCCGTCGCCATGGCCCTGAAAGCCGCCGGCCTCACGCCTGCGCGCGCTGTGATGGCGGCGGCGCTCAGCGGATTGATGGAGCCCATCGGCGCGCTGCTCGGCATCGGCCTTGCCAGCGGGCTCGCGCTGGCTTATCCGATTGGTTTGGGGCTGGCTGCCGGCGCGATGATCTTCGTGGTCTCGCACGAAGTCATTCCCGAAACCCACCGCAACGGCCACCAGACCCCTGCCACCATCGGCCTCATGTCCGGCTTCGCGGTGATGATGGTGCTGGACACGACGCTGGGATGATTGACTGTCCAGGCCGGAGGCCGCCCGGCGCCTGTTCGGCTCCGGCCCGTATGCCTTGCCGCCGACGGCTGCGCGAGCCGGGAGCTTTTGCCGTTTTTTACTTTGCGCCAGACTTGGCTGCCGAGTCCACGAAGTCGAAGCGGATCCTGGCGAGGGTTTCCGGTTCGGTCCGGATATTCCTGGACAGCGTACTGTTCAGGTTCAGCTCGACCGCATAAACGGATGTGAGCACCTCGCCGGAATTGGGCAGCGCTCTTGTCAGGAATTCGATTTCGTTCTCTTCCTGATCGATCAGCCCGAGCGTTTCAAGGAGAGTGAGCTTCGGCATCGGGTCCGCATGCGTGCGGCGATGCGCAATGGCGCGCTTGAACTGACTGAAATCCTTGTAGAAGGCGTCCGACTCCTCGATCAGCTCACCGGTCGAATAAATGCCGTCCATCAGGAAGGTCAGGGTGCGGTCGCGCACCTGCTGGCGCGCCCACGAATTGATCACTCCCTCTACGGTTCGGGAGAGGCAGTGTTCGAGATGGCCGCCCACGACATAGACGTGGGAAGCCTTGACCTCGAAAGGCAGTTCGCCATTCTGGGAAAAAACCCGGTAATCAGGGGAGCAGTCGGCCGTGAAGTATTTTTCCGCCGGGGTCTTGTCCTGGAGGTAGATGACGGGAATGCCCTTTCTCTTGGCAAAGCTGATCGCTTCATCAATCCCTCGTTTGCTGGAGAGCCGGGTGTCATAGGTTGCGCTGGCATGGGTCACGATCAACACCGAGTCGCCATTCAGCCTGATCCGGGCCGGGTCGGTGAACTGGGGCTGGCAGATTGCCAGCGCAACTTCGGAAAACAGGGCCAGGGCGAGGACGACAAAAGGCTTCATGCTTTGCAATTTCCAGACGGGCGCTTGCTGCCTGAAGATCGATGGTATGCATGTCAACTTACATCAGGCTTACATTTTGCGTTGAAGCAGAAACTGGCGGCGCCATCCGGCTTTTTTTGTCGTTTTTTTGGCTGAGGTCCACGCGCGCGGACGTTTCATGCCGGCGATCTTGCAGGCCTGCTTGACGTAGCCATAGGAGAAGAGCCGGACAGTGGCCTTGAATTGCATCAAGTGCCGGAGGGCGATGTCCCCGCAGCCGGCTGCGGGCCGGGGCGCTCAGGCGCGGCCCGATTTGGCGGCCAATGCTCCTGCTGTCGCCTGCGCTGTGGGGCAATCGTCGCACATGGCAAGCCCGTAAATGCGTTGCAAATCCTCTTCGCTGATGTCCACGAAAGTGTCGATCTGCGACAGCGCATAGACCAGACGGCTGTGCGGAATCATGGCCTTTTCCGGCTTCGCCGTGCGCGATGCGAACCAGCCTTGCGGATAGCGCCGCCAGGCGAAGGGGTAATTGAAGGCCACCGACACGATGAGCAGGACGGCGACGTTGGCCAGCACCGGATTGAGCAGATAGCCGTAGCCCATGGCGTGCACGGCTTCGCCGCCCATCACGGCATAGAGCGCGGTGGCCCCGCCCGGGGGATGCAGGCAGCGCAGGCTGTACATGGCCGCGATCGACAGCGCCACGGCAAGCGAGGCCGCGAGCATGGGGTCGCCCTCCAGCCAGCGCGCGCAACTGACGCCGACCAGCGCCGACACCAGATGCCCGCCCAATACCGGCCACGGCTGGGACAGGGCGCCGTGCGGGGCTGCGAACAGCAGCACCGCGGAGGCGCCCATCGAGGCGATGATCAGGGAGTTGCCGTGATTGCCGGGCAGGAGCTGGCTGGCCAGCAATACCGCCAGAGTGCCGAGCAGGCCGCCCGTGGCCGAAATCCAGTGCTCGCGCTCGGAGACCGAATACGCCAGTCTTCGTACCATGTGTTTCCCTCACTTTCATGACGACTGATGTTTTTTTGTTTTTTTGTTTATCCATGTTCCCGGACGCAAACCGCGGCGGGCAGACGATCTCTGTCTCTGCCTGGCGCGGTTTCGGGGAAATGGAAGGGACAGCTTCTTGTTTTTTTACGGCTGTCTTTTGCTATTCGGTTTTTTCAGCCCGTGCTCCATGCGCGCGGACGCTTCATGCCGGCGATCTTGCACGCCTGCTTGACGTAGCCGTAGGGGAAGAGCTCGAACAGTTTCTTTTGCGCTTCCCTGCCAAGACGTTCGGCCAGATGCTTGATGACGAAGCGCGCGTCGGCCGCGACCTGGTGCTCGTCGTAGTAGTCGCGCATGAAGCGGATCACGTCCCAGTAATCATCGTTCATCTGGATGTTTTCTTCCGCGGCCAGAATCTGGGCGATTTCTTCGTTCCACTCGGTGGGCTCGACCAGGTAGCCTTCGGCATCGCGCTCGGGCATCAGGGTGTCGGGGGAGGTGGGAGCGTTCATTGGAATCTCCTTATATGCAGGTTGACTGAAGTCTACGCCCGCGCTTTTTATTTGAAAAACGATATTTTTTGCTATTTAATATCGAAGAAATAGATATAAATATGGATATCGAACTTGCCCGAACCTTCCTCGCCGTGGCCGCCACCGGCAATTTCGTCGCAGCGGCCGGCCGGCTGCATGTGACGCAGTCCACCGTGAGCGCGCGCGTGCAGACCCTTGAAAATCATCTGGGCGCCAAGCTTTTCGTGCGCGGGCGCAACGGCGCGGAACTCACCGCCGCCGGCAAGCGTTTCCTGATCCATGCCAAGAACCTGGTGCGCACGCTGGAGCAGGCGCGCCACGACGTGGGCCTGCCGCAGGGCTACCACGACGTGCTGACGCTGTCCGCGCGCATCGCGCTGTGGGAGGGCTTCCTGCCGCGCTGGGTGAACTGGATGCGCAAGGCCGCGCCGGACGTGTCGCTGCGCCTGGAAATCGGCTTCGAGGCGGACATCATGCAGGGCCTGATCGAGGGCACCGTGGACATCGGTGCCATGTACACGCCGGTGACGCGTCCCGGGCTGGTGATCGAGCACCTGTTCGACGAAACCCTGCTGCTGGTGAGATCGCCGCGCGAAGACGCGTGGAGCGGCGAGGACTACATCCACGTGGACTGGGGGCCGGAGTTCCACGCGCAGTTTTCCGAGCACTACCCCGACGTGGCCTCGCCGGCCATGACCGTCAACATCGGCTGGCTCGCCATGCAGCAGGCGCTCGCCTTCGGCGGCTCGGGCTATTTCCCCGAACGGCTGGTGCGCGAGCACATCGATAGCGGCAGCTTGCAGCGCGTGCCGGACAGTCCCGTGTTCAGGCTGCCGGCCTACGCGGTGTTCCCGCGGGAAAGCCACCATGACACGCTCAACCACGCGCTCGAAGGTTTGCGCATGCTGGCGCAGAAGGAGATGCGCGGCAAGTGAGAGGGCGGCTTGCTCAGCCCTCGTCGTAACCTTCGTCGGTCGGGTTGTCGACCAGACGGAAGGGGTGGTCGAGGGGCATGTCCAGGTATTGCTGGCGGGTTTCTTCCGATTCGAAATACATGGTGACATTGCCGTCGATGTGGCAAGGGCGCCTTTCCAGGTGCTCGATGTCGCGGCCGGTGATGGGGTCGATGCTGGTCAGCATCTGTTCGGGTTCGTGCAGCCGCCTGCTCTGTTCCTGGTCGCGCGGCAGCGGGTCGGTGCCCACGTAGTTGGCAACGTTGAAATCGTGCACGATGCGTCCTTGGGTGGCTTTGCCCATGTTTGACTCCTTGATGACAGATTCGTAAAACCCGAAATGCATTCGGAGTCTCTGTATAGACCATCGCACGGAGAACATAGACATGACGTGCACAGGGGATTGCGGATGCCGGGGGCGCCCAATCAGTTTGCGGCGATCGGCTGCTTTCGGACTTCACTGTTCGCGGCCGTTTCGGTCAGCAGTTTCCTGAGCTCGGGGACGCACGATCCGCAGTTGCCGCCGGCCTTGAGCTTTATGCCGAGCGCCTCCACCGAATCCGCGCCTTTGGCGATGGCTTTGCGCAAGGCGTTCTCGCCCACGCCGAAGCAGGCGCAGACGATGCGGCCGCAGTCCGAATCGGCGCCCGGCGGGCGGCCGGAGAGCAGGGCGATGCGTTCGAGCTCGCTTAATGCCTCTTTCTCGAACAGCGAAGCCAGCCACTGGCGCTTTGGCAGCAGTGCGGCGTCGCGTTCGATGAAGCACACGGCCATGAGGCGGCCGTCGTGCAGCAGCGCAGCGCGGTAGCGCCGGGCCGCGCCGTCCTTGAGCTCGATCCAATCGCCCTGCCGTCCGAATGCCTTGCGCATGATTGCCTGCCAATCCGCGACGGCCTCGGCGCCGGCAAGCTCGTATCGCCAGCAGCCGCTGCCGCGGACGCGCGCCCAGTAGGCGTAATCGCCGCAGGCGAATTCTTCGCGTGAAATCACGAAGCCCTGCCAGGCCGCAGCGAAGGCTTCGATCGCGACCGGCGCATGCTTGAATTCGGGCTGGCCCGAGATCGGGTCGGTGACGGCATTGACCAGCGCGCCGCAGCGCCCCTTGCCGGTGAACTGCGCGTTCCAGTGGATGGGCGCGAACAGCGAGCCCGGCCGCTGGCCATCGCTTATCGCCACGCGCGCCAGCATTTCGCCGTTGCGATTGCGGATGCGGGCGAGCGCACCGTTCCGGATGCCGAGCCGCAGCGCATCCTGCGAATGCATTTCGACATACGGTTCGTCGATATGCGCCAGCAGCCTGGCGGCCTTGCCGGTGCGCGTC
This sequence comes from Pseudomonadota bacterium, assembly GCA_021847835.1. GTDB lineage: Bacteria > Pseudomonadota > Gammaproteobacteria > Burkholderiales > Thiobacillaceae > UBA6918. The sequence goes on from JAJZPR010000004.1 coordinate 88,237, forward strand.
ATGGTGTGCCACTGGTCACGGATGCGGCCGGTGTTGAACACGAAGGGTAGCGCATCGTCTGTCGCCCGCGCCGGCGCCCGCGGTGTGATCGCGAGCATGCGCGCCTTGCCGGTAGGAGTGAAGAATTTTCCATCTGCGAACAAGCGCCGCGCGCTGGCTTTGTGCTTCGAGGCGAGCGGCCATTGCACCGGCATCAGGGTGGCATATTCATTCGCAGTCAAATCAGCGAGGCCGGCCAGGCTGAAGTCGCGCCCGCCTCCATTCTCGAAAGCCGAGAGCGCGGCGTGTTCGCGAAAGATCGCGTCCGGCCCGCTGTAATCGAAGCCGGCGGCGAAACCCATGCGGCGCGCGACTTCGCTCACGATCCACCAGTCCGGCCGGGCTTCGCCGGGCGGCGGCAGGAAAGCGCGCTGGCGAGAAATGCGGCGTTCCGAGTTGGTGACCGTGCCGTCCTTTTCGCCCCAGGCGGCCGCAGGCAGCAGCACATGGGCAAGCTGCGCGGTGTCGGTGTGGCGCGTGGTATCGGACACCACCACGAATTCGCAGGCCTTGAGCGCTTCGGCCACGCGGTCCGCTTCTGGCATGCTGACCACCGGGTTGGTGGCCATGATCCAGATGGCCTTGATGCGCCCGTCGCGCACGGCCTTGAACATGTCGACCGCCTTGAGGCCTGGCTGTTGCGCCATGTTGGCGGCGTTCCAGAACCGGGCCACGCGTTCGATGTGTCGCGGCACGAAATCCATGTGCGCGGCAAGCTGGTTGGCGAGCCCGCCCACTTCGCGCCCGCCCATGGCATTGGGCTGGCCGGTAATGGAGAAGGGGGTGGCGCCGGGCAGGCCCACACGGCCGGTGGCGAGATGCACGTTGATGATACTGTTGACCTTGTCGACGCCGCTTGATGACTGGTTGATGCCCTGGGAAAACAACGTCACGGTTTTCGGAGTCTGCGCGAACAGCCGATAGAATTCGGCGACGTCGGTCTCCGCGAGGCCGCAGTGCCGCGCCACGGCCGGAATGGACAAGCCGTTGACGGCTTTGAGCGCCTCGCCGAAGCCTTCCACGTGCGCTTCGAGGTAAGCCCAGGCTATGGCGTCTTCGCGCTTGAGGTGATTGAGAAGTCCGTTGAACAGCCAGGCGTCGGAACCGGGTTGAATCGCGAGATGCAGGTCGGCGATGTCGCAGGTGGCGGTGCGGCGCGGGTCGATCACCACCACCTTCATTTCCGGGCGCGCCTGTTTCGCGGCGGCGATGCGCTGGAACAGCACCGGGTGCGCCCACGCGGCATTGGAACCGGCGAGCACGACGAGGTCGGCGAGTTCCAGGTCTTCGTAGCAGGCCGGCACGGTGTCGGCACCGAAAGCGCGCTTGTGCCCGGCCACGGCCGAGGACATGCACAGGCGCGAGTTGGTGTCGATGTTGCCGCTGCCGATGAAGCCCTTCATCAGCTTGTTGGCGACGTAGTAGTCCTCGGTCAGCAACTGGCCGGAGACATAGAAGGCCACGGCATCGGGGCCATGCTCGCGGATGACGCCGGAGAACTTTGCGGCAACCAGACCCAGCGCTTCGCCCCAGCTTGCCTGCCTGCCGCCGATCTCTGGATGCAGCAGACGGTCTTCCAGGCTCAGGGTTTCGCCAAGCGAGGCGCCTTTTGAGCACAGCCGCCCGTAATTGGCGGGATGCTCCGGGTCGCCGCCGATCTTGTAACGATCGCCCTCGCACTCGACCAGCACCCCGCAGCCGACGCCGCAGTAGGGGCAGGTGGTACGCACAGCTTGTCGTTCTGCACTCATGCCGGCGAGCTTCAGCGATTCGGGCATTCGCTGCCCGGGTTGAGCGACAACTCGATCATGCCGTTGATGACGCGCACCGGGAAGCTGGCGGCGCAGCCCTCGTCGGGCGCCACGGCGATGCCGGAATCGAGGTCGATCTTCCAGTCGTGCAGCGGGCAGGCGACTTTTTTGCCGTGGACGATGCCTTGCGACAGCGGTCCGCCCTTGTGCGGGCAGCGATCGCGCAGCGCGAACACCTCGTCGTCCACGGTGCGGAACACGGCGATGTCGCCGCCGGGCGCGCTGACCACGCGCGCGCCCTGGCGCGGGATGTCTTCGAGCCGGCCCACGCTGAGCCAGGCTTCTTCTTTCATCATGGTTGCGGTTTGCATGTGTCCTCCTTACGCCACTTCGGCGAGCGGCTTGAATTCGTGGGCTTGTTCCCCTTCGGCGCGCGACTTCCAGGGATCGACCTGGGCGGGCTTTTGCGAAATCAGGAAGCGTTCGGCCAGTGCCTTGCGGTTTGCTTCATCTTCCACCACCTTTGCCTTGATATGCGCCAGGCCCACGCGCTCGACCCAGGGGGCGGTGCGCTCGAGGTAATGCGCTTCCTCGCGATAGAGCTGGATGAAGGCGGCGCAGTATTCCAGCACCTGTTCCTCGGTCTCGACCTTGCACAAGAGGTCGGTGACGCGCACCTTGATACCGCCGTTGCCGCCCACGTGCAGTTCGTAGCCGGAATCCACGCACACCACGCCGAAGTCCTTGATGGTGGCCTCGGCGCAGTTCCTCGGGCAGCCCGACACCGCGAGCTTGAACTTGTGCGGCATCCACGAGCCCCAAGTCATTTTTTCCAGTTTCACGCCCAGCCCGGTGGAATCCTGGGTGCCGAAGCGGCACCACTGCGAGCCCACGCAGGTCTTCACCGTGCGCAGGGCCTTGCCGTAGGCATGGCCGGAGACGAAGCCGGCAGCGGACAAATCCTTCCATACGGCAGGCAGGTCTTCCTTCCTGATGCCGAAGAGGTCGATGCGCTGGCCGCCGGTGACTTTCACCTCGGGCACCTTGAACTTCTCGGCGACGTCGGCGATGGCGCGCAGTTCCTTGGGGTTGGTGAGACCGCCCCACATGCGCGGCACCACGGAAAAAGTGCCGTCCTTCTGGATGTTGCCGTGGGCGCGTTCGTTGATGTAGCGCGACTGCGCGTCGTCCCGGTATTCGCCGGGCCAGGCGCAGAGCAGGTAGTAGTTGAGCGCGGGCCGGCACTTGTTGCAGCCGTCCGGGGTTTTCCAGTCCAGGAAGCGCATGGTTTCCGGCATGCTCTTGAGGCTGTTTTGCGTGATGGCCACGCGCACCTCGTCGTGGGTGTGCTCGGTGCAGCCGCACAGCGGCTTCTTCGACGGCGCGGTGGAATAATCGCCGCCTGCGGTCGCGGCGAGCAGGGTTTCGACCAGCCCGGTGCAGGAACCGCAGGAGGAAGACGCCTTGGTGTGGGCGCGCACTTCGTCCAGGGTGAAAAGCTTCTTGTCGCGGATGGCCTTGACGATGTCGCCCTTGCACACGCCGTTGCAGCCGCAGATTTCGGCCGTGTCGGGCAGCGACATGAGGCGGGTCTTTTCGTCGCCGTGGCCTGAGTCGCCCAGGTGGCTGCGCCCGAACAGCAGCTTGTCGCGGATGCCGGAGACGTCGGTACCATCGCGCATCAACTCGAAATACCAGGCGCCGTCCAGGGTGTCGCCATAGAGCACCGCGCCGGCAAGCTTGTTGTCCTTGAGCATCAGTTTCTTGTAGGCGCCGCGCCCTGCATCTTGGAAGACAATCTCTTCACAGCCGTCACCGCCCACGAAATTGCCGGCGGAGAACAGGTCGATGCCGGTGACCTTGAGCTTGGTCGAGGTCATCGAGCCTTCGTAGCGGGCGATGCCGTATTGCGCGAGATGGTTGGCGCACACCTTGGCCTGCTCGAACAGCGGCGCGACCAGGCCGTAGGCGGTGCCGCGATGATTGACGCATTCCCCTATTGCATAAATGCGCGGGTCGGTGATGGTCTGCAAAGTGTCGTTGACGCGGATGCCGCGCTCGCAATGCAGGCTGGCGGATTCGGCCAGCGCGGTGTTGGGGCGGATGCCCACCGCCATCACCACGAGGTCGGCGGGGGCTTCCGTGCCATCCTTGAATTTCACCGCGCCGACGCGAACAGTCCCCCTCCCAGCCTCCCCCACAAGTGTGGGAGGAGCAGATGCCCTCTCCCCGCTTGTGGGCAGGGATGGGGCGGGGAGAATTTCAGACGTCTGCTTTTGCAGCAGGAACTTGAGGCCCTTGGCTTCCAGGTTCCCTTGCAACAGACGCGCGGCGGGCTCGTCCAGCTGGCGTTCCATCAGCCAGGGGCCGATGTGCACGACCGTGACGTCCATGCCGCGGGTCTTGAGGCCGTTGGCGGCTTCCAGGCCCAGCAGGCCGCCGCCGATGACCACGGCATTTTTATATTGCCCGGAGGCGGCGATCATCGCATCCACGTCGGCGATGTCGCGGAAACCGATCACACCAGGCAGGTTTGCGCCCGGCACCGGCAGGATGAAAGGAACGGAACCGGTGGCGATGAGCAGACGGTCGTAGTCCGCCTCGGTGTCATCTTCGGCGTAAACGGTGCGGCGGGTGCGGTCGATCTTCACGACCTTCCTGCCGGTGTGCAGGGTGATGCCGTTTTCCGCATACCACTCGCGCGGATGCGTGATGATCTGCGCTATCGTCTGCTCGCCGGCCAATACCGGCGAGAGCATGATGCGGTTGTAGCTGGGGTGCGGCTCGTTGCCGAACACCGTGATGTCATACAGATCGGGGGCCAGTTTCAACAACTCTTCCAGGGCGCGCACGCCGGCCATGCCGTTGCCCACCATGACCAGTTTGAGCTTTTCTCTTTTTGGCATATCGCTCATGTCCATTGCAGTCTCCAAAATTCTTACGCGGCGGGGCGCATTTGCCGCTGATACAGGAACTCCAGCACCTTGCCGCGCAGGTGGTGGTAGTGCGGGTTTTCTGCCAATTGCAGGCGGGATCTGGGCCGCGGCAGGTCGACGCTTAGGATGTCGCCGATGGTGGCGGCCGGGCCGTTGGTCATCATCACGATGCGGTCGGACAGCAGCACGGCCTCGTCCACGTCGTGCGTCACCATGACCACCGTGCTTTTGGTTTCCGCCACGATCTTCATCAGTTCGTCCTGCAGGTGGGCGCGGGTCAGCGCGTCCAGCGCGCCGAAGGGCTCGTCCATCAAGAGAACTTTTGGGTTCATCGCCAGAGCGCGGGCGATGCCGACGCGCTGCTTCATGCCGCCGGAAATCTCATGCGGGCGCTTGTGCGTGGCATGCGCCAGGCCAACCAGATCAAGCGCTTCTTCGACACGCTTTTTCAGCTTGGACTTGCCTTCCTTGCGCCCGTATACCGTCTCCACCGCGAGAAAAACGTTCTCGAAGCAGGTGAGCCAAGGCAGCAGGGAGTGGTTCTGGAACACCACGCCGCGGTCGGGGCCGGGCCCGGGAATCTCGCGTCCCGCGCACAGCGCCGCGCCGCTGGAGGGCAGGTTGAGTCCGGCGACGATGTTGAGCAGGGTGGACTTTCCGCAGCCGGAGTGGCCGATCAGGCTGATGAACTCGCCCTGCGCGATGTCGAGCGAGATGTCGGAAAGCGCCTGGAATGGGCCTTTCCTGGTCGGGAAGATCACGTTGATGCGATCGAGTTCGACATATTTTTCCATGATGTGCTCCGTTAAGTCGTTTGGGGCTTGGTGTTCAACTCCCTCCCCGCTCGCCGGGGAGGGTTGGGGTGGGGTAAAAAAGTTTGCACTGTGCTTACCCCCTCCCAGCCTCCCCCGGCAAGCGGGGGAGGGGTGCCGATTTATTCATTTCCATAACTAAACCGCCTGGCCACGAAGACCAGCATCTGTTCCAGAACCAGTCCGACGATGCCGACCACGAAGATGGCGATGATGATGTGCTCGACGTTGAGGTTGTTCCATTCGTCCCACACCCAGAAGCCGATGCCGACGCCGCCGGTGAGCATTTCCGCGGCCACGATCACCAGCCAGGCGGTGCCGATGGCAAGGCGCACGCCGGTGAGGATGTGCGGCAGCACGGCGGGGAACAGAATCCTGGTGGCGATCTTGAATTCCGGCAGCGCCAGCACGCGCGCCACGTTGAGGTAATCCTGCGGCACCTGGCGCACGCCGGCGGCAGTGTTGAGGATCATGGGCCAGATGCTGGAGATGAAGATGACCCAGATCGAGGCCGGGTCGGCCGCCTTGAACACCAGGAGGCCGATGGGCAGCCAGGCCAAGGGAGACACTGGGCGCAGCAGGCTGATGATGGGCGAGGTCATGTCGGCGAAGAACTTGAAGCGGCCGACGATGAAGCCCAAGGGGATGCCAAGCAGCGCGGCCATGCTGAAGCCCAGGCCCACGCGCTCGAGCGAATTGAGGATGTTCCAGCCGATGCCCTGGTCGTTGGGGCCGTTGTTGTAGAAGGGGTCCGAGAATAGTTCGACGGCCGAGGCCCAGGTCGCGGCCGGTCCGGGGATGCGGCCGTCCTGCGCGATCAATGCCCACAGGCCGACGAACAGGAACAGGCCCAGGGCCGGCGACACGATGTTGCGGAGGGCGACGCCCGCCAGCTCACGCAAGCGGTTTTGTGCGGACCCGGTTGGCGTGATGGCCGATGCGGGTTCAGCAATGGCTGCCGGTTTTGCGGCGGGGTGGGCTTCCATTGCCGCAGGCGGCATGATTTCGCTCATTTCGTTCCTGCTGATGGAGGTGGCGGTTGCGCTCATGGTGATGTCCTTTTGCTGCTTTAGTTCGGGTGTTGCTTTGACTGCGCTCATGTCTCATTCCTGGAGATTGGCGACGCCTTCCGGCTGCCTGCCCGCATCGCCCGGCCAGGCAACCGGGGTTTTCACGCAGTGGCGTAGGACGCTTTTTTCATGGCGGACGCCAGCGTGGCATAGGTTTCCACCCAGGCATCCTTCACTGCCGGGGTGAACTGCTCGCCCAGGCCCTTGCCCAGTGTCCAGATCAGCGCGCTGCCAACGGTGTCGTAATGCGCTTCCGTCACGCCGTAAGCGACATGGCGGCGTCCCATCTCCTCGACCGCCCCCAGAATGGGGGCGAGATTGTCCAGGCTATTGACGGCCGTGTTGATGATCGCCATCAATTTGCGGCCCTGTTCAACCATGTCGCCCTTGAACATGCCGCGGAGGGAGGGGTCGAGCTCGAACAGTTGGCCATAGAACAACTGCGCCGCAGTGTCCTTGATCGGGAGAACCTGTTGCCAGCTGCTGCGTACCAGTGCAATCTTTTCGGGGGTCATGACAATTCCCTTTCTTGAATTAATCGGGTTTGATCCTGGCTAGGCCTTGATCTTGAAGCCGTCGGCATACTTGGCCGGATTCTTGCCGTCCCACACCACACCGTCGATCAGCTTGGACGTGCGCATGTCGGACTTGGGCAGCGGGGTCTTGGTCTGCGTGGCAGCCTCCTTGTAGAGCTTGATCTGGTTGACCTGTTTGGCCACGGCCAGATAGTCCGGGTGCTCCTTCAACAGGCCCCAGCGCTTGTGCTGGGTGAGGAACCACATGCCATCGGACAGGTAGGGGTAGCCCACCTTGCCGTCGTTGTAGAACTTCATGTAATTCGCGTCTTTCCACTTCTTGCCGTTGCCGTTGTCATACTGGCCCAGCATGCGATCCTCGATGGAGTCGAAGTCGGTATTGACGTAGGACTTGGCGGAGATGATCTTGGCCACTTCCGAACGGTTCTTCATGTCGTCGATGTATTTCGACGCGTCGAGGATGGCCATGATCATGGCGCGCGCGGTGTTGGGGTATTTCTGCACGAATTCCAGGCTGGTACCGAGCACCTTTTCCGGATGGTCCTGCCAGATTTCCTGGCTGGTGACGGCGGTGAAGCCGATGTTGTCGCGGATGGCGCGCGCGTTCCAGGGCTCGCCCACGCAGTAGCCGTCCATGTTGTCCACGCGCATGTTGGCGATCATTTGCGGGGGCGGCACGGTGATGACCTTGGTCTGGGTGAAGGGATTCACGCCGTAGGCCGCCAGCCAGTAGTACAGCCACATGGCATGGGTGCCGGTGGGGAAAGTCTGGGCGAAGGTGTATTCGCGCGGCTCGGCCTGGATGAGTTTGGCGAGGCTGGCGCCGTCCACCGCGCCTTTGGCCTTGAGCTGGTTCGAAAGCGAAATGGCCTGGCCGTTGTTGTTGATCGAGGCCAGTACCGCCATGTCCTTCTTCGGTCCGCCGATGCCGAGCTGCACGCCGTAGATGAGGCCGTACAGCACGTGCGCGGCGTGCAGTTCGCCGTTCACCAATTTATCCCTGACAGCGGCCCACGAGGCTTCCTTGCTGGGCGTGATCCTGATGCCGTACTTCCGGTCGAAGCCCTTGACCGCGGCGATCACCACCGAGGCGCAGTCGGTCAGCGGAATGAAGCCGATCTTTACTTCCTTCAGTTCCGGCGCGTCCGAACCGGCCGCCCAGGCGGCGCTGCGTACGCCCGCCGGCACCATGTTCATGAGCGCGGCCGCAGCGGAAACGCCGGCGGCCTTCTTGATGAAAAGCCGGCGGGGATTGTTCGGTTCAAGAATGTCGTTCCCATCGTGGTCTGCCATTTCGTCGAGCTCCAAAATAAAAAAGCGTCCGACCCTGCAGAGTCGAGACGCCGTTGTCAAAAAAACAGAAAGGAGAAATTAATGTTTGAGGGCCGCGCCAGTGCAGCCTTCAATCAAACATCAGCAATGCCTGTGCCAGCTCCTTGAAGCCTTGAAAAACAAGGGGCTGCGAGCGGCTCTCGGCTATCCGGATGGAGAAACTTGTGCGCTGGCGGTGCATGCCAGTCAGGCCATGCACCGTGGCGGTGCCTTGACTTGCATCCAGTCAGAGGGGGGGGGCAGGCCTTGCCCGAGGATCGGGGTTGCAGGAGGTCGATCCTGAACTCGCTTTCATAGGGCGGCACATTGCATTCGATGATGTCGGTCGGCGCCACGTCCAGACGCACGCCCACGATGTCGGTGCGCACCGGTAGCTTGGCCGCGCCGCGGTCCACCAGCACCACGGTGCGCATTTCCGCCGGCTGCTTCCTGGCCAGGTATTCCACCGCGCGCAGCATGGAATGGCCGCGATACATGACGTCGTCCACCACCAGCACCGTGTGGCCTTCCAGGTCGAGGGCGGCATGCGTGGCATTCTCGGTCAGTCTGGTTTCGGGGTAGAGCAGGGTGAGGTCGTCGGCATAGCGCTGGATCTTCAAGTCCAGTCGCAGGCAGTCGCGCAGGCCGTACATGCCGGAGAGACATTCATGCAGGCGGTCCGCCAGCGGCGCCCCGCGCCTCAGCACGCCGACGATGGCCACCCGGGCGCGGCCGACCAGAAAGCCGGCTGCCTGGTGCGCCATCCCGGTGACGATGGCGTCGAGCTGCTCGGTCGAGTAAAGGCAAGTCCGGTTGCCTGGAGGTTTATCCATGCGTGCGTGTTTTTTGCAGGTAAGCGAACAGAACCATAACCCCAATACTACAAGTGTTTCCCGATCAATTCTCCTATCAACACGATACCTGGTGTGCTACACAAAATACTTGTGGCCGTCAGGCTGTGGTCCGCGCCAACCGGCTGCATCGGGGACGCTTCGAGGCGTCGCACCTGCATCGCGTAACAACATGAAGAGGAGCAGAATGATGAACATATCGTTATATGAGCGCCTGGGCGGGGCGCAGGGGATTTCCAAAATAGTGGACGACGTCATCGACGCCCATTTGAACAACCCGGTGGTCAGCACCCGGTTTCGAAACGTCAAGGATCTCGAGCATGCCAAGGCAATGGCGCGCGATTTTTTCGCAGCCGGTTCGGGCGGTCCCGAGAAGTATTCCGGAAAGGACATGCGCACGGCGCACACGGGCATGAACATCAGCGAGCAGGAATACCTGGCCGTCATGGATGACATCATGGGCGCACTCAACAAGCACAATATAGACGAGACGACCCAAAAGGACGTGCTCGCCATTCTCTATTCGCTCAAGGGTGAGATTATCCGGGTTTGATGCCTTTAGTGCGTGCTGTTTACAGCCAGAAACGCGTATCGCGTGACAGGAACTCCTCGGCGTGCAGGTAGTGCGAGCCGTCGCAGGAAAAATTCAGCCCGACCAGGCCATTCACAACATTGAGCGAGCCGGCGCGCAGATAGATGTTTTCATCCATCTGGCGCAGTTCCTTGAGCCTTTCCAGCACCGGGCGGATGCGCTCGGGCGGGACGCAGGCTTCGCCAGGGTAGGCTGATTCGGGATAGGCCGGGAAGGTTTCCGGCGCAAGGATTTCGTCCAGCACGTGCACGCGATAGCGCATGGGATCGGCGGCCGTCCACAGCGTGGCGCGGCTGCTGGAGAAATGCAGCTTGGCATGGAAGATGCCGCGTTCGCGCATCAGCATATCGACGATATCGAGCACGCTGTCGATGCTCCTGTCCATGTCGGACTCCGCCCGGCACTGGTTGAACAGGCCCTGGCGGATGGCGGGGTCGCCCCTGAGCTGCAGCCAGGTCATGCGATTCCCTTCGTGCCCAAATTTTTCAGCAGCCTGCGCGCGGCGCCGGCCATGCTGATGCCGGAATCCATGGCCTGCTTGCGCAGCAGCCGGTACGCTTCCTCTTCGCTCAGGCCCTGCTTGATGAGTTGCCGCTTGGCCAGATCGACGGCTTCCTTGTCCTCCAGGGCGGTCTTGGTCTGCGAGAGTTCCTGCGCTATCTCGTTCTGCACTTCGTAGCGGGTGATGGCAGCTTCCAGGATGGGGCGCACGCGCTCGGCGGAGAGTCCGGAAACGACATAGGCGGCGACGCCGGCGCGCACGGCCTGGCGCAGCTTTTCAGTATCCTTGTCCTCGGTGAACATCACCACCGGGCGCGGACAGACCTGCGAATAGAGACAGACGTGCTCGAGAGTGTCACGACTGGGAGATTCGGTGTCGATCATGATGACGTCGGGCGCCTCGCGCACGATGGCCTCCTCCATTTCCATCAGCGAACCCGAGAAATGCACCACCTCGCAATCCGCATCGCGCAGGGATTGCGTCACCCATTCCAGGCGATGGGTGGCGTCCTTGAGCAGCATGACCTTGAGAGGGGGCTGGGAGGTGGTTGTCTTGTTGCTCATTCGATTGCGTCTCTGCGATTTTCTGCCCCGCAAAAAGACGGCCCCGAAGGGCCGCTGGAGTTTCGGAGGAGACTGCCGAGCATGCCTGCATGAAAAACATGCCCGGTTTCGAATGAGCAACGGGCGTGCCAGTTTGTTTTCCCAGCAATATCAGCAGGTTGCTGGTTTTGGGTGAAGCGCGGCATGCACGCGCAAGGTGCGCGATGCGCGATCTTGAGGCGCGAACCCAGTGGATCCTCGCCCATCAGTCACGGCGTCGTGGCGGCTTGGGTAGAGGAGGAATTGAGCTGGGTGGCTGATATACTTTTTGTAGGCGGCAAACTTAGCCTGGAAACTGGGATGGGAAAACTACCAAGCTCGGGTCGTGCGGTTGTCGATATTGCGAAGCTGCGAGATTATTGCCTTAATCCGAATCATCCGGAGGGGAGGCACAAGGCAAGAGTGTTCCTTGCGGCTCTGGGCATCAGGCAAAAAGATGCGGAATGGCTGGCAGAGCAGATACGGCAGAAACTGCCGACCGTTGATTTTGCAACTTGCGAGATCACTCCTTTTGGCGAGCGTTATGATGTCGATATGGTGATAAGCAATGGGAAAAGGAGGCGGTTGTCCGTACCGGTTGGGTTGTCCGGAAAAGCGATGGAGTGCCACGCCTTGTAACCTGTTTTGTGAGGTGAAAAATGAAACTGCTTGATACGGTCGCGCTGATTCATGACCTTGAAGAACCGAGGCTGCCGGCTGGGGCGGTTGGTGTATTGGTGGAAGAATGGGAGCCCGGTGTTTACGAGGTTGAGTTTTCGGACCTCGAAGGCCGGACATACGCGCGGGTAGCACTGCGTAAATCGGACCTTCTTCCGCTGCATCATGCAAAGCCGGAACTGAGGGCCGCATAGTTGGCGTTGCACTAAAAAAGCCCCGACGCGACGGGGCTTTTTCTTGCTCCGCAGTTTTGCCTCAACCCTTATGTTTGGGATGAATCAAAAATCAGACAATTCTGCCCGCAATAATTGCTGGATATTGGGTGTAGGAATTGGAATAGGGTGGCTGATGGGATTGCTCGCAGCGGCGCCTCCCCCGTTGCTCGTCCCTCGCAGCGCTCGGTACCAGCCTGCGGCTGTCCGTCGCAAGCATGCTTGCTCCGCGAACCCGGGCGGGTTCTCGCCCATCAGCCACGGCATGCGTGGTTGTTTATGTTTATGCAGGGAAATGGAGGAATAAGGAGTGGGGTGGCTGATGGGACTCGAACCCACGACAACAGGAATCACAATGCGAAAATTCACAGGCCCACAAACCAAGCATTGGCGAGGCTTGGCGAGCAATATGGTATGATTTTTTGCACCGACGGGGACAAAACGGGGACACCTCATGGCAACTTTTCACCAACGCGAAAGCGGACGCTGGCAAGCGAAGGTGCGCCGGGATGGCGGCGTGCAGAGCAGGACATTTGCAAAAAAAGTTGATGCGGAAGCGTGGGCACGGAAAGTCGAGTCTGAGCTTGAGCGCGGCGTCTGGCGCGACACAATCGAAGCTGAGCGCACTACGCTAGGCGAGGCGCTAGAACGGTACGAGCGGGAAGTCACGCCACGGAAAAAAGGAGCCGTACAGGAGTCCTACAAAATCGGAGCACTTCGCCGGTTGCCTCTTGCGAAGATGACACTGGCTAGAATCCGGGGGGCGGACATCGCGGCATTTCGCGACTCCGAGCTTGAGCGCCTGGCTCCGTCGAGCGTCGCGAAATACCTCGCGCTGCTGTCGCATCTGTTTGAGGTCGCACGGAAAGAGTGGGGCGTCGAAGTCGATAACCCGGTTCGAAAGATCAGCAAACCGAAAGTCAACAATGCCCGCTCACGGCGGCTTGGCCCCGACGAGATGCGCTACCTGCTCGCCGCCTTGGACGAGCCTGGTTGTTCAGTGAAAACGAAAGCGGGCGACAGGCGTAACGAATGGACGCCGTTGGTGGTTCGTTGGGCCATCGAGACGGCAATGCGCCGGGGCGAGATTTTGGCGCTCGAATGGCGGCACGTCGATCTTGAAAAACGAACCGCGCATCTGCCGGACACAAAAAACGGTACATCTCGGACCGTGCCGCTGTCGAGTGCGGCGGTCGCCCTGATCAAACCCGGCGGCAATGTGCAGCGGCTGAGAAAAGGGCGGGTTTTCCCAACCACTGCATCCGCGCTGAAGCAATCGTTTACCCGCGCCGTCAGCCGAGCGCGGCGGAATTACGAAGCCGATTGCGAAGCGCAAGGCAGAGAGCCGGCCCACGGATTCCTGGAAGATTTGCATTTCCACGACCTTCGCCACGAAGCGACAAGCCGCCTCGCCGAGCGCCTGCAGCTCCACGAGCTGATGCGCGTCACCGGGCACAAAGACACGCGCATGCTCGCGCGGTACTACCACCCACGAGCCGAAGACTTGGCCCTCAAGCTCGGTTAGCGGCCACGGCTGCGCCCACCACCATCAACGCTCCAGGCCGCTGTCGCGCGGACGCGCCCTGTGCGGCGTCATCGGCCTGGTCTCTGTTTTTGTGCTCGGTAGGTTTTTCCCCACCAGCAAACCAGGCGAGTAAGTGGTTTAACCCAAACCGGAGGCATTCAGCCTCCCGACAATCCGCGCGGCGAGCATCACGCCGTCGGCCGCCGCCGCCGGCCCTTCAAGCGCCCGACCAGCCAGCCACGCCAACACGATTTCAGCCCGGCACTCCGGCCGAGCCGCGAGCGCACGCGACAAGTCGCCGCCGCATCGTGCAAGCTCGTCACCACCCAGGGCGAAAACGTCGTCCGAGTACGAAAACGGCCTTCGACCCTCTTCGATCTCGTGTTCAGTAAGCCACGCGGCGGGGTCGATCCCTTCTCTATTCATGATTACGTTCTCCGGTAACGGAATAGCACGCAAAAGAAACCCCGGCACACGGCCGGGGTGCTGTCACTCGCGCGTTATTTCAGCCGGCCGATTTTCTTCAAGTGGGCGCCCGCACGCTCCGCTTCAGTGCATTGCTCGACCGGCAGCACGTTGCTCGTCGCGCATGCCGCAATGACGCTCATCAGCAGTTTTTCGCGGCCGTGCTGAATAAGATAAGTCTTCGAGAACGCATTGCACGGCGCCGGGTGAGCCGCGTCAAAAACGGATTTTTCGCCGGGGCAGGTCTTGTCGTGCAGGTCGAAGATATTGTCAGGCTCCGCGCTTTTCGACGCATGAGCGCCACCAGCAAGCGCCAGCGCGGCGGCGGTGATGATGATGTGAGAGATTTTCATGTCAGTTCCTTTCGTTTGTGATGCCGCCAGCCGGCGGCTAAACACTTCATCGAAAAGCGGAAGCGCCGAAGCTCATTTACCGCTGCCGAAAAAGTGCATCGGCAGCTTGCCGACCGGCGGCGCTTCTTCTTGCGCCTTCCGGAAGGCCGCGTCTCGCTTTTCTTGATGCATGACCGCTTCGACCGCGCCGACCGCTTTTGCTGCAGCGTCACACTGAGCAAGCGGAACGTCGGTGCGCGTGCTGCACGCATGCACGATGCGACGAGCAAGCTCGATGCGCTCTTCGCTCTCAACGAGATACAGCGTCGAGCAGCCGCCGCCGGCGCACTCGCCGAGGTCGCCGGCCGACACCTGCGCGGCTTGCGTGGCCACTCGGGTTTCGTTTCCGGATGACTGAGAAGAGTAAACGTGCTTCACGGCGGCGACGGGCGCGGCGACCGCTGCTGCGACGACACCGGCAGCGGCTACGCGTTTAGTGATGCCGAGCCATGAGATGGCTTCATGAGCGAATGTGAACCACTCGCGTGCCGCATTCGCGGCGGCCAAGATTCTGAAAAAAATGGGCATGTTGTGTGTTCCTTTGATTGATTTGGAGGGGGGTTACGCCGCCGCCGACCGCGCAGCCCGTCTCGCTTCCCGTTTTTCCTGGAATTCAATCAATTTCGAAACGGCCAGCGACAGAAAGCTTTCATGCTCGGCGTAGTGCACTCGATACTTGCCAAGCCTGTCCGCCGCCCTCGCTACCTCGGCAATTTGAAAACGCCCAGGATCGGTTTCGAACTGGAGAACGGGATAAAATCCGGCGTCGAGAAATTCGTTGGTGATTTTCACCATCGCGACAAGCCCCTGGTGGCTTGAAACATCGACCGCCTCCAGGTCCGCTTCCAGCTTGCTTTTGTTGGCCTCGAACGCCTCTTTTGCTGAGTTGTTGACGCCCCACGCCTCCCGCAGTGCGCTCCCGCCCTTCATGTATTTCATGCGCACCGGGAAAAGTCCGTTGATGCTGCGCTTCACCAAGAAATACTCTGCACTTTTGCGGCCTTCGGTTTCCAGAAAAACAACATCCCCCGCCGAGACTTTGCCGATCTCAAACGCTCGCACACCGCCGCTGTACTGGCACCGTGACAAAACACGGCCGCAGGCTTCAAGCGCGGGCTTGTTCCCCGCACCTTCCTGGAATCCAGCCAGCTTTCCTGCCTTTTTGCCGTCTGCGGACTCGACCTTCAAAATGATTTTTCCCATGTTCCCAATCCTTTCTTACTCATTAACCCCAACCAATGGGGGATGACTACTTCGGCATAAAACGGAAGTCTTCGCACCGACGCTCGATCTGCAGCGAACGATACTGCGACAGCGCAACACACCAACCGACGCCCGCCGGGCCTGCGGTGAGCGTGTCGGCTGTGTCGATGCGCTGGCAGTCGCGGCATGCGACGAGCCGCGTCTGTGCCTGCTTCTGCTGCTTCGTGATGACCGGCTCGCCGTTGTCACCCGCACCGATACTGCAAACAAGCCGGGTCAGCCGTGGCCGCAGGCTCCGGCCGCCGCGCGGCACGCGGTAGAGCTGGAACATGAAGCGCTCACGCTGGGTGTAGACGTGAATTGGATCGCCGAAGATTTCAGCCAGCCCGGCCTGCTTTTTGGTGGGCCTCGCGGGTGCAGGGCCGGCGAGGCCCTGCGGTGTTGTGGTGTCGGTGATTGTTTGTGTGTCCATGCTTTCCCTCCTGTGGGGTTGGTTGAATCCTGCTTTTCGGAGCCGCCTCGCTTTGTGAGGCTGGAGGGCGCGCGCCCGAAGGGCTTCACGCGGGGTTTCGGCGGGTTTGCAAGCCGGCATGACAGACGGGGTTTCGCGGTCGTGGAATACCGCAGGGAGCGCAGCGACTGAGGATATGCCGCGAAAGCCGCGCCGGCTGGCGTGACGGGTTGCTTTCCCGCCGCCGCGTGAAAGCGCCTGGAAGCCTTGGGCGGCTCCGAAAAGCAGGATTCAACCCAGGGCTGGGAGACACAAACGGTGTTTTCACCGGCACAGCGCGGGAATCCGCGCCAGAAATGCTTTCAGGCGCGCGCAGCGCATCAAAACCGCAGTTGCAGTGCGAAAAAAACCCCGCCGAAGCGGGGTTCTGTCTGATTGCTACTTGTCGCCGGGTGGCTTCGGCGTGCCTGACGGCTTCTGCGGCATCTTCGTCGCAGACAGCCTGCTCATGATGACCGCTCCGACGCTGCCTGCACCTGCACCGCCACCGCCGATCATTGCTGCCGCCAGGTCGTCGGCTCTAAACAACATGAACGCGACGAAGACGATGACTGCAGCCGACGCCATGAACGCCCCGATCTTCGCTGCGATTTCTTGCATAAGCGGCACATCGGGGTCGCGGCTCATCGCCGCGATGCTGTCGGTGAACACTTCAATAGAGTTCACGGCGATCATCGCAATCGTGATGCCGACGACGAGCGCGAAACCCTGACTCAGCATGAATTGAAGCCAGTTTCTCGCCAGGTGCGACATCGGTGAGAACGGCATCCATGCGATCAGCAGCGGGCCGAAGATGATCCCGATGTGCAGCGCCAGAAGTGGGCCGTAGAGCGCGAAGATCAGCGCGACGGACAGCAGGATCGCGAGCACGAAGAGCACAAGCTCGATCAGTGCTTGCGTGAGCGCCGAAACAAGCATGCCGCCGAAGCTCTCTTTGCTTGTCACGAAAGCTATTGCTTTCTCAACCACGGAACGCTCGTCCGGGTTCCTGGCATTCGGGAACATCGCAGTCGTGAGTTTTGTAATAGTCTCACTGATTGCGTCGGGGCCGCTCGACGCCCCGCCGGTTTTCAAGATCGGCTCAGTCAGCCCGGCGCTGAAAAACTTGCCCGCCGCATCCATCGTGCTCTTCCAGTTGTCGCCGGCGAGCAGCGACATTGGAATGATGAGGATCAGACCGGCACGCACGAAGCGAGCAAGCGCGCCGGATACCTCCCCCATCCACCACTGATAAACGGCGAACAGCAGCGCGAGAACGAACGCCAGCGCGAGCATCTGCAGCGCAATCGGAATAAAGACAGTGTGCAGCTTCTCGGCTGACTCGATAAGCGGGCTCAAGAGCCCGGCGATGTCTCCAAGCGCCATTTTCAGCCTCCGAAAATCAGGTCATACAAGAGCCACACGTAGCACGCGAGCGAGAACGGCGCGAGCATCGTGAGGCGTGGGTTTTGCTGGGCGAAGTCAATCGCCCAAGCGCGCCAGTCGAAGCCGCCGCCGTTCTCGTCGTTCGCCGGGTCAAGCCCGGCTTCACGGCGGCGTGCTACCTCCGCCATCAGCTCCGCGCGCTCAGCTTCGCCGCGCTCGACAAGCCGGGCGACGAGATCGACGACTTTTGCTTCAGCTTTCTCGTTCATCACTTGCCTCCTTTCGCGAACTCGTGCGGCAGCGGCAAGCGCGTCACCGGCGGCGCTTCAAGCTCTTTGCGCTTGATTGCGTCCATCAGCTCGGCTTCGCGCTTCTGCACGCGCTCAAGTTCTGCTTGCTTCAGCGCAGCTTCTCGCGCGGCATTCGCGTTGGCCGTGTGAATCGAGTCGCCGATCAGCCCCAGGACGGCCTGCATCTTGACGTTCTGGCCGGCGAGGAACTGGATGCCCTTCACGTTGGCGTCGATGCTCTTCACCTCCTCGGCCTGCCGCTGCACGTCGGCAGAAACTTCGGCCAGGCGCTTGAGCTTGGCCTGTTCCTGCTCGTAGGTCTGCTGGTAGATGCCGCCATGCCTGTAGGCCGCCTCGGCCTTGTATCGAAGCAGCTCGGACGGCGGAATCTTGAGCCTCGCGGCGTCCTGCTGCGCCTTCCTGAGCACAGCTTCGGCATCCTGGTAAACCTGCGTCGCCTGGCTCATGACGGTGTACGCCTCGGCCATCTTCTCCACCTGGTCGATGGGAAGCCCGGTCATCTGCGAAACCACGTCAGGCGAAAGCTGCCGAAGCATCTGCATGGTGGCCTGCGCCGTCATCAGCGTGTTCGATGTGGTCTGCACGGCCTCGCCGACCTGAGCCACCAGCTCTATATGGTTGAGGAGCTGAGTCACTTCGGTAGCGCCGCCGGTGGCGCCGCCGCCGGCGTGGGCGCTGGCGGAAGTGAGCGAGACGAGAAAAATCGTGATGTGCTTCTTCATTTCTGTTTCTCCTGTTGAGTGGCGGCGCGGCGGGCTGCTTCGAGTACGTTGCACGCGGGCTTACGATGTTTGTCACGGGCGCGTGCGGCTTCGAGCACGCTGCGATAGCGCGACGTGCGGAGCGGCAGCGGGTGAGTAACGATCAAGTCTGTTGATTGCGTTGTGCCCATTTCAAAAATCCTTTCTCCACGCAAACCCGCGCGGCGTGATGACGATGTTTTTTGAGATCGCTGCACCGACGAGACCGCCGACGACCCAGCTCGCGAGATCGCCTGTATCGAAATGGCGGTCTGTTGATTCTTTCAGCACGCCGACAGCGGTCGCGGCAGCGATGCCGGCGGGCGGGCGGTCGAAATACTGAGAGACGCCAAATGACAGCGCGCCGCCGAGCGCAACATGCGCGATCTTGTCGTTCGGGTGCTCTTTCCAGTCCACCGCCGCTGCCGGCGAGGCGGCAGCGGCGGCGACGAGAACGAAAATGATCTTCTTCATCGCCGCCCCCGATTTAGCGGTTCGCGGCGTTGAACGAGTTGACGAGCGACAGCGGCACGAAAACATCGCGTCCGCCGCTCGTGCGCAGCGTGTAGCCCGTCAAAGTCCGCTCGGTGATGTCGCGGCAAGTCTGGGTCGGTGCGCTGTTGCCGTTGCCGCCGATGGCGCCGCCGGCCTGTGCGCCGAGCGTTGCGCCAATCGCGGCGGCTGCCGCTTGCCCGCTGCCTTTGCCGACCTGGCTGCCGGCTCCGCCGCCGAGGATCGCGCCGAGCGCCGGGCCGAGCCAGCCGCCCGACGGTGCGTTGCTGGTGCATTCGGTGCGGGTGGTCGATGTGAACGCCGGCGTGATGCTGATTGCTTGCTCGATGACCTGCGCGGCTTGTGCGTGAGCCGCGCCTGCAGCGAAGAGCGAAGCGAGCAGCACGGCGGTGGTGATGGTGTTTTTGGTCATTTCAATTCCTTTCTTGAAGCTGTTGAAGATGTTCAGATTTGTGCTCGATCTCGCCGTCGAGCGGCGCTGAGGTTGACAACACTGCAACCAGCCAGGCGCCGAACAGCACTGCGTTGATGAGCAGGCTGATCGCGAGGAGCTGGCCGCACGTCAGATCGAGCAAGCGGTTAAAAATGTTGTTCATGGTTCCTTTCCTCCCCGGCGTTGATGCCGGGGATACCTACTTCAGCGAAAAACGGAAGCGCAAAAAAACCCGGCGCGGTGGCCGGGTTGTGGATGGTTTGGATGGTTTGGATGGTTGCGGAGTCAGCGTTCGAGGCCGCGATCTGTCGCTTTCTGAGCGTCTTTCACCTTCGTTTCGAGCTTGTCGCGTGCTTCGCTGCGCATGCTGCGTGTCTCAATCGCTGCTGAAAGCTTTGCGCGGATTGCTTCTTGAGTCGAAGCGCCGCGCCAGCCTTCGGCGTTGAGGCCGGACATCACCTTGTCCTGGGCCTTCGCCCACAGCTTGCCGACGCCCGACGTTTCTTTCGAGCGCATGCGGTCGCGCAGCTCGTCGCGGTCGCGGCCTGCGATCTTCTGTCCGACGGTATCGTGGCCGACGATGACGCGCTCGCCGATTTTGATATTCGTCTTGATGCCAAAGACTTCGAGCTTCTTGTCAACGACAACCGCTGTTTTGGTCGTCGCGCCGAGCGTCTTCGCCTGGCGGAGCTGGACTTCGCGCACGCGGCCGTGAAGCTCCGGGTGAAAGGTCTTTCCGTTGTTGTATGACAAATAGCGGTCGCCCTTGCTGTCGAACTCCCAGCGCGCCTTGCCTTTCTCGATATCTTTCGCGATCTTTGCCGGCTCCGGCATCTGGCCTTTCGTCTTGAGGGCTTTGGCGGCGAGGTCGCCGTCGCGCCGCTTCTCGTCTCCGGTGCGGTTGTCGCGAGAGCGCCGGTCATGCGCGGCAGCGCGAAGCGCGGCGTTTGCGTAGCGTTCTTCGGCGCGGTCCTTTGCCTGTTGGTCGCCGGTGCGCTCGGCCGCCTGCAGCTCGGCTCGTGCATCGTCAAGATCCTTTTCAAGCTCCCGTCGCTCGTCGCCAGGCTGGTCACGAGGCTGGTCGCCAGGCTGACGCTCAGGCTGACGCGGCTCGTCGGCTCGTGTGAAGCGCGGGCCGTCGGCGGCGGCGTCTGCGCGCTTGTAGTCTGCGGCACTGTCTTTGTCGCGCGCCCGGCTCATCTCTTTCTGCAGCTCGTCGCGCTGAGCGCTGGTGTGGTGATAAGTCATGCTCTCGCGGTGTCGGCTGGCGGCGACGTACGACAAGCTTCGGTCGCTCATTGCGGAGTCGTGTACGACGTGCGCGCGGTCGATTGTGACGCCCTGGCTCTTGTGAACAGTGGCGCAGTACGCATGATCGACGTGCTTGTATTGCTTGTCCGAGATCGTCAGTTCTTTGCCGTCGCCATCGCGCTTGAGCGTGAGCTTGCCGTCGCGGGCCTCGGTGACAGTCCACGTTTGGCCGTTCTTTACTTGTAGCGACTTGTCGTTTTGCAGTGTGATGACGCGATCCCCGGCTGCAAACTGCTTGTCTTTCTCTGCCGCGTCCTTTGTCGGCTGCGTCGTAAAACGGGCGTCTTCGCCCTTCAAGATGCCATGCTCACGGGCCAGGGCGCGTGCTTCGGAGTTGATCGCGGCAACGTCGGCGCGGCGTGCGGCGAGCGCCATGCTGCTTTTGCCTTCGCGCAGGTCAGAAACGACGTTCTGTGCGATCTCCCGGCGTGCCGCGTCGGTGTCGGAGTGCTCTTTCAGGTAGCCCCGTTCTTGCATGATTTCGACTGCTCTGCCGGCGTCGCCGGCCTTGAGCGCCAGGACCATCTCTTTGTCTCGGTCATCGTGCTGGCGGCGGATCTCGTTCATCTCAGCGTGAACCCCAGCGGCTTCACGCATGCAGCGCATGGCGCCGCCGGCGTCGATGGGCTGGAGCTGGCGGGTGTCGCCCACGAGCACGAGCTTTGCCCCGGCGGCGTAGCAGTGGTCTTTGAGCTGCGCCATGAGCCGGCTGCCGGCCATGCCGGCTTCGTCCACGACGACGACGGTTTGCCGGTCGAGCTGCAGTTCGCCTTTGTCGAGGCGGTTGAGCGTCGAATGAATGGTGTCTGACTTGATGCCTGAGCCTTCCTCAAGGCCCGAGGCCGCTTTGCCGGCGAGCGCGCAGCCGACGACTTGATTCCCGTCGCGCTCCCAGGCTTCACGGGCCGCGCCGAGCATGTACGACTTGCCCGCGCCGGCCGTCCCCTCGACGATGGCGAAGCTGCGGCCGTTGTCTGTGATGTGCGCCAGTGCGTTTTTCTGCTCGTCGGCAAGCGTCCGTTTTGCTGTGACGGATTCGAGCGTCGCGGCGGAAACGCGGGCGTTCGTCTCGGTGTTCGCTGCGCGGGCGGCGTAGTCTGCAAGCCCTTTCTCGATCTCCAGCATCTCCCTAGAAGTCCAGCGTTCTTCGCCGTCCCGGCCGACAAGCTGCACCAGTTCGCCGGACTTACGCAGCTCTTCGAGCTTTGCGAGCGCCCCGTCGATGCCGCCGCCGCCGGAGGTCTGCGCCTGCTCGAAAGCATGGCGTTCGATCTGCTGGCGGGTGAGGGTTGAGGCTTCTGAAAACGCGCGTTCCGTGAGCTTTGCGGGGTCGCGTTCGGGGGTTGGTGCGGACTTCAGGGACTCGGCAGAAAACCCGTGCTCCTGTGCGGCGGCGCGGGCCGATTCGAAAGCCGTGGCGCGTGGGTTGTCGGCCTTCTTCTCGCGGGTGTTCAACGAGTGAATATCACGCTCGGCCGGCGATGTGCGGCCGGTCGCGGCTGCGGCTGCGGCGATCTCGGCGGAGCGGCTTGAAAGCTGATTTTCAAGCTCGGGCGGGAAGCCGGCAAGGCGGAAGCTCTTGCCGTCGCGGTCGATCTGGAAGCCGAGGCGCTCAAGCTCGCGGGCGAACTCGGCACGGTATGCGGTGCCGATGGCGTGCGCGTGCCGGGTGTCGAAGTCGATCCGCTTGCCGTTTTCTGAGATATTCGAGACGACCGCGTGCGTGTGCAAGTGCGGCTCGCCGGCCCTGTTTGAGCTGTGCTCGAAGGTGGCGGCGGCGATCTCGTGGTGCGGGATTTTCGTCGCGCCTGCGTGGCCTTCTCTTTGGACAAAAGCGCCGGACTGCTCGGCGTATGAAAGGGCCTTCTCGACCGCGCGTTGCTGGGCTTCGCTGATTGCGCGCTGCAGCTCTGGAGAGCCGGAAGCCCAGGCGATTGAGACGGACTTCGGCGCGTTGAAAACGAGGTCGTAGCCCGGCTTGTGGCGGTCTTCGCCGGCGTTGTTCGACAGCTTCTCGCCTGTGCGCGGGTCGTGGCCGGTCAGCGCTTTCACGAGGTCGCCGCGCTGCACTTGCTGCCCGGCAAAACCGCGTTTCTCAGCGAAGGCGCCGACCCAGCGGCCGGCGGGTTCGTCGTGCTGGCGGGCGTTCGGGTCTTCCGCGCCGACTTGGTAATTTTCGTAATATCCGGCGACTTTATTCACGTCCGCGCCGGCTCCGATTGATTTGACTGCGAGCATGCTTACCCCCTCCTGCTACGTGAAGAATTGCGCGGTTGCGGTTTCCATGACGGCGGCACGTACCGCTCGCAAGCGCCGCTCGGCTGAGAGATGCCGGCGAGACAAAAAATCTCGTTCTGTTCGCCGGCCATGCACGCGCTGCGGACATAGAAATTCAGGCAGTCGCGCTGCCGGCAGGTGGTCGGCTTCACCGCTCTTCTCCGGTTGTTCCAACGACGCCGTGGGCGGCGTCGAGAATCTGAGAAAGACGCGCGGCGGAAATGCCCCGCGCTTGAATCATTTTCACGAGTTCGCGCTGCTCGGCTTCGCGGGCGGCGCGCTCGGCTTTTGCGAGCTGTGCGTCGATCTGCTTGATCTGGGCGGCGAGCTTTTCGCGGCGGGTTTTGAGTTTGGCGATGTCCATAGTTTTGCTCCTTTTGGTTGACTGCCGCCGGGCGGCGGCTACTTACTTCTGCAAAAAGCGGAAGCGATCAGGCCGGCGGCCGGGGCGGGAATTTGGCAAGATCGACGCCCTGCGGGACGGGGCCGAAGCGGCGGGAATCGGTGGGGTCGGGCCATGCCTGGAACAGCACGAAGTAGCGCGACGCGGCGCGAACGAGAAACTGCGCGTCGTCCTCGTTTTGCCGTTTCTCGACGCCCTCGACGACGAGGCGGGCGCGGTATTCGCGGAAGCTAGGCACGCGCAGGAATTCGCCGAGTTGCTGCAAGAGCATGTCGAAGGCGCGGGCGCTGGCGGACAGTGACTCTTCGACTTCGCCGAGGCGTCTTTCGATGTCGGCGAGCCGAGAATCGTCAAAAGCCGGGGCGGCTGCAGGTGGTTGTTGCGGCTGCGGTTTTGAGACTGCGGCGCCGGTCAGCAGGATGCGCGCGAGGCGCGACTTCGGCATGTTGAGAATCTTCGCTTGACGTTCCAGTTCAAGCAGCTCGTCGGCTTCGAGCCGAACGTCGATTTTGTGTGTTTTGCTCATGTCGTGCTCCGTCAGAATGTCGGACGGCGGAAAAGCCCGCCGCTACAGCACTTCAGGCAAAAGCGGAAGTAAAACGTCGGCGCACGTCGGGCAAGCGTCGGACAGCGGAAAGCCGCGTGGCTGCTGGGTTTGAGCCGCGCAGCGAGCGCACTCTGGTGGGTAGGGTGTATGAACTGAAAATGAATGCTGCTGACTGTGACCGCGCACGAAAAAAAGCCCCGGCTTTGAGACCGGGGCAAGGGCTGGCGCTGCGGAGAAGTTTTAGAGAAGGTCGAGCATGTCGGCTTCGGCCGCTTGTGCGCGATCCGTGCCGCCAGCCCGCTTCTGCTCTTGCTGTTGCACCTTCGGTTTCACACGCACGCGAGGCGGAGCGGCGACGAACGCTTCTGCTTCTTTCCGCTGCGCCGCGATCTGCAAGTTGACGACGGCGGACGGCACCGGCCCCGCCAGGTTGAAGATGCCGCGCAGGTCGGGCAGCGCCTGCAGCTCAGACGGCAAAACGACGCGGTCTTTGACGACTTGCTCTTGCCAGTTTTCAGACTTGCTCGAACCGACTTGCATGCTTTGATGAGACTTGCCGCCGCTCTTCACGACGCGCGTCTTCTCTTCCTCTCCCAGATAGCGCGACATGTATTCCGCTGTCTCGCCGTCGCTCACGCGCAGCACGAGCCAACTGCCGAGACATGCGAGAAAAGTCTGCGCGGTCTCGTTGCCATAACTTTCTCGGAGCTGCGCAATCGTCTGAAGTCCGGCAAAGATCATGGCGCCGTGCTTTCTGCCATTCGTCGAGAGGTCGATGATGCTTTGAATCTTGCCGAGAAGCGGCAGCTCGTCGAGCGCGAAAACCACGCGGCGATCATGAGAAGGTGGCAAGCTCAAAACCGCGCGGCTCGCCACGTCCACACAGCACGCGATCATGCTTTTCAGTGCGTCGCGGTGCTGCTGCTGGTAACTCAAAAACAGAAAACCGGCGCGGTCGGAATGCAGATACCGACGGATCGAAAAACCGTTCTGCGCGTCGGCGTTGGGGTCCAGATATTGCAAAAATTTTGCCGCGCTCGAAGAGATGCCACGGATCGAGCCGAACATGCGTTCGTTGCCGTCGGCCACCAGCGGCTGAGCCGGCGTTCCGGCGCACACTTCGCGCAGCTCTTCGAGATCGGCGACGACGAGAATCCGGAAAAGCTCTCCGTTTCCAAGACCGGCGGTGAAGCAGTGTTCGAGCACGGCTTCGACGAACGTCTGAGCGTACCCGTTCCACTCAGCCGCCGACCCTTCGCCGTCAGGGACAAGGCTCTTCGCGAGCGCCGGGATGTCGGCGACAGATTCAAGCTCGCACAGCGGCGACCAGCGCACGCAGCGTTCGTCGAACGGATTCAGAATCACGTCCTGGCCGCCTTCGCGGAAGTAGCGCGAAGTGTAAATGCCGCTTGCGTCGGCGATCACCGCGAGCGCGCCGTCTGCGCGCAGCGCGTCGAGAGCGTGCGTCAATGTTTGCGACTTGCCGGTTCCGGGTGAGCCCGCCAACAGAAAGCCCCTGGTCTCCAACTCGACGGGCACCGGCACGGCGCCGACGCTGAAGCGCGATTGAGAGTGCTTGAGCTGGCGGGCGACGGCGCGCTCGTTCGCCAGGGCGGCGCCTCGAATGTGCTCGTGTGGGTTCCGGCCGAATCCTGGAATGCCGGCCTTCTCCGCCACCCACGCCCAGCCGTTCCGGAAAAGATTGAAAATCATGCCGGCGATGAAGATGCCGGCGAAGAAAAGACCGAGCGACGGCGCCGCTTTGCCGTTCAGCAAATCAGGCACGAGGCCGACCGCAACGCCACCGGCGCCGACAGAAAGACTCAGCGCCCATCCGTGCAACGTCATCCAGCCGCGCTCCGCGAGCCAGGGGCGGACGAGCCACAGCCACACTGCGAGGCCGGCGGCGGTTGCGATGTACGCAATATGAAAAAAAATGTCACTCATGACGTTCTCCTTGGGATTTTAAAAATTACGGCCGATAGCCGCCGCGCGGCTTCAGCAAAAACAGCAAAAGCGGACCGGCGAGCGCGGCAGCACCGGCGGCGCCGGACATCAAAAGCTCGCGGCGAGCGTGGCGAGCGCCGGGCAAGTCGAGCGTGAAAGCGTTGTAAGCTGCGAGCGCGTACCGCCCGATCTCTTGCGGCTCACTGTCAAAAATCAGGAAGTGCAGGTACAGCAGGACGCCAACCAGCGCGCCGAGCAGCGCGAGGCCGAAGACCAGCTTCGCCCGCCAAGCAACTTCATGTGTTTCTCGTTTCATGTTGTGGGTTCTCCTTTCGCCTTTCGCAGCGCCGCCAGGTGGCTGCTGAACTACTTCAGGAAAAAGCGGAAGCGCGTCGAGCGAAGCGGGAGCAAGGCTTGTCGCAAGGCTTGTCGCAAGGCTTGTCTAGATTGTTCTAGTTAGGCCTTTCCGAAACGTATTTCGGAAATAGATTTCGGAAATAGATTTCGGAAATGGATTTCGGATTCGGAAATGGATTTCGGAAACAGAACGGCGCGACGGGCTGGGGGTCGGGGTGTCCGCGACGGCGTTGAGGCCGTGGCGGGCGTTTTGGTGGGGTTGCTTAGGCAGCTTTCAGGGTGCCGATGCGCCGGAGTGCTTCTTTGACGGTGCGCTTCGCGTAATCCTTCGGGTTTCGTTTGCCGCGCGCCCCCGCCTTCTCGGTCAGTTCCTTCTCCAGTCGCGCGGCTTCTTCGTTTACCTGTGACGGATTGTTCTCTGAGAGCCAACGGAGTCGGCCGATGACGTATCCAAAATCGCGCTCGCTTTCAGAAGACCAGCCGCCAAGCGATTCGTACATGTCGATGCTGCCGGCTGCTGGTTGTGAAGCACACGCCCCCCCATCATCCGCCCCAGCGGCCGGGGGAAGGGGGACGAGATCGCCGGCCGGGTACAGCCGGCCCGAGCTGGTCGTCGTGATTTTCACGTAATTGCCGCCGCGCTTGTTGTTCTTGAAGCCCGCCAGCCTCCCCAGGTGTTCGCCGCTGCTGCTGCCTTTGTCTGCGCTGTGCACGCCGATGAGCCGCTGCTGCAGCGCTTTCCGCTCCGCCTCGTCGAGCGGGCGGGACACGGGGAGCCAGACGTGGCAAAGCCCCGGAGAGGTCTCGATGACCGCCGCCGAGAACTCCCCGGCGATCTTCGCCGCCCTGGCAGGCGTCACGTCGTCCAAGAAGACCATGGGCCAAGCCGCCGGGGTGCCGTCAGGTAGCCAACGGGCAGGACGGATATAGACCTCGGCGCCGCGTCGGTTCTCGGCCCAAGCCCACCCAAAGCTTTTCTCTACCTCGGCTCGGTCGCGGGCGCGCGCCAGGCCTTTTACGAGCGGATCCTGACCTGGGCGAGGCAGGATCGTGACGAGGTTGGCGAAGGTGATGCCGTGCTTCTGAAAAAAGTCTAGGAACCGCTTCTGTTCTTGCCATCCAGCCATTTTTGATTCTCCTTTCCTTCCCCCCCATGTAGTAAGAAGACATGGGGGGGCGTGTGCTTCACTATCTGATATTCCCCGAGGGGGCACCAAGCCCCCCTCGGCTGCCTATAGGCCTAGAAGGCCTATTAGCCTATAGGAACCGGGGCATAGCTTCCGTTCACCGGGGCATAGCTTCCGCCCACCGGGGCATAGCTTCCGCCCACCGGGGCATAGCTTCCACTTACTCATAATGTGGTTATTGCGTCACCGGCGATGATCACTCCTGCCGCCGCGAGACCTTCGGCGTCCTCGTGCAGCTCGCGCCGATGGTGCCGCAGCACTGATTTATGCACGCCGACGATAGTTAGTGCGTTGTCTATGCTGTATTCCGCGCCGGGTTCGTGCGTGAGCATGAACCTCGCCACGGCCTGACTGGCGCCGTGCCGCAGCGCGATAATTTGCCGCAGGCGCCCCCGATAGCTGACCGGCATATCTTTGCCAATCAACTCTGTCCAAGCCTTTGAAAACGCAACCATCCAAAGCTCTCGTCGCGCATCGGGTCCGGCCAGCGGCCCAGCCTTCACAACGGCGCGGTCTTTCATGACAACTCCGTTAAGCCGCGTGCCTGCCCTTGCCGGCACCTGCTCAACACCCTGATACTCGACGGTATCGAGAATGCCGGCAGTGACCACGCCGAACCCCGGCATCGATTTGATACGGAGGTTTGACACACTGCATGTCCGCAGGTCGTTAGCCAGACCCTTCATTTGCGTCCATGAAAGTCTTGCCCGACCGTGGCTGAGCGCCGTCCGGAGCTTGCTCGGGTCAACGATGCAGCAATGCCGCCCAACATTGTCCAGGCCAACCAATTGAGCGACATCCCTGCAGCACTCCATAAAATCGGTGTGTCGCTGTCCGAGTCGGCCGGTGATCTGCGCAGAGCCCCACTGCGTTTCGACTGCCCATGATTTTTCAACGGGTCGGCGAGTCGGCTGAAAGATCCCGATACGCGCGACGGACGCCGTGCTCACGTCCTTGTGTTGGTGCTGGAGTTGGATGTGACTTTTAGACATTCTCAGCTCCCGAAGTTAGTGGGCGCAGCCCGTACCTGGCGAGATCGTTGGCGAAAGTTTTCGCGGCCCGCGCCGGAGCCGCCAGCTTGTGCCTGGTGTTTGCGTTTGCATCAGCCACTTCTTCCGGCGTGTAGCTGCTGCGAATCCAAAGCCCGCCGTCCCGTTTTAGCCACCGCGCACCGTCTTCTGTCGCGTGCGACGCCTTGCCTTGCACCAGCAGTCGCCAATCGCGCCGCTCGTCGCTATTAATGCGGAAGTCCTCTGCTTCTTTCGTGGTCATTGTCCGCAACGCCCACGCGGCGCGACAGGCTGCGGGGAAATCGGTGGCGCCTCGCCCGATGTGGTGGTCCGTCCTGCCTTCGAGAATCGCTCCCTGGCTCGCGTGCTGCACAAGCAAAATTGCGCACTGATTCTGTATTGCTACAGTGACAAGCCACCTAGCAAACCCGTCCATCGCCGGCCCTTTGCTCTCTTCGCAATCGTGCATCATCCTCATCGGGTCCAAAACCACCAGTCGGTAGCCCGCGATTGCAGCAGCGAAGTGTTCACCGAGTGGAGTCATTTTGAAGCCGTCGCCGAGCGGCGCGAAAAGCGGCATGCGCTGACCAAGCAGCGGCCAGAGTGTCAGCATTGCGTCGTCGTCGCCGGAGATGCCGTGCTCTGTTTTCAAGTGAGCTGCGAGACGCTTGAGGCGTCGGATGTGGTCGTCGCGGCGATCTTCGCCAGCGACATAGAGCACACGTCCGGTCGAGCGCGGCGCATCAACAACGCCGCATGCAGGTACGCCGTATGCGACGCTTGCTCCCATCGCGAGCGCGACAAGCGATTTGCCGCTGCCGTCAGCGCCGGAGATGATGCCGATGTCGCCAGGCTGCAGCGGGCCGAGAATGTGATCAGGGTCGGGCACGCTCGCGGAAACGGCTTCGGCGAGTGTGATCGGAGTGACGTTTCTCAGCATGCCGCCACCCCGCTTTCGTAGCCGGAAAACAAATCCCCCTGCTGCGCGCGCCGCACCTGCTTGGCAATGATCTGGCGAGCGCGGCGGGTGGAGACACCGTGATCGGCCGCGATCTCGCGAGCAAGCTCACGGCGCTTTTTGCCGCGCGGCGGATCAGTGGGATCTGTGTCGTCAGTGGCGACATCAGCAAATCCGTCGATGTCACGCCCGTAATGAGCCGGATTTTGGGTAAATCGGCGCACCGCCGACCGAGCCCGGTTGAAGACCGTGCGCATGGTGTCGTCGCGCCGGGCTTCGAGAAGCGCCAGTGCGACTTGCTGCACCAGCTCTTCTGTGTCGTCGTATGAGTGCGCGCGAATGTAGGCCTGAAGTTCGACCGGGAAGGTCGAGAGGGTGCGGGCGGTGAGGGCGTTCATTGCTGGCCCCCTTCCTGCGCGGCGGCGGGTGCGGGGTACTTGCGCGGCCGACCGCGCTTGCGCGGCGCTTCGGCTGGCGGGGTGGCGTTGGGGGCGGGGGTGTCGGGACGGAACGTCCGGCGGGATTCGATCCAGGCGTTAATGTCGGCCACCAGCCACAGCAGGCGCGGCTGAGACTGGATAGGCTCCGGCAGCCCTGCCAAAAACGCAGGGCTGCGCTGCCCGGCGCGGTATGCGCGAATGGATGCTGGGTTGGTTTGCAGGCGCTCGGCGAGCTGAGCGCCGGTGATGGTGTACAAGTCGGACACGTCGAGTCTCCGCCCGGCGTATTAAGCCGTGCATGAGAGCCCTGGTCCCGCCCCTGAAAGGGGTTCTAATTTGCTGCGCCGCGCGGGTCGTGGCTCACTGCTCCCGCTCGTACCGTCCGCCGTTTCCGGCACGCCCACAGACGGTTTATCGCGTCACTGTCTCGGCCGGGTCTCGAACCTTATCCATTCCCCCACCGGCCCCGGCGTCACCGGGTGCTGCCGCGCTGTTCAGCGGCCGATGAGTGCATTATGCACGATGCTGGGCGGGTGTCAAGCGTAAGTTATTGAAGATAAATAGTTATCCGTTTGCCTGTGACGAAAACGCTACGAAAGCCGGGGACAAAACGGGGACGAATTATGCGCACATCATGCGCATATCACGGGGACAATATGGGGACACTCGGGGACAAAAAAGCCCCGTTTCCGGGGCCTTTTGTTAGTGTCCGCTATCGCGGAAACCCTTGTTATATGGGGTGGCTGATGGGACTCGAACCCACGACAACAGGAATCACAATCCTGGACTCTACCAACTGAGCTACAGCCACCACCGTAAAAACTTCCAGCCAAACTGGCCTGCCCGACAGGAGTCGAACCTGTGACCCTCGGCTTAGAAGGCCGATGCTCTATCCAGCTGAGCTACGGGCAGTTTGATCTGCTGCGGGCAACTATCAACTATTCGGGGCCAGACAGTCCGGTGGTCGGGGCGGAGGGATTCGAACCCCCGACATCTTGCTCCCAAAGCAAGCGCGCTACCGGACTGCGCTACGCCCCGAAAGACCGCGAATTATGCCTGAATGAATATATCCGGGTCAATTTCAGCTTGAGGCAAATGGGTACTATTTGAGAAAATACCCCTTTTCCTCACAGGCCAAGCGTGGCGCCATGACTGCCAAAATTCTTGACGGCAAAGCCTTATCCGAACGCATCGTGGACGAACTCAGGCAGCGCGTGGACGCCCTCGCCGCTTCCGGCAGGCGCGCGCCCACGCTGGCGGTGATCCTGGTGGGCGACGATCCGGCCTCTTCCATCTACGTGCGCAACAAGAAACGCGCCTGCGAACGCGCCGCGGTGCGCTCGCTTTCGCATGAC
Organism: Pseudomonadota bacterium; assembly: GCA_021847835.1. Taxonomy (GTDB): domain Bacteria; phylum Pseudomonadota; class Gammaproteobacteria; order Burkholderiales; family Thiobacillaceae; genus UBA6918. The sequence continues at coordinate 119,358 of JAJZPR010000004.1, forward strand.
CTGCCGGCTTCCACCACCCAGGCCGAACTGCTGGCCCTGATCGACAAGCTCAATGACGACGCCGAAGTGGACGGCATTCTGGTGCAGATGCCCCTGCCCAGGCAGATCGACCCGGAAACCGTGATCGAGCGCATCCATCCGGACAAGGACGTCGACGGCTTCCATCCCTACAACATCGGCCGCCTGGCGGTGCGCATGCCCACGCTGCGCTCCTGCACGCCCATGGGCGTGATGACGCTGCTGAAAAGCGTGCACACCGACATGCGCGGCATGAATGCGCTGGTGGTGGGCGCGTCCAACCACGTGGGCCGTCCCATGGGGCTGGAGCTCTTGATGGAAGGCTGCACCGTGACCACGGCCAACAGCCAGACGAGAAATCTTCCCGTCCTGGCCCTGCAGGCCGACATCGTGGTGGTGGCGGTGGGCCGGCCCAACCTGGTCAAGGGCGAGTGGATCAAGGAAGGTGCCGCCGTGGCCGACGTCGGCATCAACCGCCTGCCCGACGGCCGCATCTGCGGCGACGTGGAGTTTGCCGTGGCCGCAGAACGCGCGGCCTGGATCACGCCGGTGCCGGGCGGCGTGGGGCCGATGACCGTGGCCTCGCTGTTGCAGAACACGCTGCAGGCTTACGAGATACACAACAGATAAAAGCACAAATTCAAGCCACAGAGGGCACAGAGAACACAGAGGCAAAACCAAGCCCTGTTTTTCTCTGTGCCCTTTGTATTCTCTGTGGCTGTTTTTTCAGGCCTTGCGCAAAAGCCGCAGGCTTTCCAGCGTGACGTAGCCCTGGCCCTGCCAGGCGCCTGACAGCGCGGTGGCGGGCGCGTCGGGTTCGCCCAGATCGGTGAGCACCACGGCGGCGCCGGTGAAGTCGTGGTCGCGGGTGTAATCGTTGACCGTGATGATGGTCTTTAGCCCGGCGCCGCGGCTCGCGCGGATGCCGTTTTCCGAGTCCTCGAAGGCCAGGCAGGCTTCCGGCTTGAGCTTCATCTGCTCCATGGCCCAGAGATAAATGTCGGGCGCGGGCTTCTTGGCCGGCACGATGTCGCCCGCGGCGATGACCTCGAACCACTCGCTGCTGCCCTTGCCCAGGCTGTGCTCCAGCAGGGTGGTGACGTTTTCAGGCGTGGTGGTGGTGGCGACCGCCAGGCGCAGGCCGGCGTCCATGGCTTCCAGCAGCAGGCGCCTGACGCCGGGGCGCATGGGCACGTTGCCCTCGGCCAGCATGGCGGTGTAATGGCGGGTCTTGGCCTTGTGCAATTCGGTCACGAGATCGCTGAAATCGGCGGGCTTCTGGTAATCCGGCCGGAAGCTGTCCACATAGTGTTTCATGCGTTCCTTGCCGCCGGTGACGGCCAGCAGCTTGCCGTAAAGGGGGACATCCCAGTCCCAATCCAGGCCGAATTCGCGGAAGGCGGCGTTGAAGGCGGGGCGGTGTCCGTCGCGCTCGGTGTCGGCGAGGGTGCCGTCCACGTCAAAAAGCAGGGCTTGCAAAGACATGATTGGTCAAGATCAATAATGGGTTGCGGTTTGGGGGGGAAATCTGTTATTAAGTCAGGTTTATTTTGTTCAGTTCAACCGGAAAACATATGGCCACCGAACATTTGAAGCGTTTTGAACCCTACAAGGCCAAAAAGGGCGAGGAATACATGAACGAAAAGCAATTCGCGCATTTTCGCAAAATCCTCGAGGCCTGGAAAGCCGAGCTGTCCCAGGACATCGACACCACCATCCACTCCATGCAGGACGAGGCCACGGTGTTCGCCGACCCCAACGACCGCGCCACCCAGGAATCCGACATGGCGCTGGAACTGAGGAACCGCGACCGCGAGCGCAAGCTGATCAAGAAGATCGACGAGACCATCGCCAAGATCGATGCCGGCGACTACGGCTACTGCGACTCCTGCGGCGTGGAAATCGGCATCGAGCGCCTGCAGGCGCGCCCCACCGCCAGCCTCTGCATCGACTGCAAGACGCTGGAGGAGATCAAGGAAAAGCAGGTCGCCAAGTAAGAGCGCAGCTATGAACGCGCCGCAGAAGGTCAGCACCGACTTCGAAGCCAAGTACTGGGGCATGCTCTACAACGTGCTGTCCTGGGAGCAGCTGACGGCTTTCTGGGGCAAGGTGGATTGCGGTGCCGGCTGGTATCTCTATGCCGTCGGCCAGGATGTGCCCGAAGCGCCTGCCCGTGCCGAGGATGTCAAGCGCTTTGTCCATCACATCGACGAGCTGCTGCGCAGGGAACACGACGAGGACTACTGTGGCATCGTCTATGCGGACGACCTGCAAAACCCGAGCTTTATCAAGATCTACGACCCCCACAATCTCGGGGTGTCGTGCGGCTCCAGCGGGCACCATATTTTTCCCGGCTGGACCATGAGCCTGCAGGCGCCGGTCGATCTCAAGCCGGCCGTGGTGCCGAACAACCGCAAAAGATGGTGGACGTCCTTGTTCGGCGGTTAGTACGCACCACAAATAAAAAACGCCCTGCTTGGCAGGGCGTTTTTTTGCTGACGGCCAGGAAAATTACTTCTTGGCAGGGGCAGCCGGAGTAGCCGGGGCAGCAGGCGCTGCGGCTTCAGCTTTCTTTTCTTCAGCTTTTTTCTTGGCGGCTTTCTTGGGGGCTTTCTTGGGGGCTTCAGCGGGCTTTTCGGCAGTTGCAGAAGCGGCCGGAGCAGCGGGCGTGGCGGCTGCGGCGGGAGCCGCCGGGGTGGCAGGGGTCGCCTTGGGGGCGTCGGCAGCCATCACGGAACCGGCAAAAGCGGTGGCGATCAGGGCAATCAGCAGCTTGTTCATCTAAATCTCCTGGGTTGAATGGTGAATTCACAGGCAGACGCGCCTGCTTGGGGAAAGATGCTATGCCCGCCGACTTACACCAAGCTTACATGCATCCGCTTTTCCCCCAGTCCTGCATGACTGGCCGGATGACTGGGGCTAGAATCCCGGCATGCGCATCCTGCTAGTGGAAGACGATCCGGCATTGTCCGCCAGCCTGAAACAGGGCTTGCAGCAGATGGGCTTTGCCGTGGAACTGAGCCACGACGGCGCCGAGGCGGACGCCATTCTTTCCCTGCGGACGTTTGACGTGGTGGTGCTGGATCTCGGGCTGCCAGGGATGGCCGGCATGGAGGTTCTGAAACGCTTCCGCAAGCGGGGGGCGGCAACGCCAGTGCTCATCCTGACTGCGCGCGACGCCCTGCCGGACCGGGTCGCGGGCCTGAAGGCCGGCGCCGACGACTATGTGCTCAAACCCTTCGATTTCGAGGAACTCGAAGCCAGGCTGCACGCGCTGCTCCGGCGCACCCGCTCGGCACGCTCGGGCTATCTGGAGGCCGGCGACCTGCGCCTCGACAAGAGCAGCCGCCAGGCATATTTCCTCAATCAGCCGCTCAATTTGTCCTCGCGCGAAGCGGCGGTGCTGGAACTGCTGATGGACCGTTGCGGCAGGGTGGTCGGCAAGGACCGGATTGCCGAGCATCTGACCGGCCTGGAAGAGGAAATCGGCCAGAACGCGGTGGAAGTGTACGTGCACCGCCTGCGCAAGAAACTGGAGCCTCTTGGCGTGTCGGTGCGCACCCTGCGCGGCCTGGGCTATCTGCTGGAAAAGATCGGTGGCTGACGATTCCGGAACAAGCAGCTACAGCCTGCGCCGCGTATTCCTGTTCAGGCTGCTGATTTTTCTGGTGCCGCTGGCGCTGCTCACGCTGGGGGGAGCCTATCTCGTGACCCTGCACTACGCCAATGCGGCTTTCGACCGTTCCCTGGCGAGGCGGGTCTATGCCCTTGCCGACCAGGTCGAGGTGGTGCGCGGCAAGGTGACGGTGGACTTGCCGCAATCGGCGCACGACATTCTGGAGTTCGATCCCGCGGACGTGCTTTATTTCCGGGTGGCCGGTCCGAAGGGCGAGCATCTGGCCGGCTCCGAGGAATTGCCGCTGCCGCCTGCCGGTCTGCTCCGGGAGGGCGGCAGGCCGGTCTATTTCGATACGCGGCTCAATGCCGGCAAGGTTCGCGTCGCGGCCTACGGCCTGTCGCTCAAGGGCACGCGGGCAAAAGGCAGGGTGCTGATCCTGGCGGGGGAGACGATGGCCAAGCGCACGAAACTGGCCGAGGAGATCCTGCTTGCCGTGCTGCTGCCCATGATCGCCGTGGTCGGCCTGATGATCTACGCCATCAGTCTCGCGGTCGACATGAGCCTGAGGCCGGTCCAGGCAATCAGGCAGGCGATCGCCCGCAGGAGCCCGCACGACCTCGATCCCATCGAGTTGCAGGGCCTGCCTGCCGAGATCGAGCCGTTGCTGGCGGAAATGAACCGGCTGATGGCCGGTTTGCGTGCCCTGCATGACTCGCGCCAGCGTTTCCTGGCGGATTCCGCGCACCAGCTGCGTACGCCGCTGGCCAGCATGCGCGCGCAGACCGAGCTGGCGGCCCGCAGTGTGCGGGACGAGGGCAGCCGGCAGGCCCTGGCCGGGCTGTTGGCAAGCCTGGATCGCCAAAGCCGTCTGGTGAGCCAGCTACTGGCCTTGTCGCGTGCGGAAAATGCCCTGGCCGACCCGGTTCGGGATGAAATCCGGCTCGACGAAATGGCGCGCGGCGTTGCCGCCGAATGGGCGCCGCGGGCGCTGGAGCGCGGCATCGAGTTGTCCTTTGAATCGGCGCATGGCCCGCTTCGCGTGGCAGGCAACGTGCATGCGCTGACCGAGGCGCTGACCAATCTGATCGACAATGCCCTGCGTTATTGCCGTGCCGGCGATCAGGTGACGGTGGAGGCATATGTGGAAAAGGGCAGCGCTTGCCTCGCCGTGCGGGATAGCGGGCCAGGCGTGCCGCAGGAAGCGTTGCCCAAACTGTTCCAGCGCTTCTATCGAGTCCCCGGCTCGCAGGCGGAAGGCTGCGGGCTGGGGCTGGCGATCGTGCGCCAGGTCGCCATGGCCTATGACGGCGAAGCCAAAGCCCGAAACAGGCAGGGAGGGGGGCTGGAAGTCAGCATGTGCTTCCCGCAGGCATAAAAAAAACCCGCGCCAGGCGCGGGTTCCTGATGGCGCCAGGCTGTCTGTCAGTCAGACGCGCCTTCCGGTGCAGGGGCGGCGGGCGCCTCTTCCTTCCTGGGCGGATCGATCAGCGCTTTCATCGACAGACGCAGGCGGCCCTTCTCGTCGGCTTCCAGCACTTTCACGCGCACCGGCTGGCCTTCCTTGAGGTGCTCGGCCACGGTGGCGATGCGCTCGTGCGCGATCTGGGAGATGTGCAAGAGGCCGTCGCGGCCGGGCAGCACATTCACGATGGCGCCGAAGTCGAGCAGCTTGATCACGGTGCCGTCGTATACGGCGCCGACTTCCACCTCGGCGGTGATTTCCTCGATGCGCTTCTTCGCGGCTTCGCCGGATTCGGTGCTGGTGCAGGCGATCTTGATGCTGCCGTCTTCTTCAATGTCGATCTGCGTGCCGGTTTCCTCGGTCAGCGCGCGAATCACGGCGCCGCCCTTGCCGATCACGTCGCGGATTTTCTCCGGATTGATCTTCATGATGATGATGCGCGGGGCATAGGCGGACATTTCCTCGCGGGCGCCGCCCATGGCTTCCTTCATCAGGCCGAGGATGTGCATGCGGCCTTCGCGCGCCTGCTTCAGCGCGGCGTCCATGATTTCCTTGGTGATGCCCTGGATCTTGATGTCCATCTGCAGGGCGGTGACGCCCTTCTCGGAACCGGCCACCTTGAAGTCCATGTCGCCGAGGTGATCCTCGTCGCCGAGGATGTCGGTCAGCACGGCGAACTTGCCGCCTTCCTTGATCAGGCCCATGGCGATGCCGGCGATGTGCGCCTTCATCGGCACGCCGGCGTCCAGCATCGACAGGCAGCCGCCGCAGACCGAGGCCATGGAGGAGGAGCCGTTGGATTCGGTGATCTCGGACACCACGCGCAGGGTGTAGCCGAATTCTTCCTTGGACGGCAGCGCGGCCAGCAGGGCGCGCTTGGCCAGGCGGCCGTGGCCGATTTCGCGGCGCTTGGGGCTGCCCACGCGGCCGGTTTCGCCGGTGGCGAAGGGCGGCATGTTGTAGTGCAGCAGGAAGCGCTCGGAGTACTCGCCCATCAGCGATTCGATGGTCTGCTCGTCGCGGCCGGTGCCCAGGGTGGTGACCACCAGGGCCTGGGTTTCGCCGCGGGTGAACAGGGCGGAGCCGTGGGTGCGCGGCAGCACGCCGGTGCGGATGGTGATGGGACGCACGGTGCGGGTGTCGCGGCCGTCGATGCGCGGCTGGCCGGAGAGGATGCGGCCGCGCACGACACGCGCTTCCAGCTTGAAGAATTCGTCCTTGACCACGTTCACCGCCAGGGTGTCCATGTCGGCGGTGATGAGCTCGCTGAAGACTTTTTCGCGGATGACATCCACGGCGGCGACGCGCGCCTGCTTCTGCTTGATGGAATAGGCTTCCTGCATGGCCGCGCCAGCCATGGCTTCGATCTTGTTGATGAGCTCGGTGTTGGGCGCAGGCGCTTCCCACTCCCAGGGATCCTTGCCGGCTTCATCGGCCAGTTCGTTGATGGCATCGATGGCGGCCTGCATTTGCTGGTGGCCGAACACGACCGCACCCAGCATGATGTCTTCCGGCAATTCCATGGCTTCGGATTCCACCATCAGCACGGCGGCCTCGGTGCCGGCCACGACCAGGTCGAGGGCGGAATTCTTCAATTCGGAAGCGGTGGGGTTGAGCACGTATTCGCCGTTGATGAAGCCCACGCGCGCAGCGCCGATCGGGCCGTCAAAGGGCACGCCGGACAGGGTCAGGGCGGCGGAGGCGCCGATCAGGGCGGGGATGTCGGAATCCACTTCCGGATTGGACGACAGCACGTGCGCGATGACCTGCACTTCGTTGAAGAAGCCTTCCGGAAACAGCGGGCGGATGGGACGGTCGATCAGGCGCGAGGTCAGGGTTTCCTTCTCGGTGGGCTTGCCTTCGCGCTTGAAGTAGCCGCCGGGAATGCGGCCGGCGGCGTAGGTCTTTTCCATGTAGTCCACGGTCAGCGGGAAAAAGTCCTGGCCGGGCTTCACGTCCCGCTTGGCGACCACGGTGACCAGCACCACGGTGTCATCCATGTTGACCACGACCGCGCCGTCCGCCTGGCGCGCGATTTCTCCGGTTTCCAGCGTGACGGTATGGTGGCCGTACTGAAATGATTTGGTGACTTTCATGCTTTTCCTCTTCCTCTAAACGACACCGCCCCGCTGGCTGGCGGGGCGGCTGTTTTTTGATGCGATAAGGTGTCCGTTACCGGGACGATTACTTGGCAGGCGCTGCGTTATTTACGCAGGCCGAGTCGCTCGATCAGCGTCTTGTAGCTTTCCAGGTTGGTGCTTTTGAGATAGTCCAGCAGCTTGCGGCGGCGGCTCACCATCTTGAGCAGACCGCGGCGGGAATGATGATCCTTGGCGTTGGCCTTGAAATGATCCGTCAGCTGGTTGATGCGGGCGGTAAGCAGGGCGACCTGAACTTCCGGGGAGCCGGTGTCGCTCGTTGCGCGTTGATAATCCTTGACGATTTGTGCCTTCTCGGCGGTCGTGACAGCCATGTATTTCTCCTAAAAGCTAGGTTATGGAATCGCGAAACCCGGTGGCTTGGAGGGTTTCGTTCATGAAATCCGCTATCGATCTAGCAGGCTTCGTTCAACGAGCCTGCCCATTCAGCTTGGCGGGCTTCGTTCAGAAGGCCGAGATACTACCTTAAAAAGGCTTTCGGCTCAAGCAGTTGTGTCAATTCGGACTTGCCATGAGACGGGATGGCACGAGTTCCTCGCCTGCCTCGACGAGCCCCAGAAACCCCTGCGGCGCATAGACGCGAACCCTGCCCTGCATGGCGCAGCCTGTCGGCTGCCCGGGGTGCTTGCCCTGCGTGAGCTGTTTGGCCGTTTCTGCATCGATATCGAGCCGGGGCAGGTGGGCGACCAGGGTGTCAGGTGGGAGCAGGGCGGACCGGCGCTGATCCTGATCCAGGTTTTCCAGGGCCGCCAGGCTGGCGGCCTGGTCGAGGGCAAACGCGCCGCTGGCGGTGCGCCGCAACGCGATCAGATGCGCGCCGCAACCCAGTGCCTTGCCGATGTCCTCTGCCAGGGTGCGGATGTAGGTGCCGCCCGAACAGCGCACATCGATGGTCAGCTCATCGCCTTCCAGTTTTTCGGCTGACAGGCTGTAAATGGTGATTTCGCGCGGCTTGCGCTCGATTTCGATGCCGGCGCGCGCGTATTCGTAGAGCGGCCGGCCCTGATGCTTGAGCGCGGAATACATGGGCGGGGTCTGCAGCAGCGGGCCGGTGAATTTCGGCAGCCGCCGCAGGATGGTTTCAAGCGTCACTGCAACGGCGCGGGTTTCCAGCGCTTCGCCCTCGATGTCGCCGGTGGTGGTGGTGACGCCGAGCTTGAGCACGGCCCGATAAGCCTTGTCGCCATGCAGGGCGTAGCTGGAAAACTTGGTGGCCTGGCCGAAGCAGATGGGCAGGAGACCCGAAGCGAAGGGGTCGAGCGTGCCGGTATGGCCGGCCTTGGCGGCATTGAACAGGCGCTTGGCTTTCTGCAGGGCGGCGTTGGAAGTCCAGCCGGTCGGCTTGTCCAGCAACAGTACGCCGTCGATGTTTTGGCGGGAGCTCATGTTGAACGCAGAGACACAGAGGCGCAGAGAAAACCTGAAGGCATTTACAGGGAGGTGACGGGGCGGCAAGAGAGCAAACGAAGCTCTCTGTCGTTGAATTCCTCTGCGTCTCTGCGCCTCTGCGTTCTATAAGGTTTATTCATCTTTCGGATGCTTGGCGTCTTCGGCGATGGCCTGGTCGATGAGCTGCGACAGGTGCATTCCCTGTTCCACCGATTCGTCGTAGGCAAAGCTGAGTTGCGGCACCAGGCGCAGTTTCATGCGGCGGGCAAGATGGCTGCGCAGGAAACCGCCCGCGCGCTTGAGGCCGTTCAATACATCCTGATGGCTGGCTTTGGGGTTGAGGCTGGTGACGAAGACCTTGGCATGTTCCAGGTCGGACGTGACTTCCACGCCGGTGACGGTGACAAGCCCCACGCGCGGATCCTTCAGCTCCAGGCGAATGATTTCCGCCAGCTCGCGCTGGATTTCGTCTGCAACTCGGCGGGAACGGGGGAAGTCTTTGGGCATGGTGAGTGAGGGCTCAGGGGGCGGGATTCAGGGGTCAGGGGTAGTGCGGCCAAAGGCCGCGCAATTTTAAAACGCGAAGCACATTTCCTGAATCCTGTCCCCTGATTCCTGATCCCTACAAAGTGCGCGCCACTTCCACGACCTCGTAGACTTCCAGCTGGTCGCCTTCCTTGATGTCGTTGTAGTTCTTGAGCGAGAGGCCGCACTCGAAACCTTCCTTCACTTCCTTCACGTCATCCTTGAAGCGTTTCAGCGAATCCAGCTCGCCGTCGAACAGCACGACGTTGTCGCGCAGCAGGCGCACGCGGGAACCGCGCCTGACCAGTCCGGACTGCACCATGCAGCCCGCCACGGCGCCGATCTTGGGCACCTGGAAGACCTGGCGGATTTCGACGTGGCCGAGGAGGTTTTCCTTCTTCTCGGGCGAGAGCAGGCCGGACAGTGCCGCTTTCACGTCATCGACGATTTCGTAGATGATGTTGTAGTAGCGGATGTCCACGCCGGAGGCTTCGGCCAGCTTGCGGGCGTTGGCGTCGGCGCGCACGTTGAAGCCGATGACCACGGCCTTGGAGGCCAGCGCCAGGTTGACGTCGGATTCGGTGATGCCGCCCACGCCGCTGTGGATCACGTTGACCTTGACCTCGCCGGTGGAAAGCTTGGTCAGCGCATGGGTGAGGCCCTCGTAGGAGCCCTGCACGTCGGCCTTGATGATGAGCGGCAACTGCTTGACCTCGCCCTCGGCCATCTGCTCGAACATGGATTCGAGCTTGGCGGCCTGCTGCTTGGCCAGCTTGACGTCGCGGTACTTGCCCTGGCGGAACAGCGCGATCTCGCGCGCCTTCTTCTCGTCCGGCAGCACCAGCGCATCGTCGCCGGCATTGGGCACGTCGGACAGGCCCTGGATTTCCACGGGAATGGAGGGGCCGGCCTCGCTGATGTTCTTGCCGTTCTCGTCCTGCATGGCGCGCACGCGGCCGAAGGCCTGGCCGGCGAGCAGAATGTCGCCGCGCTTGAGGGTGCCGGACTGCACCAGCACCGTGGCGACCGGGCCCTTGCCCTTGTCGAGGCGCGCCTCGATGACGATGCCCTTGGCCGGCGCTTCCTTCGGTGCCTTGAGTTCCAGCACTTCGGATTGCAGCAGGATGGCGTCGAGCAGATTGTCGATGCCCTGGCCGGACTTGGCGGAGACGTCGACGAACATGGCTTCGCCGCCCCATTCTTCCGGTACGATTTCGTGCGTCGCCAGTTCCTGGCGGATGCGCTCGGGATTGGCTTCGGGCTTGTCGATCTTGTTCACCGCGACCACCACGGGCAGGCCGGCGGCCTTGGCGTGGTGGATCGCCTCGATGGTGGTGGGCATGACGCCGTCGTCGGCCGCCACCACCAGGATCACCAGGTCGGTGGCCTTGGCGCCGCGCGCACGCATGGCGGTAAAGGCTTCGTGGCCGGGGGTGTCGAGGAAGGTGATCATGCCCTTGGGCGTTTCCACGTGGTAGGCGCCGATGTGCTGGGTGATGCCGCCGGCTTCGCCCGCCGCCACCTTGGCGCGGCGGATGTAGTCGAGCAGCGAGGTCTTGCCGTGGTCGACGTGGCCCATGACGGTGACCACCGGCGCGCGCGGCTCGGCGGTCGCTTCCACGGCGTTTTCCTCGAGGAAGGCTTCCGGCGTGTCGGTGGCCGCGGCCTTGGCGATGTGGCCCATTTCCTCGACCACGATCATCGCGGTTTCCTGGTCCAGCACCTGGTTGATGGTGACCATGGAACCCATCTTCATCAGGGTCTTGATGACTTCGGCGGCCTTGACCGCCATCTTGTGCGCCAGGTCGGCCACGGTGATGGTTTCGGGCACGGCCACTTCGCGCACCACCGGTTCGGTGGGCGCCATGAACTGGTGATCATCGGTCTTGTGCTTGCCGCCGGCTTTCTTGCCGCGCCAGCCGCTGCCGCCGCCGGTATCGCCGCGGGTCTTGAGGGCGCGTTTCTTCTGCGCTTCCTCGGCCCAGGTGCCTTTTTCCTTCTTTGCCGGCTTCTTGGCTTCGCCTTCGGGTTTGGCGGGCTTGTGCAGGGTGGCGGCGCCGGGTTCGGCCTTGGCCGGGGCCGGGGCCTTGGCGGCCTCCGCCGCGCGCGCGGCCTCCGCCTGCTTTCTCAGCAGTTCGCGTTCCTGTCTGAGGCGGAGATCCTCGGCCTGGGCGGCGAGCAGGGCCTGGTGGCGGCGGGCTTCTTCCTCGCGCACCTGGCGCTCGGCTTCGTCGATGACGGAAACCTTCTTGCGCACGGTGCGCTTGGGTTTGGCTTCTTCCGCGGGGGCTTGTTCGGCAGGCGCTTCGGCCACGACAGGCTCGGGCTCGGGAGCAGGGGCAGGCGCCGGCTGGGGCTCGACAGCGGGCGGCGCGGGTTCGACGACCGGCGCGGCCGCCACCTCTTCGACCACAGGTTCGGCTGCGGGCGCGGCGGCCTCTTCGATCGCCGCGGCATCGCGTTTCACGTAGGTGCGCTTCTTGCGCACCTCGACCTGGATGGTGCGGGACTTGCCGGTCTGGCTGTCGGACTTCTTGATCTCGGTGGTCTGCTTGCGCGTCAGCGTGATCTTGGTCTTGGGCTTTTCTTCGGCGCCGTGCATCCTGCGAAGGTAGTCAAGCAACTGGGTCTTGTCCGCCTCGGTGACCGTGTCGTCCGCAGCGGTTTTGTGCACGCCCGCCGACTTGAGCTGTTCCAGCAACAGCTCGGGCGAGAGTTTCAGTTCCTTGGCAAATTGTTCGACATTCATGCAGCGGATTCCGTCCTTGGGTGCTCGGTTTTAATTCAGGTAATTATTCGGCTGCCGACTTGTTTTCTTCGGCAAACCAGGGCGCGCGCGCAGCCATGATGAGCTGTTTGGCGCGCTCTTCGTCCATTTCGGTCATTTCGACCAGGTCGTCCACCGCCAGGTCGGCCAGGTCATCGGTGGTGTGCACGCCCTTGGTCGCCAGGAGGCGCGCGGTTTCCGGGTCCATGCCTTCCAGCGACAGCAGGTCGCCGGCGGAAGCTTCCACTTTCTCCTCGCCGACGATGGCGGCGGTGAGCAGGGCGTTGCGGGCGCGGGTCCTCAGTTCCTCGATGATTTCCTCGTCGAAGGCTTCGATTTCCTGCATCTCGGTGATGGGCACATAGGCCACTTCCTCCAGCGTGGAGAAACCCTCGTCCACCAGGATTTGCGCCACTTCCTCGTCCACGTCCAGTTTTTCCATGAACAGGCTGCGGATGGATTCGGTTTCCCTGGCCTTCTTCTCGGAAGCGACTTCCTCGGTGATGATGTTGAGTTCCCAGCCGGTCAGTTCCGAGGCCAGGCGCACGTTCTGGCCGTTGGCGCCGATGGCCTTGCCGAGCTGGTCTTCTTCCACCACCACGTCGATGCTGTGCTTGTCCTCGTCCACCACGATGCGGCTGACTTCGGCCGGCGCCAGGGCGTTGATGACGAACTGGGCGGGATCGGGCGACCACAGGATGATGTCCACGCGTTCGCCAGCCAGTTCGTTGGTGACGGAGGTGACGCGCGAGCCGCGCAAGCCGATGCAGGTGCCGATGGGATCGATGCGCGGGTCGTTGGACTTCACCGCGATCTTGGCGCGCAGGCCGGGGTCGCGCGCGGCGCCCTTGATCTCGATGAGGCCTTCCTCGATCTCGGGCACTTCCAGCTCGAACAGTTTGGCGATGAATTCCGGTGCGGTGCGGGAAAGGACTAATTGGGGCCCGCGGCCGCTGCGCTCGATCTTGGCCAGGTAGGCGCGCACGCGGTCGCCCACGCGCAGGTTCTCGCGCGCGATCATCTGGTCGCGGTGCAGGAAGCCCTCGATGCGGCCGGATTCGATGATGGCGTTGCCGCGGTCCATGCGCTTGACCACGCCGGTCACCAGGTGCTCCTTGCGATCGAGGAAGTCGTTGAGGATCTGCTCGCGCTCGGCGTCGCGGATCTTCTGCAGGATCACCTGCTTGGCGGCCTGGGCGCCGATGCGGCCGAATTCCATGGCCTCGACCGGCTCCTCGACGAAGTCGCCGACCTGGATGTCGGGATGATCGTATTGCGCGTCCACCAGCAGGATCTGGTTGTCTTCGGATTCCAGCTCCTGCTCGGTGACGACCTGCCAGCGGCGGAAGGCCTTGTACTCGCCGGTTTCATGGTCGATCTCGACGCGCACGTCGGCATCGCCCTTGATGCGTTTCTTGGTCGCGGAAGCCAGGGCCATTTCCAGCGCGCCGAAGACCACCTCCGGCGCGACGTTCTTTTCGCGCGCCAGCGCGTCCACCAGCATCAGCATTTCCCGACTCATCGTCTAATCCTCCAGCTCAAAATTCGGGCTTCAGCCGCACCGAATCCAGATTGTTCCAATCCAGCAAAATCACGGTTCCGTCCACGTCCAGGCTGAGCTTGTCGTTTTCAAGGCCCAGCAGCCTGCCGCTGAACTTCTTGCGGCCCTCCTGCGGCACGCGCAGTTTCACGTTCACCAACTGACCGGCAAAGCGGGTGAAATCCGCTGCCTTGGTCAATGGCCGGTCGAGGCCGGGCGACGACACCTCAAGACGGTCGTAGGCCACGTTTTCCACGGCGAACAGCCGGGTCAGGTGGTTGCTCACCGTCACGCAGTCGTCGACCGTGATGCCCTCGGGCTTGTCGATGAAGATGCGCAACAACCCGCGCCCGGCACGTTCCCACGTGACCAGCTCGTAGCCTAAGCCGGCAAGCGTGGATTCGAGCAGGGCGGACAGTTCCATGTTTCAGCCGTACAAATAAAAAATGGGCGAACCGCCCATGCCATAAAAAGCACTAATTTAACCGACAAGATTATAGCCGGGAACCGCCAAAATTGCCAGCAGGCGGGAAAAATCGGGAAGTGGTGCCCGGAACCGGAATCGAACCGGTAAGGGCTTATCAGGCCCGGCGGATTTTAAGTCCGCTGTGTTTACCAATTTCACCACCCGGGCACGAGAGGGAGCCGGGATTCTAACAGACGCAACGGATGGAAAATGGAGGCGGGGGTCGGAATCGAACCGGCGTAGACGGCTTTGCAGGCCGCTGCATAACCACTTTGCTACCCCGCCGCGAAGGCTTGCAACGAAAAAGGGAAAACGAAAGCGGATTGACTTTCGTTTTCCCCAGGGTGTCTGGAGCGGGAAACGAGGCTCGAACTCGCGACCTCAACCTTGGCAAGGTTGCGCTCTACCAACTGAGCTATTCCCGCGTTAGGAGCCGCGCATTATGGTGAAACCCGAAACGCCTGTCAATATCGTTTGCGTCATTCACGCAAAGTTTTTGCCGCCATGCGCAGGTAGTAGAACATGGAAACCAGCGTCAGCAGGGCGGCGAGGTTGATCAGGATGTGGCCGAGAAGCTGCACGGGAAGGCCCGCCAGCGGTTCCCAGTAAAGCAGCAGGCTGATGGCAATCATCTGGAATGCAGTCTTGAGCTTGCCGATGAGACTCACCGCCACGCTGCCCGGTTTGCCGGCCTTGGCCATCCATTCGCGCAGCGCCGAGATCGCGATCTCGCGGCCGATGATGATGAGCGCGATCACGGAGTGGGTGCGGTCCAGATCGACCAGCACGATGAGCGCGGCCGCCACCATGAGCTTGTCCGCGACCGGGTCGAGGAAGGCGCCGAAGGCCGAGGTCTGGTTGAGCTTGCGCGCGAGATAGCCGTCCAGCCAGTCGGTCACTGCGGCCACGACGAAGAGCGCCGTGGCGAGCAGGTTGGCCTGCACGGGCGTCAGCCAGCCGCCCGGCAGGTAGAACACGCCGATCACCAGCGGAATGAACAGGATGCGCAGCCAGGTGAGCAGGTTGGGCAGATTGAGCGGCATTTTTTGGTCAGTGGAGGGCATCGTAGATTCTTTGCGCCAATTCTCGGCTGATGCCGGGCACTTGGGCAAGCGTTTCCACGCTGGCCCCGGCCACGCCCTGCAATCCGCCGAAGCGTTCGAGCAGGGTCTTGCGCCTCGCAGGACCGATGCCGGGCACGTCTTCCAGGGTCGACTGGGTGCGCGCCTTGCCGCGGCGCGCGCGGTGTCCGGTGATGGCGAAGCGGTGCGCCTCGTCGCGTATGGTCTGGATGAGGTGCAGCGCGGGATCGTCGGACCTGAGCTGCCGCACCCGGCTGTCGGTGAACACCAGTTCCTCCAGGCCGGCCTTGCGCTCCGGCCCTTTGGCCACGCCGATGAGTTCGATGTCGGAAGTGCCCAGTTCGGCCATGACTTCTTTGGCGATGTTGAGCTGGCCAAGGCCGCCGTCGATGAGAATTAAATCCGGGCGCTTGCCGTCGCCTTCCCCGCCGGTTTCCTGCAGCTTGCGGTAGCGCCGGGTCAGCGCCTCGCGCATGGCGGCGTAGTCGTCGCCGGGGGTGATGCCGCTGATGTTGTAGCGGCGGTATTCGCTGTTCTGCATCCTGCCCTGATCGTACACCACGCATGAGGCCACGGTGGCCTCGCCCATGGTGTGGCTGATGTCGAAGCATTCGATGCGGGCAAGCGCGGGCATGTCGAGTGCCTCGCGCAGCGCCGTCAGGCGCGCCTCCTGGCTGGCGCTTTGCGCCTGCTGCTGCCCGATGGCGACCTGCGCGCCTTTCTCGGCCATGGCCAGCCACACCTTGCCCTCGCCCTGAGGGTTGTGAAGGACGCGCACCTTGCGCCCGGCCTGGGCGGAAAGCAGTTCGCCGAGCGCGTTGCCGTCCAGCGCCTGGTTGAGGATGAGTTGGGCCGGGATGGGTTTGTCCTGGTAATGCTGCTCGATGAAGGCTTCCAGCACCTCGGGGCCGCTGACTTCCTCGGTATTTTTGGGAAAGAAATGGCGATCGCCCAGGTGACGGCCGCCTCGCACCATGGCCAGCGCCACGCACCACACGCCTTGATCCATTACTGCAACGATGATGTCGGCGTCGCGCTCGCTGCCGCCTTCGATGACCTGCTGCTCGCGCACCTTGGCGATGTTCTGGATCTGGTTGCGGCAGGCGGCGGCGAGCTCGAATTCGAGTTTCTCGGCGGCCGCCTGCATGCGCGCGGTCAGTTCCTGCAAGAGTTCGTCTTCCTTGCCTTCCAAAAACAGCACAGCGCGCTTGACGTCGGCGGCGTAGTCCGCGGGGCTGATGGCGTTCACGCACGGCCCGCTGCAGCGCCTGATCTGGTAGAGCAGGCAGGGGCGCGAGCGGTTGGCGAACACGCTGTCCTCGCAGGTGCGCAGGCGGAACACGCGCTGCACCAGGTTGACGGTTTCGCGCACCGCCCAGGCATTGGGATAGGGGCCGAAGTAGCGGCTCTTCCTGTCCTGCGTGCCGCGGTAATAAGCCAGACGCGGCGTGGCATGGCCCGAGATCATCAGGTAGGGGTAGGACTTGTCGTCGCGGAACAGGATGTTGTAGCGCGGACTGAGCGTCTTGATCAGGTTGTTTTCCAGCAGCAGCGCTTCGGCCTCGGTGCGGGTGACGCTGATGTCGACGCGCGCGATTTTCGCCACCATCAGCTGGATGCGCGGCGACAGCCCGGATTTGTTGAAATAGCTGGAAACGCGTTTTTTCAGGTCGCGCGCCTTGCCCACGTACAGCACGGCCTCGTCCGCCCCGATCATGCGGTAGACGCCGGGGAGGTTGGGCAGGGTGGCGAGGAAGGATTTTAGGTCGAAGCTCACACCACCATCCACATTTCCGACAACGCCTCGGCCTGCTTCAATACAAGCTCGATGGCCCGCGCCTCAAGGTCTGGTGGGTACTTATGCCGTTTAAGGATCAGCTTGATCTGCGCCCGCATCTTGGCCCGAACGGTTTCGCGTACCGACCAGTCCACCGACAGGTTCTTGCGCAGATAATCGGTTAACTGTCGAGCGATTTCCTTCAAAACCGAGTCCCCCAGTTCGCGCACCGAGGCCTCGTTGGTTTCCAGCGCATCGTAGAAGGCCAGTTCTTCCGGGGACAAGCCCAGGTCATCGCCACGCCGTGCCGCTTCATTGAAAGATTTAGCCATGGCGATAAGTTCCTCGATGACCTGAGCAGTCTCGATGGCCCGGTTGCGGTAGCGGGTCAGTGAGGCTTGCAGCAGCTCGGAGAACTTTGCGCTTTGTACCACGTTGGTGGCGAAGCGGCTCTTGATGTCGTCCTTGAGTAGGCGTTCCAGCAATTCAACCGCCAGATTGCGGTGTTCCATGTGCTTCACATCGTCCAGGAACTCGTCGGTGAGGATGCCGATGTTGGGCTTGTTCAGCCCCGCCGTGGCGAAGATGTCAATGACCTCATCCGACACCAGTGCCCCGGAAATGATCTGGCGCAGGGCGTGTTCCTTGGCCTCATCAGTCAGCTTCTTGTCTTGGGTGCCGTGCTTGGTCAGGGCCGACTTGATGGCCTGGAAGAAGGCCAGTTCGTCCCGGTATTCCAGCGCTGCATCCAGGGTGCAGCACAAGGCGAATGCCTTGCTGGCGGACAGCACTTGGTCGGCGAAGCGCTTCTTGCCATCGTCGTGGCCGAGGATGTGGTTGCAAGCGCCTGCCAACAGGCACAGTGCTTTGGTGCGGAATTGGGCGTAGTTGAAGCCGTGCAGCATGGCCCGCAGAATGCCGACCTTCTCCTCCAGGATTTCAAGGGCCTCTTCCGCCTGGATGGTGGGGCGGCCCCTGCCCCTGGAGTTGGTGTATTCCACCAGGGCATGTTTCAACTCGGTGGCGATACCGATGTAGTCCACCACCAGCCCGCCCGGCTTGTCCTTGAAGACCCGGTTCACGCGGGCGATGGCCTGCATCAGGTTGTGGCCGCGCATGGGCTTGTCCACATACATGGTATGGACGCAGGGGGCGTCGAAGCCGGTGAGCCACATATCACGGACGATGACCATCTTGAGCGGGTCGTTCGGGTCTTTGAAGTGGTTTTCCAGGCGCTTCTTGATTTCCTTGCTGTAGATGTGGGGCTTTAGCAGCGCCTTGTCCGAGGCCGATCCGGTCATCACGATTTTGATAGCCCCCTTCTCGGGGTCTTCGTTGTGCCACTCGGGGCGCAGGGCGGTGATGGCGTTATGCAGGTGGACGCAAATTTCACGGCTCATCGCCACCACCATGGCCTTGCCGTCCATGGCCGCCAGACGGTTCTCGAAGTGCTGGACCAGGTCTTCAGCCACCTTCTGGATGCGCGGCGGAGTGCCTACGACCTTTTCCAGGGCCGCCCAGCGGCGCAGGGTCAGGGCCTTGGCGGATTCCTCCTCGTCCTCGGTGAGTTCTTCCACTTCCTCGTCGATGTGGGGCGTCTCGCTTTCCTTGAGCTCCAGCTTGGCCAGCCGGCTCTCGTAGTAGATGGGCACGGTCGCCCCATCCTTCACCGCCTGCTCGATGTCGTAGATGTGAACGTATTCGCCGAACACGGCGCGGGTGTCCTTGTCCTCGCTGGAAATCGGCGTGCCGGTGAAGGCCACGAAGGTGGCGTTGGGCAGGGCCTCGCGCAGGTAATGGGCATAGCCATAGCGCACGGCGGTACTGAGCACCGTGCCCGTGACCCCAGCCGAATCCTCGATTTGATACCCCCTCTCCCCCTGGGAGAGGGGTTGGGGTGAGGGAAGCCGTGCGCCAAAGCCATACTGGGAGCGGTGCGCCTCGTCACAGATCACCACGATGTTTTCCCGGTCGGAGAGCAAGGGATAGCCGTCCTCGTCCTCGAATGGGGAAAACTTCTGTAGGGTGGTGAAAACGATGCCCCCCGAAGGCCGGTTGCTCAGTTTGGTGCGCAGGTCTTGCCGCGTCCCGGCCTGCACCGGCATTTCACGGAGCAGTTCAGAGGCGGCTGCAAAGGTCTCGAACAACTGCGTATCCAGGTCGTTGCGGTCGGTAACGACCACGATGGTCGGGTTGTTCATTGCGCCCGAACTCATCAAGTAGCCGGCAAGGCAGGTCATTTCTATGCTCTTGCCGGATCCCTGGGTATGCCAAACCACGCCGCCCTTGCGGCTGCCACCCGGCCGGCTCGCCTGGATGACACTCTGCGCCACGGCACGCACCGCGTGGAACTGGTGATAGCCGGCAATCTTCTTGACGTTCCCGTCGTCCTCGAACAGCACGAAGTGGCGCAGGTAATTGAGGAAGAAGTCCTTGCGGAAGAATCCCCGAATCAGGGTTTCCAGTTGTTGCAGCTCACCGAGCGGGTCGAGGTTCACGCCGTCAATCGTGCGCCAGACGCTGAATCGCTCCTGGTCGGCCGAGAGGGAACCCACGCGGGCCAGGGTGTAGTCGGAAATCGCCAGCACCTCGTTGAACACGAACAAGTCGGCGATGTCTTCCTTGTAAGTCTGCAACTGGTTGAACGCCGCCCAGATGTCAGCGCCCTCGTCGGCCGGGTTCTTGAGCTCGATGACGCCCAGGGGCAGGCCGTTCACGAACACCACGATATCCGGCCGGCGGGTGTGCTTGGGGCCTTCGATGGAGTATTGGTTGACCGCCAGCCATTCGTTGTTGTCCGGGCTGGCGAAGTCGATGAGGGCCACGAAGTCCCCCAGGGCCTCGCCGTCCTTGTTGATTTCCACCGGCAAGCCGTCGGTCAGCCAGCGGTGGAACTGCCGGTTGGCCTGCATCAGGCCGGCGGCATTGCCGTGGATGACCTGGCGGGCAGCGTCTTCGAGAATCGAGGCGGGGATGTGGGGGTTGAGCCGCACCAGGGCCGTCATGAGCCGGTCGGCGAGCACCACCTGTTTGTAGCTCTCCCGCTCCTGATCCTGGCCGTCCGGTGCGATGTCCGGACCGAAAACACGCTCGTAGCCCAGTTCCTCGAACCAGTCGAGGGCGGCTTGCTCGGCCATGTTCTCGTCGATGAGGCTCATCGCGGCATCAGCCAAGCAAGTAAGGTTTGTGGTCTCGAATCCAGGCGCGCACCAGCGCTTGCAATGCTGCCGCCTGCCTTACCGCCTCGGCGGCGAGTGATTCGCTCACCAGATCGCCAGAGTAATCAATGACATTCCGTTGCTTGCGCATCTGGTCAAGCAGCACCATCGTCGCCGAATCCAGGCCAATGGTGCTCGGCAGCGTCTGGATCATGGTCTGGTGATGCCCGGGCTTGCTGGTCAGAGTGCGGAATCCATTGGCCTGCAAGGCTGCATTGGCTGCCTGCATGATGGCCTTGTAGGCCATGTCGAAACGTCCCTCGCTGCTCAGATGTGGCAGTTGCGCATCGGCCAGGCTGGCTTGCGCGGCTTCCAGCAAACGTTGAATGCTTGCCGCATCCGGTTCGATGGACTCCAGCGTTCGGCCTACCAGGTTGCTCAAGGTCATGTTTCCGCTCCAATGGCGCCAAGGCTCTGTTCATTGCCGATCACAAACAGCTTTGGCTTGCCCAGCACCTCGCGCACAAAGGCGCTATTTCCCGCCACCAGCTTTTGCCACTCGGCACGAGAATACAGCTTTGGGTTGATTTCGCGCCCAAGCACCTGCTGCAAGGGATGGAGTTGTTGCACCACCACGCCAAACTCCGCCTCGCCGATCACCATGAGGTCTACATCGCTGCTGGCGCCAGCCTTGCCGCTTGCCATTGAGCCAAACACGAACGCAGCATCAATTTGCGCTGCCAGCGGCATCAATCCCTCGGCCAGCACATCCACCAGACCGCTGGTCTTACGCAGAATGCTGGCAAGTTCGTCAAAAATCGGACATTCCCGGTTGGCCGAGTAATGTGCCTGGTTGCCCACCTTCTGCACCGAAAGCACCCCGGCCTTCACCAGTTTTGAAAGCTCCCGGGTCAGCGTCCCCGGTGCAGTACCGGTCAGGCGCGCGATTTCCCGCAGGTAGTAGCGTTGATCCGGATGCAGCAGGAGCAGCCCCAGCACCCGGCGTCGGTAATCGGTGAAAATAACGGAACCCAGCGTCATTCAAAATCCATCCGTTGCCTGTATGAGAACGATTGTTTCCTTAAAAGCAACATGCGTCAACACAACGGGTAAAGGCTGCCCCAACATGCCCCGTAACCAAGTTCCTCGAAACAGTCGAAGGCAGCTTGCTCGGCCATGTTTTCGTCGATGAGGCTCATGCTGATATAACTCTGTGGCTATACTGTATTCCTGCAAAAGCAGAGCGACCTTCCATAAAGAAAATTTATTGGACGGCCCCCGGTGCAGAGCCTACTATCCCGAGCAATATGACCGGCGCCTCTGCACTCTGTGTACGCGTCGGTTTTCATTTCTGCGGCCACAGAGCCCACCCCTCCCAACCAGCAAACATACCAAAATCTGCCAGCGAGATAGTCTGATTCGTCCCTGCCGGAAAGTCATCCGCCAGCAATGTCTTGAAACGCCTGCCCCAACTGGAATTGGGACAAATTACTTTCATCAACTGCTGCATCAGACAGAAATAGAAAAATGGCCTCGTATTGTTGATTACAGGCCAGCCAGCCGGCACAGATGAAGGCTCCAGCACGTTGATATTCCACAAACGGCTGTGGTGTGCCGACACATTGCGGATGAAGTTCAGGCTGCGTAGCCACTGGGCGAAGGTCTGACCGTCTGGTGCGCCATATATCGCTGCAATGGTCTGCTGGTCGGCATAACGCATACCGGCAAATAGCTTGGAAAGCAGGCCGAAATCCCATACTTCAATCGCCACCCAGACGGGCAAGGCGCCGTAATGTTGTTGGTGATGTACGACGAATGGCGCTTTGCGGGCACGATACAGAAGTGCCTGATACTTCTCCAGCCAGGCTTGGTGTTGGGTCTTGCCTGCATCCCGCCCATAGGCAATGATCTTCTTCGCAAAGTTACCATGCAGACAGGCCGGGTTTTCATGGGCGCAGGGGTCATGCTTGCCCAGCAAATGCGCCACATCCACCCGGACGGCCATCTCGATGCGCTCCAGCGCATCGAGGGCCAGCAGACGAAGCTTCTTGTCGAAGACATAGAGCTTCACCACATCCTCAAACCGACTGCCGGCCACGAAGGTGTCGGCGCGCACAGGCTTGCCTTGCGCGGCGGACGCCGCTGTGTCGATTTCACGCAGCGGATACCAGTAACCACTCAGGCGGTAATACCCAAGCCGTTCCAGGTAATCCAGTGCGGCCACATCGTTTTCAACCCCCAGGCCACGGTCTTTCAACTGCTGCAGCTGGTCGGGAAAGGATAGCCACGGCTTGAGAGGCTTCATGCGATGGCCTCCTCGACCTCGACGGTTTCTTGTATCTGGGGGATACGGAGCTTGCCAGATATCAGGCGAGGGAGGAGGGTGTCGCGGAGAGTGCCCAATTCCCGGGCCTGCAAAGCATTGGTTATCCGTTTCTCAACGATTGGACCGACAAATTCCGACAGAGCAGCAAGAACCTCCGCAGGCGGCAGCGCCAAGCGCGATTCTGTGAGGTGCTTTCTCTGAATGTGGCCCATCGTCGTAGCCTTGTGGGCGGCAGTTTCACGAAACGATGGGAGGAAATGTCGCGTGGCCAAGTAGTAGAACCATTTCGGCATCTCGCCTGACGCCACCTTGAACAAGTGCTGGTTGAGCGCACCATCGCCACCGCACCAGATTTCGACTTCCAGCGAACCAGACCAGGAGAAGAGAATGTCTCCATCATGAACTATGTATTCAGGCTTCAGTTGCGCGCTTGCTCGATCGGCTCCAAGAGTGTTGCCTGCTCGCAGTTGGGCAATCTTGATAACGGGCAGGAAACTATCATCACTTTTGGGGGGATATTTTTGCAGTGCCAACCCATTGAGATAGGTGGCGAAAGAGTCCAGAGAGCGGACTGCCCACCCCTTCGGAATCTCCCCCAACTCCGAATCCTCGAACGCGCTCGGGAACAGATCGGCCACTTCGGGCGGCACTCCTTCGGGATCGCGGCCTTCGGCCTTGGCCCGCACGGGGTCGAAATCCACGAACCACGACTTGAACAGGGCCTGGGCGATGGCTTCGAGGGTGGCGTTGGTTTCGCGCAGGAGGGCGATTTTGTCGTCAAACGCGGTAAGCGTTGCCGCTATTTCCCGCTGCATTTCCGTTGGAGGAACTACGGCAGGTAGCTTGTAGAACTCCTCTCGGCTCGTAGATGGAATAGCCGAACCGCTATCCATTCCATTGATGTCTTGTGTTAACAGCTGGTAGTAGGCCCATCTGATGTCTAGCTCGACCTTGGGCTTGAGGTAAAACGCGGTGTCAATGACAAAAAAAGGTGTCGGTGAAAAGTGCACACCGCGATAAGCGCCTTTCCTTCCAATCACAACACTTGGAAACGGACAAAGCGGCTCTGTGTGCCAGCCAATCGGTCCATTGGTCCCAAACACGCGATATGCGCCTACAGCATCGCTGTAGCCCCGCAGTGACTTGCCATACTCAAGCGTGGCCAGCTCACCCCATGTGGTTTCGCGCCATTCAGACGGCATACCCCAACCTCCCCAGCCGCTCCCGTATCACCGCATCCAGTTCCTGCCCCTTTTCCATCTGCTCGGCAAGCTGAGCGGTGAGCCGCTCCATCTTGTCGGCGAAGGCCTCGTCGTCGTCCTCGGCCTCCTCGGCACCCACATAGCGGCCCGGCGTGAGCACGTAGCCATGCTCGGCGATTTCGGCCAGCTTTACGGCGCGGCAGAAGCCGGGCACGTCGGTGTAGACCTCGGTGGTCTCGCCATCCTGTCGCCAGGCATGCACGGCGTTGGCAATCTTTTCGATGTCCTCGTCGTCGAACACGCGGAACACCCGGCCTTGCATGCGCCCCAGCTTGCGGGCGTCGATGAACAGGAACTCGCCGCGCCGGTCGCGGCCGTTGCGGGTCTTGTCCTTGGTCAGGAACCAGAGGCAGGCGGGTATCTGGGTGTTGAAGAAGAGCTGGGGCGGCAGGGCGACCATGACTTCCACCACGTCGGCTTCCACCATGGCCTTGCGGATGGCGCCTTCGTTGTTCTGGTTGGAGGACATGGAGCCGTTGGCCAGCACCACGCCGGCCTGGCCGCTCGGTTTCAGATGCCAGAGGATGTGTTGCAGCCAGGCGTAGTTGGCGTTGCCGGCGGGCGGCGTGCCATGCACCCAGCGGGGGTCGGAGGCGAGCTTGTCGCCGCCCCAGTCGGAGATGTTGAAGGGCGGATTGGCGAGGATGTAATCGGCCTTCAGGTCCGGGTGCTGGTTGCGGTGGAAGGTGTCGGCGGGCTCCCTGCCCAGGTTGAAGTCCATGCCCCGGATGGCCAGGTTCATGGCCACCAGACGCCAGGTGGTGGGGTTGGCTTCCTGGCCGTAGATGGAGAGGTCGCCGAACTTGCCGCCGTGGCTTTCCACGAACTTTTCCGACTGGACGAACATGCCGCCGGAACCGCAGCATGGGTCGTAGACCTTGCCTTTGTGGGGCGAGAGCACTTCCACCAGCACCTTGACCACCGAGGCGGGGGTGTAGAACTGGCCACCCTTCTTGCCCTCGGCGCTGGCGAACTGGCCGAGGAAGTATTCGTAGACCTCGCCCAGGGTGTCTTTCGCCTTGTCCTTGGCGCCGAAGCCGATGGAGGAAATCAGGTCGATGAGCTCGCCCAGGCGGCCGGGTTCCAGTTGGGTGCGTGCAAAGCGTTTGTCCAGGATGCCCTTCAAGCGGGCGTTGTCCTGCTCGATGGAGATGAGGGCGTCGTCGATGCGCTTGCCGATGTCCGCTTGCTTGGCCTGGTTGCGGATGGCCTCCCAGCGAGCCGACCCCGGCACCCAGAAGACGTTGGCCATGGTGTAGAAGTCGCGGTCCTCCAGCATGGCGGGAATCTGCGCGTCGTCGCCGATATACAAATCATTGCCCGGCTCGGAGAACGCGGCCTTGAGGTCTTCCCGGCGCTCGTCGAAGGCGTCGGAAATGTATTTCAGGAAGATGAGGCCCAGGACGACGTGCTTGTATTCCGCCGCGTCCATGTTCGAGCGCAGCTTGTCGGCAGCTGCCCAAAGGGTCTTCTGCAAATCCTGGTTCATTCATCTTCGTCCAGCAGCACGCCCGCAATCGCCCAGTTCTCGTCCGGCAGTTCCTCGAAGGAGATGTAGGTGTAGCGCGCCGGCTTGTCGGCATGCTTTTCCAGCGTGGCGGTGATTTCCTCGGCGATCGCCTTTTTCTGCTCGCGTGAAAGTTTTCCGGCGAGCTTGATGCTAACGACTGGCATGGTCAGTTCCCCAGATCTTGGTGAATGCGCGCGAACACGGCCTGGAACATTTCCGGCGTGAGGCGCCTGGTCTGGGTATTGTAGCGGGAGCAGTGGTAGGAGTCGTACAGCCGCAGTCCGGCTGCTGTTTCGTGCACGGCGCCGTGGCCGAAGGCGTGGGCCTTGGCCTTCAGCCCCAGGGCCATCAGCACGGCGGCATGGGCGATATTGCCCAGCGCGAGCACCGCGGTTCCGGACGGCAGGGCCGCAAGCTCCGCCTTGAGATGGCGGTTGCACTGTTTGATTTCGGCGGTCTCCGGTTTGTTCGCGGGCGGCAGGCATTTGACCGCGTTGGTGATGCGGCAGTTGATGAGTTCGAGGCCATCGTCGGCGGATACGGACACCGGACGGCTGGCGAAACCGAATTGATGGAGGGTTTCGTACAGCAGGATGCCGGCGTAATCGCCGGTGAAAGGCCGTCCGCTGCGGTTGGCGCCGTGCAAGCCTGGCGCCAGGCCGACGATCAGCAGGCGGGGGTTGTCTGCGCCGAACGGGTGCACCGGTCTGCAGTAGTAGGCGGGGTTGTCCGCCTTGACCCGATCGAGAAAGCCGGCCAGGCGCGGGCAATCCCGGCAGTCAGTGAGTGTGGCCGTGGCGGTCATCGGGTCGTTGGGCATGCAGGGTGACGGGCCGGGGCGAAATGATTTCGGGCTGCAGGGTGATGTGGCCGATGCCGAACTCCTTTTGCAGCAGGGTTTGCGCGCCTGCCAGGATCTGCGGCCAGTGGCTCATGTCCTTCACGTCCAGGTGCGCGGACAATGCGATCTGCCCGCTGGCCAGCGTCCAGATGTGCAGGTCGTGGACGCGGGCGACGTGCTCGATCTGCGCCATCCGGTTGCCCACGGTATTCAGCTCGATATGGGAAGGCACGCCTTCCATGAGCACGTGCAGCGACTGGCGCAGCAGGTTGAGCGTGGAAACCAGGATCAGCAGGGAGATCACCACCGAGAGGATGGGGTCGATCGGCGTCCAGCCGGTGAAGATGATGACGAGGCCCGCCGTCAGCGCGGCGACCGAGCCCAGCGCATCGCCGGCCACGTGCAAGAGCGCCGCGCTGCGGTTCAGGCTTTCCTCTCCCTTCATCAGCAGCCAGCCCACGGCGAGGTTGACGCCAAGGCCGATCGCCGCCACCGCGAACACCATGGTGCCCTGGACTTCACGCGGCTGGGAGAAGCGCTGCCAGGCCTCGGACACGATGAAGGCCACCAGCGCGAGCATGAGCAGGCTGTTGACGAGCGCGGCGACGACTTCGGCGCGCGCGAGGCCGTAGGAATGGCTCGCCGATGGCGGGCGGCGCGCCAGCCAGGCGGCAAATGCCGCCAGCGCGAGCGACAGGCTGTCGGTCAGCATGTGGCCGGCATCGGCCACCAGCGCGAGCGAGTTGGCCGCCACGCCGACGACGGCCTCGACCGCGGCAAAACCTAGCGTGAACAGCAGCGCCCAGCCGAAGGTGCGGTGGCCGTGGCTATGCGGGTGGTAATGCCCGACGTTGTCGCCGGAATGGTCGTGGTAATGGCTCATGTGGGCGTCCCGCCGCATCGTTCGGAGCGGTCGGTGGGATCGGGGCCCAGCGCCAGATCGCCGCTTTCCATGCCCAGGGCGGCGATGGCGTGGCGCGACCGGATGTAGGCGGTCTGTTCCAGCAGTTCCGTCATCGACAGGGCGCGCGGTTCGCCGTGCAGCCTTGCCAGCCGCGCGCGGCTGGCGGCCGACCATTCCAAATCGAGGTTTGCCAGCACTTCGTCGGCAAGCTCGGGGCGGTTGCAGATCAGCGCCATGTCGCAGCCGGCTTCGAGCGCGGCGCGCACGCGGGCAACGATGTCGCCGGCCACCGCCGCGCCTTCCATGGTGAGGTCGTCGCTGAAGATCATGCCCTGGAAACCCAGTTCGCCGCGCAGCACTTTTTGCAGCCAGAGACGCGAGAATCCCGCAGGCGCGGCATCGATTTTCGGGTAGATCACATGCGCCGGCATGATCGCGGCCAGGCCCATGTCGACCAGGGCCTTGAAGGGCAGCAGGTCGTGCAGGGCGATGTCTGCGTAGTCGCGCTCGTCCACGGGAATCGCGACATGCGAGTCGGCGGCGATGCAGCCATGCCCCGGGAAGTGCTTGCCGCAGGCCGCCATGCCGGCGTCCTTCATGCCGAGCATGAGCGCATGGGAAAGCTCGATGACCACCTGCGGGTCGCCGTGGAAGGCACGGTCGCCGATGACGCCGGAAACGCCGTAATCGAGGTCGAGCACCGGGGCGAAGCTCAGGTCCACGCCGTGCGCGCGCAGTTCGGCGGCCATGACGTAGCCGGCTTCCCGCGCGAGCGTTTTCGCCTGGTGCGGATGCGCGTCGTAAATCCGGCCCAGCGCGCGCATCGGCGGCAGCCGCGTGAAGCCTTCGCGGAAACGCTGCACGCGCCCGCCTTCCTGATCCGCGGCGATCAGCAGCGGCGGGGACTTGAGCGCGCGGATGTCGGCGGTGAGGCTCGCCAGTTGCGCCGGGTTTTCGTAATTGCGCGCGAACAGGATGACCCCGCCCACCAGCGGATGCGACAGGCGCCTGCGGTCGTCGTCGCTGAGCGCGGTGCCGCGCACGTCCAGCATCAGGGGGCCCAGTGTCATGCTTGCATGACCTCCATTGATCCCGGCATCAGGCTTTCTCCAGCACGACATAGGCGATGACGTATTCCCGCTCATCGCTCAGGGAAAGATGGTGGCCAACGATGCCGCGCTGACGCAGCCAGGCCGCCAGTTCGGGATGGAAGCTCAGGCCGGGCTGGCCAAGCGGCGTATGCGTGACGGCCAGGCTGCGCAGTTGCAGGGGCGGGCGCAGGCCGGTGCCGGCTGCCTTGGCGAACGCCTCCTTGGCAGCGAAGCGCTTGGCCAGGAAGCGCGCGGGCTCGGTGGCGGCGAAAAATTCTTGGTGTTCCTCGGGCGCGAGCAGGCGGTCGGCGTAATGCATGCCGAAACGTGACAGGCCCTTTTCCAGCCGCGCCACTTTCACCAAATCCACCCCGATGCCGTAAATCATGGCGTCAATTTAACGGTTAATCCGGTTTTTCGGATAGCCCCGGCCCAGTTCTCCATCCATGCCGCGGGCAATGCGGACAGGCGCGGGGCTTCCGGCTGCATCGAAGGGCGCGCCAGGCCGTAGAGCAGCACGCCCTGCACCGGCACCCGTTCCTGCCTGATGCGGCGAATCATGGCCAGATAGGCTGACTGCTCGGTTTCGCCGGGCGGCGCGCCGTCGAGGGCGAACACGCAGGTCTGGATCCAGGTCGGGCACAGGGAAGCGGCAAGTTTCAGCCGCTCGAAATGCTTCCCGGGCGGGGTGCGGGTCTGGTTGACGCGGCGCAGCCCGGTAGCCGTGGCGCTGTCCAGCTTGAACCAGACTTCGCCGTTCAACGCCGCCATTTTTTTCAGGCCTTCCTGCACGCGCGGGCGGTCGACCAGGCTGCCGTTGGTGATCAGCACCAGCCTGATCTTGCCGGTGAGGCCGAAATCCGCCATGACCCGGCCGATGAGGTCGATCACCTGGGGAAATTCTTTTGAACTGGTCGGCTCGCCGTTGCCCGAGAGCGCGATGTCGTTCAGCCGGCGCGCGCCTTCCGGCACACGGGTCTGCATGAAATCACCCAGCAGGATGTCGGCGAGCATGGCGCGCAGTTCGGTTTCCAGCAGCGCCAGATCGATTGCCGGCGCCGCGCCGCGCGTGAGATTGGGCACCTGGCAGTAGATGCAGGCCCAGTTGCAGGCATTGTTGGGGTTGAGATTGATGCCCACCGACACGCCGCCCGCCCGCCGCGATACCACGGGGTAGACGTAGCTCATGCTCGCGCTGTCGCGGTTGTGGTTGGCGGGGGTGAGGGTGTGTAGGATTGACATTGTAATTGGCGGAAGCGGCGAGATTTTCTCATCGCGAACCGCTGTCCGGAATGGGTTTTGGCTACGCCGAAACCGGCAGTTGGTTCACAAAAAATGTTGGCGGAAGCGGTGAGATTCGAACTCACGAACGGTTGCCCGTTGCTGGTTTTCAAGACCAGTGCCTTAAACCACTCGGCCACGCTTCCTTCTAAAACTATGCTGGTTTTAGCTCCGACTAACCTGAAGGTTAGTCTTCGCTAGCGCACCTCGCTTCGCGAGGCTGGCGCCAAGACCGGTGCATTCAACCACTCTGCCACGCTTCCAAAATATATCGACCTGCCGGTTTTAGCTCCGGCCGCCGCTTCGCGGCTTAACTTGCTATCGCAAGTTAGCCTGCACTAGCGCAGTCGCTTACGCGCCTTGGCGCCAAGACCGGTGCATTCAACCACTCTGCCACGCTTCCTTATTCAAAGCATTTCAGTCTGCAGGCTTTGCTTCCGTAATGCTTTTGTTCCATGCGGTTTGCTTTCCCCGTGGGGTAATATCCATGCGGGGCTGGGGTGCGTATTGTACGGTTTGCCGCAATCGGCGTCGATTGCCCATTGCCATGGGCCGGCGCCTTGGTCGTTTACACATTTAATCGGCTCGCATAGGGAATGATGGGCTTACTGGAAAAGATCAAGTCGCTAGCGATGGGAATCGAGCGTCAGCGCGGCACGCCTTTTGCCTCTGTGAAAACGGCCCGGAAGTGGCTGCAGAGTCTTCCAGCCTCCTCGGATTACGATGCCCATCACGCGCTGGTGGAGGGCCTGGAACGCTACAACGGCGATACGCGCGGCGATGCGTGCATCCGCATCAGGGTGCTGATGGAGATGGAAGCGGCCGGTTTGCCGCTGCAGGACAGGCTGGTCGCCCAATACCTCAAAAGCCATGAGGACAACGACGTGGCCAGGCAAACCCTGTGGCGCGAGTGCCATTTGTTCTGGGGCCAGCTGGTGGTTGCCTACCTGCCGTTCCTGAATCTGGTGCTCAGGAACGGCGACGCGGGAAAGCTCTCGGCATTGGCTGGCGAAATTGTCGTCAGGAGCCTGCGCAATATTTCGATGGCCATGCGCTGGGAGTATCTTCGCGGCCAGCGCCCGCCGGAATCCGCGTGGCGGCGCCTGCACAAAATCTATCGCGCTGCGGAAAGCGCGGGCATGACGCGTGATGCGGTGACGATCGAGGGCAGGGAAACCAGCTGCGCGCGCGAGTATGTGGCGATGCTCCTGTTCGATCTTGCGAATCCCTATGCATTCGGCCCTGCCGAAATTCGGCCGGTCATGGAAATGCTCGACAGCCTTCGCGAGCTGCCCTATCCGGAATCCGGGCTGCGGCACGGCCGCCATTCGCACATCCTCGATCTGGCCGCGTCGGCCGGGCTGGAAAGCATCGATGATCGCTGGGTGCCCGGCGGGCGACTGCGTTATCTGGATCTGCGCGGTGTGCTCAACGAGCTCGAACAGCGTGCAAGCCAGTCACCGGACACGGTAAAAGCCGCGGTTTGCAGAAAACTCGCCAGAGTGATCGGACGCCAGGGGTCGAGCCGTGGCGGTCCGCGCATGCAGCAGTTTGGCGAGGTTCGCGCCGTGTTCGGGGCGGAGGCGGTGCTCGCGGTTTTTTCCCGGCCGCGCGAAATGACGCCGCATGCCGAACTCATCATCCTGCGCGACGAGAGCGGAAAAGGCGCCGGTTTCGTGCTGAAAGAGGGGCGGGAGCTTCAGCCGGGCAGCCTGCTGGCCATCGACCGCGATGACGGCCAGAGCCCCTGGCAGTTGCTGGCGGTGCGCTGGACGGCAGTGGAGGGCGACCAGTACCTGCTTGGTGCCGAGGTGCTGAGCAAATATCCCAGACGCGTGGACATCGAATGGGAAAGCGGCGACTCCGGCAAGGAAACGGCTGCCGCGCTCTTCCTGCCCCTGACCGGCGCAAGCCAGGGCGCGATCAGCAACCTGCTGTTGCCGCAGGCTGCCTATCTGCCGGGGCGCGAGCTGTTCATGCGGCAGGATGACGGCACACGCTATCGCCTGAAGCTGCGCGACATCATGGAAAAACACGAATCCTGGCTGAGGGTGGGATTCGATATGCTGTTCAGGGAGTCCGCCAGCGGCACTGCTTAATGCGTGGTGCTGTCGGGCTTCTTGCGCGAGACCTGGACGGTTTTCATCGGCTGTTCCTGATCCGGATAAACCGGCCTGGATTCTGCGAGCCCCAGCGCATCGCCCAGTTCGCGCTCGCGCGTGGCGATCAGCTCGAAGCAGGACTTGATCTGCTCCACTGTGTCGTCGGACAAAAAGCCCGAGGTGCCGGGGCGCGGGGTGGCGTCGCGCACCACGCTGGCCAGGGTCTTGCGCATGGCGCGCAGGATGCGCTGCTCCACGCTCATTTCCTTTGCGGCGAGTTCCTTGATTTTGTCGTCTGACATGGCTGTTCCTTAAGGGTAAAGTTACACCGCCATCGCGGTGAGTCGGGATTTGGGGAATCCTGCCGCGAGCAGTTGCGCCATGGCAGGTGCGATGTAGATTTCGGGGCCGGCCAGATACAAATCGGCCTGCCGCGTCTTGGGGAATTCCGCCAGTAGTCTGTCCACCACGTCGGCAGCGGCGGCTTCGGCCGAGTCCCGGCCTGCCATGAAAACCGGCAGATAGCGGAAGTTTTCCAGGGCATCGGTCCAGGCGCGGCACAGGTTGTTCATGTAATGGCCGTCCGGCGTGGAGGTGCCCCAAACCAGTCCCATTTCCTCGTTCGATTCGCGCGCCATGCTGTGCTCGAGCAGGCTCTTGATGGGGGCAAAGCCGCGGTCGAAAGCGACGAAGATCACGTTGTTCTGGGTGTCTTCGTTGAGGATGTAGTCGCCCCAGGGGCCGTAGACGGTGACGTTCTCG
The DNA here is from genome assembly GCA_021847835.1 of Pseudomonadota bacterium. GTDB lineage: Bacteria > Pseudomonadota > Gammaproteobacteria > Burkholderiales > Thiobacillaceae > UBA6918. The sequence continues at coordinate 151,399 of JAJZPR010000004.1, forward strand.
CCGGGCTTCATGCCGTTCCATACCCGCTCGCCGAAGGCGCCGCCCAGCCCGCGCTCGACATGGAACTGCAGGTCGCGGTCGTTGCAGGGGCAGCTGGCGATGGGAAATTCCGCCGAGCCCGCCCCGGCATGCCCCAGCGTGGCGCTTTGCCCGGCCAGGAAGCGCAGGCGGTGGCTGCGCGGCGTCCGCAGGTGCAGCATCATCATGCTGTCGCTCAGCTGCGTGACCGCTTTCACGCGCGCGGTCAATTGCTGCTTGGGGATGTCGCTCGCCGATTTTGCTTCCAGCGCTTCCAGCACCACGTCGCTCACTGCCGTGTGGCAGCACATCAGGGTATAGCCCTGCTGCTTTTCCGGGTCGGACAGCACGTAGTCGTAGTGCCGGGTCTTCATGACCTGGCCGGAGATGACCCGCGCCTTGCACAAGCCGCAATTGCCGCTGCTGCATCCGTAGTTGAGCGCAAGGCCGGCCTTGAGCGCGGCTTCGAGCAGGGTGTCGTTGCCTTCGACGAAAAAATCCCGTCCGGAGGGCTGCAAGCTGACGTGGGCGGACATGACCTTGAGCATAGCATCCATCACCGCCAGCGAATCGGGTTTCTGTTCTTCACCCAGCACATGGCGCAGTTCGCGTTCCAGCCATTGGTCCAGCTGATCGAGCGCGACTCCGCCGGCAGGCGAATTCCCGGAGAGTTCCCGGATGCGGCTTTGCAGGCCGACCACGAGCGTGTGATAGCGCTGCAGGTGTTGCCTGAGGTCGTTGAGTTCCATGCCCTGCTCGAACAGGCGTTCGGCCAGCACTTCCTTGGCCGGCAGGGTGCGGTCCATGATGCGGCGGCGGAAGGCTTCCTCCTTGATCTTGCGTGTCTGCTCGAACAGGCCGCTGTCTTCCAGATCGAGATCGGGATAGAGCCGGAGCAGTTCTTCGGTCGAGATGGTGCCGTCGAAGGAGTGCAGGCCGCCGTCCTTGATGCGCTTTTGCAGCGCCGCGCGCGAAACGCCGATCAGTCTGGCGGCGCGGGAGAGGGCGAGCTGCTGGGGCATTGCGGCAATGTGGCCGAGGCGTCAGGTCTGGCCGATGCGGTCGTAATAGCGCGCCCGGTACATGATGCGCTTGTGCTCGGGCGTGTCGACAAAACCTGTTCTATCGTGCAGCACGTTGTTGCACAGCAGGCCCATGCCGGCCTCCAGTTTGTGCTGGAATTTCCAGGGCAGGTCCTGGCCCAGAAACTTCTCGATGGCGGCGACCGCGGCCAGGGTGGCGGCATCCTGTTTCCAGGAGATCGAGCGCGTACGCGCGGTGTAGCGCATGTGCAGCTGGCCGCCGGGCAGGGTGGAGAATACCGGCCCGGTTTCCTCCGGGCGGGCGATACCGCTCTCGTCCGTGCGCGGCGGAATGGACATGGCGTCTTCCTGCATCAGCGCGCGAATGTGCTCCGGGTTTTCGTCGCGCAGCAGCATGTAGAGTATTTCATGGTCGAGCAGCGCATTGACGCCGCCGTCATGAGCGGGGGCGGCGCAATGCAGTATCAAGCCGAGTATCTGCCGCTCCGGCCGATTGTAGTAGCCGTCGGTGTGCCAGCGGATGGGACGGTCGGTGTAGGGGATGAATTCGCCTTTTTTCTCGCCGTTACCCGCCACGGTCAGGGTGGTGATGTCGTCCTCGTCCGCCATCGGGTTGGCGTCCAGGCGTTCGAGGCCGAACTGCCGGCCCATCAGGCGCGGAATGTCCTTGTCCTCGCCGAGGTCGGGCCCCGCGTAGACTGCCATGTTGGCCTTGCGGCAGCGCGCGAGCAGGGCGGCGTGTTCGGCTGAGGTCAGCGCCTTGGGGTCGGCGACTTCCACCACCAGCTCCTCCAGTCGTTCAGGATAGTCGCGCAGCTTGGCCTCGCGCCAGAACTGGTAGGCGGGGCCATTGTCGGGGTGGAATGGGCTGTTTGCGGAAATCAAGATCGATCCTCGTGTTTGGGGTAAAACGCCTCGACCTGTTTCTTGATCGGGCCGATGAAGGCGGGCGCCTCAATCTCGATGATCTGGTCGGCGATCCAGGACTGGTCGCGCGCTTCCATCACATCGCGGATGCAGTTGGCGAGGTAGCGCTTGACCGTGAAATTGGGATTTTCCGGATCGAAATCGAAACCGGCGTAATCGGTCCAGCGCTGGTTGAACTTGTTGAGGATGGCTTCGACGTAGGGGTGGTCGTGATCGCCGACAACGGTATGAATGTTGTCTTCCAGGATCTCGGCCATTTTCACGCCCAAAGCGCCGATCAGTTCGGCGCGCTCCTCGTCGTGGATGCGGCCGTGCACCATGCGGTCGACCATGTGCACCATGTAGGCGATGAGCTCGGCGAGCAGGGTGAAGCCGCGCTGCGGCGTGATGATGTCGTAGTCGGCGTTGGACAGGTTGATCACCGCCTTGTCCGCCAGCTTCCAGATGGTGACGGCGATGGCCGAGGCTTGCTCTTCCGGACCGTGGCCGTCTTCGCCTTCACGGAACCAGCTGGTTTTGACGCGTATGCCGCTCATATCATTCTCCTGTGGCAATCGGGCGCGAGGGATCGGTGATCCATTCGCTCCACGAACCGGGGTAGAGGCGCGAGCCGGACAGCCCGGCCGCTTCCATGGCCAGCACGTTGAGGCAGGCAGTGACGCCGGAGCCGCAAAGATGGATGACTTCGTGCGGCGCGGCGCCTTTCAGCAGTGCCTGGTATTGTTCGCGCAAGGCTTCCGGCGGCAGCATGGTGCCATCGATGTCGAGATTTTCCTCGAATGGCCAGTTGATCGAGCCCGGGATATGGCCGGCTACCGGGTCGAAGGGTTCGTATTCGCCCGAAAAACGACGGTCGGGGCGCGCGTCGATCAGGCGGGTTCTGCCATCGGCCATGGCCTGCATGACTTCCTCGGCGGAAGCCCACTGGCTGCGCTCGGGCAGGCAGGCGCAGGAGGCGCTGTGGATGTCCACCGGCGCTTCCTTGGCGATGGGGCGCTTCTCACGCAGCCACTTGGGGTAGCCGCCGTCCAGCAGCGCCACGTCCGGGTGCCCCAGCCAGCGCAGCAGCCACCACATGCGCGCGGCCATGGAGCCGTAGCTGTCGTCGTACACCACGACCTGGCGGTTGATGCCCACGCCCCATTTGCAGAGCTTTTCCGTCAGCGCCTTGGGGTCGGGCAGGGGATGGCGGCCGCTATTGGGACCCATGGGGCTGGCGAGGTCATCGTCCAGATGCACGTAGCGCGCGCCCGGAATGTGGCCTGCCTCGTAGGCCTGGCGCCCGCCTTCGGGATCGGTCAGCGTGAACCGGCAGTCGAAGATGACCCAGTTGGGGTCACCCAGATGGGTCGCCAGTTCCTGCGTGGATATCAGTGTGGTGTACATCAGGGATCAGGGATCAGGGATCAGGGATCAGGGATCAGGGATCAGGGATCAGGGATCAGGGATCAGGGATCAGGGATCAGGGATCAGGGATCAGGGATCAGGGATCAGGGATCAGGGATCAGGGA